>JAXMAQ010000029.1:0-85327 GCA_046350335.1 Planctomycetota bacterium
AGCCTCGGGCCAGACCGATTCCAAAAGTCCCGTCGGCGATTGTTCGTCCCCGTCGGAAAGCCATCCCTGCCGCACCGCGAGCGCGTAGACGAGCATTCCGGATTCTTCGATGATCACCGGAGCATCGAGCATTCCGGACCCGAGCAGCGGATCGCCGAGGATGCGCTCCTGGTCCCGTTTGAAGAGAACGTTTTGTTGCGTCCGCTTAATGGGCGCTCTTTGGGCCAGGCGCCAAAGGACGGCAAGCCGAACCGGCAATTCCCAGCCGTCGCATTCCCGCCAACTTCCCGCCGTCGCCTCGACCCCCGCGAGCGGCGGCAGGGGTTCCGGCAACTCGAGTTCCTGTTCCGCCAAAGGACCCGCCAGAGCGATCGTAGGCAACGCCGCCGTGGGAAGCCCGTCCCCGATCTCGAATCGGACCAGAGGCTCCGCTCCACGCGACGGGCGCATGCACAAGAGCCCCGAGGCCAATAACTCCTGAAGCACGCGGTAAGGGGACGGAATCTCGCAGGCCTGCAACATTCTTACGGCATGGTCCCAACGCCAATGGACGAATGGGGAGCGCCGGAACAAGGCGAGCGCGCGTTGATGCGGCTCGGAAAGTTCCGCGACGACCTTTTCGATGGTCTTGGGAGCCTCGAGCAAGGACTCGAGCGTCTCCGCGGACGTCGTCGTCTTTTTGCCACGACCATTTTTCGGGAGACGCTTGATCGTTTCCTGAAGCAGATCTTCGGAATAGAAGGCCAGCGTCCGACGATACTGTTCGAGAATCGCGTCGGTCATTTGGTTCCCTGGACTTGCGGTGTGTGCCCCATCTTGCGAAGTTCCTCGACGACCTCGGCCACCTTGCCGGGTCGCACCAGCAGGACATCGCCGATCAGTCGGCCGATGATCATTCGGCTGAGTTTCGGGCGCGCGAGCAATTCGTCGGCGAGCACCGGCTCGCAGGTACGAATCATCGATACGTTGCGATGGACCTTCACGGGGATCTTGGCGTTGATGGGACGCGCCCCTCCGCCGTAACCACCACTCCAATCACTCATGGATACATCACTCTCGATAAACGGATCATCAGTGCGCCAGCCGCGGCGTCCCTTGAACCATCGCCGCTCGGAAAAGTAACGTCCGGGCCCCGCGTCAAATCATGGACGCCCACCGCGATTTACGGCTTCTTGCCCAAGACTCTTCAAGCGACCAAGCCGGCTCCATTGCCGCTCAGAAAACTAAAGCGGCGAAGCCGCAATGAACTCCCTCTCCCGCCGGGAGAGGGCAGGGAAATGAGGGCTTCTTTTCCTCGCATGGCAAACATGCGCACTTCCCGCCATCGTACGCCTAACAACGTAATGTCCGGGGCCCGGTGCGAATCCATGGACGCCACTATTCGTGGCTAGCGGCGAGGCTCTCAAGCGACCGGGCCGGGGAATACGACATTACTTTTATGATGCTCTTTACGACATTACTTTTCCGCCGCTTGTTATCTTAGAAGGTTTCGTCACTCGCCGCTCGGGAGCCGCTCCCGTTGCATCCCTTTAGCAATGACGGAGACCCGATTTCACCCGTTCGCCGACAGGGAAAGTTCCACGTCGCCGGAGCCGGGCGAGGTTAGCGACATTACCTCCGTCTGATCGAGGATCTCGTAGCGATACCCTTGTTCCGTCAAAAACAACTGGCGATGTAACGCGAAATCGAGCTCCTTTGTATCCCGCGTCGTCGGCGTGTAGAAGTGCGCTGCCGTTCTGTTTTGGGCGAAGGATGCGGCCAGTCGCTGCGCCTCCTCCTGGCGAGAACCAAGGTCCCCGATACCTGGATCAACACGTTCGCGTCCGGCAAGTCGAGCGAGAAATTACCCACCTTGGAGAGAATGAGCTGTTTAATCTCCCCCGTGCGGAACTGCTGGTATAGGCGTTCCCGCTCCGCTTGGCTCGTTTGGCCCGTAATCAGCGGAATGTCAAAACGCTGCGCAAGCCGGCGGAGTTGATTCAAATGTTGGCCGATGATCAACAGCCGACTCTCGGAGTACTTCTCGATCAATTGTCCGCAGAGATCTTCCTTCACGGGGTTCTCGCTCGCCACGCGAAACTTCTGACGCCGAGGCGACCGCGTACTCCATGCCATCGTCGGGCAAGGAGCAACAATCTCCGAGCACGCCGCCTCCGCGATCCAGCCCTTCGACTCGAGCGCCCGCCACGGCACGTCGTACTTCTTGGGTCCGATCAGCGTGAACACGTCCCCTTCACGACCATCTTCCCGAACCAAGGTCGCGGTCAAGCCGAGCCGGCGGCGCGCCTGGATATCCGCCGTCACCCGGAACACGGGAGCAGGCAAGAGGTGCACTTCATCGTAGATGATCAGGCCCCAATCCCGCTTGTTGAAGATGTCGAAATGCGGGAAATCTTCCTGCTTGTTCGGCCGGTAGGTAACAATCTGGTAGGTGGCGAGGGTCACCGGCGCGATCGTTTTGGTCTCCCCCGTGAACTCACCCACCGCTCCCTCGGCAAGGTCGGTCTTTTCGAGGATCTCCCGGTGCCATTGCTTCACGGAAGTGATGCTCGTGGTGAGGATGAGGGTCGATTTTTGCAATTTCGCCATGGCGGCGATGCCGACAATCGTCTTGCCCGCGCCACAGGGAAGCACGATCACGCCGCTTCCCCCTCGAACGTCGCCGCCGGCATGAAAGGTGTCCACGGCCTCTTGCTGATAGTCGCGAACCGTGAAGGGAACGCCGTTGCGGCAAATCTCGCGCAGCGCGATCGGCAATGCGGCACCCTCGACGTAACCCGCCAAGTCCTCGGCGGGATAGCCGACGGTGATCAGCGCCTGCTTAACCACGCCGCGAAATGCTTCACCAATCCGGAAAGCCGTTTCGTCCACGGGATCGGTCAGGTATTTGCGAAGCTCTTTCTGGCGAACCAACTCTTCGAGAAGAGGCCGGTCCTTGCAGACCAGATGGAGACCATCCTCCGCGCGGATCAGCTTCACCCGGCCGTACCGGCTAACCCGTTCGGTAATGTCGGTCTCAAGATTGCCCGGCAGGGGAAACTTGCTGTAGCGGACCAGTACGCCGACCATTTCGTCGGCATCCATGCCAGCGGCGGCGGCATTCCACATCGACAAGTCCGTCAGACGGTACGTGTGGATGTGTTCAGGACTCTTTTCCAGCTCTGCGAACGGAGCCAAGGCCTCGCGGGCTTCTTCGTACTTGGGGTTGTCGACTTCAACGAGAATGGAACGATCACTCTGAACAATGAGCGGGTTCGTCGGATCATAAGTCATAGGTGCAAAAATCCTTAGTGCACGCCAATATCTTCGAGCCGCCGTCGGTCCTCGATGACCCAGCGCAAAAAGCTAGTTTAGTCGAGCTGCGAAAGCAACACAACCCGAGGAGTGGGGACTCCCCGTTCCCCTTCCTCCAAGACTCTACGACATGAACTGCAATTTGCATTCCTAAAATGACTTAGGAGAACTTAGCAGCGACATGAGTTCCGCACGTGTCGACGGATTGTCCTTAAAGATCCCGCGCATCGCGCTCGTAGTGCACAGGCTCCCTGGCTTGCGAACGCCACGGATCGTCATGCAGGTGTGCTCCGCCTCCACCACGACCGCCACGCCACGCGCATCCAGTTCGGACATCAAGAGCTCGGCGATCTGGATCGTAATCCCCTCTTGGATCTGCGGCCGATGCGCAATCTCCTCCACCACGCGAGGAATCTTGCTCAATCCAACCACTTTTCCATTCGGGAGATACGCCACGTGAACCATGCCGAAGAAAGGAAGCAAATGGTGTTCGCACATGCTCTCGAAACTGATGTTCTTGATCAGCACGATTTCGTCGTACTGCTGCGTAAAGACCTTTTTGACATGCCGTTTTGGGTCCTGGCGCAGGCCGCGAAACATCTCCGCGTACATCCTCGAAACTCGGGCCGGCGTCTCTTTCAACCCCTCCCGATCCGGGTCTTCCCCCACCGCGACCAGGATTTCGCGCACTGCCCGTTCGATCCGCTTCAAATCCACCGGATTTTCCGCGTGTGACTCGATCTTCTTGCCCGATCCATTGGCCGAGGAATGGTCGGCGTGCTTGGCTGCTGAAGTATCCATGGTCGTTTCCTCACTTTCCGCGTCCCGTTCGGCGCGGTTTGCCGCGTTTTTTTTTCCTGCGGCGTTGGTTTGGCATCTCCAGGATTTTCCTGGCGAAACGTCCGCGAGAAAGTCCGAATAGAGACCTTCTTCCCTTGGATCCGGCCTTGCCGGTCCCCTCTCGCGACCGAATCATTTCCGAGGTTCAATAACGCATTGTAGGCGATCGAGAAGGGCCGGCATCCTAATTCAAGCTCAAACCCTCAAGGAAATCAGGACTTGGGTCCGAACCACCCTCCCGGATTTCCTCCAAGGCCCCCGCGAGGACTTCCAATCTCCGATCGACCGACGGGGTTGCCAAGAGCTGTTGTTTGATCTCCATGGGAAGGGGCGAGGCATAAGCCACCATGTCCGCGAAAGCTCCCGGCGGGACGTCCGCAGCCAGGGACTCGAAGAAACGCGTCACGGACGGATGCGCCTCTGGCAATACCTGCCGAAATAGACTTAGGATGTGCGCACGCTGTAGTTGCCGACGAGTCGCCAGGTTCGGTTCCAACGCGTCGTCAAGCACTTGTACTTTCGCTACCCGATACATCCGGTCCAATGGGAGTTCCCGCTCAACGAGGACGCGAGCCTCGCCATGCAGAAGGAAGGTAAAGCGACCGTCCGGGAGCGCGTTTTCTTGATGAATCCGGCCGATGCACGCCACTTGATGAATGGGGACCGGTTCCTGGTTCATCCCACCACTCGGCAGCACCATCGCGATCCGCCGATCGTCCGCCAAAGCGTCGCGCGTCATCTGACGATACCGAGGCTCGAAGATATGGAGTGGCAGCACGCCGTAAGGGAACAAGACGACGTTCGACAACGGAAACAACCTCGCCATCGAAATCGGCTCGGTGGAGTGCGTCGGCTGACTCAACGTCGGGGGACCTTCCTCTTCGAACTCCTGCTACCGATCCAGCGCTCCTGACGCTGGAATGCTCCGAGAGCTCTCGAAATTATACCCGTGCCACGCCCGTTGCATCGCCGAGTGGAGAATCACTCGGACATTTCCGCTACCATGTCGCCCGCATCTCCGCTACGATTTGGCCCATCGGACGAGAATCACCGAAAAAGGGGTAAACCATGACGGTTATCGGGAAACTTGTATTGGTCGCCGGCTTGTTTTGGCACGCGGATGCGGCTCAGGAACCCGTGATGGGGAATTGGTCCGGGGAATGGTCGGCGGCCAGCGGCGCTCAAGGTAAGGTCTCCGCCAAAATCTTCGGCACCGGACGAGACGACTACGACAGCCTTTTTTCCGTCGATCGAGACGGCGAGACCAAGGAAATCCGCATCCTTCTGCGGGGCAAGATCCAGGACGGGAAATGGACGTCCGAAGGTACCCTCGAACTTGGCCCGGAAGACGGGGGCACCTACCAATGGACCGCGAGCGTCACTGGCGGCGAGTTCACCATGCATGGCGAAAGCCCCGAGGAATCCTTCGACCTCACCATGAAACGGGTCGAATTGAAGTCACCAACCCTCGGCGCCAAGCCCCCCGAAGGAGCCGTCGTCCTCTTCGACGGCACCAACCTCGATTCATGGACCACGCGATCCGGCGAACCGGCGCACTGGAAATTGATCGACGGAGCCATGCAGGTTGGCGCCCGACCCGACGCGAAAGTGCTCCGGGGAGACATCAAGTCCAAGCCGAAATTCACCGACGCCACTATTCACGTCGAGTTCCGCACCCCCTACATGCCCCTGATGCGCGGCCAGCTACGTGGCAACAGCGGCGTCTACATCCAAGGCCGTTACGAACTTCAAGTGCTCGATAGTTTTGGCCTTCCCCCCAAAGACAACGAGGCGGGCGGCATCTACACGATGGCGGTCCCCAAGATCAACGCCTCGCTTCCGCCCGGAGAATGGCAAACGTACGACATCGACTTCACGGCACCTCGATTCAACGACAAGGGGGAAAAGGTCAAGCCTGCCCAAATCACCGTCCGCCACAACGGCGAACTCATTCACGACAACGTCACGTTGAGGGACATCACGCCTGGCGGCGACGGCAGCGATCCCCGCGAACCTGGCGTGCTCCTTCTCCAAGACCACGGCAACCCCGTCCAGTTCCGCAACATCTGGTTCGTCCCCAAGAAGTCCGACTGAAAAGCCACTTCCCTTGTACACCCCCTCTCCCTCCTTCGGGAGAGGGTGGCGAAGTACAACGGAGGCAGGTGAGGGGTTCCCGCGTCTCGTGCCTCTCCTTCGGGAGAGGGTGGCGGCTGCAGCGAGACGGGTGAGGGTTCCGCAATCTCATTCCCACCTCTCCTTCGGGAGAGGGTGGCGAGCGCAGCGAGACGGGTGAGGGGTTCCCGCAATCTCATTCCCTCTCCTTCGGGAGAGGGTGGCGAACGCAACGAGGCGGGTGAGGGGTTCCCGCAATCTCATTTCCCTCTCTGACGGAGAGAATTGGCAGGCCTGGCAAGGCAGGTGAGGTTTCCACAATCTCATTCCCTCTCCTTCGGGAGAGGGTGGCGTGCATGAGACAGGTGAGGAGTTCCCGCAATCTCATTCCCTCTCCTTCGGGAGAGGGTGGCGAGCGCAGCGAGACGGGTGAGGGGTTCCCTCCCTAAAACCTGCATTGACTCAAATCTCAAAAAGGGCTATCGCCCGAAGCTAAGAACGCCAGTTTCTCGGCTTGCGCTTTCCTTTTGCCCAATCTGAGAGGGAAAGGGTTCCGCGAGCCCATTCTTCCGCCAAGCGTTGTCCTCGGGATTCAACGAGCCTTCGGGCAACTTGTTGTCTCGACCGATTCGTGACGCGGACGGGCGTTCCTGCAATAGGCCTCTCACCGTTTGCTGATTCAACGTCGAACGCTGGCCTCACGGCAAGGATGCCGTCGACCGGGCGATGATTTCGCCGGTCCACGGGAAAAGGGATTTGGAGGAAGTGCCATGCTACGGACGAATTGGATCAGAATCATCCCCGTCGTCGGATCGCTCCTCTTCCTGGGAGCCTTGGATCAACAATTGCATGGCTTCTCCCGGCTCTGCTTCGCGGAGGAGTCCCCTCTCTCCGCCTGCAAGGAGGCATGCTCGAAAGCCAAGTGCCCCGCCTGCCCCGACGCGACAGCCCAAAAGACCGCGAATTGCTCCAGCGGTAGCTGCGGAAACTGCACCGCGGAAACCTGCGAAGGATGCCCTCTCACCGACGCCAAGGATGGCTCCTGCAAAGGCTGCCCAAACGCGAACGAGGATGTCTGCGAGGAATGCCCTTTCCTGAAGGCGAAAAAAAGGAACTCCCCTCACCCTGCCCTCTCCCAAGGGGAGAGGGTGAATAATTGTCCGTTCAACTCCCAAGGGGAGAGGGTGGGAGAGTGTCCATTGAACTCCCAAGGGGAAAAGGTGGAAGAATGTCCGTTTCTGAAAGCGAACCCATCCAAGGGGGAAGCCTGCACGCTGGCCGAGAAAAACCAAGATCCTTGCCAAGGATGTTCCAAGGCCCAGGCGGAGGGCAAGGTTCCTACCCCCTGTGGCATGCAGTTGTCCCTCGATTCCTACGGCTCGATTTGCGATGGCGAATGCGATGATTCGCCGCCGGGCAGCCATCTCACCAATGGTGGATTCACCAGCCAAGTCGAACCGAGAACCAAAAAATCCCCCTGCTCGGCTTGTGACGGGAACCAAGAACGATTCGCGGACCTTTCCTCGGTCACCAGCCTGCCGCTCTTGAATCTGCTCACTGGAGCAGGCAAGAATCTCGCCTTTGCGTGGTCCGTATGGGCGTCGCGCGTCCCTTCGCTGGAACTCGAGATCGCCGCCGACCTGCCGGAGTTTCACGGCTCGGCATTCGCCGCTCATTCTTCGAACGGTTCGTCCATGGCTCAGATTCCCACCGGCGCTCCGATCGCCGTCCTCTTGCCCGATGGCTCGGGCGTGCTCGTGCTGACGGGCGGAGTCCCTCAGGAGGACGTCGCCAGCATACCGTTCGTGGTGGAAATCGCGGAGCTTTGGCATGCCGAGGAAGGATCCCGTTGTTTGCTTCCACGGACGAAACGGAGGAGGAGATCTTTGTTTTTGAATGGTCCGCCACCCCGACGCACGAATGCAAGGAGCCGAAGCGTCTCGATGTCGACGCTTGCCGAGCAGAAAACAATGTCAATCTCGCGAAACTGCACCAGAAAGAATACGCCAAAAACTGGCCCAAGCGAAGGACCACGCCCGCGGCGGACGCGGCTCCTCGACCGGGCACTCGCGGAAAAATATCCTGCCGCCACCGGCCTGAGGCGATCCGAACGTCCGTTCCTTTGCTCTTGGAATCCGCTCGGCGGGCATGAAGAACTCGAAACATCACCGTGTCGGCTACGTGAAGACGCACCAGCCCCTTTCGCCGTCTTTCAGGCGAATTATCGGAGCGCCGATTGGGAGGCGTAGCGTGACGGCAACATCGGCTTTCGCTTCCAGGGGGCGAGCCTCGAAGTCGCTCAATTCTTCCATCACGCGACCGGCATGACCGTGAAACTGGAGATCCCCGCGGACGCCCCGGAACATGCGGCCGCCGGCGTCCATGTCCTCTGCAGGGACAAGTCGGTCCGTCAGAGCCTGCGGGTCGTGCTCGGCAGCTGCGGGCTCGGCTATGTCGTGACGGACGCGGGAATCGTCGTCGCCCCCTCCGAAATCATCCTTGCTCCGCACCGCTCGGCCGGTCCCATCAAGAGATCCAGGAATTCTGGACTCCGTAAGCGACCAAGACCCTATGGCGGCGAACCCCTCACCCGGCTCGCTGCGGCTCGCCGCGATGACGAAGGAACAAATCCACCCTTTTCCTCTGGGAAAGAACTGTTGAAAATCCTCTCCCTCGGGGAATGACCGATTGAAAACCCTCTCCCGGGGAATGACCGATTGAAAACCCTCTCGGGGAATGACCGATTGAAACCCTCTCCCGGGGAATGACCGACTGAAAACCCTCTCCCGGGGAATGACCGACTGAAAACCCTCTCCCGGGGAATGACCGACTGAAAACCCTCTCCGGGAATGACCGACTGAAAACCCTCTCCCTTTGGGAGAGGGAAGGGTGAGGGTCTTCCTTTCCACCCTCGCCCGAAGAAACAAACCCCTCACCCGGCTCGCTGCGGCTCGCCACCCTCTCCCGGAGGAGAAGGAACAAATCACCCTCTCCCTCGGGGCAAGCCGACTGAAAACCCTCTCCCGGGGAATGACCGACTGAAAACCCTCTCCCTTTGGGAGAGGGAAGGGGTGAGGGGTCTTCCCTTTTCCACCCTCGCCGAAGAGCAAACCCCTCACCCGGCTCGCTACGCTCGCCACCCTCTCCCGGAGGAGGGAACAAATCACCCTCTCCCTCGGGGAATGACCCATTGAAAACCCTCTCCCCGCTGGGAGGGAAGGGTGAGGGGTCTTCCTTTCCACCCTCGCCCGAAGAATCAAACCCCTCACCCAGCTCCGCTGCAATAGCCACCCTCTCGGAGAGGGAACAAATCACCCTCTCCCGGGGAATGACCGACTGAAAACCCTCTCCCGCCGGGAATGACCGATTGAAAACCCTCTCCCGGGAATGACCGACTGAAAACCCTCTCCCGCCGGGAAAGGGAAAATCGAGGGGTCTTCCTTTTCCACCCTCGCCCGAAGAAACAGAACCCCTCCACCCGGCTCGCTGCGCTCGCCACCCTCTCCCGGAGAGGGGGAACAAATCACCCTCTCCCGCCGGGAGTGACCCGTGAAAACCCTCTCCCGCCGGGAGAGGAAGGAGTGAGGAGTCTGCTCTCTTTAACGGCCATTTCGCCGGCAAAACCAGGTTAGCCGGTTTACTCTCCATTCCGGATCTAAGGTTAGGGAGTCCGCTTGCGCCGACAGGGCAATCGGCCAGGTTCGACCAATGCCGCCCAACACCAATCGAAGATGAAGGAGAAGAGGAAAACTCCGTTCTTTTCCCCCTCGCGCGGCTCGATGGATCCTTAGAGGAGTCAATCGGAAGCTAAAATGGAGTATAGCAGAACCGCAGAAACAGCAGCGAGGGCGAGGGAACGGGGTTTAAAGCGGATAACCTTGAACTCCAGGTTGCAAATGCCGAGATCGGAAAGTCGTCAAGCCGCCGGCCATCGCGGCTTTCCGGTCCGCGAAAACGGCATCAGAAACCTGGGGAGCAGTCGAGGCGGAAGCATAACCGAAAGCGTCAGCGGACGATACGCGATCCCCGAGGCGATTCCGATGGAATCGGCGCGGGAGCCGCGAAGGACTGACGACGAATGCCGACCGCCGCCAGGCATGACCGAAGGCTTTAATGACTGTGAAAGCCGCCGATTTTCCACCTTCGCGGCGTCGGCGGCCAGCATGCCCGACCTCTCCACCACTGCTCCTCGCGACGTGCTGCATTACTCCCCCTTCCCACCAGCGTCTTCGCTCAACAAAACCCCGTGCCGATCCAGAAGGCAAACGACAGTCAGTTAATGGGCAAGGAACGCGCAGGCGGGTATCAGGGATTCAGTTATCCCAACGAGTTCCGCTCGACGCCGGACCCGAGCAATGTCGTGTCGCGCAGTATCGCCTCTTCCCATCCCACCAAAAAAATCGACAAATCCGAAATCCAAAAGACACGCAAGCGCACCGTGGGACTTCCCGAGGAAGATTGAAAGCAAAGAGCTGGAGCAAATTATTGATACGTTCGAAGCAAAGTACGGGGTTAAGTCCATAACCGAGACTTGCTGCTATGTTCGAATCTGGATCGGGAAGGGCTAACAAACGCATTAAAACAGAGCCTTTTGGACAAGAACACCGATTCACTTCGCGAGAGCGAACTCGAGTTCACAGATCCTAACACCGGAGAGGTTTTTAGGTGGTCCGAACTTCGAGGATTTCAAAAGCAGTACATTCTTAATTGGGCACGTTTGAATGGCGGCCTCGCTGGCTCTTATGAGATCGCAAAGCCTGCTGGTTTGAGCAGAATCGATCAGAGATGGCAATCACGTGGTGCGTCAGGTCGAGAATTCGGTGACAGGTCACTCTATTATCCAAATGGCAACCAGATGACGATTGGGCTGACCAGCGGTTATAGGAGTGCAATCAATCTTCACTATCCAAACAACCCGAAGTACAAAAACGACTTCTCAAGGTTCAAAGAGACGGACGACACATCGGAGCTGAAAAATTATCTCTATCGAATGACCGAAGCGGATTTCTTCGCGTACGGACCAAACAAACGAAAACTCGAAGAGAGAGCAGAGCAATTCTATTCGAACGGACGTCCACGATTCGATCGTAACGGCAATGAACTGTACGCGAATGGCAGCCGAAAAATCGCTGATGACGGCCGAAAGCTCTACTCCAACGGCCAGCCTAAGTTCGATTTATTGGGCAACGCGATCCATTCGAATGGTCGTCGAAAATTCAGTAACGACATGCGACCCCTTTACGCCAACGGCCGCCCCATGGTTACCGAAACGGGGAAGGAACTATTTCGGAACGGCAAACCCAAATGGAGCGGTGACGGCCAAGAGCCTGGCGCATATCAAAGAGCTCATAACCACAATTTTGACGAACAGAAATTTGAGCGCGGCAATAGCGATGTCGGAACCGCAAATACACCACAGAACTCAGATCTCAACTTTGGTGATCCTGATGCTGATCCGTTGCCGGGAAACAAGGTCGAGCATGTAAAGAGAAGCGTCAATCGACTTCTCTACGCAAATGGCCGCGAACGCGAGACTGCTTCCGGCGTGGATCTCCACTACAACGGCCGAAAGCGATACACGGGCGACGGCATGGGTGCCAATCCGTATCAGAGAGGCGGATTCCAGGACCAGAAAAAAGCGGATTTTGTCCAAGAGCTCTATTCCAACGCGCGCCCCGCGTACGTAGCCTCCGGTATGCGTCTTTACTCGGATGGAAAACAACGCTCGTCAATAAACGGCGAGTTCCTCTACCCCAATGGCCACCGGCTGGTGAATAACACAACCCGGGCGATCACGCCGACGGGGGAGGCGGTGAACGCGACCTACGGCTTCCAAGGGCGGGCGCAAGGGGTCTTCCCTCTATTTACGACCGGCACCATCGTCGCCCAGACCGGCGACAAGCTGACGATCAAAGGACCAAGGGGAACATCGAAGAGACCGAGCTGCCGCTCGGCACGCCGGCGGTCGCCCGCAAAGGCCGAGCCGATCCCCGGCGACAACGTCGGACAGCTCGCCGCCAAGCTCGGCATCCAGGCGATCGTCCGCTCGAATTTCAACACGTCTAGACGGCGAACTGGTCGAATCGAACAAGGACCCGCAACTGATCGCCGTCCTCGCGACCAATCCGAGAGTGGGCTCCAAGAAGATCCCGACGGCCGGCAGACGGTCATCACCGTCTTGCAGGGCCAAGCCGAAGACCATCGCCGAGGGCAAACTCCTATTTTGAACTCCCCAGCAGCCAAATCGAGGAGGTCGCGGTTCCGACGCCATCCTGTCCAGAGAATCAGCAAAGGGGTCGTCACCCCCGCCCCCTTCCAATCCGTCGACATGGGAAGAAAGGCGGAACTCATCGTCACGCAGGACATCATCTACAAGGACGGCAAGGTCGTCCGCCGACTCGAGCCCCACGCCCTCGCCATCATTGAAAAATAAGCCGATCGTTGCATGGAAAGCGCCCTTCCAGGGTGGCGGAAAATGATTATTGTCGCCGAATCTCCAGGGCTGCGCCCTTCGCTGACATGTGACTGGCCCCTCTTGGCCGAATGACATGCCCACGACAAGCGTGGGACATGGCACTGGTCGTTGATCGGTGATCGGTGACGACCGGTGACCGGTGGCCGGTGATCGGTGATCGGTGACCGGTGGTCGATGCGCAGTCGGTCCTTTGCCCTGCTGTCCCGCAGGGGCCGCGATCGACGCCGGTTTTCATGCCCCGGAGGGGCACAGGATAGCCTAGGGCAACGCCCTAGGACGACTGGCAAAAATCAATCCGGCCCCGGCGGGGCGACATACGGTTCGCGAAACATGATAAGTCCAGGCCGTAGCCGGGACCAACGCATCGGGACCACGCACGGGACCACCTTACCGGACCAACGCACGGGATCCCGGGAATCGTCATGCCCGCAGGTCATGCCAATCGCCCCATGGTGCCGCCCCTTCGGGGTGGCGGATTGCGATTGTTGTCGTGCGCATTTCCCAGCCGCGCCCTTCGCTGATGGCTGGCCCTCCAGGCCGAAAGACATGCCCACGGCAAGCGGGACATAACACTTGGTCGTTGATCGGTGGCCGTTGATGGAAGCCGGTCCATTGCCCCGTTGTCCCGGGAAAAGCCGCGATCGGCTTTCACGCCCCGGAGGGGCAACAGGATAGCCTAGGGCAACGCCCTAGGAGGACTCGGCACAAAACCAATCCGGAGCCCCGGCGGGGCGACACATACCGTTCGCGAAACATGACAGGTCCACGCACGGCATCCCGGGAATCGTCGTGCCCGCGGGTCATGCCAATCGTTGCATGGTTACCCTTCCAGGGTGGCGGAAAATGATTATTGTCGTGCGAATTTCCAGGGCCGCGCCCTTCGCTGACATGTGGCTGGCCCTCCGGGCCGAAAGACACGGGCATGGGGTCCCGGGATCGCTACGAAAGCCTCGAACCGTAACCCAGCGAGCTTCACGCGGAGTAACGCTGACTCGCTGGGACCCTGGTTCCTTCGCGTTTTCGCGCCCTTGACCGCTACGAAAGCCTCGGAACTGTAACTCCAGCGAGCTTACGCGGAGTAACGCTGACCAAGCTGGGGACCCTGGTTCCTGCGTTTTCTGCGCTCCCCGGACCACGCCGCTGTTAGGTTCTGGTTCGCTTGCTTAAAAGGTGGCGAGGAGTTGGAGCGTGAGGAAGGGCCGAGCTTTTAAAGGTCCAGGCGATCGCTGAGTGGGGATTGAATCCGCCCTCGTAGAGATACCTGCCGAAGGAGTATCCGCCGAGTAGTTCCAACGCCAAATGGGCGGCGAGGGGAATCTGATGCCGCTCACCAACCGTTGCTCGAAGATCATGAACCGGTCGCGATAATCGACGCGGTCGGCGAGCAGCAGCTGATCTATTGCGCGCCAGATAGCCGACGTAAACCTCGCATTTCTCGCTGAGCTTGGCGACCAGCCGGGTGTTGATGTTGGTAACGGGGACGTAGTTGGCCTCCAAACGCCAGATCGGTGTCATTTGCCAATTCAAGGCGAACGGGATTCCGAGGGAAACCGAAAGATCTTCGTTCGGATTCCAAAGGTACGCGATGCCGGGAACCGGGAACCAAAGCTGGCTCGTGGGGGAGTAAAAAAGAGAGAACATCCAGCCATCGTCGCCACGCGGAATGATGAGGGAGCCCATGGTGCCGATATTCCATTCCCTGCTGGAATGGAAGGGCTGATCGCTCGCCGAGCCGACATTGAGACTAAGGGTTCGGCTCCAGCCATTGTCGAAGGCGGTGACGACCCTGGTTCCGAGCGCAACGTTGGCGACGGTGTCGGGACTTCCTGCTGGGTCCGGAGCAACAATGGCCCCACCCCCGGGGCCGCCGTCGCGAGAAAACCGGGCTTGCTGGACTTCGGTGTTGAGGAAGACCATGGTGGGACCGGACTTCCAGACGGGCATTCCACCACTAGCCGCAATGCTCTGCCAGCCGAGCGCATAAGGCTGATCGTCGACCGCCTGCTGAGGAACCCAATTGCCGGTAACCTGGAAGGGTGCTTTTTTTCTGCCGAAATTGGGTCGTCGGGGCCCGCGCGCGTCGGCAGCGTTGCTCGATGCGGGGTCGATGAGTTCTTCGTCTTCCTCGCCGATTTCCAAGGATCGGGTGATCGGGAGATCGGGCGGGACGTAAGATTCCTCGGCCTGGAGCGTGGCGTCCGGTACGCTCGCCCCCTCTTCGCCACGAACGACGAGTTCACAGGTCGACAAAATCGCCGCCAGCAAACCCGCGGCAAACCGAAGTCCGCGTTCCATTCGACCTCCATGATGTCCTAAGAGGAATTCGCATCCTGCGAATCGCAAAATCCAACAACCCTGTCAACGGCTGTTCGAACGGAACCTCCCCGTAATTCTTTCGACAACCTCACCGGCAGGGAGCGTTCCTGTTTAAGAAACAATTGTTTCGGAGTGGGAACAACAGAGGTGCACTGGATTGTATTGCCCACTCGACGGCGTGCAAGCGATCTGCTGCCGACAGTAATCGAGTCTTTTGAACACCAGTTTTCGTGAAGGGAAAGCGGTCATGCTCGAAGTCTTTCCCAGGGCGCATGTTGGGAGAGAGTCCGTCGATATCCGCCGATCGGATCCCCTGCGGTAAAGAGTTGTTCCCGCGACGGGCGCGAGTAGAAAAAGTACAGCGATTTGAAGCGGGTTCAGGTTCCGGACGAAAGGTGCCCCTCACCTGGCTCCCGCCGGGCGAGGGTTTGGGGTTGATGGTCTCCTTCTTTGAATGAGGGGCCTGAATGGTTCGGCGGGCGTATTAAGGGGCTTCGTCGGTCGGGAGATGTGCCTACCATTGTGGAAGGACCCTTGGGCTAGAAAAGCCATGATAAATCGATTGGGATAACTTTTTTCACGCGAGAGGACGAACCGCGCCCAGGCAAGGCGCGACAAGGAGAACATCGGATGGGAAGCCAGAATTGGCATGCGGCGAAGATTAGCGACATTTGGCAGACTTTTGCAAGCTCCGAGGAGGGGCTGACCAAGCGCGAGGCCGACGAGCGGCTGGAACAGTACGGTCGAAATCAGTTGCCGCATCAACCTCCGCCTACCTGGTGGCAGATTCTGATTCGGCAATTCCAAAGTCCGCTCATCTACATCCTCGTTGCCGCCGCCGGCGTTGCAATCCTCGTGGGGGATTTCAAGGATGCCGGCTTCATCGCGATCGTCCTCATGATCAATGCCGCTATCGGCGGATATCAGGAATGGCGGGCGGAGAAAAGCAGCCGGGCACTTCAACAACTGCTCCGCATTCGTGCCTCCGTCCTCAGGGATGGCGAAGTCCGCGAACTTGACGCCGAGGAATTAGTGCCCGGGGACGTGGTCTGGCTCGAGTCGGGCAATCGAGTGCCCGCGGACCTTCGGCTGCTCCAAGCGCATGGGCTGGAGGTGGATGAATCCCTGCTGACCGGCGAATCCTTGGCGGTAACCAAGAACGCGGACTGGAGTGGGGATGAAAACACGCCGGTCGCCGATCGCTTAAACATCGCGCACGCCGCTTCCATTGTGATTCGAGGCCGTGCCAAAGGGATCGTGGTCGCAACCGGAACCAAGACCGTCGTTGGGCAGCTCGCGGTGGACGTGATGTCCACTTCGGGAGGTCAACCTCCTCTGCTGGAGCGCATGGAGCGATTTTCCCATGCGATCGCCTGGGGCGTACTTGTTGCCGTGGCGGCCGTCTCGGTCCTGGGAATGCTGGTCCACGGCCACACGCTTCGCGAAATGTTTCTATTCGGCGTGGCCTTGGCGGTCTCCGCGATTCCCGAAGGACTCCCTGCGGCGCTGACGGTGGCACTCGCGATTGCCACCACGCGAATGGCGCGACGCGGCGTCATCGTTCGCCGGCTCGCCGCCGTCGAGGGGCTGGGAAGTTGCACGATGATCGCCAGCGACAAGACGGGAACCTTGACCTGCAACGAGCTGACGGTTCGCGACGCTCGACTTCCCGATGGCACCGACTTGTCGGTTCGTGGCGAGGGATTTATTCCGGAAGGTGCAGTCCTCTTGGGACAGAAAGAGATCCAGGCGTCGGAGAATCCGGCCCTCGCCTCCTTGGTGCGTGCCGCCGTCCTTTGCAATGAAGGGGATCTCCACCGTCGTGACGGCCAGTGGAATTGGCGAGGAGACCCGACCGACATCGCGCTGTTGTCACTCGGACTCAAGGTCGGTGTGCATAGGGAAAAAATTCTCGATGCCTGCCCCCAGGTCAACGAGATCCCCTTCGAGCCGGAGCATCAATATGCCGCCACGTTTCACAAAGTGGATGGCTCCGTTCGCGCGTTCGTGAAGGGAGCGCCCGAGCGAGTGCTCCGGATGTGCGACTGGAAGGGAAACGAATCGCGGCACAAGGAAGTTCACGCCATCGCCGAGTCGATGGCCGCGAAAGGGTACCGCGTGCTCGGATTGGCGGATGGGCCGGCGGGGGAGGGGATTGACGTCCGACCAGACGCCGTCTCAACCGTCCGGCCTCGAGTTTCGTGGCTTCGTGGGGATGATCGATCCCCTACGTCCGGGCGTAAGAGAAGCGGTGGAACGTTGCAGGTCCGCGGGGATCACGGTCTGCATGGTGACGGGGGACCATCCGGTGACCGCGCTCGCGATCTCCCGGGACTTGGGATTGGCGAGCGACTCCAGCCAGGTGGTCTCCGGGGGAGAACTCGCGGAAATGACCCCGGATCAGATCCGCGCGACGATCCAGCGGGCGCGCGTGTTCGCACGCGTGGCGCCTCGGCAAAAGCTCGAGTTGGTGGAGGCGGCTCGCGCGGAGGGACACTTCGTCGCCGTCACCGGGGACGGAGTCAATGACGCCCCTGCCCTGCGGGCTTCAAACATCGGCGTCGCGATGGGGAAATCGGGAACGGACGTCGCGCGCGAGGCCGCGGAGCTCGTCATCAGCGACGACAACTTCGCGACCATCGTTTCTGGCGTGGAAGAAGGCCGAGTCGCCTACGACAATGTCCGCAAAGTGATCTATCTGCTGATCTCCGCGGGGGCCGCGGAAGTACTTCTCATCGCCGCCACCTTCGCGGTTGGAGCCTTTCTTCCGCTCCCCTTTTGGCCGGTTCAGCTCCTTTGGCTAAATTTGGTGACCAACGGCATTCAAGGGATCGCGCTTGCCTTCGAGCCCGGCGAGGACGGCATCCTCCGCAGAAAACCAAGGCGGCCGACGGAGTCCGTATTCAATCAACTCATGATCGAAAGAACCTTGGTCGCCGCATTCGTGATGGCGATCGTCGGAGTGGCGACCTTCTGGTGGATGATTAACGCCGGCTGGTCGCATGATTCCGCGCGCAACGGCCTCCTTCTACTCATGGTCCTTTTCGAGAACGTGCACATCGGTAATTGCCGATCGGAAACGACCTCGGCGTTTTCCATATCACCCCTACGCAGTCCTTTCCTGCTCGCGGGAGCCCTTGGCGCGTTTCTGGTACACGTCGTCGGGATGCATCTCCCCTTGTTGCAAGACGTGCTTCGGACCGAGCCGGTCAGTCTCGTGACCTTTCTTGTCATGCTCGCCTTGTCGACGTCGGTTCTGCTCGCGATCGAAGTGCACAAATGGACTTGGAGGAAGCGTTTTGGCAACGACGCGCAATGAGCGTTGAAGGAACTAGAGCCCGGGAAACGCAGTTTACAGAGGAAAGCCCGCTTCCCAGCAGTCGTCGGGGCGAAACGGATTTCCACGCGAACAGTGTAGGGATTCAACATGACAAGGATCAGCGGCGTGCCAGTTGACACCGAGCGGAAGATCCCCCCTCACCCTGCCCTCTCCCGACGGGCGAGCGCAGCGAGCCGGACGAGGGGTTGATTCCCTCTCCAGATGGGCGAAGTTCTTCGCTACGGAATGCTATGATTCGTCTCGGCCTCGTTTGTCGCCGCTTAGGGATTCTCGTTCTTCGGCCCCAGGAGATCGTCACTGGTGATGGACGGGCACCAGAATTTCTCGATGTAGGAAACGACGAGCCGGGTTCCCTCGTCGTGATCGACATAGGGACGCTTGGCGGGGTTGTACATCGTGTCGGTCAAGTCGCGCACCAGGTAGACGCTCAATCCCCATTTCACCATCTGGCGAATGGCGAACGATCGGCCGAGAACGCACATGTTCGTATGCACGCCGAGAATGATAACATTCTTGATTCCTCGCTCGACGAGGAAGTTGTAACATTCCTTGCCATTATCGGTGATGCCGTCGCGTGCCTGATCGATTTCGATGGCCGGGTGTTGCCTGGACCATGCCTTATGCCAGGGTTTTTCTCCCGTATCCGACCCACCGTCGGAATCATCTATGGGGAGTGGCGGATCGGGCCGTTTGATTTCCTTCGGCGGCTCTGCAGTGGGCGCGGCTTGCACCCGTTTGCGGGCCGGCGCGTCGGCATAAAAGTCCATGGTATCGGACGGGGCGTGAATGATGGTTGCTCCTTCCGCCCGAGCCGTCTTAAGAAACTCATTCATTCGAGGTGCCATCGCCGCCACTCGTTCCGTGGCGCCCCGGCTCCAATGCTTGTCCCACATGTCGCAAATGATGATCGCGGTTTCCGACGCGGGAAGTTGAACGGTCGACGTTTCGACCTTCCAGTAGTTGTGCCCCCCCTCATCCTTGGCGAGCACCTGGCTACGAGGCCGAAGGGTCAGTTTGCCGGTTGGATTGCCATGGATCTTCGCGACGTAGAATAACGCCAAAACACAGCCAAGCAGCCGAACGGCAGAAATCACTCGTGGCACGATATCGTCCTCCTACAGCATCCCTTCCAGGTTTCCGTCGACATCGGAGCCCAACTCGGCGGCCCGCTTATCCGACCGGCTTGCGATCCGTCGCCCAGAAAATGGCGTTCGTCAACAGGCGAATGAAATGAGGCTCCTTGAAATCGTCCGGATGACCTAAGGAAGTGTAGAAAACACGCCCTCCCTGGTGCATCCGCGTCCAGGCCACCGGCTCCGTATGCCCGGGAATCGTTCCGGAAAGCAAACGATCGGCATCTTTCGAAATCCCCGTGTTGCGGTAGAGGCTGCCGACCGATTGGAATTCCTCCACCCCCTCCAGGATCGGATGCCCTTTCGCGGACGATTCGATCGTTACCCGCGTCTTTGGCCCTTCGCGATAGTGTCCCTTGTAGTTGCCCCCCAAGACCTCTTTGTCGAGCTCCAGCCAGTTTTGAAAGGCATGGCTGGCGGTTCGAATACCCACGATCGGCTTGCCGGACGCACAGTAACGCTTGACTAGATCCAACTGTTCACCCTCGATCTTGAGCCGGCGAGTGAACAGAATCATCAAATCGCTTGACGCCAACGAGTCGAGACCGGGGAGATCCTCATCCGTCCTGCGAAACGCCCGACTACAGCGGATCGGGAAATTCTTCTCCAAGTACTTCTGATACTCTGCCAAGGATTCATCCGAGCGATATTCGACCGACCCAGAGACCAGGCAGATTTTGAGCGGCTCCTGGGCTTCCGCGCGGACGCGTCGAGGCATTACCAATGGATTTGAAACCACAACCGACGCCAGCCACGCGGTTGATCGAGCCAAAAATTCACGTCGATTCTGGATCGGCATCCATTTCCCTCGTTTTTCGTATGGAACCGGCCCCCGTGCCCGAATGCTCGCCTCGGGGCGCGACGTTCCAGCGTCATCGGAACTCCGCATCCCTATTGCCTCTCAGAAAAACAACTCCGAGGCACGGTGACCATACCTGAACGCCCCGAATCTCGGCTAGCGCCAAACCCCGTCATGTGACCGAGGGCCGGAAAAACGCCATTCCGTTTTGAAGCTCAATCGGGCCATTCATTCCAATCGCGAGTTGCAGGCATCGATCGGAGCAGTGAAAGCCTTACGCAGAACACGACCGCCCGCTCGCGGTGTGTCCAAGGCACGTTTTCTGCATAATCTTCTTCGAACGCATCATTGCGAGGATCCGAGACGGTTTGCAAGAGCAAAAAATGTCCCACGTCCCTTTCAAACAAAGCGCGATCCCGCCCTAGCCCTTTTTCAATACTTCTCAATCATTGAGGAAACGGTGCGCCCATGGAAAGTGGCACCGAGGGATTTCATAATGGGGGTGGAGGAGATAATGAAACTCCTTGGGCTTGGTGCTTGAATCTCCAGCCGCTCATGATCTTTTCGGGAGCTGAATTCCCTCATGAAGATTCTTCCCTACGATCCGCGGCTGGTGGCGAATCAACTGCTCGCGGTCCTGCAAAAGGCTCTCGACGAGCGAGGAAAAGCGACGTTGGCGATCCCGGGAGGCAGATCCCCGGGCGCGGTCCTCGAACACTTGGCCAAGTCCATGTCACCGGCTCTGCGGGCGAACTTGTATTTGTTTTGGGTGGACGAGCGGGCGGTTCCGCTGGGCCATTCCGACCGCAACGACGCTGCGATGCTCGCCGCCTGGCAAAAGGGAGGCGATCTTCCCGGCCATGTGCTCCCGATGCCGGCAGAGAAGGAGGATCTGAACGCCGCCGCGGCCGAGTATGCCCAGACCTTGGAAGCCGCGACCGGAGAATCGGGACTTGATGCCTGTCTCTTGGGAATTGGCGAGGACGGCCATATCGCCAGCCTGTTCCCCAATCACTCGGGCCTGATCGAAAGACGAGCCGTCTTTGCCGTCACCAACAGCCCGAAGCCACCGCCGAAACGACTCACGCTTTCGCTCCCTGTTCTTTCGAAGGCCAAATTGCGCGTCGTGTTGGCACTCGGACAAGAGAAGTGGCCCATCACCAAAAAAGCCACCAAGGGACAGAATCTCGCAATTCCCGTCAGCCTGTTGCCCGCGAATGAAACGTACTGGTACACCGACGACCCCGAAGTGAAGTAATCCACTCGCAACCCGCGGCGTATTCTCAAGGACCACGCCTCGGAAGCGATCGAGGCGCCTCGAAAGGAACGGCAAGTCATCCCACTTTTTGGAGTAAATGACATCATGTCGGCGAAAAAGCCATTGGATGGAAAAGCCTTTTTATTCTTCGTCGGCGAAATCTATGAAGATCTCGAACTCTGGTATCCCAAGCTGCGACTGATTGAGGCGGGGGCAAAGGTGGTGGTCGCGGGCCCCGAGGCGAAAACGAACTATGCCGGCAAGCATGGTTACCCCTGTGTTTCCGACGCCGCCATCTCAGCGGTCCGCGAAGCGGATTTCGACGGGCTCGTGGTCCCGGGGGGATTCATGCCCGACAAGTTGCGGCGGGACCCCAAGGTTCTCGACCTGGTCCGGGCATTCGACAGGTCCAAGAAGTTAATCGCGGCGATCTGTCATGGCGGCTGGATCCCCATCTCCGCGGGGGTCTATAAAGGCGTGCGCGTCACTGGCTCCGCGGGCATCAAGGACGACCTGGTCAACGCCGGCGCCCTCTGGGAAGACGCTCCCGTCGTCGTTGACCGCCACTTCGTCTCCAGCAGAAAACCGGACGACCTGCCCCAATTCTGCGAGGGAATCTTCCAAGTGATCCTCTAGCAAATCTAAAGGAAAAGGTCCCGGTATGATACTTCGCTGGACCGTTGGCGTTGCGGCGGTGATGATCCTGCTCCCGGTCATCGCGTTCGCTTTATTGAGCCTCTTCTCGCGCAAACCAGACAATCTCGGCGTCAAGGATGGCAAGCTCGCGCCATGCCCCAACTCTCCCAATTGCGTGTCCACGCAAGCGTCGGACACCGAGCACCAGATCGAACCCTTTGCTTACAAGGATTCAAAAGAGGAAACCGTGGCCCGGCTTAAGGGAGTGGTCGCGGCCATGCCGCGCGCGAAAATCGTCACGGAGACCGGCGACTACGTTCACGCCGAGTTCACCAGTTTCCTCTTCCGATTCGTCGACGACGTCGAGTTCTTTTTTGACGACGGCACCCGCACGGTCCAATTCCGCTCCGCCTCCCGCGTCGGCCACTCCGACCTCGGCGTCAACGCGCCCGCATGGAAACCATCCGCCAGGCGTACGAGCACGGAAATTGATTCGGCGAAGAAAACAGGGGGACATTTACCGCGTCGTAAAGCAATGCCGCCGCTGCCAATTCATCGACGCCGCGAATCGCGGCTGGCTTTAAGGAATTTCCGAGCGACCGGGCCGGGGATTACGAGATCCCTTTCCTGATGCTCGATGGGCCAGGAAGTCGAGCCGTCTGTCACTCACCGTCGCCGCGACTTCCCTTCGTTCCACAAGGAGACGGCGACGTTCTTGATGGGCTGTCCTTTGACGTTCTGGCCCCCCATTTGGCCGATGAGCCGATCTTCGAGCAGAAAACCGGCAAAGTGAAACTGCCGATCCCCGCGAAAGTTCTTGCGTCCCTTGAGGACTTGCGTCGTGCGGAACTGGATGGCAATCCCGTTAATGCTCCCTTCGACGTCAAACGCATCCTGGTCCTGTCGAAGTTTCCCACTAAATCGGCTGCCATTCACTTCTTCGACGGTCAGCACCCAATGAAAGGCGTGCTTCGGATCCTGGCGCGTGCCATGCCATTTCGAGCCACTCGAGAAGTGGTCCCTGCCGGGAATCATGCGGTTGAGCTTTTCGTCCAGGTCCTTGATCCTCTGAAGGTCTCCCGCCTCCAGCTTTTCAAGCGTCTCTTTCTTCTGCTTGACGCGATGTTTTTCGATCTTGTTAACGATCGGCTGGATGCCTTCCAGATATTCGAGGGTGGGGGCGATGAGCTCGTCACTTTTGGGAAGCGAACGGGTGGAGCTGAAGTTTTCGCGGTCTTTCGCGATTTCATCGAGTATTTTCAGCTTCGTTTCCGGGTCGATCTTCGCCTTTTGTACTTTTTTATCGAATCCCGCCAACTTGTCGAGAAACTCCTCATTTTCCTTTTCCAACGCGCGTTGGAACTGTTCGACGGTGGAAATGCCCCCGTTCTTTTTGGGCTTACCTTTTTCCGGGGTAGTCTCCTTGCTCTCTCCAGGGCCACCACCACTCATTACCGTGAAGAACACCAGAATCATTCGAGCGAACATGCAGTTTTCTCCTCGAGGAAAGGCACTTGTGAACGCGCGGGAACATCACCTCCGCGCGAACGACTCCTCTCAAAGGGGCTTCGAGCGACGCGAGTCCAACGAAGACTCGTCTGGCCAAAAGAAGAGACGACATTACTTCGTGGAGCAACCAAAAAAAGGGGAAATTTTTTCGCGACATTCGACGGACCAGCCGCCGATTCGAGTCCGGGAATCCCAGGGGCGCAAGGGAGCATTTACTTTCCCAACCTACGCCAATACGGCTTCGGGAAAAAAGTGCTGGATCAAAAAGCGAACATGTACCCGTTCGCGATCCTATCGCCGCTCAATTACGATTCACCAACTCAAGGGAGACGGGGGAGTTTTTTTGGCGCATTCCCTGAGGATCGATCTCTTCCACGTGACCCACGATGCGGTCACCGAACAGGAAGCCCAGGAAGGTGATTCTCCGATCACCGCGATAGTTCTTGTCGCCGTGCAGAATCTTCGTGGTGTGAAACGACAGCGCCATCCCTTTGATTTGCCCTTGGATCTCGAAGTGCTCATAAGGTTGCCGCAGCGTTCCTCGGAATTGGTTTCCCGCGATCGCCAAGATCTCGACTTCCCAGGGAATCGACCAGCGCAGCGTGCTTCGCGTACCATGCCACCTTGACCCATTTTCGAATTGGTCCCGACCGGGAATGAGTTGATTGAGCTGTTGGTCCAGATCACTGAGTTGACGGACCGTGACGGGATCCAAGGATTCATTCGCCCGGTCTTTCTGTTTTTCGCGGTACTTCTCGATATCCTCGACGACCGGCTGAATCTCATCGAGAAACTTGAGGGTGGGGGCGATGAGCTCGTCACATTTCGGCAGGCCCAGGTTCGCATTAAAATCCATTCGATCCTTGTCAATGGCATCCAGAATTTGCCGTTTCGTCTGCGCGTCCAATTTCGCCTTCTTGACTTTCCTTTCGACGCCGTTGATATCCCGAAGAAGTCCCTCGCGTTTCTTTTTGATCTCCAACGCGAATCTCTCCACCGGGGATCGCACGGCCGTTTTTTCGGGTTTGGCCTTCTCCTTGGTTCGAGCCGAGTCGCCCGAAGAATTACCGGCGAAAGCGACACAAAGCATCAAGACGGTCGGAGCGAACATGCGACCCTCCTCTGGAATGAAGACCACAACCAAACGCAGACACACGACTTTCGAAACTCCCTAGAGTTTCGGCGTGCCCCCCCGCCACGGCCAACCGCGATCGCGGGTGGGGTCTGTTTTGCCGCTCGGAAAAGTAATGCCGTGACCGGGAGCCCGCTGAAATACGCGGCGAATCGCGCCGCTTGCGTCAAGGCTCTCCAAGCGACCAGGCCGAGTAACATGACATTGCTTTTCTGAAGCTCAATTACGACACCAGCGGCATCTCATTAAATGACACCTAAACTTCGTGAATCGGACCAATAAAGGGGAAATTTTTCCGGAAAAGAGGCTCCCTATTCAGAATGCGGTCGATGGAGAGTCATTCGGATGCCTCCGTGATGAAAGGTCCGCCCGGGGGACGAAAGGTCGAAGAGGGACTAGTTCCCCTGGTCAAATCCGGCGAGATGTGGTTTATGCAAAGGCATGGAAACGAGTCTTCATCGGCAATTAAAGGCTCTTTACGGCGAGTCGGAAGAGAGCGTCGAGGTGGTGCTCGGCGACTACCGCATCGACGCGGTCGTGGACGGGCGGCTCATCGAGATTCAATATTCGTCTCTCGCCGCCATTCGGGACAAGATTCGGACGCTTTGCCAGTCCCATGTGGTTGTGGTGGTTAAGCCGTTGGCGGCCAGGAAAGTGCTGATCAAAAAAGCGGGAAGAGGAGGCAGGGACGTCACCACGCGAACCAGTCCTCTTCGAGAGACGGTGTACCACCTGTTCGCGGAACTGGTTCATTTTGTCAACGTCTTTCCCCATCCGAACCTGACGCTGGACGTCCTGCTCACGGAACAGGAAGAGCATCGGCGGATGATCAAGGCGAGGCGTTGGCGGAAAGACTACAAGGTCGAGGATCGGCTGCTGCTTGGTATCGTGGGCCGATACTCGCTACGCACGGCGTCGGACCTCGCGAACCTTCTCCCGCCGAACTTGACGGAGCCGTTCTCGACACTCGAATTGGCGAAGGCAGCAGGCATTCCGCGCTGGTTGGCGCAGAAGACCTGTTATTGCCTTCGCAAGACCGGCGCGATGATCCAAGTGGGCAAGAAGGGAAACGCCTGGATCTATCAGGTGCCTAAAGATCGAGCAGCTTCTTGACCTCGTTGTAGCGGCTTTCGTTGGACTTCACTTCGACGAAAGGTGGCTCCATTTTTCCGTAGCCGACCATTTCGCCCGACCATTCGAAGAGGAAGAATTCATCCATCGTCTTGCCGCCGTCCTTGGAGACGTTGAGTTGCTCCTTGCGACTTTGGTTGACCGTCCAATGGAAATGAAGCTCGGTCGGTTGGCCGGACTCGAGATCGAGGTGCCGAAACACGAAATCCTTCTTCTGATTTTTGAAGTCAAGATGACCGATGAGCGCGTCCACGCCATAGATGAAATCGGTCGCGGGAAGGGGAACTTCCCTGGTGTTCTTGATTCCCCCCTCGTTGCTGACCGTGACGATGCGCGTCTGCTCGACGGTAACCGCTTGGCTGCCATTAAAGGTTTGGCCATCCGGCAGCGTAACGGATCTTTGGACGTCGATCGCGAGGGGACGGTATTTGGGAGTCAGCGTCGCCTGAATATTCAGGATCATGACTAGACCATTGGGCATCTTGATGCGAACATCATGCTCGTATTCGTAGACCAATTTTTCCTGTTCGCGATGCGCCTTGAGGCTGAGGATGCCGACGCCTACCGCGCGGTTGGCATACTGAACTTCGAAATAGGTCTTCTCGGAATGATTGTCCGCGAGTGGAGCGATTTTTTCGAGTTTCCGATCCCCTTCTTTGGCAAGGATGTTAGTCTCCGCCGACATTCCCGTCGTTCCGGATATCAACCCGATGACGATAACTCCCATCATCCACTGGCGCTGCATGACGTTTCCCTCGGATAGCCCCATCAAGAGATTTTGAAGATCCGCCGTTGGTAATCGCTTTGATGCGATAAAGGCCGGCCCTCCATAACCTTGCTGAGGTTTTACTTCTAGCCCGAATTGCTCCTAAATGAAAAACCGAAGCCGTCAACTTGCTTCACTTGCCCTGGTGGTGAACCGCAGCCCAGGTCGATAACGAAACAGAGTGTGGCATTATTGAGCATTGGAAAGGTATTGCCGCAATGCCTGGCCCGGTCCCTTGAAGAGCCTTGGTGCTAGCCGCGATTCGCGGCTTCCCTGGATTGGTGCCTGACCCCGACAATAGTTTTCCAAACGGCAATAAGTCTTGGCTTTACCTGGTGATAGAATGATCTGAAGATGAACAAACAACTTCCTTCCGCGACCGGTTTTCAAAAGCCGCTTTACGTGGTGGCGGGGGGATTTTGCGTCCTGTTGGGAACGGCGGGGGCCTTTTTGCCGCTCCTACCCACCACTCCGTTTCTTTTGCTCGCGAGTTTCTTTTTCGTGCGGTCGTCCCCCCGACTCCATGCTTGGCTGCTGAGAAATCGTCTCTTCGGCCCGTTTTTGAGCGACTGGAATCAATATCGCGGGGTCCGGCGGCGGGTAAAAATCACGGCCGCGAGCATGATTCTCTTGGTGGGAGGCGTGAGTATCGCGAGCGGACGGCTCCCCTACCCCTTGCTCCTGGTCCTCTGTGCGCTACTGGGAGTCGGCCTAACTGTCGTGCTGCGACTGAGAACCATCGATAAATCCTCGGGCGGAATGGTCGAAATTCCGCCATCCCCTCGAGCCGTGCTTATCGAAACCGGCGATCCGGACCAATCCCTGAACAGGCCGGCCGTCGAGTTCCCAGGGGAGTCCACTTCCACCCGCTAAGGCTCAGACTCACCGGTGGCCAGAAATCGACTCGTCGGCAAGCTTTCGGTTCTCCCGCCCCGAAAATTCACATTCAATACTGTAGACGCAACAGTCGCGGTTGACCCATTTGCCCTAACTTGCGAAAACCTACGTGTCGTCCCGAAGGGACACAGTCGGCGGCGTGGACCCCCCCAAGCCAAGAATCCATGGTCATGGGGTCCAGAGGGGATTTCGTGGGAACGGTGGGCGCATAGACAGGCATGTCGGCATCACTCATTCAGATCGTCGAGAATCTCGGTACCCCGCGCGTTATGGTTGTAGGAGACATCATCCTCGACCGTTATGTATGGGGGGACGCGGAACGAATCAGCCAAGAGGCGCCCGTGATCCTGATGCGCGCGACGCGGCGTGAAGAGCGTCTGGGGGGAGCGGCGAGCGTCGCTTCGATGCTGACGGCCCTTGGCGCCAAGGTGACGCTTGCCGGCGTGGTGGGGGATGACCTTTCCGCCGACCGATGCCGGGAGTTGTTCGACGAACATTCGATCGAACACGAGCTCGTGCTCCCTGACTCGAGCCGGCCGAGCACGCTCAAGGAACGGTACATCGGCCGCGCCCAGCAGAAACACCCGCAGCAGATGATGCGCGTCGACTACGAGGTGCGCGATCCTCTTGGCGACAATCTCGCGAACCAGCTGGCGACTGCGGTTGAGGCTCGATTGACGGACTACGACATCGTGCTCATCAGCGATTATGACAAGGGCGTTTGCACGCCACCGCTGCTCCATCGATTGATCGCCGCCACCCGCAAGCGTGGCATCAAGTCGCTCGTCGATCCAATTCGGGGAGGCAACTACGGGTCGCGTTACAAGCATTGCAGTGGCATGACCCCCAACCGCCTGGAAGCCGGCCTGGCGGCGGGCATGACGCTCACCGACCTGGAGATCTCTTTTCAAGCCGCGGAAAAGCTGCAATCGGAACTCGGCATGGAAGTCGGCATGGTTACGCTCGACAGTGACGGCATGGTCCTCGTCGACCAGAAGGGAGAGCGCCGGCATTTTCCGATTCGCCCGCGTCAGGTCTATGACATCACGGGAGCGGGAGACATGGTGCTCAGCGTGCTCGGCGTCGTTCTCGCCGCCGGCCATGACTACCCGGACGCGATCTCCCTCGCTCAAGTCGCGGCAGGTCTGGAAGTGGAACGGATCGGCGTCGCCACCGTCAGTCGCGAAGAGATCATTCGGGATCTGCTCCACGGCCATGGGGGACTTAGTGACAAGGTTGTGTCACGAGAGACGCTCGCGGGAGAGCTCGCCAATCATCGGCGGACGGGACAATCCATCGTCTTCACCAACGGCTGCTTCGACATTCTCCACGCCGGCCACATTCAATACCTCCGCGAAGCCAAGGCGCAAGGGGACCTGCTCGTCGTGGGTTTGAACACCGACGCCAGCGTGCGACGTCTGGGCAAAGGGAACGACCGCCCGATCAACGGCGAGACGGACCGGGCCACCGTCCTTTCCGCCCTGGAGTCGGTGGACTATGTTTGTCTATTCGACGAAGATACCCCCCTTTCGCTGATCGAGATGGTCCGCCCCAACGTCCTGGTCAAAGGCGCCGATTACAAGCCGGAACAGGTAGTGGGCAAGGAGGTGGTGGAATCCTACGGCGGACGATTGCACCTGGCGCAGTTGGTGGCGGGCAAGTCCACCACGAGCACACTGGCGAAGATCCAAGGGGGTTGATTCTGTTGGCCGGCTTGCCACGAGCCCTCGCGAAGTTGCCCGGGGCCCTGTGGAAGAAATCTTGCCGCCTGATTTGCCACGTCATCCATTCGTAGTCTATAGTTTCAATGAGTTCCGAGAGTCCGTAGTTGAGCGTCCGCATCAGGATGGCGTGCGGTGGGCGCGGCTGGACCTCGGCGTTCACCCCGTCATGTCGCAAATCAACTATTCACGTCTCCTGGACGATGCTTTCATTGGAAAGCCCTCTCGTGGTCTCTATCGAGGACGGAGCGATGGCAAAGAAGATATTGCCACTCATGGAACCGATTGCCGGCTATCGCCTGCTGCGTTATCTGGGCCGTGGCGGATTTGGTGAAGTTTGGGAAGCGGAGGCTCCTGGGGGACTCTCCAAAGCCGTGAAACTCGCCCCCATGGAACAGAACGAAGAGACGCTGCAATGCCGTGAATTGGAAGGTTTGCGCAAGATGCGAACCATCCGACATCCGTATCTCCTTTCCATTGAACGATTCGAGGTTGTCGAGGACTTCCTCGTCATCGTGATGGAACTGGCGGACATGAGCCTCGCGGACCGGTTCCGTGAATGCGTGAACCAAGGGTTGCCTGGAATACCTCGGGACGAACTCCTGCGCTACATGCGAGAGGCCGCGGAAGTCCTCGATCTCATGAGCGACCAGCACGGCCTGCAACATCTGGACATCAAGCCGGAGAACCTGTTCTTGTCCTCCGGTCACGTCAAGGTTGCGGATTTCGGACTGGTGCAACCTCGAAACACGAATCTCAGCCGCACGGCCGTCGTCATTAGCCCGCCTTACGCGCCGCCGGAATTGTTCGACGGCAGGATCGAACCTACGGCGGACCAATACAGCCTTGCGGTCACCTATCAAGAACTACTCACCGGCGCTCGCCCCTATCAAGGTAGCGATGTCCGCGGACTGGTGCTGCAGCATTTGCGCAACCGGCCGGACGTCTCTCGGCTTCCGAATGGCGATCGGCCGGTGGTCGTCAAAGCGCTTCAGCGAGATCCGTCGAAACGGTTCGAGACCTGCAAAGACCTGGTCTCAGCCCTCGAGCGCGCCGCGGCATTCGGCGTCCCCATGGAGCGAGCCGCCCAGGAACTCGAGACGCGCGACATTAACCGCGAAGGGGTGAAGTCCGTTTCCCGGCACGTCGTCAAGACGACGAAAGTTCATTTGGGAAGTGCTCCGAAGGAACCCGAGCCGGAAGCGGATTCCTCGCTGGAACAGCTCACGACCCGCGTTACCGCACTCGATCAAAAGACGACGCCCATCCCCGCCGTTCGCGTCGAGCCGACCGTGGACGAGCCGGCCACCGATCGGGTCCACGCGACGTTTCTCGCGTTTCTGCCGCTGGAGATTTTCGCGCACAAGCTCCGTGGATTCATCGACGCGATGGAAGCGGAAATCGTCAGCTGCACCAATGACAAAACCGTGCTTCGGTTCGGCAGCAGACGATGGTTCGGAATCCGAAAATCCAAAAGCCTCTTCCTCGAATTGGATACCTACGCGCGTGATCCCCATAGCGGCTTTCGGATCGTCGATGCCGTCGTGTGGAGTTCCGGCGGCGATCCAGACGTGGTTACCATGGGGCGTCGTGGCATGTTGCTTATCCGCTGCCTTAAATGCTTCTTGATGGCAACGGATAGTCGCGCGGAGCGACTGTTGAAAACCGATTCGCAGATCCGCGAAGAGATTTTCGGTTAATGTTCCCCTCCGTCTGGTCGCCGTCGCATCCCTTTCGCTGATCAAAATTCATCCCTTTATTGTCGCTTGGAAACGTGATGCCGTGGCCCGGCGTGCTTTGCACCTGGGCCCACCAAACGACCGAGCCGGGCAACAGGACATTACCTTACTGATGCTCAACATCGATTCATGGCTATTTGTTTAACAAGGCCATTGTCCAAACCGATTCCTGCGAATCTTTTTTCCCGTGGCGATCCCGAGAAAGCGCAATGGCTTGCGGCCGCCAGCATGCGATTTGTTTGACAGGCTTGCCCAGGATGTCGGTATAATAAAAGTGGAAAATTACGGAGACGTGCGGGAAAGCAAGAAATCAAAGGGAAAGCCCGGAGAAATCTCGCGGAAAGCGCTCCTCCGTAAGTGCGGCGATAGCGGACCGAGTTTGCCCATTGACGGTGCGTAGCGAGGTCGCGTTCAAGGGTCGATCGAGAAAGGGAAGCCACTCGTTAACACAGAATTCCATGCTCTCATTCAAGTTGCTTTCTCCTCATCAGGGAAGTCGACGGATCATGAGATTGAAGGAAGGCGTGTCGAAGGGTCTCCAGGGAGTGACTCGCGAACCCCGCCAACGGGCTGTTGGTGACCAATCATGCGAAAGGAGGCGGTACATGGCACGTCCATTCAACGACCTACAGGAACCGATGGAAGCCTTCGACGAGTTCCTTGAGGTTTGGGAACGTCCGATGGAGACGCCACGGCGGACGACAAGGACGATTGCGGTTCACGTTGCGCACCCGCAAAATGCCGTGGAAGTCGAAACCACTCGGAAGTACGGCAACGAAGGTGGAGTCCAAGTTGCCGTGACCGTCCATGACGGCGAGTTTCAACGACGCGAGGAAGTGCGAGCCGCGCTCGATGCGGCGGTCGGCGAATTTGAAGCCGACATGGAAGCAAAAGAGGCGGCCCTCCGCTAATTCTCTCACGCCGAGAACGAAACAAATCACGCACACGTGGAGATGGGCCTATGCGCATCTCCACGTCTGTCATAGAGCATCAGAAAAATACTGCCGCTACGCTAGCGCCGGTCAGCTGCAGAGTCTTGGCGGAAAACGGCGCGGCTGGCGGCATTACTCTTCGGTGCGGCACCAAGAGACGCGTCACCGCCGTGGTTTCCTTGGGAACTGCTGGAATCGCCGGTGCTCACCAAATCTTCACCAATTGCCCATCTCTCCAAATGCCGGTAACGTCGACCCAGAAATCTCCCCCTCCTGTTACGTCGACGATTTCATGAAACAGGCCAATTGCCGCGAAGTGTGACCTCCATTCGACCCGCGGAGGGAATCCGTCCAACGCCTCTCGCTTGACCCGGAACGCCAGGGGGGTAGGTTAGAAGAAAGAGAACGGTCCGTTACACCGATTGCGAGGAATGAAACATGAATCTGCTAGACAGTTTGAAGGAAATGACCACGGTGGTCGCGGATACTGGCGACATCGAATCTATCGCCAAGTACACCCCTCGCGACGCGACGACCAACCCCTCGCTCATCTATGCAGCGGCCCAAATGCCAAACTATCAATCGCTCATCGACGACGCGATCACCTACGCGGAATCCAAGAGTAGCGATCCCAAGGCCCAGACCGCCGAATGCCTGGACAAGCTCGCGGTCAATTTCGGCAGGGAGATCCTGAAGATCATCCCCGGCCGAGTTTCGACGGAAGTCGACGCGCGACTTTCCTTCGACACGGAAGGAACGATCAACAAGGCGCGCAAACTTATCGGCATGTACAAGGATCTGGGAATCGCCAAAGAGCGAATACTCATCAAGATCGCATCCACTTGGGAAGGGATAAGGGCGGCGGAAAAGCTCGAAAAGGAAGGGATCCACTGCAACTTGACGCTCCTCTTCGGCTTCGGACAGGCGGTCGCGTGCGCGGAAGCCAAGGTAACGCTGATCTCCCCCTTCGTCGGAAGAATCTTCGACTGGTACAAGAAGGCGCGAAACGTGGAAACCATTCCCGCCACAGAGGATCCAGGCGTTCATTCCGTCACAAAGATCTTCAACTACTTCAAGAAGTTTGGCCACAAGACCCAAGTGATGGGGGCAAGCTTCCGCAACATTGGTGAGATCATCGAATTGGCGGGTTGCGACCTGCTCACGATCTCCCCCAAGTTACTCGAAGAGCTGCAATCCAAGCCGGAGCGCGTCACCCGCAAGCTGTGTGCCGATGCCGCCGCCAAGATGGATATTGAGCGGGTCGAGATGAATGAGAATACGTTCCGGTGGATGCTCAACGAAGACGCCATGGCGACCGAGAAACTGGCGGAGGGAATCCGCAATTTCAGCGCGGATCTGGTGAAACTGGAAAACTATGTCCACAAGCGGATCAAGGAAGCCGTGGGCGCTTAGTCCATCGGTTCACCCGATTCTGCAATTGGAAAAAGCGCTTTTCGAACTCCGTGCCTCGGCACGAGACATGACCAATCCATTGGGCTCGGCCGTCTTCGAACGTCGGCCAAGCTCTTTTTTGCCCATCGATCGTCCGCCCGACCTCTCGATTACCGCGCAGAACATTAGTGCCGTGGCCCAGCTCTTAGCGCGCGAAACCTCTCCAAGTGACCGGGCCGCGAATCACGCCATTCCGTTGTTAGGGCGTGTGGTTCGCGCAGTGTGCGCGCATGTTTGCCATGCGAAAAAGAAACCCCTCACCCCGGCCTTCTCACGGCGGGAGAGGGAGTTCAATGCGGCTTCGACGCTTTAATTTTCTGCTGCTTAATCACTCGCTTCGGATGCCCGTGGGAGAGAATAACGCGATTACCCGGAATCGTCGAGGGGATCCGCAAGACAGAAAATTTTTGAAATCCGCAAGATTATTTGTCCGGTTTCCGGCGCCAACACGCTTCCGAAAGGGCTGCGTATTTCTTTCCATTGGGGTACATGCCCCATCCCCTGGGACTCATGGAGTCTTTCGGAGTCCGATTAAGGGAACCTGCCAATCGCTGGGGACGTGGAGAAGCTGGATGAGTAAATCGATCGCCATTCGATCGACGGACGTGAAGGAACTGCTCGCGGTCGCGGCTGGCCTTGCGGAGAGAAGTCGGCTTTCATCGACCGAACGACAAGAGTTCGCGCTCAAGTGCCTCTGCAAGCATCTTCGAGCCCGGGCAGGCATCTTCGGCATATTCCGCGCCCGACCACCAAGTGACCGGCCAATGTATCCAGACCATCTCGTGATGACGGGATTCGACGCGCGTCAAGTTTCGGTTTGGAACAACGTGATTCAGAACATCGATCAATACGTGGACAACCCCATCGCGAAGCGCGTTGTCGCCGGTCTCGGAGGAGCGCGAAAACGAGGGGTGCGAAGTATCTGCCGCGGCGACGTCCTCGGGCCGCGCGCATGGTACTTTCATCCTTACGTCCAAGAGGTTCTGAAGCAGGTCGACATCGATCCATTCATCGCGGTTTTCGAACCCCTCGGCGAGCGGGGGTATGCGTTTCTATCACTTCGACGCGGTTGGCAAGAACGTCCGTTTCCACTCCGCGCCCGACATATTCTCGCGCTGTTCGGCTCGACCACGGGGAGGCTCCTATGGTCACCGGAACCATCCGTGGATCCGCGTAGCACGCCGTCGGGATTGTCCGCGCGCCGGTGCGAAGTGCTCCAGCATTTGCTCAATGGGGCAAGCGAAAAAGAAATCGCCACTCAGCTCTGCCGAAGTCCCCACACGGTCCATCGGCACGTGACGGATCTTTATCGCTACTTTGGCGTATCAACCAGGGCAGAACTCTTGGCGAAATTCATTCAAGAGAATGATTCGAGACGCTCCCTCCTCCTGCCAACGTCGATCTAAACGCGTTTTCCGGGCACGTCCGTTGGAGTCATCGTGATTCCGCGCGGCATGGTCGCTTTTCGAGCCTTGGCTTAAAGAGGACCGCCACTTTGGTCGGTTTAGGCCAATTGTGATTCCCGCGGTTTCCGGGCATGCTTCGTAGTCGCAATTCACATCTTGTTGGCGGTGACCAAGGCCGAGAGGGTTCCTTTCATGCGATGGGGTGGCTTCTGGCAGGGATCGAACAAAAGGCGAAAGGAATTTCGCGCGACACTGGAGCGAAATCTCGCGATCGACTTGCTCTGGAAGACCGAACCCTTTTGGCCGTTGGCGCGCCCGGGTTATCCTACGCCATCACCGAAAAGTGGAACGCGGGCTTCACCGCGGACGTGACCATTCGCAACGACGAAAACAAGGCGTTTCCCGATTGGCAGCTCGCCTTCGATTACTCCTCGAACATCACGTCGATTTGGAACGCCGAAATCGTCAGTCACGTGGGTAACCATTATGTGATCAAAGGGCCGAACTGGGACGACGACCTGTCCATTGGGGAAACCGCTAGCTTCGGTTTCGTGGCCTCGGGATCCGGGTGCGGCGCCCGACGAACGTGACCTTTGCGGGCGGATCGGCCGATCCTCCTCCAGGGTCGACCCCATCGCTTACAATCGGCGACGTTAGCGTGACGGAAGGAAATGGCGGGGACGTCTTCGCCGGACCTGGTCGTGCGATTGTCCGCGGCCAGCACGAACGTGATCACCGTGAACTATGCGACGTCACAAGGAACGGCGGCGGCGGGAATCGACTTCCGCTCGGCCAATGGAAAACTGACGTTCTCCGCGGGAGAGACGCAGAAAACCATTCGGGCTTCCATTGTCGGCGACGCGACGATTGAATCGACGGAAACGTTCTCGATTGTGCTCAGCAGTGCGACGAATGCGACCATCCTCGACGGCACGGGCCTGGTCACCATTCTGGACAATGATTCCCCTCCACCGACGGAAGGGGTACCCGCCAAGCCCATCACCTTTGTTCGAGACGATGTCGGCAACGACGGCAAATTCACCATCGGGTTTAATGTCTGGTCCGGCGTCAATGGCACGAGTTGGCAGCTGTTGGAGAAATGGCAACGTCATCCATAACGCGTCACTTGTCGCCTCAAGTCCCAATGCTCAGACGGCAAGTTTCGAGGTTACCGGGCGATTCTACGGTGCCTTCACTTATCGGTGGAACTGATTAACGGTTCGGGAACCACCAAGGAAGCGACCCCTTGACGCACGTGGTCGGCGGCATGGCAAAATCCAGCTCCCCGCGGCGGACTTGAAAGAGCAAGCCGCTCAAGATCACCATCTCCCAAGGGATCGCCAGAATTCGACCTGAACATGATCGGCGTGACCAACGGAAGTTTTCGCGCGTCGACCAGCAGTGCGCGCCGGTCCTCACTCCGACGGTCGTGGGAGGGAAACTTCGCATCGAGGGACTCGATGCAGGCCGCGCATCCTCAAGATCGAAGAAACCACCACGGGCGAGATACGCTATCTCGGCGCGCACGAGTTCGAACGGCCAACGGAGAGTTACCTGGCATGCCAGACTATCTGGCAATGGGTTCCGTTAGCGAAGACATAACCGGCGACCTCGAGTTCTGGCGAGATTTCGACCTGACCAATAAACGCATGGACGTCCGCTACACATCTATCTCAACGGCGGGCCCGTCAATGGCTGGCGAAGCTGGCAGGACGGACAACGGCTGCAATCCCTTTCTGCAAGGAGCCTCAAGCCGGAATGGTTCCCTACTTGTCTGGTACAACATCCCCGATGGTGGCGAAAGTTACTTCACCAACAAAGAACTACATCGAGAGCCAAGCGTATCTCGAAGGGTATTTCAATGATCTGAAATTCGCGGCACGGACACCATTCGCGCGATGGCGGGGACGAGACGGTCGGATTTATTCTCGAGCCGGACTTTCTCGGCTACACAGTGCAAATGGGCCGAGTCCCCGCGGACCCAGGTGCTCGCCAGAACCGACGCCGTCTACGAGCCGGGAGTCCTGAGCAGGTCCACCGATCCCGCCTTCGGAAACAATGTGCAAGGGGCTCGTCCAGGCGATCCGGCTACACGATTTCGAAATACGCATGGCATGACCTTCGGTTGGCAGTTCAACCTTTGGGCGTCGCCAGGCATCACAACGAGCATTCCCAGCAATGGCCTCGTGCACCTCACCGACACCATGGGTTGGGGGCCGGACGAACCTGCATTGCCAACGAGGCAACGGAAATCGCCAAGTTTTACATGAACGCAGGCATTCTCAGCCACGGCGCCGACTTCGTCTCCATCGATAAATATGGCTTGGACGCGGTCGATTTGCAGATCCTTCGCCGCCAACGATCCCTTGCCGATCGACATGGTTCTGGAACGTCGACCACTGGAACAACTACCTTCTTTTCTGCCAAACGTTACACGAGACCACCGGTCTGCCGGTGACGCTTTGGCAGATTCCGGTAGGACACATTAACAACAGCCTGGCAACGAATCCTTATTCTCCCTCGGGGCAATTCCCTTTGCTGTCGAACACGACCACGCGGTATGAGGACTCCGCGGGCACCTTCTTCCTTGGCGATACCTTTTCCGCGTCAGGGCTCGGCTGGCCTTCTTTTCCAGGAATTCCGCGGGAGACGCTTCCGTGACGACCAGCGGCTCGACCGTCACTTGGGCTCCACGCCTCGCGGACGCCGTCGCCGCGGGCATTACCTCCATACTCTTTGGCGCGGGCGTGGGCATCAGCACGGACGGCGTTGGATCGCCGCCTTCGGACGGCTACTGGTTCATCACCAAGGTCCAGGAATACTACCTGAGCCCGGCGTCCCTGAACGAAGCTCCTCCGCCAAAGCCCGCGACCCTCTCCATCGATGATGTCACCATATCGGAGGGAAACAGCGGGACGAAAAACGCCGTCTTCACCGTCCGGCTTTCCGCGGTGCAATCGCAGACGGTGAGCGTTGATTTCGCGACAGCCAATGGAACCGCGACGAGTGGATCCGATTATCGGTCCGCCTCGGGAAAACTCACCTTCGCCGCCGGCGAAACCACCAAGTCCATCGACGTCCAGATTCTCGGCGACACGATCCGGGAATCGAACGAAGTGTTCCTGGTGCAATTGCTCAATGCCGCCGGCGCCTCACTCGCGAAAAACCAAGGATCCGGCACGATCCAGGACGATGACGCGCCCCCCGCGAGCAATATCGCCGTCTTCACGGTTACCGACGACTGGGGCAGCGATTTCCACGGGGGAAATCCGCATCACGAACACTCAAACCACGACGCTGACGAACTGGATTCTCGGGTTCGATTTTGCGGAGCAAATCAGCTCGATCTGGAACGCAAGATCCTCAGCCAGACTGGAGCCGTTATCGAATCCGGGCAGAAAGTTGGAATGGCACGCTCGCGCCCAGGCGCCACGGCGTCGTTCGGTTTCGTGGGGAGCAGGTCGTCCACCTCGGTTGTTCCGACGAACTACCTCTTGACGAGCACTGACACCAACGTCGCTGACGACAACGGCGACGACTTCGACCGTCTCGACCTCGACGGCGAGGACCTCGACACCCGTTTCCAAGACAACCAAGAAACCAATAGCGGCCTTCCGGCTCCTGGCCCGACTCTGGTCACCGCGAACCTGGAGGAAATCGACGCGTTTTTCAGCGATTCTGTCTGAGTGGGATAATTCGAATCTCTAGGGCCGAAGGTCCGCCAAAAAGATTCCGCGTCGAGAAGGATTGACGCGCGGGATCAGGCGGGTCTACCTTTGGGGCACGGGCCGTCCTCTGATCGATCGGGGGGGAGGGGACGGTCCGCTGCCTGAAAGGGAGCATTCATGAGTATTTTCCGCCGTCTAGATCACGTCTCGATTGGCGTCAAGGACCACGAAAAAGCCGAACGCCTTTTCATCGACATTTTTGGCGGAGAACGAATGGGAGACGCCGGCGTCTCGCCGGGCGAATGCTTCCGTTGGTCCACCTTCAAGCTTGGCGGAAAGAAAGTCGAACTCGTCTCTCCCACCGAGCCAGGCGCCCCAGGCGTCGGCAAATACCTCGAAAAATACGGCGAGGGAATGCATCACCTTTCCATCAGCGTCGACAACTTATCCTCCGCGATCGCCTATTTCCAATCCCAAGGCGTCCGCGTGCTCGCGGAAAATGACTCCAACCCGCTTTGGAGGCATTGCTACCTCCATCCCGCCGACACCTTCGGCGTTCTCATTCAAGTCTTCGAGGAGAATGAACAGACACTCAAGGGAGGGGAGTAGGCCCGGATCAAGGAAATCGATACGATGGCCGCTATCGCTGGCGCGAATTCGAGTCCGATTGGCGAGGCTTCCTCCGAGCGATCGTGGCGTGAGCAACCACGGGGAAAACGCGACTCGGAAAACACGATCCAGGATGGCAGAGCAGCGTGCCCTTCGAATACCGCGACTATGAGTATTTTCTTGTTAGCACGCAGCTCGTCCTGATGATGATCGGGATGGGAGCGACGCTGCAGGTCAAGGACTTCCTTGAGATTGTTCGCGAGCCTCGGGGCCTACTGGTTGGTTTTGCCGCCATGTTTCTCGGCGCCCCCCTTTTGGCGATCGGCCTCAATCATCTCTTCGGTTTGGACGCCGGTCCCGCGATGGGCTTGATTCTGGTTTCCATCATGCCCGGGGGTTCGGTTTCCAACGTATTCACATTTTTGGGTCGTGGGAACGTCCCCCTTTCGATCGCCATGACGGCGTTGGCGACGGTTGGATCCATCGTCACGGTGCCTCTTTTGCTCGAACTATTGGCCTTCGAAACCTTGCCCGCCGATTTCCAGATGCCGGTCGACGAAATACTTCGGGACATCGGACTATTCCTTCTCGCGCCGCTCGCCGTCGGAATGATCTTTTGCAGGACGTGGCCAGTGCAAAGCCTGGAATTATCGAAATGGTGCGTTCGTGGTGGACTCGCGGTGCTGGCGTTGGTCGTGGTCGGATCCTTGACCAGCGGTCGTATCGATCCCACGAGTCTCGGCTGGCGGGTTCCGATCGCGATCATCCTCTTTTGCGTCCTGTCTCAACAAATCGCGATGTTGCCGTTTCGACTCCTTCGTTGGCCAACGCCCGACCGCTTCGCGGTCGGCATCGAGATTACCATTCGCAACGTGAATTTAGCGTTGTTGCTTCAAGTCATCCTGTTCCCATCAGCTTCCCCCGATGCGGGAAACATTCATCCACTTGCGGATGGCGTGCTATTCGTCGTGCTGTATTATGGCGCTGTCTCTCTCGTTGCGTCGGTACCGCCGATATTCGTGCACCGGCGAATCGCGCGAGCGGCAAGCGACAAGCGTGTTGGTCGGAAGGAATGCACCTCGTGAAACGATTGAACCTAGCGAGCAGTTTTTTGCGGGGCCGGCCAGGATTAGACCAGTGCCTCGCCTATCGCCGTCGCGTTTCCGAGGCCTCTACTCTGATAGTCGTTGGATTTAACTTCCTGTTGGCCGCTGTCTTCGTGGGGATCGGGACAAGCCGGGTTGCGGCCGAGGAGAAAGGCTTCCATGCCGACGTTCTTTGATTCAAGGGAGTCAAGATTCACTACCTGGTAAAAGGGGAAGGGAACCGGTCCTGCTGATCCACGGCTTCTCCGCGAGTATCCTGATGCAGTGGGGAGTTCCCGGCATCCTCGATCGGCTGGCTTCGAATCATCAAGTAATAGCCTTCGACTGTCGAGGCCATGGCAAAAGCGACAAGCCCCACGATCCGTCGATGTACGGCGCGAATTTAGCCGAGGACGCGATCCGGCTTCTCGATCACCTAGGCGTGAAGAAAGCGCACGTCGTCGGTTACTCGATGGGTGGCCGGGTGCCGCCCGCGTGATCATCCGCCATCCCGAACGTGCGTTATCAGGAACGATTGCCGGCATGGGCGTGACGGGGGAAGAATTCGTCCTGCTCCCTTATCAGGAGGAATTGGCCAACTCCCTGGAGAGAGGAGAAGGCATTGGACCCTTGCTCCGCGAGTTGAATCCGCGCGGCCGGCCGATGCCTACGCCGCAAAGGCTCAAAATCGTCAGCAACGTGTACCTGCGCATCCGTAGCAAGGCACTCGCCGCCGTCGTCAGGGGTGGCGTCACGCTCGCCGTCACCACGGATGAAATCAAGAGCAACCGGGTTCCGGTCCTGGCACTCGTGGGAGAGGAAGATCCCATTCATGAAAAGGTTCGCATCATGACGACGTTGATGCCGAAAGTAAAACTCGTCGTTATACCAGGCGCCCAATCATATGACGGCGTACGGGCGTCCGGAGTTTCGGGACGAACTCGCGCGATTCCTTGCCGAACATTCCACGCGCGCAGGGGACAAACAACGTCCCCCAATGCACGAATGATTCGCGAATGAATCGAGCAATGGCGACCAGCATCGAACGCGTTGTCCGTTGCGGGCGGGGCAAGGAGCTATTACGGTTGCTAGCCGCTAAGCTGTGAATAGATCGCGAATCCCTCTTCCAGGAAAGACCGGAGTTTGTCCGGGTCGACGCGCTCTCCGGGCCGACAAAAAACCAACTGGTCCCCATCTCCTTCGACATACGTGCCGTTCGTCCCCTCGAAGAACTCGAGGCGAGACGGAACGAAAAGAGCTCGGACCGCCTCTTCATTTTTTCCCTTCAATAGATACTTTCGCGAAAACTCCGGGTGTTCCTCGAAATTGATGTCCTTAAGTCCAAAAAACGTTCCAATCCGGTGAAAAAAGTTTTCGGGTTTTAGAGTAAATCGCGGCAACATTAACGAAGGCGAACGAATCAACAACGCGGTGGTCTTGTGCGTGGTCGCGTTCTTGCCGCTCCCGGTCACGTATTGATAGTCGAACAGCGAAAGCTGTACGCTTCGCGTTTCGCCGCGGAGAAGGTTTAGGACTTGCCGAGATCTTCCTTGGGTAAACAGCTCGAGTTCGGCAATTGAGACACCTCTGCCGAGTCCGTCTTGGGAAAGAATGGAATGCCGATCTGCTCGGCAAACAGGCGAATTTGCTCCGTCCGGCTTTTCTCGTAACGCCACGAAGTAGATGATGGCCAGGACGATCGTCAACACGGCGAGGGAGCCAAAGATGGCCAAGCCTATCTCCACGATTCCTATCTCCCTGCGTCACCAGAGCCCCAAAAATCTCCACCACGCAAGTCAAGTATCAACCATAGCACGCCATTCACGAACGACAGGTAGAGCCCCACGCGCACCACGTGCCGACGGGAACGTATCCGTGCTAAAGAGAATCGGGCCGTGCGTCGTTCCATAATGCGTCAGCCGCGGAGAGGTTTCAAAATAGGCGAACGCGAGAACGGCCACCGCCGGTGGACAGCCGGCGCCCAAGCAAAATATAAGCAGGAATGGCGCAAGCATCGAAAGCACGTGGGCCGTGATGCTCGCGAACGCGTAATGCCGTAGAAGTAGATCGCCAACGTTCCCAAAACAACGCAAGCCAATGCCAGTCGAGAAACGGTCGCGAGACCGTTTCCGCGAAGGTAAGCGGCACCAGACTTCTGGGTGCTCACCAAGTTGAACAAGCCCTCCATACCAGATGAACACGTCCCAGGCAGCGCTTTTCTCCGTGATGGCGTCCTCGGTGATGATGACGCCGCTAAGCAATAGCGCGCCCGACGCCGGCCATCGCCACCAAAGCCGTGTGCTCGATCGTGGTGAAATCCAGAGACCGCAAACCGTCAGAAACACGACGATCAAGAATCCATTCATCCCTTTTGGGCAGCCCCCATCTTCGCAAGCTCGGCAATTGCGGGTCGGCGGCGGCGGGGTCTGTTGGACTTCCGGCGGTTCCCAACGATGAATGATCCAAGGAACCACGAGCAACGACGCCAGCGCCCCGGCACGAGCGGCGTAGAGAAGCCAAGTTCCATACGTCAACGCGATCGCGCCGTCGGTTAGTTCCGCGGCTTGGCTCGCGATCAAGGGGTTTGCTCGCCTGCCCCGTCAGAAACAACGCACACGCGACGACGTCCCCTTGATACATCGTAAGCATCAAATAGCAGCCCAAGCGACGAGCAGCCGCGCCCGGATGCGAGTCGTAGAGTTCGGAAATACTCTTTCCGATCGGCGGTAGGACGCCGCCGACGCGCGGCGTTGGACGGTATCATTCCGCCAACGCCGTGTCGGACGCCAACAAGGCGTAGCTGAGGCCCAACGAGTTCTTTCCAAAGAATTGAATGAACGTCAAGGCGATCCGCCGAGCCAAGCCGGTCTTGATGAACGCGCGCGAGAGTAGAAAGGCGGCGAGGACGAGCCAAACCGTGGGACTCATGTAACCGCCAAGCGGCTCGCCAAGAGGAAGCGCGCCCACCAAGGCGGTCGCGGTCACGCCTAATAGAACGGCGACGCCCCAGGCAGCGGCCGGAGCGCGAGGCCCCAATATCGTTGGCAAGGCGGCGACAGGCTTCCAACCTTGAGGATCCACCCGTTCTTGCGGCCAAAGCGGGCCAGAAACCAGATGGCAGCCCCAACCCAACGATTGTAAGCAGGCTTGCCAATGGGGCTAAGCAATTGGTTTCGAATGCCCTCGTCTCGCTCTTGTTCAGATTCCGTCATTGGCGCGTCTTTGCCATCGTAATCGCCTTCCCGTGGTTCACGCCGCGGCTTTAAAGCGTTGCTTTTCCGCTCCCGCGGAATTGCCAAGCTTAACGGCACCACTTCCCGAATGTCAAAAGTTGCTGCCGCCGGGCCGTCCTTCGCGAAAACCACGCTGGTAGAAGAGGGAACTAAACTCCTCGTCCAATTCCTGGAGGGAGAGGAAAACGTCCCCTCACTCCGCCAAAATCCAAGCAGAATACGCCGCGCCATCCATGTCATCTTTCGACGCGGCCGGCGCCGGATCTCCGTGGATCAGACACGCAGAAGAGTGCTCGCGATCTCCGACCACGAGGAGAAGGAATGAAAAGGGATTCCTTTTGGTGGTACTTCGGCGAGAGCCCCCGCGAACCGGAACTGATTTCCGACAAGGACGGCGGCAGCTTGATCAAATTTATCCGTCGCCGGCGAACGCCACCCGTTCATGAGTCGACAGCATCTCGCGAACGAGTGCCGCTTTAATCGATCCCTTGCGTCGGGGAAAAAGGCGAGTCCGTGGGAAAGTAACATCTCAAAGTCCGCGAGCCGGGTCGCGAATCCCTGGATTGCCATGCACGGCAAGATTCAATCCTTGTTCGGCGAGAAGCCGCTCGATGTACCATTGGCATCCCGCGGAGCAAACCACGACGTCCCAGCCCACCTCTTGCAATCTTCCGACCGATTCCGCAAACTTCGGATCCGGGCGCGTAGAACGCGCCACCGCCATCAATTCGGCTTCGGATACTTTTAAGTGCTTGAAGATCGCGGCCAACGCTTCGAAATGAGTCATCCTTCCGCCACGATATTCTTCCCAGTAGTCCGGCAAGTCGTGAGGCAATAGCGGCGAAGCCTGCCGATAGAAGTCGAATTCCGTGACCGTACCGTCAAAATCGGTGACCAGGACGGAACTGGCTCGATTCATCCCAACTTCCTTAAGGAAATCTCGTAATCCAAATTCGGACGATGTCGCCTGGAATCGGACGAATTCCGCGAATTACCTTACCTAACGCGTGACTTTACATCGTCATGTTTTAGAAAGTTTCACGATATTCGACGTCGGGGCCCGTTCCCCTCGATGGTACAATGCCCAAGCCTTCATGGACCGGATCCAATTCGGTCTCAAAAAAAGCCTGACATGAAACCCCGGAGAACAGCAAACATGGTCTCGCCTAAATACCTTCTCAAAGCCGCCAAGATGTCCAAGAGCCACAACCCCTTGAACATCTACAAGGCGGCGAAGCATCTTCAGGATAGCGATGACTTCGATCAGGCTAGCGATCTGCACGAAAAGGCACGCCGCGCATCTTTGGCACAGAAGTTCAAACTAAAGGGAATGACCAACGACGGCGCGAACGAGATCGCCCGCTGGTGCTTCGAAGAACGATCCAACATGGGCCCCAAGGCCGGCCAAATGACCCAAAACGACATGTTGATCTGGCAGAACTTGATTAACAGATCCAGGACCTACGCCGGCAAACCGCTCAAGGACGCGGGCTATATCCTTTACTTGAGCGCGGAAAGCAGCGAAACGCTGGAAGATACGCTCAACATTTCCTGAGTAAAAGCCATCGAACGCGCATTAGGCAGTCCGGAGATCGAGACTGCCTAATTGCGATAACCCATCGCCGGCGGTTTGAAACCGACAGTGATTCCGCGTCGAATTAATCTCCGGAGCCGGCGGCAACCGGCGACATGTCCTTCATGCCCGGATGATAAATCCGTTTCGCGTTCGCTTCCACGTCTTCCCAATGGAACCAGGCCTCCTTGAGCTTTCGATCGGAAAGCAACTGGGCTTGGTCGGCGTAGTGCGGCGATTTGGGATCCGCGGATTCCCCGTACTGCAATAAGGTCGCGCCGCGTACTCGGTCGCCAAACTCGACGACTCCGAGGTAGGTGGGCCCGACGACGCCATACCTTTTCCGGGTTTCGCGAACGAAGGGGACGAAAACGCTCGGCGTGTAATAAAGCGTGAACACGATCCCCAACGGGCCGGGCGCCCCACAGGAAGGTAGGCTCGGCTTGCGATCGCTGAACGGAATCTGATAGAAATCCGCGACGTCATGATGCCGCTGAATTCGATGAACCTCTCCATAAGGAAGTTTCCAGTTCCCGTGAAGGGATTGCAGCCTCTCCCCCGCTTCGATGAGTGCCTCAAACTTTTTCCAAGGCTCGAAGACGTATTCCTTTTTCAGGTTTTCCGCGGGATAACCCCCGCCATAAAGCGTGTCGAACCACTGCAGACAAAGAAGCGCGTGCGTGCTTTCCGGGGTTATCTTGCAGTCCCAAGCGAGCAGGTGATCCAGGTAAGGCTGGGCTTTCTTTGCCAATTCCGGATGGGTTTGACGCAAGGTTTCGAATTGCCGCTTGAACTTCGGAAACTCATTCATGGCCCAATAGACGGTGGTGTCGAAGGCCAAAGCGCGCATATCCTCGAAGGTAAAGTCATTTCGGCTGCGCAGAATATGCCGACACATTTTGGCGCGCCGCATGTCGACGTCCTTGTCGCGGACCATGTATTGCGGGTAGTCCCCACGGAACGGATTGCCGTCATCCGACGTCGTGAACGGCGTCGAGTTGCAGCTCTGCACGAAGCCGGAAGGGGGATTCTCCAATTGAGGGAGCTCCTCCATTGGGTGGATCCCTTGCCAGTCCGTTCGTGGATTGCTGCCATCCACGGGCGAGTTCCACTCGAACGAGGGATCGCGTCGAGGAACGATGCCGTTGTAGACGTAGAAAATGTTCCCTTCGCGATCGGCGTAGATGGTGTTCATGATCGGAAAATTGAGCATGGACATGCCCGCCTTGAATTCGGCGAGATTCTTGGCGCGAACGAGCTTGCGAACTTGGCGGAGAAGAATGGCTTCGTTGAGCTTGGCCACGTTCACCGCGCGAAAGACGTTTTCACCCGCCTTGGAGACGATCGGCCCGTGATGCGTTTTTCGAAACGTATATTCGCGGGTCTCGAACTTCCGGCCGTCCTTGATCTTGACCGTGTCCTTCCATTCCGTCGCCTTGCGGTAGGTATCGCCATACCGGTACGCGAGAGGATCGTCCGGCTTGTCGAACTTCTCCAACCAAACATCCGCCACGTCCGGTTCATTCACCGTGAACGTCCAGCCGAGATACTCGTTGAAACCGAGGCTGGGAAGCGGGTGACCGAAAAAAGTCGCGCCCGTGAAATTCCAACCCTCGCCGCTACGAATGTGCGCTTCGTAGAACTGCCCAAATCCATACCAAGGCTGGTGCGGATTGATGAAGAGTATCGCCTTTTTGTCCTTGGTTCGGCTTGGACCGACGGCCCAGGCGTTCGAGCCGACATGCTCGTAGTATTCTTCATGGTCCTGTGGCATGTAGTCCTTGCCCACGCCGGAGTAACGAAAGCACATTTCCAGCGTCAGGTGACGGACATACGCAAGGACGTGCCAAGGCTCGAAATGTTGGATCATCCGCGGTTTGACTTCGGGATGGGTCGCCAGGTAGTGATTGAGGCCCAAGACGAACGCTTCGAACAATTCCCGGATCTCCGGCTCGAGATTCGGATAATCGGCTTTCGCCCGGGGAACGACCTCGAACATCTTGTTCATCAGATCGGAATGGAGTTGTTTCGGGCCGTTGATTTCGGCATATCGGCCAAGCGAGAGAATATAGCTATCTTCAACCTGCCAGAAGTAATCCTCCGCCTGACAGTACGCGAATGCGAACACACAACTGGCGTCCGTCGGCCCGTCGATATGCGGCACTCCCCACTGATCTCGGTAAATGGTCGCCGATTTCGCGAGGGTCTGGGTATCGAGAGAAGGACTTTTTTCCGCGGCAACGCTCGGGGCCGAACTGGCGAGGATCACGGCACATCCGACACAAAGTCCACCTAGGACGCTCCAAGCCTTCATCGTTGACGCGGCTCCTCTTCGACTGCGAAACGGAAAAACGATGGATACTGCAGGGTAAAGTACGAATATTACGCCGTTTCGGCCCTTAGGGTTTCAACCAGCTGCGTCTGTTTCGGACAACAAGGTCCGAGGGAGAACGGGAAGGAGATCCAACGTGCCACGCGCCACCGCGTCGACCCAACGCCGAAGTTGCAGCTCCAAGGCGTCGGCGATCCGCGGATATTGGTCCACGACGTCGCTAATGTCCCAACGGTCGTCCGGCTTGACATAGAGCTCGCGAGGAGTAGGCCGTTGGTCCCCGACACACCCGACTGGCAACCGCAATTTCCACTGGTGCGTTCGGATAGCGTATTCGACGTCATGGACGCCATAAGTGGCCACTTCGCGTTGTTTGTGCTGCTGACCACGCATCACCGGAAAGAGACTCAATGACGTCGGCGAATCCAGGGAGGCATCGACCGCAAAGTACTCCGCCAGCGTCGCCAGCAAGTCGCGCGATTGCACGAGCGCGGGGCTGCGCGCATTGCGCCGGCATTGGGGCCCGCGAACCAACAGGGGCACGTGATCCCGTTCTTCGAACAGCCAGGGGTCATCAAGTCCGACGTTTCCATGTTCGCCGAGGGGGTAACCTTGATCCGCAGTGAGCAGGAAAAGACTATCCTCCCAGATTCCAAGGCTTCGAATCCTTTCGATCAGGTCGCCGATCCACTGATCGAAATAGTGCGTTCGCGCGGCCGTCCAGGCGCGTAGCGGTCCCAGCGACTCTTGGTCAATCGTCTCGCCCACCCGTCCGTTCGCAGGAATCTCGGGATCAAAAACCTCGTCTTCCTCAAGATATCTTTCGAGCAATTCCTCGGGGGGCTGCCAAGGCGACGAGGCCATGCCGACGTCTAACCAAAGCAAGCTCGGCCGCGAACCCTGCCGCGATAGCCAGTCTATCCCCTCCCGTCCCAAATCGTCGATCGATCGGTCCGAGGTAACAAAGGCCCATCGTTCGACCGTTCGAAACGGAGACAATTCTCCCGCCGTCCAGGGGATCGCAGGATTGTCGCTAAAGAGCGCGGTTGCCACTTGTTGTTGATGAAGCACGTCGGCGAGTGCCGAATGCAAAGGCCCGGCCCAAGGCCAACCATTGTCCACGATGCCCGCCAAGCCGTGACGCAACCAACTCCCCGTGCAGGGAGAATCGGGAAAACATTGATCGAAAAGAAAGCCGTCGTCCGCCAACTGGTCCAAGTGCTTGGTTTCCACCCATTCATTGCCGTAGCAACCCATCATGTTCAGACACAAGGAGTCCGCTACGACAACGATGGCGTGCATGCCAACCTCATGATCTCACCTGGTTCCCCCACGTTAGTCCTGGCTGGGCTCGACGAAGGGACGAGATTCCTTGATTTTCTCGCAGCATTCTACCGCCTGATCGACGGTCCGATAGGTCGCGATGATCCTTCCGCCCAGAGTCATGGTTATCAGATTCTCGAGCGAAGGATGCACGCCGCCGAAACAAACCTTACCGGGACAAAGCCGCACGGTGTCCAACAAGAGATCGACGCCAAAGGCGTCCGCGTAGAGGACTCGCGAAAGATCGAGGACGAGAAACTCTCGATTGCCGGCAAGGTTCAGCAAGGAACTTCGACAATCCAGAGAGGCGGTTCGGTCCAAACGGACGTGAGGAATGGAGACGACCAGTACGGATCGGATTTCATGGGTGGTTAAGTTCAAAAATCGCCCCGCCAGGAAGGCGGATGGAACGTGCGGCAAATCCCCCGCCCGAAGGAACAGCCGAGCAAGCCCATTCAGAAAAAACCTGCATCCGGCAACGAGTTCAAAAGGAAAGTGGGGCGTCCCATGTCGGACGCCCAAAGTTTGAAAGAGGCAGAGTTCGCTCTGCCAGGTCGCCAAGCTTAGAGAGCGGCTTCCAAAGCCTTTTGCAACTCATCCTTGCCGGTTACGCCGGTAAATCGCTGGACGATCTCGCCACCCTTGAAAACGAGCAAAGTCGGAATGCCGTCAATGCCGTATTTCGACGGGGTGTAGGGAGAATCGTCGATATTGAGCTTCCCAACGCGGAATCGAGTTCCCGCGTCGCGTCCCAGCTCGTCGATCGTGGGAGAGATCAACCGGCAGGGACCGCACCAGGGTGCCCAAAAGTCCACGAGAACCGGCCGATCGCTTGCCAGAACCTCGGTTTCGAAGTTCTCGTCCGTGAAGGTCAGGACGCCAGCACCAGCCATCTCGCTTCCCTTTCGTTAAAAAATCAAGACCCTCGTCGGGTCGTATGGAGGTCAATCCTTGTTTCGAAAGAGATTATAGCCGGCGAATCGGGGGGGTCAACGACTCGAACGCCAGCGCCCATGATCCATTGCCTTCGACACGTCAGAGCTACATCGATGGTAACGAAGAGGGAAACATTGCCGCCCAGAAGAGTCGATTCCTCGACCAGCTCGCGATTCGCTCAAACCTCCGAAACGACAACCCGTTGACCATGCCACCGCGTGCGACTGGACCACAAATCGGCCGTGTTTGAATGCTTTTCGCCGATGAAACGGATGGCGGATCGATCGGCACTCAGGCAACTCCTCGACGCGTTAACCTGTCCAAGTCCGATTCGTTTCGTGACGTGCAAAACAACACCCTCCTCCGAAATTGCCGAGAGTTGTGCCCAAACATTTAAAAACACCGCTCGGCGTTTGCGAGCATCATGCGAAGGAAACTGCTCTCTCGTCTCGAGTTACGCTATCCCAACACTTGGACATGCGAAGCCAAATATTGGCGTTGGGGCGATCTCGATCGTCGAGCGTGCCAAAAATGAAAAAATGGGAGCCTCAAGTCCCGAAGGTCTTGAGGCCCCCATTTCGGTGGAGGATGCCTAAGTGAATGAAGAAAAGTTGCTTAGAGCCAACTTCTCTCGTACTAAAGGCATCCTAGTCCGCATTCGAAGGTGGGTCAAATTGAAATTCCCATTTCAACGGAAAATCTTTCGCAACTTGTCCCACTTATGAGGGATGCATCGACTTCACGGAATCTGACGCATGTCCCCCTAAGAAAAATTCCGTTGTGTTTTCATCGAAAACCGGGGGGGCGGAGGAATGGTATGCGGATTCCGGATTGGCTTGCCGACCGGCTGGTCTCTCCCAAATCGGGGCAACCTTACCAGATGACGAGTCACTCTTCGCTGCAAACGGAGGCGGGAGAAAAGGTTCCAATCCAAAACGACATACCCCGCTTCATCCAGCAGGAAGAATATGTCGAATCGTTCGGCTTCCAGTGGAATCGGTTTGATGTCCTGCAGGTGGAAGAGGACGAATCGACCTTTGAGTTAAAGGTGGGAGTGACGCTCGATCAATTAGCCGAAAAGGTTGTTCTGGACGCTGGTTGCGGCGGAGGGCGTTACGCCTGGGTCGCGGGAAAACAGGGTGCCAAGGTGATTGCCGTCGATCGCAGCCAGGCGGTTGAGAAAGCGCGCCGTCTCACGCACGATCTTCCAACGGTGGCGGTCATCCAGGCGGATCTGATGGAACTCCCGCTCCGGCAAGATAGTTTCGACCTGGTTTACAGCATTGGCGTGCTTCACCATGCTCCGGATACTCGAGCGGCGTTCCTGCGGGTTGCCAAAATGGTACGCCCCGGAGGCCGTTTGAGCGTGTGGATCTATCGCAAAAACCGACTTCCCCAAGAATGGCTTAATAACCTTCTGCGCGCGATCGGACGCAGGATTCCCCGAGGCGCTCTTCTGGCGGCATGTCGGGGGCTAGCGCTTTTGGGAGGAGTTCCCGTGCTCAATCGCTCGCTCAACAAGGTCTTCAATTTCAGCAATCATCCACGCTGGGAAAACCGGGTTTGCGACAACTTCGATTGGTACGCCCCTTACTACCAGCATCACCACACCCTTGCCGAAGTGATGAATTGGTTCCGCGACGCGGGTTACCAAGAAATTCGCGAGCTCAACCCATTGAAAAGCGGGCAACTATATCTCAGACTCTTTCATGGAGGCTGGATCATCGGTTCTGGCGTGAATGTGACCGGAGTTCGGCGTGCAAACCCATTCCTGGGGTGACGTTCTAGGTTCGCCATGGTCCCATGCACCTGACGTTCGGTGAAGCGGATCTCGCGAGAAGCATGATCGACATGGGCCGCGTGAACGCGGCGGGTCGTCGGAAACTCGAATGAATTGCGGGATGGGTCCGACGAATATGGTTTCACTCTTTTCGTCAAGAAATGGCATGGCGGGGAGCCTTTGCTCCAACCCTAGTCGTCGGTTATAATTGTTGCGTGGTTCTGGGCAGGAACGCCGCCAGTGCAATTGACATGGGACAAGGAACTCCCATGGGTTGAGTTCCTTTCCGGCGAACGACATTTCGGCTTGGCCTTATACATCGCATACTGGCCGTTTCCGCCCATTGAGGCGTTTCCCCGTCGCGGGCGGGGACGCCCACGAGAGGTGGCGATGGACGAATGGTTGGAAATCGCGATTTCGTAGGCCGGCGGATGTGGTAACGACGTGGCCCGGGAATACTCTTCCGCAAGATTGGCGGCGTTGCTTGTGCAAGGATCGGTAATTTCCCATGGCAATACTCGATCGGTTGAGTGATCTCTGCATCCGCATCTTGGGCATTGAGAGCTCAACGGAGTTAAATGGAGCCAGACCATTGGCCAACTTAAGGGTTCGGGTCGGGAAATTCACCTCGATCGGCTACTACCGCGAGAATAATGAAGACCGCTACTACGTCGACGGCGATCAGCGATTGTTCATCGTTGCCGACGGAATGGGTGGCCAGGCGGCGGGAGAGCAGGCAAGCCAATTGGCCGTCGAGATGATCCCGGCACAGCTTCGAGGACTCTCCGTCGACGACACCGACCCCTCGTTCATTCGGCAAGCCGTCTGCCAAGCGGTCGTCGCGGCCAACGAGGCGATTCTCGCCCAAGGGATCGCCGACCCCAGTCTCCAGAACATGGGGACCACCGTGGTCATGGCGGTACTTCGCGCCAGCAAGATCTACATTGCGCACATCGGCGACAGTCGGGCGTACCTGGTCCGAAATAACGTGATCGAAAGCATGACGACCGATCACAATCTCGCGCAAGCTCTCTACGAAGCTAAAACCATTTCAAAGGAAGAACTCAAAACCCACAAATTTCGTCACGTCTTGTGGAAGTATCTGGGATCCAAGGAAGCCGGGGACGGGCCAGACCTGTTCGATTTTGACGTCCAAGCCGGTGACCGACTCGTGCTGGTCACGGACGGCGTTACTGGCGCCCTGGATGAATCGGCCATTCTCGAGAAGGTCTCCGAAGTCACCGATCCGCAGAAGTGTGCCGAGGATATCGTTCAACTTTCCCTCGACCGGGGCTCGAAAGACAACGTCACTTGCGTCGCACTTTACATCGACGGCGAGTGACGTTTCACTGCCACGCCTGAACTCCTCCCGGCCTATCCCCGGCCCCTCCGGGAGCCCGTCGAGTTCGTTCTTTCAAAAGTTCATGTAATTCACTCGTTTCGTCATGGTCTTGAACGCGGCCCGTTCCTCGGCGAGACATTCTTCGATTTCCGCGGCAGTCGTTCGACAAGAAGCGGTCGCGCGCAGCGCCAGGAGTTCCTCGACGCGAAGTTCATGGTCGCGGCGGAGGCCCGCCAGGTAAACTTCACTGCCCCATTCAACGAAGCGAAGCATGGCGACGTCTCCGACAGCATTCGGAGCCTCCCTCGAAGAGTCCGATGCGCGAACTAGCGTTTTTGCCTAACGATGGCTTTCGCGTAAAGCGCCAGACGTTACTGGATCGAAGGGCTCTTGCCCCCCGCCTCGGCCAGGCCAGGCGTCAATTTCTTCTTCGACTTTAACACGATCAGCCAGCCCTTGCGCTGGAAGAACCAAACCATGAGAGCCGCGACGATAAACATCCCCGCCATGCACGCGGGATACCCGTAACGCCATTTCAACTCCGGCATATCCTGAAAGTTCATTCCATAGATGCCGGCTATGAACGTGACCGGAATGAATATCGTCGAAATGATCGTCAACACCTTCATGACCTCGTTCAACCGGTTGCTGACGCTGGAGAGATAGACTTCCGCGAGGTCCGAGGCGAACTCGCGGTAAAGTTCGAGCAGTTCGATCACCTGAACGGTGTGATCGTAACAGTCCCGAAGGTACACGGAAGCTTCTCGACCCATGAACTCCTCGGGCGCGCGAAGCAATCCATTGATCGCCTCCCGGTGCGGCCAGACCGCCCGCCGCATGTGCAACAACTCCCGCTTGATTTCGTGGATCTGATTCAATGTGTCCGCGTCCGGAGTGGTCAGGATTTTTTCCTCGATCAACTCCAAACGTTCGCCCATGACTTCGAGAACCGGAAAGTTCGCGTCGAGCGTGGCGTCCAGAAGGGAATAGGCAAGATAATCCGCGCCCATTTCCCGAATCGAGCCCCGAGAGGTTCGCAACCTTTGACGGACGGGCTCCAGCGAGTCGCCGGGATATCCCTCTTGGAAGCTAACCAAAAAGCCCTTGCCGAGAAACATGCTGATCTGCTCGGTGTGGAGACGACCGTCCAAAGTCACCATCCGCGCGACGATGAAGATGTGATCGTGAAACTGATCCACTTTGGCGCGCTGATGAACGTTGACGACGTCTTCCAGGGCCAGTTGGTGGAGATGGAACAACTTGCCAATGTCGGCAATGAGCTTGGCGTCGGCAAGCCCCTCGACGTCGACCCAGACAACCGACCAGCCCGTCAAATACTTCTTGATGTCGTCCGGAGAGCTGACATGAACTTCTTCAATTCTATCCGGACCGTAGGCGATCAAATGAACTCGAGTGGAGGCAGCCGTCGGATCCGTGATCAAGAGGCCCGGTGGAGCCCCCGGTGGGGCCCGGCGATGCAGTCCCGCGATTCCGCGATAACGTCGCTCCTTACGTTTGGTGGAATTCCCATGTTTCCCCATCGAAGCCCCCAAATCCGCGATCGACCGCGAGGCAATGGCCGCTTAACACGCAGCGACATCCTAAAAGGAACGGTGTTGCGGGGTCAAGCCGACTGCGGATTCAGACTCATCCCATGAGATCACCTTTATCGTGCAAGTGTCTCCGACGGAGCTTCCGTTTCTCGCGCCACGACGCGCGGTTCACCTGGCGTGCTCGCGGAACGACCCCGGAGCGTTCCCCAAGCGGAAACTTCTCTTCCCGCGGCGTCCACTCCATGCACCTTTATCACGAACTCGCCGTCGACGTCGGGAACGGCGATCGATTCCGCGGACTGCAGCGTCTCGCCACAAGACGTTCGCGTGTGTTCGACCATATCCTCCAAGTCCAACACCGTCGGCACGAAGTTCGACAACGGCGATTTCGTCTGAGGAAGATAGGTCGGCTCGATCGTCATTCGCTTCCAAACCACCGCGCAACCGATCTGGTGCTCGAGTCGAAGGGAAACTCTCTCGACGCCGGACTCTCCGCTTGAAACAGGCCTTAAGTCCAGCGTCGCGTGGGGATAGTCATCGGGAACGCGGAGTAGCGTCACTTGCAGTTTCGTGCTTTGCGGCGCTTCCATTCGATAACGAACCGATTTTCCCGCCGGCACGCGGACCATCAAGGGACACCAACTCGTGGGCAGAAGCTGGCATTCGCAGGTTTCTCCTCCGAGCGTTTGGATTCTTGGGCCCGCGAGCAACCTCGTCGCGAGACGACCGTGCAACGACAGATATTCGAGGCCTCTTTTGTTCTCGCTTGACGACATCCCCGAAGTACAAATCGATACTGACCAGGCGCGAAAGAGCTCGGCGAACGGCGTTTGCGTCGCGACTTCGAGATTCTCCAGGCCTATCAAGCCGGAACGGGACAACTCCTGCAACAATTCCGGCCCGTATTGGTCCACGCACCACCGAAGAAAGAGATAGGTACTTCCCCGACTTCCATGACAGCGCCACAGGCCCGAACGATAGTAGTCCGGCACCACTAGCCGGTACCGATCGGGCGCGTTGAGATACGTGCTGATGCGATAATCAAGATTGGACCAGCCGGTTTCCGCGAAATTCTCCGCCAGGTGGGCCATTGCTTCACTCAGCCAGGTCTCCTCGTCCTCGCCTCCTCCGCCCACGAGATAGTCGCCGAACACGTGCTCGCTGTACGTGACGGCATGCGTGTATTCATGCGCGATGAGCGTGCGCAGATGTTCCCCGGGCCGAACGTTGCTATTGAGGTACATCATGTCGCATTGATTGCTGAATGGCGCCGCGAGATCGGGCAGGAAGTCGCTGCCGCGAACGAACCCCCCTAGCGAGACCTTGCCATTGGAAAGATTGCCCAGCCAGTGCGTCAATAGGATCGTGAACTTTCCGTTCCGATCAATGTCATGATGACTGCCGAAAAGCTGGCAGGCTCGAGGATACACGATTTGGTCGTAGGTATTGACGATCTCGTCGATGACGTCATTGGGAAAACTCGCCGGGCCATCTTCTTCATCGACATAGACCAGGCATTCTCGACCCACCGCCACCAACTGCCCGACGACCTCTTGATAACTCTCGCGATCAAAAAAGTCGTCCTCCTTCACGAAGACGAAGAAGGACTTCTTCTCCGGAAATCGAGCAGCCACGTGGGCCGACCGCATGCCGCCCGAAATCTGGCGTCGAGCTTGCATCTGTTGTCTTTTTGCGGAAACGCTGGCCAACCATTTCGCGTCCACCGAAGATTGCGCGACCGGGAGCGGCGTAACGGTGGAAATCGGAGTCGCGGTCACGCGCACCGTATGCGCGCTGTCTTGCAGCGAAAGCGAACCCAAGATCACGAGGAACTGACGTTCCGTCGCCCCCCCTTCGAGATCAATGGTCACCGACTTGCCATCTTCCACGGAAACGGGGACGGGTTCCAGGGCCGGCAGCGAGTGGGACGGGATTGGCGCCCCCCAAGTGGGCAACGCATGGAGCGCAATCCATACGAGAACGAAAACCCGCGTGCGCTCAATCATGCCATCTCTCCTCGCTTTGCCACCCGAAGCAGCCACGAGCAGTCGGAACGAAGGAGCCAAGCAGTGCGCCCGAATCCGAGGTTCCGCCGCGGATGCTGCGGCCCTTCAACCAAGCCAACTAGCACCCTTAGGTAAAATCGGAAATTTCGGAGCAACGCTTGAGATGCACAAAATCACTAAAGGAGGAAGATTCCGAAAAAAAGGACATTGGACGAGCTTGGCTGAAATAAGAAGAACAAAGGATTTGCACGAAATCGTAAGAATGAGCAGAAATGATTACAATCGATGGGTTTGCGAAGATTTCCAAACATTGAAAACCAGGTGAGAGGGATTAGAAAGGTTCAAATCCGGATACCTGGCAATCAACGTGGAAGGTCACGGACATGAAACAAGACTTGTGGAACCCTGAGGCGTACGCAAAATTCAAGGCAGAGCGTGACCTCCCCTTTTTCGATCTCCTGCGTGATATTGAACTTCCGGAAGGCTCAAGAATCCTGGATCTAGGTTGCGGAACCGGACAACTCACTCAAAAGCTTCACGAACAGCTTCGAGCCAGCGAAACCCTCGGAATCGACAACTCGGAAAAGATGCTTTCCGAATCTAAAGCTTTTGCTGATAAAGGACTTTCCTTCCGCCTACAATCGATTGAAACGTTCGAACCCGAGGCCCCCTACAACCTGGTGTTCTCCAACGCCGCCCTCCACTTCGTCACGAGCCTTTCCCAGGAAGAGCTTCTTGCCCGCATGACGCAGTGGCTTACTCCTCAAGGCCAATTGGCAATTCATCTTCCAGCCAATCACGAGCATCCATCGCAGACGGCGGCCTGCCGCGTCGCAGGAGAAAGCCCCTTTCAAGAGGCCCTGGGAGGGTTCGTCCGCCAAAGCCCGGTGCTTCGCCCAGAAAAGTACGCAACCCTATTGGCTGGGCTTGGATATCGCAAAAGAACCGTTCGGCTTAACGTCTATTCCCATGAATTGCCCAATCGGGAAGAGGTCATCACCTGGGTCAAGAGCTCAATGCTCACGGATTACCAAAAGAGAATGCCTGCCGAGCTTTACGACGCGTTCGTCAACCGTTATCGCGAAGTGCTTTTCGACGAGTTACCCGATCGGACACCGTGCATTTTCACGTTTAATCGAATTCTGCTTTGGGCTTCAAAATAAGCAGAGCTTGCCGGCAATTTCGGCGAAAGCCGCCCGGAAAGGATGCGCGGACAAAATCTTAGGGACGAAATCGCGGATCTCGCTTGCCATGCCGGCTAGAAGCGGAAATCCTATCTTAGTTCCTGGGCTCCGTCTCTGGTGTCCTGTCGGACATCGGGTTTTGCCAGCCGGTTTTCGGAAGAAGGCCGTTGGCGATTTGAAATGATACGGACCCGTTTTGGCTGGGAGTCGATTGTGTGCGGCATCGCTGGAATCGTCGATCTTCGTGGACAACGGGAAATCGAGTCACCGGTGCTCGAACAAATGGCTTCCGCCATTTTGCATCGCGGACCGGATGAGGTTGGATATCTCACGGAACCTGGATTGGGTTTGGCGTCCCGGCGACTGAGCATCGTCGGACTCTCCGATGGTCAGCAGCCGATCTACAACGAAGACCGTTCGGTAGTGGTCGTCTACAACGGCGAACTCTTTGACTTCCCCGAGCAACGCCAATGGCTGGAGGAGAAAGGGCACCATTTCCGCACCTCGTGCGACACCGAAATCCTCGTCCATCTCTGGGAAGAGATGGGCGAGCGAATGTTCGAGCGTTTGCACGGCCAATTCGCGTTTGCCTTGTACGATTTCGAACGCCGCGTGCTCATTCTGGCCCGTGATCGTCTCGGAATCTGCCCGTTGCATTGGGCACGCCGGGGGGATTGGCTTTACTTTGGCTCGGAGATCAAGGCGATCCTGGCCTCTGGCCGCGTCGCCGCCGAGCCTGACCCTCGTGGATTGGATCAGATCTTCACCTTCTTCGCCATGCCCGCAGCTCGTACGGCGTTCAAGGGAATCCAAGCCGTCCACGCCGGCTGCTATCTCAAGGTGCGTTTCACGCCCGACGACCGTGTCGCGGACGTTTCCGAGCAACGTTACTGGGACCTCGACTTCCCCGACATGGGAGACGAGTGGAACCCCGAGAATGGACAGGCTCTTGTCGAAGAGTTTCGGGCGAAATTCACGCGCGCGGTCGAGATTCGCCTCCGCGCGGACGTCCCCGTCGTCTCGTACCTCAGCGGTGGCGTCGATTCCGCAACCGTCGCCGCCGTAGCCAATCGCCTTAAAGGAGAAGCGGTTCCCACGTTCACGGTAAAGGTCGATTCGCCCGGCTTCGACGAGACGGAAAAGGCGCTCATGAATGCTCGGACGATCGGCAGTCACCCGACGATCGTCACCTGCGATCCCCGAGCGGTGGCCGACGCGTATCCCCAACTCATACGTGCTGCCGACTGCCCCGTCGTGGACACGGCTTGCGCGGCACTTTATTGCCTGGCAAAAGAAGTCCATCGTCAAGGATTCAAAGTCGCCCTCACGGGAGAGGGAGCCGACGAAGCACTCGCCGGTTATCCTTGGTTCAAAGCCAACAAGGCGATGCGCCTTTTCGATCATGGACGCTTCCAGCCGAGTTACTTCATTCGCAAGGCGGTCTGGAACATTACGGGAACGTTGACCCCCTGGCAGGACATTTTGCGAAGTCATCGCAGCCTCGGCGGCGCGCACGCGCCCGCAGAGGTATACGCCTTGGCCCGATCGAGCCGCCAGCGACTTTACTCTGGCTGGATGTTCGACAAACTGGGCGACTACAGCGCGTTTGAAGAGCTTCCCATGGATGTTGCTCGTCTCAAACGATGGCATCCGCTCAATCAATCGCTGTACATGGGCTACAAGACCATCCTTCCGGGTTTGCTCATGAACCACAAGGGGGATCGGGTCGCCATGGCGAGTTCCGTCGAGACGCGCTATCCGTTTCTCGATGACGACGTCGTCCAGTTCTGCGCCGGCATCCACCCCCGCTGGAAGCTGAAGGGGCTCCTGCGCGACAAGCATTTGCTCCGTACCATGTCCGCGGACTTGCTTCCCAAGTCAATCGTCAATCGTCCCAAGGCCATGTTCCGGGCTCCTTTTGCCGAACCTTTCTTCGGCCGCCCGCCAGCCTACGTGGATCAACTTCTCAGTGAGGAATCACTGAAGAAGACCGGTTACTTTAGGCCGGATCAGATCTTACGCTACCGCACGGGATATCGCCGCAGTTTTCTTCCCGGACAAAGACTCTTCACGGAGATGGGGCTGACGGCCGCCTTGGCGACCCAACTATGGCACCATATGTACATGGGAGGAGGGCTCTGCGACCTTCCCACCTGGACACCTCCCACAGCGAGTCGTCGTTCTATCACCGATGGGAACCTGGTCTCGAAGAGGTAGTTGCCTCTTCGGGCAAGAGGTCTCGAAGAGGTAGTTGCCTCTTCGGGCAAGAAGTCTCGAAGAGGTAATCGACTCTTCGAGCGAGCGGTTTTTAAGGCGTCATTGGATTCGAGGGCGAGAAAACTCGGGTCCACTTCCCATCGATTGAAGCACGGCGGAAAACGCGTCAGTATTGCCAAAGCGTTTCCGCCGCGCGTAGTCCCCCTGTCTCCACGCCGTCCCCCATAAAAAAGAGCGACCCCGAGAAAAGCCACTGCTCCCTCCTCCGCAATTGGCACATGCTATTCTTTCCCGCCGAGCCATGGCGCGAGCAGAAGGGAATGAATCGACGGCATGTCTCGCTGCCGACATTTCTTTTGCGAGAATCGAAGGAAGGAACATATAAAAGGGCCTGTGAACATGGGATACTCCCGCAGTCAGGCTGCGAATCGGCAATGAGGGAAGGTTGATGAACGTCGCGATGATGCGGCGGGCGGACCGCCTGCTCGGAGTACCAGCCTGCTTCGCGCTTTCCCTTTTGCGAAAGCTATGGGACCGTCCTCCTCCAGCCGATGCCCGCCCCAAGAGCTTTATCTTCATCAAGCTAGCAGAACAAGGTTCAACGGTCCTCGCCTACCCGGCGCTGAAGGCCGCCATCGATCGCGTGGGCGCGGAAAACGTCTATTTCCTCGTTTTTGAGGAAAACCGTCCCATTCTGGACGCGATGCAGGTGATCCCGGAAGTAAACGTCATTGCGATTCGGGCCAAGGGGATCCTGCGGACCGTTCTCGGCGCCATGTCCGCGATTCGCAAAATGCGCGGCAAACGGATTGACGCGGCAATCGACTTGGAGTTCTTTGCTCGCTCATCCGCGGCGCTGGCATTCCTGAGCGGCGCTCGCTGGCGGTCCGGATTCCATTCCTACGGCGGGGAGGCAAGCTACCGGGGGAACCTCATGACCCACCCCCTCTCCTTCAACGCCTATTTGCATACCAGTCAAACCTTTCAAACGCTGGTCGAGGCGATCGATTACCCGGGAGAGGCATTTCCCACGTTTCCGCTGGTTCCTCCCCCCAAGGGAAAGTGGCTGCCGCGATTCGTCCCCGCTCCGGAAGAACTCGAGGAGGTGCGCGGAATTCTGGCCAAAGCCAGCGGCTCGACAACCCCATCGCCTCTCGTTCTGCTCAATGCCAATGCCAGCGACCTACTTCCCCTCCGCCGCTGGGAAAGCAGTCGCTACGTGGAATTGGCACGACGCATGCTCGCCATGTACCCGGAGCTGCGGATTGCGTTCACGGGAGCCCCTGAAGAAGCGGCTCCCGTCAACAAGCTCGTGGCTGACGTTGCGTCGGACCGTTGTTTTTCCTTAGCGGGAAAAACGTCCTTGCGTCAACTCTTGGTGGTCTACTGCCTCGCGGACGTACTGGTGACCAACGATAGCGACCCCGCACTTCGCAACGCTTACCGATATCGACGTCATCACGCTTTTCGGCCCGGAAACGCCGATGCTTTTTGCCGCTCCCACCCCTCGCAACCATGTTCTGTGGTCGGGGATTGCCTGCAGCCCTTGCGTCAACGCCTTCAATGACCGGCAAACCTCCTGCACGGACAACCGCTGCATGCAGTGGATAACGGTGGATCAGGTGGTGGCGTTACTTCGTGAGATACTCGAACACCGGAATAGCGATAGAACTGACAACGGCTGACGCGTGACCGGCGTAATAATAAAGGTCGCCACGAGCAAGGAACTGCCGTGGCGACCTTAGAAGGGAGTTGTACTTTCGCCGCCCGTAGAGTGACGGCGGGCCCGGAAAGCGCTTTTGCTTCAAAGCCCTTCAAGCGACCGGGCCAGGAAATACGCCGTTACTTTTCCGACGCTCAACACACGAACGGAGGGTTAAACTTCTCTTCCGCTTCCTCTTCGATAACGGACGAAGGAAGGAACCGCGAACGCGGAGATCGCCATGCCGGCCATCATGAAGCTGCTCGCGTTTCTGGGACGGTGGCAAACGCCACGATGTTTCCAGTCGCAGATGCCGTGAGGGTAAGATCCCCCAAGTCGATCGCAATCGGAATATTGATCTGAATCGTCAACTTCTTCTCGTTGGGGCAGAAGCACGTTGGGAACCGTGATGGTTCCATTGGTCGACGTGTTGCGGCAACTGCTGGCGGAAACGGTACGGTATCCGCACCCAGCGACGCGGCCAAACCGAAACCGGCATAGGAGGCCGAACCACTTTGTACCCCGGTTGATTCCCGCCGCGTTAAACGTCCGAGCACCAGTACCTGGAAATACGGGAACAATTCCAAGAGGCGCACTGTCTGCATCGTAAAACACATCTCGAATGGCGATGTTCGCAGCATCGACGAATATGAGCACCTGTGCGGCCGTGGCCGCGAAAACGGCAGGCGCAGAGAGGTTATTGTCCGGCGGATCGGCCGCATTCGGCTTGTAGTTGCCACCGGCAACGCCCCACATGTTGCTGGCTCCACCGAGGAACTCGATCGTCGAGTTAATCAAATCCATATCGGTGGCAATAGTGCCAGCGATAGGAGCCGTCTTTCTGTCCGTCCAAGAGGTACCACCGCTTTGATTGCGGAGGCGAATCTGAATGGTGGACACGCCGCTACCGAGGTCGAGCGGAACACCTTGTTGCGGAATATTGAGGGTCAGGGAACTCTGAGCCGAGTCGATATTCCAGTTAACAACGAAACCCGCGGACGCACTCTGAACGCCAACCGCCAGAGTAGCGACCGCCACGCAAATCGCCAGGCACGATCGCAAACGCATCTTCTCCTCCCTTTCACGGCGAAAACACAATAGGCTCCACACGCAAACCGCCAGACCACCCCTGCACGGCGGCCCGGCCCGCATTACGACTCACGACGGAAGCACAAGTTCCGTGTTACCCATCAAAAACAGTTGCAAAGAACAAACGGCCAAAATTGCCACCCACACAGGCATGGCCGATCTGCCCAATAGCCCCGCAATCCTGCTTTCGTGTGATAAATTTGAATAGTGAGTCGAATGCCCCGCAACCCAGAACGCACGGACGCAATGCTCCAATAGTTCGCCACACCCCTGTAACGAACTACCGCCTAATCGCGACCTGTCCTACTGAGATTTGAAAGAGCGTGGACGCCACCAGAACGATCGCCTGCCTCGCTCTCATCATGCTGACGAATAACGTACCTGCAAACTCGCAAGAATGTCAAGCAATTTTGCAAAATTGTGCGAACAATTTCCGAACAATCGATTCAATCTTCTACTCGACCTGACGCCACCCAGAAGAGTCACGCCTAGCCTGGTAGCTACTCAGCGACGCCGCAAGCGCCTAGGCTCTTCGAGTGGTCGGACCGGGCATTATCAAATTACTTTGGCGATACGTAAACGCCCTCTATCGATGGGAATAGAGTCTGTCGGCTCGCTCCGAGGCCATCGCAAGCCAATGGAAGGATCTTCACGTGGCAGGCTAAGGCATACCCATAAAGCCGCTCAGAAAAGTCCCGTCCGGACCCGGTGCCAATTCAGCGATGCCGCGGAATTGCAGCGAGCGCTTCGGCTCTTCAATTGGCCGGGCCGGGAGTTATTCTGATGCTCAATTGCGGAAGATACCCTTGATTCGTGTGCCAGCGGATCGAAGAAGGGATGGCTTTTTGACGTTGGCAACGGATTTGGGGGGAGTCGCCAATGAGATCATTGCCTGCGGAGGGGTCGCGGGGACATTCGGAACACTTGCTCCAGACGGACGTTGCGGCTTGGCCGCACGGAAAATACCCACCAGGCTCCGTTCGCCCGTTTTCACCTTCGCCGCACGGGGGGTTGCCATCGGCACGCGGGCAAGTGCTTCGCGGGCTTGTTGCAAGGTCGGATCCACGCTTGCGTCGGCAGTTGACCCAAAACCCACGCTTCCCACAGAGAATCCGGAACCTGCGGCATTGGCCCCTGGAGTGCCTCCAGGCATCGTCGACGGACCGTTCATGACTTCCACCGGCTTGGCGACGGTCACCGACGTGATGGAACTCGGAAGTGTCGCGGGCCGGGTCGTTGTCGGCGTCAATTCCGACGCTGGAGGGTTCGAAGGAGCCGGCGTTGCCGGAGCGGGAGGAACCGGATTCGCGGGCGCGGGAGTCTCCGGCGGCACGGGAGTTTCCGGACGATTGGGCTCGGCAAGGGGACCTTGGTAGCAAGCCAAGCAATGTTGCAAAGCGGTCGCCGCCGCGGAGCGAACCCGCCGAGAACTTTCAGGCGGATTGCCGTCCTTATCACTTCCTTCCACGGTCATGGTCAATGCTTGAATCGTATTTTTCGTGCAACAACAACCTTTTCCCAAAACGATCGCGGCCGCCAAACGAACGCATTCATTCTTGTCCGCGCGCAGGGAAGCAATCAACTGTTGCTCCGCCTCCGGCCAGTATCTGCAATCCACAGAAGCCAAGCACTGGACCGCTTCGACACGCTGTTTGGCCTCGATCGTATCCTTTTCAATCTGAGCGCAAGCCCCTGCCGCCCCTGCCTGGTTGAGTTGGTTATTGTTGGGCAAGTCCGGGCAGCACTTGATGCACCCGCCGGACAACATGGTTAACGGCATGAGCATGTTGTTGACGAGCTGTCCACAACAAGAGGCGCAGAATTTCGCCTTGCAGGCGGCGCAAGCCGCGGGAATCTGCGCGATCAAGCTCCACAATGTCGTTGCCTGCGTAGCCGCGGGGCTCGACTGCGCTGAGGAAATGGAGTTGGCGGCGTTGTTCAGGGAGGAGCTCGCATCCTGGGCGCGCGCCGCCAAGGCACCAACGATCAAGGGCAGGACCGCGATCCTTGCCAGCCAACGCATACGAGTCGTCCGTGTATTCATGTTTGAATCGCGCGCCAGGGTCCTTGAAACCGTTGCTCTCGAGACGATTGCCGCTCGGAAAGTAAGACGCTGGTCCGGCTTCGATTCACGGACGCCACGAATCTCGGCTTGCGCCAAGGCCATCCAAACGACCGGGCCGGGAAATACGCCATTACTTTTCTGAAGCTCTAGAGAAGCCCTCTTGGAACGCTCTCCTCGCGCTGGGCCAACGAGAGTGAGCTTCAAATGGGCACGAGCGTCATTCACCTACTCTGAAGATCGGACGATGGGGGACAGGGCTTGAAAAATACGGGGAGTTTGTCGGCCTTGACGATTCTGACGGGTTCATGCACTCGACGCCATTCGTCGATTTTCGAGGGTCGTAGAGGGATGCCGTGAACGGCTCCCACAGCACTCCCGCGAAGGGCATCCATTCGCATAGCCGAGTTTCTCGACGTCGAGATGACCTACTGCCCCGAACCCCTCTCCAGTGAACGTAAACCATTTACAAAATAGCACTTAACGGCAATAATCCTGCATCATAGGGCATTTGTCGAACGCTTCCTTTCCGGGACGATACAACTCACAAAACTGGCGCAATCGGCAAAGTTTAACTTCCCCTCCTGCCGATATTCCATGGAACGCGCGTCAAAACGGCGTGCCGAATATGGCAGACAGGATAAAAGCGGTAATGGGGATCGTGAGGAAACCGTTGAACTGGCTCCGGTGGCCTCTCCTATGGTCGATAGCGACGGTGTCGCTCACTTTCCAAGAGCTCCAAGCCGAGGAAGTGACGCCCCCTTCGCCCCCCGCAAATGCGCCGGTTCATACGGAATGGCGCGCCGCCAAATCCCATCAGGAATCAACTTCCGCTCCCCCCATTGCAAACCTAAACACCGTCCGGCCGGTAGGACTCACACCGACTCCCAAAATGCCGACGATGCATCTTCGCCCCGCGCCGGCAATTCCTTCCGAGACTTTCGAATCCGTGCAGGTCGTGGAGGATGAGGAAGAAACGGCCGTGGATACCGGCGTGCAAACAACGTCGGCATCCCTTCCTTCCACGGAGCCTCGGACCCTTTCGGTCCGTTTGGCGGCAAGGCACGTGGCGAACCCGATTCCCGCATCCCCGCCGGCAACAATGACTCCCGCCATGCACGGAACAGCGCTCGCGCCGGCAGGAGAAATTCAGCAAGTTGGCTGTGCCAGTTGTGGGACCAGCTTGTTCGGGAACGGCGGGTTCACGGGGGTGGATCTCTATTCCAACCTCGGATCAGTCACGGGGGGTACCGTCGGTCCGGACAACAATTGCACGGACGCGGCTTGCAACGCCGTGGATGCAACGGGATGTTGTGCCGTCAATTGCTATCCTGGAATGGCTCCCTGCTACGAATCCGATGACTCCGGTCATTTCAAGAGCTTTCTCGCGTTGATGTACGAAGTCATCTGCTGCCCGGACCCCTTCTACGATCTGACGGGCCCACACTGGATTCCCGCAGCGAACGCCGCAATCTTCGTCGAGCACGCACAACCGCGAAGCCAGACGCGCTTTCGCTGGGACGCGGGCCAAGGAATGAAGTTGCCCGACCGCAATGAATACTTCTTCGCCCAGGCGAACGGAACGGGACTTGGTCCCAATCCGATCGAAGCCCAAGCCGAGCGGACCGCGGAGATTCAACAAACCAATCCAGGCTACGTTCCTCCCCCTCCCACCGGCATTAACTGGGTCAATTACGACGACCTGAGCATGTACATCGAAACAGCGACGAAGAACGGTAAGTTCAGCATGTTCGTGAACACGCCCTATCGTTCCGTCGACCCGGACGTGGTGGATCGGCACGCATTCTTCGGCGACATGGACATGGGAACCAAATCGCTCGTGTTCGATCGCGAGTTGATTCAGATCAGCTTTCAATTCCGCACCTACATGCCCACGGGTGTTTCCTTCAACGGGACGGGAACCGGCCATTTCACGATCGAACCTTCCGTGCTCTACAACATCAAACTGCTCGAGGATTGCTATCTGGAGGGCCAGGTCACCGAGTGGATTCCGCTCGGCGGTTCGCTTTACGACGGCGGCATCTTCATCACGCATCACAGCGTGAACAAGGTTCTGCTGCGGATCAATCCCGACGTCAGCGTGATCGGAACGGGGGAACTCAATAGCTGGTGGTTCCAGGCCGGCATGTTCACCGACCCCGCCACCTTGCAGCCGAAACCCTCGAGCGGCGGCCGCTATTACACCCTCGGGCCAGGCGTTCGCATCAACTTTCGCAACATTTTCGACGTGGGAGCCGGTTGCTCGTTCGCGGTTTCCAACAACCATTTCGCCGAGCAACTCTATCGGCTCGAAGCCCGGTTGATGTACTAACCCCTTCAAGCCAGCTGGGCAGATCAACAAAGTCGAGAAATCTAGGGACCGATAAGCACGGTGGGATCACCAAGGATGATGGTTCCGCCGTGCGCGCATGGGTCTCCCATGCGGGCGGCGGGTCGTCCTTCGAAAAGAACCGTAGGGGAACCGAAGACGACATCGTCCGGTGGACCGACGCAAACCGCCAGGTCTCCCATGCAGGAGGCGGGCAGCCCACCGATCAGGACGGTCGGCGCGCCAGGTCCGGTAATCGGGCCCCCGACGTGAGGCACCGGGCCCGTAAACATGGGACAGACATGCATGTCCGTCAATCGCGCCGCGGGTTGAGGCATGGAAACTTGTCTCCGGTGAATTTACGGCCATGCCGCCTTGCTTTACTTTACGGAGCGGCGGTAAGACCCCTCATCGATCAGCCGCCGGACTCGAGCCAATCCTTCCACTCTTCGCTGAACTCCTGTTGCCCCTTGTTCGAGAGTCCATCGACGGTCCCCTTGCCGTATCGTTGTAAAAGCTGCTTCCTAAGCTTCTGCCCGGTTTCAGGACTTAACTTGGGGGGCGGTGCCTTGGGAGGAACCGGTGGCGGCGCCTTGGGGACAGGTGGTACCTTGGGCGCCGCGGCGGCGGCCCGCGCGGCGGCGGCTTCCGCCGCCTTTTGATCGGCAACGGCCTGCATTTCCTTCGCTTTGGCGGCCAACTCGTCCGCCTTCGCCTGATATTCCGCCGCCACCTGCGTCAGATGGGCCTTCGTTTGACCAAACAGGTTCTCGATGTTCTCCACTGCCGATGTCAAGCGTTCGCGCGAGACGGCATCCAACGATTGCACCGACTTGCCATTCAATAGCTCTTTCAGCTTGCTCAGCGGCTCTTCCATACTGGACGGCATGTTGGGACTCACTTTCGTTTTCATGTGAGGGGAAGCGGGACCGGGCTGGGCAAAAGTTTGAACGGGTAAAAGCGATTTTTGTTCCGCGTCGCAGAACGGACAGAAAAGGGCTTCCCACACGCGCTCGCCGCAACCGGAAATCGAACATCCAAGCACGATTCCAGGATGAATGGGAAACACTTTCTTGCACTGCGGGCAGCTCGCCGCCATCGGCAACATGGACTGGCAACCCGCGCAGGAGCAGCCCGACGCCGGATTGCTGGTGATGACGACCCCCGTGTTTCCGGTGATTTCACACCTGGGTCCATACGGTTTCCAAAGGCGGAGGAACTCGTCCTTTGGAATCCTGCGTTTGGGCCCTAGCCTTGGGTCATGCAGGACGATGCTCTCGGCGTCGACCGCGACCACGACCGAGTAGTGGCCGGCGGACGACTGCTCGGCAATGCGGTGATTCACAATGGTTCGAACACCTGGCTGCATGCATGCCGTGAGAAACCGCCAAGGATCCGAGGCACGTATCACCATGCCGAGGAATCCGCCACGTAAAGCATCCCTGCAAAGCAAGTAGGTCTTGGCGTGGATCGCGCCTCGGGGACTGCGCCCGGTGATCCGCGAGAACAGCTCCGATTGGGGAACTTCCTTGCCGAAGGATCGATACACCATGGCGAGCGCCGCGGCGCCGCACATCCGATGGGAGGTTTCCGCATCCTCCTGGGCTTCGTAAGGAATCGTTTCTTCGAGATTCATGTCCTGTTCCTGCCAGGGAGCCTTGGAACTTCCGTCTGCCAAAATCCCGCCGAGTCGCGAAATTGGCCAACCTTTTTCCCGGACGACGATCCATCACGCCCACCGATTGGAACCATTGGCCACTTCCATGGCAAGGGCAAGAAATTGCCTTTGGCAGGTGACCTTTTGGTCCGGCGGCAGACGCGTGGCGGCGATTTTCAGCGCGCCGGTTATCGCCTGGGCGGATTGTTTGGGTTGCGGCGGAACTTCCGGGAGGTCGGGCAGGCTAATGCTCCCCCCGCTCCAGAAAGCGGCGAGCGCGACGCTTCCCGCGGGTGTACTCGCCTTGGCCGCCTTGCCCAGAGCTTGTGCCGCCCGGCGATTGGGCTCGCTGGGGTCCATCGCCCAACGGACGGCGCCCGCCAGGGCCGCCTCTTCGACCGGAGGAAGTTTCCCATTGGAAACATACTCCACGCAGAGGCAACCCCACCAGACCGCCTCGCGTTTGGGTAACAGATGAGCCATGAACGCGATGGCGTCCCCGAAAAGCTCACCCTTCACCAGGCTGGCGAAGTAGTCGGTCGGTTTGACACCCGCTCGAGGCAATTTCAAGGCGGATTCGCCGAGCGGCATGTCCACGCAGATCTGATCGGTCGATCGGTCTCCTTGACTCATGCACGCACCTCGACAACCACTCCTTTTCCGAAGCAACTTCATCCTTTTCGGTGACCCAGCGGTTCTCGCCACGGAGCACTTCGTCGCCTAGTTCGAGAAACTGGAATCTGCTGGCTTGCCTTCGAAGGTGTTTGGGATGCCTGGCCGCCAGAAGGATAATGGCCGCCGCCACGCTCGAGGCGGTGACATGCGGTTTGGGAGGAACCGGCGGCAATCCCCGGCAGAGAAATGCTTCCGCCACCTTGAAAAGACCGCCATTCCGAGACAGCCGGCGGTTTTCAATCGAGCGGCTTTGCCCAGTTTACCGGCACGACGGCGCCGTTCGTCACTGGGATCCAGAAGCCAAGCCACGACCGCTTCCAGAACGGCGGCGGCCTCGGGGGGCATCTCCTCCCCCCATTCGTGCATCATGCAGAGCGCGCCCCACCAAATCGCTTCGCGCTTGCCGAGACGATGGGCCAGGACGCGAATCGCGTCGGCGTAGTGCTCGCGTTCACGAAGTTCCTCGAAGAACTCCCAGGGGGTCTGACCCGGCCGGAGTAGATCCAACGACTTTTGCTTTAGCTTCGCGCGTTTGCAGAAAGCAAAGGCAGCGTCGCGAGCGCCCATTTCGACGCGGGATATGCCACTACTTGTAAAGTGCATTCGATCGAACCCCCCATTGCACTACTCACCCAAGTCTCGCCTTTTTTGCCGCCCATTGCCCCAAGCAATCGCGAGGAGAGGCGCTGGGCACTCGTTGAACCGTCTATTCCGTCATCTGGATGGAGACGGTAATCGTACCTTCACCCTCAATCAATAGCTCCAGCGTCAGCGTGCTAATATCGCCACTTCCCTCGATTTCCCCTTCCACGGTCACGGCGTCAAGAGTGATTCCCGCGGGAGTCAGCCCCAATTCGGTCTCGTCGCAGAGGAAGGTCATGTCGGCTTCCGCCTCCATCGAGATCGAGGCACTATCGACATTGAGTTCATCCGCGGCGGAGATGGCGATGGTGGGCGCGGTCATGGTGATCATCTCTTCCGCGGTAAACTGAATTCTCGGCGAGAGGATCGTGACCGTTTCCTCTTCGGGATTAAGGATGATCGAAATTGCCCCCTCGGCCGTCTTGATGGTGACGATCCCGGGCTCTTCCTCCGCCTCGCCATCGATGGTGATCCCGATACTATTGATGGTGATCTTGCGTCCCTCGGGCCCCCGCTCCAGAGTAATGCCACTGGCGGGCTGGATGCCACCGGAACTAATCGAAACGTAGCCGACATCCGGGATTATGTTATTGACGTCGATGTAGGCCTCGCCGCCATAAATGAAGACGGAGTTGGTTGCCGTGATGGCGAATTGTCCCCCTTGCAAAGTCCCGCTATTGCCATTGGCGTTCATGATGATGTTACCGCCGACGGGCCCTTCGTCGCCGTCGGCGAGCGTGCTGGAAATCAAGACGGCGCCGGTTTTACAGGCAATCTCGAAGTTGCCGTTGACGAGATGAACGCGGTTCTGGACGGCCGCCGCCGCCTCCGCTCGATTCGCTTCCGCCGTCGCCGTCGATCCCCCGGACAGTGCCGTGGTTGCAGAATTGGCGGCCTTGAGCGCCGAGTCCGCGGCCTCCTGCGCGGATTTCGCCGCCTGTTTTGCGATTCCCTGGGCCGTCGTGGTCGAGACCTGCGTCGATGTTTTGGTTACCTTCGCCAACAATTCCGTTTCTTTCGCCAGTTCCTCCGCGTGCGTCGCTTCACAATTCGCGTTCTCCAGATACACCAGGACGATCCCCGCGATGCCGCCGATCACGTTGGTGGCGATGAGGACATCGGTGAGCGTATCCGGTTCATTCTCCAAGAGTCCCGCCTCGATGATGTTCGCCGCGACCGTGGCGCCGACCAGAGTCGCGGCAATGGTCGTGGGAATCTTGGTCTTCTCCTCCCACCCGCAGATATCGATTTTCCCGCCATGATGAATCTCGACGAGCGGACCGTAAACGATATCGGCGGCAAGACCGAAAGTGATCTCCGTGAACGCGCCGGTCAGGACACCCGCCGCTGCTCCGAACGCGTTCTGAAGGACCTTGCCCACGCCGGGAATTTCCCCCAGAAAACTCAGCGGATTGACGAAGACCTCCACCGTCGCGCCGACGTTTCCCTTAACCTCGGCGCCGGCAACGGAATCCGCGGAGATGCCTAGCACCATCTCCAATTCCGCGCCGATCGAAGCAGTGACATCCCCGTTTTTCCAATCGAACGGCCCGTGGTAGTAGTCTTCCTCTTCTTCGCTCGATTCGTCGCCGCCACCGCCGCTGCCGCCTCCCCCTCCTGGCATGCCGATCAGGCTGCCGGTGTGTTTCAGACGTTTGTTCTGCGTGCGGTGGTAGAACGAATTGCCCGTGTTGATGTAGTGGTCGTTCTCCGTCTGGTGGGTCATGTCCTTTTCACTGTGCAGTTGGACATGCTCGCTTCCGATCTGATCCTCGATGGCCAGGCCGCTAAACGTCGTGGAGTCTCCGCCGGGCGTGCTCCGGCTCTTGGCCGCCATCCGGGTCTTCTCCGCCGGCAGGTTGAACGGAGAGGTCTGCTGCGAGTTGTACACGCTTCCCACGACGATCGGCGCGTCCGGGTCACCTTCCAGAAACGTGACGATCACCTCCTGGCCCACGCGCGGGATGTTGATGGCACCCCATCCCTGACCCGCCCACTGTTGACCCACCCGGACCCAACAGGAACTCGACTCGCTCCCATGCCAATTGAACTGCACCTGCACGCGACCATGCTTGTCGGTATTGATCTCCTCTCCCTTGGGGCCCACCACCGTCGCCGTCTGCGTTCCCACGATCGTCGGGATCGGCGTTTCGCTCGGATGCCGATAGGGCAACGCGATCGGGAGACAGGTGAAGGAGTTCTCGTAAGGTTTGTCTTCGCTGATTCCGCCTCGGAAACCGGGGAAACTCATCGAATGACGCACGCCCGTCACGAGGTATTCGCCATTAGCGTCAAAATGTCGTTCGAGCTTGAAGGAAAGACCGGGATTGAGAAAGGGGCAGTTCCCGCCGGCGTCAATCCGGACACTGGCAGCCGCCGACTGCTCCATGCGAATCTTGACGGTGCGCCGATTGTCTTCGAATACATGCTGAAGGTCGGACGACTGCTCCTGACCTTGCATTCCCACGCCATCGAAACGGTGTGCATAGCTTCCGGGATAATCGAAAACCGAAAGATTACGATTGGCCGCGGAGCGGAGTGAAAGGCTCGATGTCCCCACCGAAACGTGTTCTTGCACGGTGGAATGGGCTTCGAGATTCTGCCCCGTCAGTTCGAAGGAATGATCCCACAGGACGTGCTTGGAAGGACAGATCTTTTGCGATACCTGCCAAGAGGTGATTCTGCTGGAGTCTCGTAGCCCCCCCTTGGCCTCCTCGAAAATGATGCTGCTTTCCCGCGACAATGGCGCGCTTTGCGTGGAAGCGTCGGCAACCACCATCTGCTCGCCATGAGACGCGTGCGTGAAGAAGAAATAGATCCCCTCTTCCTCCATGAGCCGGGAGGCGAACGCGAGATCGGATTCGCAATATTGCACGCAATAGTTGTGCTTGGGGTATTTACCTCGAAGTTGAAAGACGACGTCGAAACCGATGAGGACTTTTCGCAAGATTTCCGGAACCGAAAGTCCCTGGAAGATGCGGCATTGAACGCGTTGTTCCAGGAGCCAGAAGTGGGGAGAGAGATCCACGGCGTAGTAGGTAAAGGTGTCGTCCCTTCCCTCTTTCACGATCCTTGAAATGATGCCGGAAAAAAACCGGATCTTCCCCTGGTAGGGCTCGTAGTGGACGGACGCGCGGTGGCCGAGGAGTCGATCGAAGGGTACGGAGGTCGAGGACTCCGCCGCCAAGCCGAGCTTGAAACAGTACGGCCGAGACAACTCTTCCGTTCCCTCGAGACTGATCAAGAGGAGCGAGTCCTTCTTCAGGGGTGTATGAACCTTGAATTGCGAGTCCTGAGCATACTTGGCCATGAATACTTCGGTCCTTACGGGCCACCTCGTCCACGATCGGGTACGTGCCCGGCCCAAGATTCCGCGTGGCGGCGACTATTAACTAGCTGCGCGGTTCCATCCGCTACTCCGTCATCTGGATGGTGACGGTAATCGTCCCTTCTCCCTCGATGGTCATTTCCAAAGTAAGGGAGCTGATTTCCGCGCTTGCCTCCAGCTCTCCTTCGAACGTAACCGCGTCCGCGGTGATCCCCGCGGGCGTCAAGCCTAGTTCCGTGTCGTCACAAATCAACGTGGTTGAGGTTTCCGATTCCATGCTGATGGTCGCGCCGGTCATGTTGAGGGTTTCGGCAGCGGTAATCGTGATGCTCGGCGAGGTCATGGATAGCGTTTCTTCCGCCGTCAATTTGATGTTGGGGGCGGTAATGGTCACCATCTCATCGGTCGGGTTGAGCGAAATGGAGATCGCTCCCTCGGCGGTCTTGATGGTGACGATCCCCGGTTCTTCCTCCGCTTCGCCGTCGATGGTAATGCCGACGCCGTCGATGGTGATCTTTCGTCCCTCGGGCCCCCGTTCGAGGGTGATGAAACTCGCCGGCTCGATGCTGCCGGTGCTAATGGTCGCAGTGCCCGCGCTGGGAATGATGTTGCTCAAATCGAGGAAGGCGGTACCTGCATTGATGGCGGCGGAGTTGGTCGCCGTGACGGCGAACTGTCCACCCTCCATTTCCTCCGCGTTGCCAACGGCATTCATGATGATGTCGCCGCCGACGGGCTCCTCCGCGCCGGAGATTTGACTGGAGATAAGGACGCTACCCGTGGTGCACGCGATGACATAGTTGCCGTTGACCAGCCGGACCCGGTTCTGGACGGCGGCGGCGGCCCTGGCTCGATTGGCTTGTGCCGTCGCGGTCGATCCGCCCGTCGCCGCGGTGAGGGCGGATTGAGCCGCTTGCTGGGCCGAGGCGGCCGCCTGTGTCGCCGATGCCGCCGCCTGACGGGCGATGCCTTGAGCCGTGGTCCGTGAAATCTGCGCGGCCTGGTTCGTCGCCTGCAACAGCAAATCGGCTTGTTTCGCCGCCGCCTGCGTATGCGTCACTTGCACGTTGGTGTTTTCCACCATGACGAGGACGATGCCGGCGATGAATCCGACCAGGTCGGTCGCTATCAGAGCATCCGTAAGGGCTTCCGGATGATCTTCGAGCGTGCCGGCCTCGACAACACTGGCGGCGACGGCGGCCCCCACGAGCGCTGCCGCCACTTTCGTCGGCACCATGGTTTCTTCATTCCACCCCGAGATATCGATGTGTCCACCGTGATGAATGTCCACTTTTGGGCCGTAAACCAACTCTGCGGCCAATCCGAACATGATCTCGGTATAGGCGCCCGTTAGAATCCCCGCGGTCGCGCCAAAAGCGTTCTGCAATAGCGATCCGACGCCCGGTATGTCTCCGAGAAAACTGAAAGGATTGACGAAGACCTCGAGCGTAGCGCCGATATTCGCTTGAATCTCGGCGCCGGTCACCGATTCCGCGGAAACTCCGAGAATCATTTCCAATTCCGCGCCGATCGACGCACTGGCGTCGCCGTTCTTCCAATTGAAAGGACCGTTGTAGTAGTCGTCGCTCGAGGACTCGTCGCCGCCACCCCCGCTGCCGCCGCCAGGAATGAAGCCGCGCATGCTACCGGTATGCTTGAGGCTCTTGTTCAACGTGCGATGGTAGAACGAATTGCCCGTGTTGACGAAATGATTGTTCTCCGTCTGGTGGGTCATGTCCTTTTCACTGTGCAGTTGGACATGCTCGCTGCCGATCTGATCCTCGATGGCCAGGCCGCTAAACGTCGTGGAGTCTCCGCCGGGCGTGCTCCGGCTCTTGAGCGCCATCCGGGTCTTCTCCGCCGGCAGGTTGAACGGAGAGGTCTGCTGCGAGTTGTACACGCTTCCCACGACGATCGGCGCGTCCGGGTCACCTTCCAGAAACGTGACGATCACCTCCTGGCCCACGCGCGGGATGTTGATGGCGCCCCATCCCTGACCCGCCCACTGTTGACCCACCCGGACCCAACAGGAACTCGACTCGCTCCCATGCCAATTGAACTGCACCTGCACGCGACCATGCTTGTCGGTATTGATCTCCTCTCCCTTGGGGCCCACCACCGTCGCCGTCTGCGTCCCCACGATCGTCGGGATCGGCGTTTCACTCGGATGCCGATAGGGTAACGCGATCGGGAGACAGGTGAAGGAGTTCTCGTACGGTTTGTCTTCGCTGATTCCGCCTCGGAAACCGGGAACGCTCATGGAATGTTGGACGCCCGTCACGACGTAGCTACCGTTGCCGATGTAGTGCCGCTCGAGCTTGAAGGAAAGACCGGGATTGAGAAAGGGGCAGTTCCCGCCGGCGTCGATCCGGACACTGGCAGCCGCCGCCTGCTCCATGCGAATCTTGACCGTCCGTTTATTGTCTTCAAAAACCCTCGAGGTCGCTCGCCTGCTCCTGTCCTTGCATGCCAATACCATCGAAGCGTTGGGCATAGGAGCCAGGATAGTCAAAAACCGTCAAACCGCGATTGGCCGCCAAACGCAAGGAAAGACTTGCCGAGCCCACCGCGATGGTATCTTGAATCGGAAGCGTCCGCTTCGAGATTCTGTCCCGTCAGTTCAAAGGAATGATCCCAGAGGACGTGCTTGGAGGAGCAAATCTCCTGGGACGTTTGCCATTGAACGATTCTGCTTTGTCCCCGAATTCCCGCCCCCTTGGCTTCTTCGAAATGGAGCGTGCTCTCTTCGCTCAAGGGGGGGCTCTGCGTCGAAGTGTCCGCGACGACCATGTGTTCGCCACTCGACGAATGGGTAAAGTAAAAGTAAATCCCCTCCTCTTCCATTAACCGCGAGGCGAAAGCCAGATCGGATTCGCAATACTGCACGCAGTAATTGTGCTTGGGATACTTACCCCGGAGTTGATAAGAGACATCCAGCCCCGCGAGCACTTTGTGAAGAATGTCGGGCACCGTCATGCCCTGAAAGATGCGGCACTGGACCCGCTTGCCGAGCAACCAGAACTGCGGAACGAGATCCATCCCAAAATAAGTGAAGGAGTCGTCTCGACCCTCTTCTCGAAGTCGCGAAATAATGCCGCTGAAATACCTCGCTTTACCCTCGTAGGGCTGATACTCGACCGACGCCTTCTGACCGAGCAGGCGGTCAAAATGTATGGCGGTGCTCGAGTCCGCGGCGAGGCCAAGCTTGAAACAGTAAGGCCGAGAGACTTCCTCGGTTCCGTGAAGACTGATCAACAGAAGCGAATCGTCCTTGAGGGGCGTGTGAATCTTGAATTTCGTGTCCTGCGCGTACTTGACCATGGAAGCTACGTTCCTCGCCACCCGTCGTTGCTCGTTCTGAAATTTGACGCCATCGCTACGAGACCCCGGGTTGTACCACCGCTTGGCACGGGAGATTCGTGGCCCCGTCCACCGGCATCAAAGCCGATGCGAACGGCTCGCACGATATTCCTCCAAGCGATCGACCCAAGGCTATCGCCATTGCCCTTCTGTTGCTCAATACCAGCTCTCCAAGACAAATTGGGGACTTGGCGCGGAATCACGGCTGGAAGATGTGCCCCGTGGTCGGGGTGGAACCTCGGTTTTGACGTTCGCGACCCGCGACCGCCGCTGGCTCCGTCCCACCGCGCATTGGCGTTTTCCCCCAATCGCGACGCTTTCCGTCGCGAAGTGCATAGACCGCACGTTCCTCCCCTGGGAACCCATTCCATGGTTCCGCGTCTCCCCGTGCCTCGATCGGCCAACGGTCGGATCCGGTCGAAGAGGCCGACCACGACCGCCTACTCCTTGTACTCTCGTCGGGAGTGAATCGCAAGGGATAGTTAACGGGGGAAATCCGGTGTTGGTCCAGTCGTGAGCTCGAACTCGGGACGAGGCCTTACCCCGAGACGTCGGACCGCGCCCACGTCTCGGCCGGCAGGTTCCGCACAATGCGTAAAACCGCTTGGACGTGAAAAATCGCTGAGGCCTTCTTCCCTTACCTCTCTTGATTTCCTTGCTCGGGACAACGAACCTACTGTTTATCGTCAACGATCTCGCCCACCGAAGGAGAGATAATGCGCGAACGCCAGCACGAACCCCGGGGAACGTGCGAAGGCGAACCGGTCGTGAAACCACGGCGTAATCACCGAGAGGTTTAGGGAATTCGTGCCGGCGGCCGATTCCCAAAAGTGAGAGAAGAATGTCGAGAAACGACCATCGATTGATCGTACCATCCTGGCGACCCGCGGACCGAACGGTCCCTCGCGTATCTGGCGAGGGTCCCAAATGGCGCGCCGAGCCGGACCGGGGCCGCAGACCTCGAGCGGTCGTCCGTTTCGCCAAAGTCGCGGGCACGCTGGCCACTTTCAGCGCCGTGGCCGCCTTGCTGATCTGGGTGAGTTCGTGGCTACGACTCCCGCGGCCGGTGGCGTTGATCCTCGTCGGCGCGGGTTACGAAACCAATCTCGCGGTCCCCCCGAATGTTTATGGCTGGAAAGGACTCGTTGACTTATCCGCCCTCGCGGGAGAGCACGATCCTTTGCATTTCTGGCGGCATGGCCTCATTCGTTTGGCGATCGGCCCCAAACAATTGCAGCGGGGAGGCGATTGGTCGAAAGGATTCACCGCGAACGCGGAACCGACGGTCGTTCTGTTCGTCGCGGCTCACGGCGGATCGGATCGCCAAGGCGCATACCTCCTGCCGAACGATTCGATGGGAAGTAGCGCGCCCGTCGATCGCATCCGGCTGGAAGAAGTGCTTGATCAGGTCGCGAAATTACCTGCCTGGCAGAACAAGGTGCTTATTTTCGACGCGACCCAGGTTGCCTCTGACTGGAACCTGGGAATGCTCAACAACGAATTCGCCAGGCATCTCGAAGCACTCGATTCACGGATCGGCGAGATCCCCAACTTGATCGTTATCGGCGCCAGCGGTCCCGACCAGAAGTCCTGGACCTCGGACGAATGGCAACAAACGGTTTTCACGCATTACATCATCGAAGGATTACGGGGTGCCGCCGATATCGATTCCAGCGGCAGAATCGACGCCTGGGAATTGCATCGCTACACCTCCGAAGCGGTTCGCGATTGGGTATGGTCGAACCGGATCGCCTTGCAAACGCCGATGCTGCTTCCCCAGGGGAAGAGCGGCGAGGAGCGGGCCCGCGAGATGGTCTTGGCGGTTCGGGAAGGAGAATACGTCCCCCCCGATCCCAACAAGATTCCCGAATATACTCCGCCGAAAAGCCTGCACGCGGCGTGGCAACATTGCCAGGAGATCAACAACCAAACTCCGTCCCCCGCCGTCTTCACGCCACATCTTTGGCGTCGTTATCGAGATGTTTTGATGCGTTACGACACGCTGGTGCGCCAGGGCGCGGACGTCGATTACGGACCCGTTCTCCTCAATCAACTCGAGGAATTGGAACAGGCGATCGACCAGGCCAAGATTCTTCCGCTGGTTTCGATTCAGAACACGCTCTCCATGCCGGCCGCCGCCGGTTATGGTTCGGAAATGACCGACTCGGTTCCTCCACTCTTTCAACAGCTTTGGACTTCCCAGCCGAAGGATTACCCCACCGTGTGGGCGAAAATGCGACAAAACGCCCCCAACCTGCCCGCGCTGCGCCTCAGCCTTTACGAGCAACTCTACCTCCGGGCCGCCGAGAGCCCGGTTGAAAACTTGCAAAAGGTATGTGACATCGCCACCGTGATCGAAGATCCCGTCTATCCGGTTCCCGCGGAGATCCGATTCGTTCTCGCCCTGAATCGAGATCTACCCCCACCGTCCGGCAGCGCGCCCGCGGGAGATCTGGCGCAGGTTCTCAAGCTCGCCTTGAACACGGGGCTGCTGTCGGACCGAAGCGCGCTGGGAAGCCGGGAGTCGGGCTTCACCTATACGGCTCAAATCAATCCTTGGCTTCGAAGTCTCATCGACGCGGCAGACGGCCAAAGACTGCTCGGTCAGGATCTCTTGTTCGTCGGCGACCAAGAGAATCTCGGACGCGCCCGGGGAAACCTGCACACGGCCCAGGGCATCTACCGGGATGCCTTCGAACGTGGTTCGACCATTCAGCGAGCGCTCACCGTCCGGGACCGGGTCATTCCGATGCTTCCCTACTATTGCCGCTGGGTCGCCGCCATCAAGACTCCACGCGACGTGCCGGGTGGTTCCGCGGATCCCCTCATCCGTTTGTGTCAGAATCTCTGCAAGAGCACCGATCGATTGCTCGAATCCCTCCGCCTGCCGGAATTGCGCAATTCGAACCCGATTTCACAAGGTTCCACCGACGACATTCTCCGAAGCGTGGAGGAACAATCACAAATCGTCGAAGGTTACTTCCAGGAGTTGGAATCCCGCTACCTCGAAGTTTGGCGCGAGTTCGCCGACGTCAGTCTCCCCTCGCTGTGGAGCGACGCGGAAAACGCGCTCTCCGTCCCCTATCTGGACCCGGATTTTCGCATGCGATTGATCACCCACTCGCGACGCATTTCACGCCAGTTCCTGATACAGACCGCCGCCAGCAGCCGACTCGCCCCCAGCGTGACCGTGGCGGACAATCGCGCCGAGGTGCAACAATCGGCCCAACGTCACGGCCTGATGGCCATGGCGCTTCTCGGCCGTACGTGGTTCAATGAAACGCCTGGAACGGGCCTCGAGAACTTCGATCAGGTGGAACATCGACTCAACAACTTCCTCGTCGAAGAGCAATGGTGGGAATCGCTGGCGATCGCGGGTGACCAGATTGGCTTGCGCTGGTCGGGCATGCCGGCGCAAATCGACCAATGGTCCACGAAGTTCCGTCGCGGCGGGTCCGACGCCCGAGTCACGCTCTCCCGAACGGTCGATCTGACGCGCCGGTTGCCGGGAAGCGCCCAATTGGCGGTGAGTAAAAACCCGGTATTGGACCTGCGCAAATTGCTCATCGGCGAGTTACTCCTCTGGCAGGCGCAACGCACGCTCAATCAACATTGGTTCGCCGAGACCGAAAACACCGAGCCCTATTATCGCACGGCAGGCTTGCTCTACACCGACGACGCCATGAACCTGCTGGCGGATTTCGGCGAGCAACAAACGGTCACCGACATGGTGCGGGCGCTCAACGCTCCAGGCGACTTGGAGTTCTCCTCCCCGGGGTCGCTGGACATCACTAGCCAACAAGAAACCTTCGCAGAAATCAGCTTGCGGCCGGCGGCGGGAGCAAACATTCCGCCTGGATATCCGGTCGTCTCCGCGCAAGTGGGCGCCAACCTGACGCTCGAATCCCCCGCAGCCAACACTCGCATTCGCCAACAAGTGGGCATGAACCCCACGCCCAGCGAGATCACCTATTCTCTTGCCAGTCCCCTCGTCACGCAGGCGGAAGTTGAAATGCCGCGATCGCCGAGCGTCAACCATTCCACGCTTACGCTCGATGGCATCTATCGGGGACAACGCATTCGGCGAGTGATCGACGTTCAACTTGACACCATTCCCTCGACGATCCTTCGCCAATTCGCGCCCCCCACCACGGGAACTCTCGCCGTCCGCGCGGGAGCGGGGATCACCCAACAATATGGCGCTAGCCAAGGGGCGGTCACCTTCGTCTTGGACTGTTCGGGAAGCATGGGCCCCCCCGTCGGACAACCGGTCGATTCCAACACCAAACTCGTCGAAGCGACCACGGCGCTGGGAAGCGTTCTCTCCAGCCTTCCCAAGGGAACCACGGTCAGCATCTGGATCTTTGGCGAATCAGTCGGTCCCGACAAGACCGTGCAAGATCCGGGGCGCACGATTCGTCAGGTCGTGCCACCGACCTATTGGGATCCGACCGACCCCAATCAATACAGCCGCGTCATGAACCAACTCACCTATCCCGCCGTCGAACCGTGGAACCAGTCTCCCATCGTCCGATCGATGGTCTACGCGAAAGAAGACCTCGAACGAACGCCCGGCTCGAAAACGATGGTTGTCATCACCGACGGCATGGACAATTGCTTCGAAAGCGACGCCCAACTCAATCCCTCGCGAAAGTCGATTCCCGTCGCGCTGACGGAAATCTTCGGCCAATCCGACATGGAAATCATCGTCGTGGGATTCAAGGTCGAGGGTCAGGAGCAACGCAAGGCGGAGGAACAATTCGAAATCGTGAAGAGTTTTCGAGTTCCCGGTCAGTTTCACACCGTGGATCAGAGCACCGAGATCACCGACACGCTTTCCAAAGTGCTAACCCAGCGGCTCCGCTATCGCGTCGAGACACTCGCGAACGTTCCCGTACCCGGGCAACCGGCGGAAGGAATGGAGGTAAGTTCCGGAAACGCCAATATCCAATGGTTCCCCGGCGGCCTTCCGCCCGGCGCCTACAACCTGTTGCTCTATGCCAATCAGTGGGTTTCGAAAACCGCGTTGATCAATCGAGGAGATCTGTTGCTGGCGAACCTCGTCGCGGGGGGCTCCGGCCTCACCTTCCAGCGAGAACTCTACACGAAAAATGCGTTTCCTTGGCGACCGGCCCGGGAGGTCTCCGGCTGGCGCCTGGCCTTGTTGCAAAATCAGGCGCTCAAAAACAACGGCCTGCAAATGCTCCTGGCACTCGAAAAGATCCCCAATTCCGAGGCGGTCACGCTCGCGCTCGAGAAGCCCGCGGAGGCATGGTTTGAAGTCGTGCCCCCCGCGAATGTCTCCAATCCATTCGTGCAGATTTGGAACTACGAATATGGGTATCCCGCTCCCTGTTGGAGTCTGAACGTACCCAGTTGGCCGGTAACTCCCGTCGGGCAGGCCCCCTCCCCGCCGACGGTAAAGGTCTGGTGGAATCCGGATCAGGCACCGCCACCGGCGGCGACGTTGCTGGTCGGAGCGGACTTCAAAACCTATCGCGATATTCGTCAACGATCGTTAACGGTCGACGGCAACGCCATCGTGGTGGAGAACGTGCGCGTCGAAAACCATCTGGTGGAAACGAAATCGGGACAGCCGCGTCCCCAATCCTGCCTGGTGGTTCGAGTGAGCAACGGCCCGAATGCTCCCTCCCCACCGCCAAGAGTTTCCGTCCGGATCGGCGGCATCAGCGTCGTCGGCCGCGAGGATCGATATTACGCCGCCTCGGGAACCTATACCCTTTTACTCTGGCCAGTCACCGCGGACGAAGCGGAGGCCATCACCGATCTTCGGGTTTACTCATTGGCCGATTTCAAGAACAATGCGGAGCGCCGTGGGTTTGCCACGGAAATGTCCGGCATGGGAACTCCGGATCCGAACGACGCGCGCCCCCAGAAGCCAGTGGCGCTTGAATGATCTTCCTTGCGAAGCAGGGGAATGAACTGGCGGTCCCGATTGCCATCGGGGCAGCTTCCCCAATGGGTGGATGGAGGTGCATCCGCGCGATTCGCTTAACGGTTTGGTGGAAGCAGAGTCGCGAAGGTTACGCCACTCCCGTTCGTGAGTCGAATTCCGCAAACCGGAAGTTCGGGATCGGTTAAGGCCATGAATACCAGCGAATAGAGGGACAAGGGACCACGGAATGGAGGAAGCGGGCGAAAGCTCCCAGCGACCCGGCTGGCATGGGGGAACGCGGCTGCAGCGGTTCACGGATCCGCGCATGCAGCGCCGCGCGTATCGCCGCCGAAAAATCTTCCAGATCCTCGCTCTCATGCTCGCCGTCTGTGGCGTGATTGTCGGAATGCTCTTCTGGGTCAGTCCGATCCCTCGTCCTTACCTGTCCAGCATTTGGATCACGCAGTACGAGAATCGGCTGTTCCCCGTGTTTCACGGCGGTGAAAATGATCGCCGGGCGATCCAGAACGAACAGTTCTTTCCGGGTCGACTGGAGTCCGCGTACACCTATCAGGAAAAGGCGCCACTGCTCGCGGACATCGAAGCCATCGAAAGCCTCACGGATCGCGATCCACTTGTCGTGTACCTGAGTTCCTTCGCCGCCTGCGACGTCGACGGCACGATTTTCCTTTACCCCGGCGACGCCGACCCGGACGATCCGGATACCCGCGTGCCGCTACGACGGGTACTACAAGCCCTGGAGCGGTCTCCCTGCCCGCGAAAGCTCCTCGTGCTCGACGTCATGCGCCCCGTCGCCGACGCCCGCCTGGGCATCCTCTTTAACAATGTCGCGGACAATCTGGAGAAGGAACTCGCGGCTGTTCCCGATCCGCGCCGGTTAGTTCTGTGCGCCTGTTCGCCCGGCCAGATCGCGCGGGCGTCTCAATATCTGGGACGGTCGGTGTTCGGCTATTACTTCGAAACGGGGCTCGGAGGCCGAGCCGACGGCGCGGGACGCTCGGGGAATAAGAACGGCCAGGTCACGGTCTACGAGCTCGCGGAATACCTCACGCATCGGGTGGACCGCTTCGTCGCCGCGGTCTTTGGAACGCGTCAAACCCCCGTTCTGCTCGGCGAAGCGGCCGATTTCGCCCTGTTTTCTCCCCCGCATGGCGAGCCTTCGCCAGCGCCTATGGTCCCCCCCGAATCGATCACCCAGCCCCTCCATGCGTCGCCATCGTCTCCCGCGACCAAGGGGACGGCTAGCGATACGACGACCAAATCCGCATCGAGCGGAACCAATCCCGCGGCCGGCGGATCGCCGCCTGGCCCCAATTCCTCCAGCAGTCCAGGCGCGCCTTCGGCGACCCCTTCGGCTCCCGGTCCTGCGGCGACCGCAGGAACCAATCCCCCCGCGACCGCGCCGGCAACTCCCGGCCAGACTCCCGCCGCTTCCGGCACACCGCCCACGGGTCCCTCCGCGACGGCAGCAGGCCCCACTCCGGTGCCGACCGCCGGGACTTCAACGGCGCCAGCGACGGTGAGTTCCGCGGCACCGGCAAGCAGCCAGGCTACCCCGGGTACCACATCGACTGCCAATACACCCGCCGGGAAACCGGTCTCGAACACCGCCACGCCGCCGCCAGCGGCAAAACCTGCCTGGTACACTCGCGCCTGGAATACAGTGCTCGGCGCGCCGGGGACGGCTTGGCGAAGGGTCGAGTCCTATTGGAAAACCGAACCTCCGGTCAAAAGGGAACTCGTTTATCCTCCGTGGCTATTTGCCGCCTGGAAGCTGAGGGACGACCTTTGGGATCGGCGCGCCTACCGGTTCGCGCCTCTCTTATTCCGACGACTGGAAGCCCGGCTGCTCCGAACGGAGAATCTTTGGCGTGCTGGCGAGAACCCCGAACATCTCCAGGAAGATCTGGCCGAAGACCGCGCCGTGCTCGAAGCCGCGATCGCGAAGATTCGAGATATGCCAATCCCTGGCGTCGGCGTAAAAGAGCGATCCGCGCTGCTCGATTGGAACCTTGATCCAAGCCTCTTTGCCGAGGTCGCACAATTCGTTTCTCAATGGACGCTCGCCACGGGGGAAGCCAAGCCGGAAGACGTTCCCAAGATTGAAGCGAAGATGCTCGCGGAATTGGCGACCAAATTTTCCGAGCAGCCCCCTCAGCGAATTAGCGACGCCATCTTCGAGCAAGCGGTGCAGGATCCCGCGCCGACGCGGCAAAAAATTCTCTTTTTAAATCAGATGCTCCTGACTCGCGCCAATAGCGTTCGCGACGTCGAGACGATTTTTCTCTCCCGCCTGTCCGAACTGGCAAGAGACACGACCGACACCACCTGGCCGGCGTCCGTGGTGCATCGCGCGGCGCAAGTGATCAAGGCACAAATGGCGAGCATCATGCGTCCCGACACCTTCGATTGGTTGCAATTCCCGATCGAAGAGGCCTCGATGCAAGAGCACGACGCCATGGTCTGCTTGTGTGCCCCGGGATATGTATCACCGGAAGAAACCGCCCGCCGCATGAACGCGGTCGCGCGGTTGGCAAGCGCCGTCGAAGAACACCGTCTTATTCTTGAGACCGGGTTCCTTGAATCGGACCGATCCTTGATCGTGCTTCCCTCGTACATCGGCTATCTCGTCGAAAACCCGATTAACGAAAACGCGTGGTTTTCCGCGATCGCCGCCGCCCAGCAACTTCGCGAAGCGGTCGTTCCCCCCGATCCCAGGCTCCCGGCCGGTTCGAGTGAACTTCGGCGTAGGGTGGAGAATGTCCACCGTTTGACGGACCCGGTCAGTTCGGCAATTGACGGCCTGCTTGCCACCTTCTCCTCCGATTCGATTAATT
>JAXMAQ010000030.1:0-83558 GCA_046350335.1 Planctomycetota bacterium
CCCCATCGACGTCGGGCCCGGAGCTGCCGCAATTAACTCCTTTGCCAGACGGCTGCCTTTCTTGACACCGCAAAGACACTGGCGGAGCCAGTGGCACTCAACTTCTTACTCTTTTCCAGTGCCAACCCGCCCGAACCCAATGACTGGCATTGGTCGTCGGCACGCCACCATCTATCCCCATCGACATCGGCCCCGGAGCTGCCGAAATTAACCCCTTTGCCAGACGGATGTCTTTCTTGACACATCAAAGACACTGGCGGAGCCAGTGGCACTCAACTTTTTACTCTTTTCCAGTGCCTCTCCGGCCGACGGCTCTGGCCTGGTCCACTGCCGCGACTGCAAGGATTATCTCCCCGAACTCCGTCCCGGCGATCCAGGCCCGCAAGTTCAGCGATAAATGGCGTCAGAAAAGTAACCGCGCCGACCTGGCCTTGCAACCCGTCACGCCCCCTTCGCCGAGAGACAGAGGGGCTTCTATTTCTTTCGCCAACGCGAAAGAAGGTCCCGCGGTCCAAGGCTCCGAACGAAGTTCTTCGCCAAGTGTCGTAGTCTTAATTTCGCGCGCGTCCGTAGTGATCTCCAGCGACGATTCGTCACCTCGACATCAACGATGGCGCGAACCTTGGTGGCGAACCGATCCTTGAACGCTTCGTCTCCGATGGTGAAGTCAAACTCCTCCGCCCCTTCCGCGATAGCGCGTTCCACCAAGCGTTTGAGAAGAACTTCGCCCGGCGAGTGCTTCGCGAACGCGGGATCGTACGTCGGCTTGTACCAGGTAAACCGCTTGGCGTGAAACGAGCCGAGATGAGCGGCGAGCAGGCGACCATCCAACTTCACCGTGGTGCATCGAAGCCAGCCGCTGGGACCCAGGTATCTGACCATTCGGCGGAAGAACTCTCGATTGCGCTCGTCGAGAAACAGGCTCGGAAACGGCGTGCCGGTCCACCGCTCGACATGCTGTTGAAAGAATGGTTCGAGGACCGGTTCGATATCCTCTTTCGAGGAGAATGTCTCGCAGGTCAATTGCCCGATTTTGGCGAGCCCGTTCTCATGTCGGCGGAGACTCTTCTTTTTTACCGCCTCCGGCCCGGCCGACATCTCCATCGAAGGCGCGCGGGCGACGCGAAGGATCGTTCCCCAAAGTGGCCCGGAGCACGCGACCAAGCAGGCGGGGGTCCCGTTCTCCTCGGGAATGTTTTTCAGATGAAAACGGCGAAAGCCGGGGGTCGCCTCCATGGCTGTCCGCAAAATGGCGCACAACGCTTGCGGCTTCGCGGACTCCTCGAAATCGGAGGAGAAGACGACGTCAAGATAATCGGACGGGCCGGTGCCGAGGAACTCGACGACGCCCCCCTGCTCCGTGAACGCCCCCCCCGCGACCGGCGCGTCCGGATCCCCGAGCAGGACGACGAGAAGCCGTCTCCCCTCGCCGAACGCCTCCCACGCGGCGCGCAGCCAACCGGCGGAGAGGAAGATCGTATTGGCCGAACTCCGGGCCAATAGCCGATCCCAGGTGCCGCCGACGGCGAGGACTGGGTCTGGACAGTGATAAACGGTGGCGGGGAGCGCTGCGGGCATTCGATTATTTGGCCGTCAGCTCTTTGACGAGCTCCGCGAGGATCTTCGGATCCCGCTTGGCGAGAACATGTTCGCTACGACTGGCGGGCACTTTCATCATTTCGAGAGCTTTCCCCACCTGCGTCCAGAGGCGGTCGAGCTTCTTGCCTTCCGCGAGATAGATCTCGGACGTCAGTTCCGCCAGCCGCTGATAGCCGATGGCGTCACTGTTCTCGTAGTACCGCTTGATGATCTTCTTTTGATACGGCGTGTAATCGGCCATGATTCCGTTCTCAAATCGTTTCTGGACTTCGATTGCCTCCTGCCCCCCAGTGTAACGAACCGCGTGATTTCCGCCACCCTGGCTCCGGAGATTACAGGCCCCGGCATTCCCTTGGTTCTCGATGGGTCCTTGTACCGGGGCACGGTCATCGGTACCTTGGCAATACCACTATTGGCATTGCTTTCAGCGGGAACTCCAACCTTGATATCACGACACGCGCGCCAGCTGCCTTTGGTCATTCTTTTCCTCTTCTGTCCCAGCGCGTTGGCCCAAGTGCCGCACAATCAGGACAAGCCCCCTGGCCCCGCCCTGACTCCGACGGAGGCGATGGGGAAAATGACCTTGCCTCCCGGTTTTCGCGTCGAGCTTTTCGCCGCCGAGCCAGACCTGGTCAATCCGGTCGCCATGACGTTCGATGATCGCGGCCGGGCATGGGTCGCCGAGAGTCTTGAATATCCCCGCTCCGAACCGGGCGTCGGGCGCGACCGCGTCAAGATTCTCGAGGACACCGACAGAGATGGCAAAGCGGATAAGATCACCATCTTCGCGGAGGGAATGAACATACCATCCGGAATCGCGGTGGCGAACGGCGGGGTTTACGTGGCCAACGCGCCCGACCTGCTCTTCCTGCGTGACGAGGATGGGGACGACCGCGCGGATCATCGCGAAGTCTTGCTCACGGGGTTCGGCCGCTCGGATACCCACGAGCTGCCTAGCTGCCTGACCTGGGGACCCGACGGTTGGCTTTACGGGCTCAACGGCGTCTTCAATCATTCGACAATCGAACATCAGGGAAAAAAGACGAACTTTAACTGCGCCCTGTGGCGCTACCATCCGAAGACCAAGGCCTTCGAGCTCTTTGCCGAGGGGACGAGCAATCCCTGGGGTCTCGATTACGACCGCGCGGGCGAGTTCTTCGTTTCCGCGTGCGTGATCGATCACCTTTGGCACCTTTCTCGCACCGGCTATTATCACCGGCAGGCGGGCGCCTACCCTCCATTTACCTGGAAAATCGAATCGATCGTCTCCCATCACCACCAGAAGGCGGCGTACTGCGGCCTCTGTTTTTACGACGCAGCCGCGTACCCCGAACCCTATCGGCAAAAGCTTTACATGGGCAACATCCACGGCAATGCCGTCAATCTCGATCGATTGGAGCGGCACGGAGCCAGTTACCACGGTTCGGGAGAGCCTGACTTCCTCTCCGCGAACGATGCCTGGTTCATGACGGTTTCGCAGCAAATCGGGCCGGATGGCTGCCTATGGATTCTGGACTGGTACGACCGCTATCACTGTTACCAGGACGCGCGCAGGGACCCCGAGGGGATCGACCGATTGAAGGGCCGGCTTTACCGCATCACCTACCAGGGAACCAAGCCGACGGCTCCCTTCGATCTGGCGAAAACGTCGTCGATGGACCTTGTTCAAACGCTCGGGGATGACAACGCGTTTTTTCGGCGAAAAGCGCGCCGACTGCTTATTGAACGGGGAGAAGTAGGCCCCGCGCTCGAAAAGCTCTCCCTGGACGAATCGGCGAGCCAGACGGCGCGCACCGAAGCCCTGTGGACCCGCATTGGACAGGGGGACCTTTCGGCCAGCTATCACCTGGCCATTTTGTCGAGCGGCGACCCCGTTTTCCGGACCTGGGGCGTGAGAGCCGCGGCGGAACAGGAACTCCTCGGGCAACCGGTTCTCGAACGCCTTGCTTCCCTGATCGACGATCCCGACCCGTCCGTGCGTTTGGCCGTCGCGGTGACGTCCACGAAAATCTCGGGAGTGGATCCGGTACCACTTCTTTTGTCCGCGCTCGCTCGTTCGAACGGTGATGCCAGCGGCTTGACACCGCGCATCGTTTGGCGGAACCTCCTGCCCCTTTTGCCGGCGCGAATGGATCAAGTGCAAGCCTGGTTTCGTAGTCATCCTCTTCCCGTCACGCCGGAGACAACGGAGTTCCTAGGCCGGCTGGTCGAGCGATTGCTTGCCGGCGGTAAGGAAGAGAACGCGGCCCTGCTCGGTCTGCTGGAGAGTCTCTTTGTCAATCCCGCAACCAGCGACGCCGTGAAGGATCGTTGCCTGGATCGTTTGCTTGAAGCCCACCTCACCGGCGAACTAGATACCGAAGCCGCGGCGGAAGTGAAACGCCGGTTCGCCGCCGACATCCAAAACCATTTCACCAAGGAACAACAGGCCAAGCGCGTCGGCCCCGCGACGGGATTGTCCGTCCTTCTTGGAGACAACGTGGCTTATGAACTGGCCCGCGTAATCATTCCCCGGCGCGTGGAAAAGCTTGAGAATCGGCGTCTCTTGCTACGTACATTGGCCAAAACACGGCCCGACGACATCCTCGAACTCACGAACAGTCTCCTGCACCCCGACGAGACCGACGAATTCGCTGGCGATGTGTTGGCGACTCTCGCCAGTTTGGACGATCCCAAAGTCGCGCATCGGCTGCTCGAGTCGTACGACAACCTTCAGGACTCGATCCGCCCGCAGGCCATGGATGTATTGTCGAGCCGGGCGGCCTGGGCCGATAGCTTGCTCGACGCGGTCGAGGGAAAGCGGGTTCCCAAGAATGCCGTGCATGCCAATCAGCTTGCCAAGATCGTCGGTTTGAGAAACCCGGACCTGACAAAACGCGTGGAGGCGATCTGGGGCCGGGTTCGCGTGGGCCGGGACAAAGATCGTGAAAAAGTCGTCACGCGGATGCGCCGCGTCCTCGCCGACTCGCCCGGCGACGTCGCCGCGGGGGGGAAGGTCTTCACCAAAGTCTGTGCGCAGTGCCACAAAATCCACGGGGAAGGAAGCGAGGTTGGTCCGGACCTGACGCGCAATGGCCGCTCCAGCCTCGATCAGATTCTCTCCAACCTTCTCGATCCGAACCTTGTCATCGGCAAGGATTACCAGGCGCGCATCGTCGCGACCGAGGATGGACGGATTCTCACGGGCCTTGCGGTCGAGGATTCGCCGGAACGGGTTGTGCTTAAGGTTGCGGGGGGGAAAACGGAAGTCATTCCCCGCGAACAGATCGAGGAGATGCGAATCTCCGATGTGTCCCTCATGCCGGAAAAACTCGAGACCCAGATCACGGAAACGGAATTCCGCGACCTGATCGCCTTCTTGCTCGCCAACCGCGGCGAGTAAGTGCCTTCGCTACGGCCAAGGCGAGTGAGCGCGTTCTCGCCAACGATGAGTCCTCTGGAAAAAGGGATTGCGCTCGACACGCTGGTACTGGCGTCGAGCGCTCGCCTTATCCAATCGGCTGCATGGGATCGGCGTTCGCGGATGGGTTTTGAAGCCGAAGCATTTCCTTGATCTTGCCACTCCGGAAGGCATTGGAAATGGCCTTGGGTACCTCGGCTTCGGAGAGGACCAGTTTGGCGCGGTTCTCCTCGACCTTCGCGATCATCTCCTGTTCGCGCGCGACGGCGCGAGCACGACGAATTTCCGCTTCGGCCCGGGCCCTACGAGTATCCGCCTCCGCCTGATCGGCCTGCAAACGCGCGCCGACGTTTTCGCCCACCTCGATGTCGGCGATGTCGATGGAAAGGATTTCAAACGCGGACCCGGCATCGAGCCCAGCGGCGAGAACATGTTGCGAAATCCGCTGCGGATGCTCCATGACGTCCTTGTAGGTCGCCGAACTGCCGATCGTGGTGACGATGCCTTCCCCGACGCGGGCGATGATCGTCTCTTCCGTGGCGCCGCCGATGAGTTGATCGATGTTCGTTCGAACGGTGACTCGAGCGCGCGCCTTGAGTTGAATCCCATCCTTGGCCACGGCGTCGATGGTGGTGCGACCCTTGGTGGGGTCCGGCACGTCGATGATCTTCGGATTGACGCTGGTTTGGACGGCTTCCTCGACGTCGCGACCCGCCAGGTCGATGGCGGCGGCTCGGCGGAAATCCATGGGAATATCGGCCCGGCTGGCGGAAATAAGGGCGCGCGTCACCTTCGGGACATTCCCCCCCGCCAGATAATGCGACTCGAGGTCCCGCGTCGTGATCTTGACGTTCGATTGAACCGCCATGATCCGAGCGCGAACGATGGTTTCAATTTTTACTTTGCGGAGCGTCATTCCCACCAGGTCCAAAAGACCGATCCCGGCGCCCGTGGTCACGGATTGGATCCAAAGCCGGAAATAGCGCAAGAAGAGAAAAACGATGAAAATGACGAGAATCGCAACAATCAGTCCGACGACGAGAACAATGCTCATGCGATTTCCTTGCAAAGTGGCTAAAAGGCTCCTCCAGAGATACACTAACCGTGACGGAGGCAGTTTCAAGAGAATTACGGAATCCTCGGAAACGGAATGTCGTTCCCTTGGCACTTTAGTGCCTAGCCCACTGGCGGATGCTGCCTTTCGAACAAACGACCGATGGACGGTCCCCCGCCTTCGAACTTCCGTGCGTTGAGGCTAGCTCAGGTGATTAGACTCGAAGGATGGCGTTCTCCGACCTTCCCTTATCGTATTGTACCAACGTTCATCCGGGCGAAACGTTCGCGGAGGCCTGCCGGGGTCTGCGCGCGTTTTCCCAGCCGTTGCGCCGCCGCGTCAATCGTCCGATCGCCGCGGGACTTTGGATGACGGCGCGCGCGATCGAGCAGTTGGACCTTCCCGAGAATGTCGACGCCTTGACAGTCTTGCTCGCGGACGCAAACCTCGCCTGTTACACGATGAATGCGTTTCCCTTGGGCAACTTCCACGCCAGCCGCGTCAAGGAAAACGTTTACTTGCCGAACTGGACTTCCTCCGACCGCATGGACTACACCCTCCGCGTCGCTCGTCTCCTGGCAACGCTCTTGCCGGACGGGGCCACCGGAAGCATCTCCACCTCCCCTTGTGCATGGAAGCTCGCCGCGCCGGTCGGCGGTTATGGCGTGTACTTCCCACGGCTGATCGAGACGGCGACATCCCTCGCGGAACTCGCGGATAAAACGGGAAAAGTGATCCGCCTGGCGATCGAGCCGGAACCCGGTTGCGTGCTCGAAACGACCGATGAAGCGATCGCGTTTTTTCACGAACTTTGGCGCTCGAGCCAGGGGACGGCCGTGGAGACGGCGGTCCGCGAACATCTCGGCCTCTGCTACGACGTTTGCCATCAGGCGGTCGAATTCGAAGACGTTGCCGATTCCATTGATCGCCTGGATCGCGAAGGAATCCGCATCAACAAGGTCCACGTGACGTGCGCCCTGGAGCTCGACGCGCCCGGCGACATGGAAGCGAGAGAGCACCTCTCGCACTTCGCCGAGGAACGTTATCTCCATCAGACTTACGCGCGGCATCCCGACGGACGAATCCTTTCCCTTCCGGACCTCACGCGCGGATTTGCTCTCGATCCGCCGGCGGAATGGCTCGAATGTCCGCGATGGCGCACGCATTTCCATGTCCCCATCAATCGGGAAACGATGGGTACCTTGCGAACGACCCGCCCGGTTCTCGTCGAGGCGCTCCGCAGGGTCCACGAACTCCCTTACGCTCCCCACCTGGAAGTCGAGACCTACACCTGGGACGTCATGCCCGAGGAAGATATGTCGAGTGCCGGCGAGCCGTTCGATCTGGTCGCCGTTCTTGCCGCGGAACTGGAAAGCGGTCTGAAAATCGTGCAAGATCTGAAAGGCGCGGCCAAAGAGTAAACGCGCCGCGTTACCGACACGCCACCTCGACTGGCGACTATCATGCCAAGTTTCCGAGAGCAAATGTCTCGGAGCCTATTGGATTCCGAGAGCGAATCTCGGAACGACAAAAGCGACACTCGCGGGAGGATCTCTCGATGACCGAGGCGAATGGCCCGAGTAGCGGACTAGCCCTCCACACCAAGATTCTCATCGGGTTATTGATAGGCATCGTGTTCGGCTTGCTCGGAAATCTCCTAGGCGCACGTCTGGTAAGTCCTACACCTTCGGAATCTCGCCTCGGCTGGCTGTTCGCAGACAGTGACAAAAATGGAATTGCGGATGGGGTGGACTTTCTGGCCCGCGATATCGCGGATCCGGTGGGCAAGATCTTCCTGCGCCTCGTGCTCATGGTGGTTTTGCCGTTAGTGATCTCCGCCTTGGCGTTGGGAGTGGTGGGCATTGGGGACGTTCGCCGACTCGGCCGCGTGGGTATCCGCACCTTGGCCCTCACCGCGCTTCTCTCCGGCATCGCCGTCGTTCTTGGCGTCTCTCTTGTCAATGTTCTTAGGCCGGGATACGTGCTTTCCGAAGAGCAACGAACGCAGCTCCAAGCCCAGTACTCCGGCGGCGCCTCGGAGACTGTCGACAAGGCGAAAAAGGCCAAGTCCATCAAGGACATTCTGCTCGACATCATCCCGGAAAACCCGGTCCAGGAAATGGCGGGAGCGGTCGACGGCAGTTCCAAGGGGAACGGCATGCTCGCCGTCATGTTCTTTTCCCTCGTGCTTGGCGTTGCCATGACCACCTTGCCGGACGAGACGACAAAACCGCTCGTCGGTCTGCTGGAAGCGATGTTCGCCGTCTCCATGACGGTCGTGAATTTCGCGATGTGGATCGCCCCTTATGCCGTCGCTTGTCTCACGTTCGCCATCTCGGCGCGACTGGGATTGGACATTCTCAATACCCTGCTCTGGTTCGTGATCACCGTTCTGCTCGGACTTGGCATCCACATGTTCGTGACCTATTCCGTGCTGGTCCGAACCATCGGTGGCATGAGCCCGCGCGCGTTTTCCGTGGATCCAGGGACGCGATTTTCACGGCGTTCGGCACCTCTTCCTCCAATGCCACCCTCCCCACCGCCATGCGCGTCGCCGAGGAAGACCTCAAACTGTCCAAGGATATTTCGAACTTCGTTCTTACCGTCGGCGACGGGAAATCAAACGGTACGGCGTTGTATGAAGGGGTCGTCGTTCTCTTCCTCGCACAGGTCTTCGGCGTCGAACTCTCGCTCATGCAGCAAGTGATGGTCGTTCTCATGTCGGTGCTCGCGGGAATCGGAACGGCGGGCGTGCCCGGAGGCTCGCTTCCGATGATTGTCATTGTCCTCCAATCCGTTGGCGTCCCGGGAGAAGGGATCGGCATCATCCTGGGCATCGACCGCGTCCTCGACATGTGCAGAACGGTTCTTAACGTCACCGGGGATCTCGCCCTTGCCGCTTGCGTCAACAACTGGGAACGGCGAAGCGGAGACGTCGGACTTTCAAGTCAATCGGTCAGCATCGAAGGATGATGGAATGTCGTCCATTTCCAAACCTGGCATCGAATCATTTTCGAACCCGCTGCGCGTCGGTCTCGTCGGGTGTGGCTCAGTGGCAAAACTGCATGCCGAGCGGATGGCCGCCGACCCGCGCGTTCAACTCGTGCTACTCTCCGACCCGAAACGGGAAAACGCCGAAGCGCTTGCCCGCCTCTATGCGCCAGAAGCCACGCTTGAATCCGATGCCATTGCGGGTATCACCGGCAACTCCTTGGATGCCGTAGTCCTCTGTTCGCCGACCCAAAACCACCATGAACAAGCCTCCGCCGCCTTGGATTCAAAGATCCACGTACTCTGCGAGAAGCCGCTGGCCGCCCACCGAGAAGAAATCCTCGACCTGATTCGGCGGCGGGATCAAGCGGAGCGACTGTTATCCGTGTCCTATCAACGCCGCTACGAAGCTCCTTATGTCACCGCCCGCAGGGAACTATCACGCCGGGCCGATTGGTACGGAGCCGTCAAACAGATCCACGTCTTCGTCTGTGAACGTTGGCAACAGACCATCGCTGGCACCTGGCGCGACGACCCGCGCGTCGGCTCTGGGTATTTTGGCGATGCCGGAAGCCACCAGATCGACGCCTGCTTTTTCATCACGGGCCTTGCCCCCCAATCGGTCTTCGCTCGAAGTCACAAATGTGGCAGCAACGTCGAAATCGTCACGGAAGTTCTCGCGGAACTGACGGGCGGCGTGGACCTCGTGGCTCACTTTGTCGGCAACGCCAACCATTGGCGCGAGGATATTCACTTCCACTGCGAACACGCCGACCTTCTACTCCGCAGCGAAGAACTGTTCCGCGCCAAAAACAACGCGGTCGAATCCATCGCGGACCTTGAAAGAAAATCGAATCCCAATCGGGGCTTCTTCGACGCCATTCTCGAAAACGTTCCGCTCGTCTCCCCCGCCGAGTGCGCCCTCCCCATGTCCGACTGGACCACCGCGGTCCTCAAATCCTCGGCCACGGGTGAATGGGTCCAGGTCCGCGAAGCCCACGCAACCGGAGTCCACTACACGCATTCCATCGGACGCCGATAGAGGCAAAATTCCGCCGGACCACGAGTCCAACCGGTTTTTCTCCAGAGCGAACCAAACCGACGCCGGGATTTGCAAATTTCACCCCTTGGGTCGTATACAATAGTGCATGGCCAATTTTGCGTACCAGGTACGGACAATCGCCAAATCGGCGTGAGGAACTTTGCTTCATGAAGCTAGTGCATTACCGACGCCAAGGGCTCTACGCGGCATTCCTTACTCTCCTCGTCTGGCAGGGACCCCCTTCGGCCTATGCCGTCGAAAATAACGCGACGGTCGAAGCTCGAATGCTCGGCGACGTGTCCTATCTCGCGTCTGATAGCCTCGAAGGCCGTGGGATCGACAATCCCGGTATCATCAAGGCCTCGGAATATATCCGCGACCGTTTTCAGGAAGCGGGCCTGAAGCCGGGTGGGAATGAAGGAAGCTATTTTCAACCCTTCACTGTTCGCCTCTCCTCGGAGGTCGACTTTCCCAACACCCGCCTCGTTCTCCATGGGCCGGACAATAAGGATCTGAAGCTTGAATTGAACAAGGACTTTTCCCCGCTGACCTATGGTGGCGACGGAAGCTTCAATTTACCGATCGTGTTCGCCGGCTACGGGATCACTGCGGAAGCGGAGAAGTACGACGATTACGCGAATCTGGACGTGACCGGCAAAGTCGTCTTGATTCTCCGCCGCGAGCCACAACAAGCGAAAGCGGACAGCGTCTTCGCGGGAACCGGCGAAAGCCAGTACGCAGCGCTGCAGTACAAGCTGCAAAACGCGTGGACGCATAAGGCGGCCGCCGTACTCCTGGTGACCGATCCCTTCACCACGAAAGAGACACCCGAGAAGCTTTTCGTCGACGCCGTCGCTTCGTTAATGCGGGGTAAAGCCGCCCCTCCGGCCAAGGGGCTCGATCGCCTGCTCCCCACAAACTACATGGGACACAATTCCACGGTGAGCATGCCGGTCGCGCACATCACGCAGGCGGTCGCCAATCAACTCCTCGCTGGTTCCCCGGCCAAGAGCGTTCAACTCGCGGAAGCGGTGATTGACAAGAATCTCCAGCCGGCGTCGTGCGCCCTCGACGGATGGACGGCGGAAGGAGAACTACATTTCACGCGCGTCAATGCCGATCTGGTTAACGTCGTCGGCGTCATCGAAGGGGAAGGCCCCCACGCGGACGAAACGGTCGTCATCGGCGCCCATTACGACCACTTGGGCCGAGGTGGCGAAGGTTCGCTCGCTCCGGACTCCAAAGACGTTCATAACGGCGCCGACGACAATGCCTCGGGAACCGCGACCTTGATCGAGTTGGCCCGGCGGTTTGGCGAGCGAGAGAAGAAGCCGGGACGCCGGCTCGTGTTCATCGCGTTTTCCGCCGAGGAAAAGGGCCTGCTCGGCAGCCGACATTATGTGAAAAAGGCGCCGCTCTTTCCGCTCGACAAGACCGTCGCCATGGTCAATTTCGACATGGTCGGACGCATGAAGAACAACAAGCTCACCATCTACGGAACCAAATCCGCCAAGGATCTCGAAGCGATCATCGACGGCGAAAAATCCGCCGAGGATGATTTGGACATCAAGAAGATCGGCAGTGCCAGCGGCCTGGGAGGATCGAGCGACCACGCGTCTTTCGTCATGGCTCGGGTCCCCGCCGTCCACTTCTTCACCGGCACGCATCCGGATTACCATCGCCCCAGCGACGACGTCGACAAGATCAACGTGGAGGGAATGCGGCGCGTCGCGGACTTCGCCGCCAAGTTTATCGACCGAGTCATTGAACGTCCCAACCGATTTGAGTTCGTGAAAAGCGAGGAGTCCGATCCGCACGCGGGCATGGACCTTCCCGCCGGCGGCCGCAAGACCTATCTCGGCACGGTCCCCGATTATGGCGAAGAAGTCGAAGGGGTCCTGCTCAACGACGTCAAGAAGGACTCCCCCGCGGACAAAGCGGGCCTGAAAGCCGGCGACGTCATCGTCGAAATCGACGGCGCCCCCATCAAGAACGTTCAGGGTTTCACCGTCATTCTCTACCAGCACAAGCCCGGCGACTCCATCGAGATCACCGTGCTGAGAAACAAGGAACGGGTCCCCTTGAAAGCGACCCTCGGATCCCGCTGATCCGAATTGCCAGTAGGTCCCCATGACATCGCCAAGTTCGCTCGGGTCCACATCGCTGGCTGTTGCTTTAATCACGCCCTACGCGGGCATTCTCTTGATGGCCGCGGAGTTGAACTGGGGCTTGCCAAGCGATCAAAGTCATCAGGGACGCCTCCTGCTATTCGTGTACATGGGACTGAGTCTTTCTTCTCCCTTGAGCGTCTCTCTCGCGGCATTGCAACTCGAAGAGCCGTGGATCGTAGGGCAATCCTCGGGCTAATTACTGGCCTTGTAGGTTCCGTAGTGACCGCGGTGCTGGTGCTCGGCGAGTTCGGCATCATTCTTCCGATTTAGAATCCGATTTGCAGAGTTGGCCGTTTGAAGCGCGCGTCCAAAGCGTTGGGAATTGGCCATCAAGAAGAGCATGCCCGGGCCCCGCGGCGCGGGCACCTGGGTCCAAGCTTATTGCGTCAGGGTCCCGTCCATCCCTTCGGCGGCCTGGCGACCACGACTGCAGACCCCCAAATCCGCAGCCTTGGCCCATAGCTTTGCGTCCCAGCCTCAGCGACTGGTTTGCCTTTGTCGAGGATGAACTTCGTTCATCACTCACAATCAAATCTAGATCGCGTCCCGCGCGGCGTCAAATTCGTCGAGGAAGGATTTTTTCGGCGCGGTTGGCGGGTTTGATCCAGGTTAAGGCCGAGGAATGGTCGTCGAGTGTCGCCCCGCCGGGGTTCTGGAGGGGCCTATGGGTCGTTCTTCCCAGGACGTTGTCCTGGGCTAGCATGTTGTGCCCCTGCGGGGCGGCGGCATGGAGGGCGGGTGTTGAAGGTCATTGCGCCATGACACGAGTCCCCCCGTCGAGCGAGATCCACGGCAAGCGTGGGCATGGGACCCGGCCTGCCCCACGGACCTTAAATCTTGTTCCATCACCCATGCCGTCAGGGAATCCGCGGGTTACCATGGCCCATGCATGTTGCCGTCCTCCGGCCCGGAGGGCCAGCCACAGGCTAGCGAAGGGCGAAGCCCTGGTAAACGTGCGGCGGCAAACCATGCATCACCCTGGAAAGGGTGACACATTGGGTCGATCGGCTCGGCCACCGGGGAACAGGATTCCCACGGGCATAATGATTCTTGGGATCCGGTCGTGCTTCGCCAGCTGATGATGTCGCCCTTGCCGGGGTTCTGGAGGGTCTTTGGGTCGTTCTTCCCAGGACGTTGTCCTGGGCTAACATGTTGTGCCCCTGCGGGGCATGGAGCGGAATACGCGGTCCCGACGTCGCTGGACATGACGCATCGATCGAATCTACGTGCCGGCCCATCGTGAGGCTTTAGTCGAAACGGTGGGGCAAACGGCGAAGTGGGAACGAAAACGATACATTGACTCCATCGGGTTTGAACGTCATGGATTGGGGTTCGCGGGAAGACGCGGTGATGCAACAGACTGGATATCAGCCGAAATGCTCGATTACGAACGCCATCACCGCGGGGTTGACGGCAATCGAGCGCGCCCGCGGATTTCTCGAAGCCGCTACTCTCTCCGAAAAGTGGGTGCGAGACATGGGGGAGAGGGCGCTCGTTCTCGAAGCCCATCATACAACGCACATCGAGGGGACGCGACTCACACTGGATCAAGCCGAGCGATTGCTTCGCGACGAAACAGTGTTGGATGCGGACGCGGACGATACTCGTGAGTTGCTGAATTACCGCCAGGCCTTCGGATTCGTTTCCGACTAACTTGACAGTGGTGCGCCGGTAACGGAGGCGATAATTCGCGAAATCCATAACAAGCTCGTTGAAGGGGTGCGAGGCGAAGCAGCGGCGCCTGGACAATATCGGCGAATCCAAAACTTCGTTGTCAATGCGGCGACGGGGGCAATCGTGTATACCCCGCCACCTGCATCCGACGTGGCGCCGCTGATGGCGGAGTTGGTAAACTGGATCAATCAGCCGGGCGATGTTCATCCGGTTTTGGTCAGTGGCGCGGCCCAGTTTCAGCTCGTCCACATTCATCCATTCCTTGACGGCAACGGACGCACATCTCGCTTATTGTCCACGCTCTGCCTTTACCGCGAAGGCTATGATTTCAAGCGGCTATTCACGATCAGCGAATACTATGACCGCGACCGAGCCGCGTTCTATGCAGCAATCCAGGGCGTGCGCCAGCGAGACATGGATCTGACCAGCTGGCTTGAATTCTTCGTCGAGGGCTTATCCACCCAATTGTCAGAAGTGAAGACGCGCGGAGAGCGGGCCATCCAAAGAGACGTTCTGGTAGGCAAGCATGGACTGTCGCAGAGGCAGGCACTGGCGTTGGAGCACGTTTTGGAGCACGGCAGCATCTCCATCGGAGAATATGAGGCGCTGTGTGAGGGAGTAAACCGCCGGACACTACAACGCGATCTTAGATCGATGGTTGATAAAGGGTTGCTGTCAGAAGCAGGAACCACCCCCACGGACCCCACCAAACGTTATGTGGCTTCGCGGGATTCTTGATATGACCCGTTGTCGGAGCTGTGACAAGCTATGACACGGAGCTGTGACATGGCCTCCTAGGGCAAAACCGCCTTTCGCAACGATCCTTCTTGTTCAAGAACAACCGGGCAGGAACGATTGACAAGCACCGGCTCGTTCAGGCCGCGGTCGATGTGATGACCTTTGGCGGGGCTCCGGAATGGTTAGGCGGTATGGCTACGCAGGACGTTGTCCTGGGCTAGCATGCCGTGCCCCTCCCTTCCGGGGCGGGAGTGGCTCGTCGCCTTGATGGAATCCTACGGGCGACGGCCGGAAGGGCCCTCCTGTTGCTGCGCAACCAGGACAACAAGTTGTCCTGGCCACCCGGTCCAACGTCCATGCAACGAGAACCCTCACCCTGCCCTCTCCCAGAGGGAGAGGGTTAAATGCGGATCTCTCCCACGGGGAGACGGAGTGGGTCACCAGCGGAGGATGCCGCTGCCCCAGGTGAGGCCGGCGCCGAAGCCGGCGAAGAGGATGAGGTCCCCTTTTTGAATCTTGTTGGAAGAGTTGGTTTCATCGAGCGCGATTGGAATGGAGCCCCCGGAGGTGTTGCCATAGCGGTCGATGTTCTGCACCACTTTCTCCCTGGGAAAGCCGAGCACGTCTCCGACCGCGTTGATGATGCGGATGTTCGCCTGGTGGGGAATGAACCAGCGAATGTCGTCCGCGGTGACACCGGCATGACGCATGACCTCGGTCGCGGAGTCGGTGACCGTATTGACGGCCCAGTGGAACACGGACCTGCCGTCCATTTGCAGATAGTGCAGATTGGCGTCGAGCGCTTCCGGGGTGAGAGGAAGCCGGCTTCCCCCGGCGGGGCGACTAAGAAGTTCCGCGCCGCTGCCATCGGAGCCGAGCTGATAGGCCACGAGCCCCTGCTCTTCACTTCCCGGCGTCAATAAGACGGCCCCCGCGCCGTCGCCGAAAAGCGGATAGGTCTTCTGGTCGCAGGGATTGATGATTCTGCTGTTGGTGTCCCCGCCGATGACGAGACAGAGTTTCGCGTTGCCGGACTTCACGAATTGGGAACCGACGACGAGGGCATAAATAAAGCCCGCGCAAGCGCTTTGGACGTCGAAGGCGCCACAGTGAAGCCCGAGCCGATCCTGAACCTGACAGGCGGTCGACGGGAAGGACATATCGGGAGTAAACGTCCCGACGACGACGAGGTCGATGTCGTTTTTGTCGACCCCCGCGGCATCGATGCAACGGATCGCCGCCTCGGCACAAAGATCGCTGGTGGCGAAGTTTTCCGGAACATGACGCCGTTCGCGGATCCCCGTGCGCGGGACGATCCAACTCCCCTCGAAACCCATGCGTTGGCAGAGTTCGTCGTTGGTGATGACGTTCTCGGGCACGTAGCTGCCGGTGCCGAGGATACGAAAGCCCGTGAGACCTTGGGTACGCGCGATTCCGCGAGGGTGCCCGTTTTCAGAGGCGACGGGGTCGTCGTGTCGAAGCGTGGACGACATTCTGCTCCCCGTAGTTAAGGTTTCCAACCGTCACGCGCGCCATCGCGCATGAAACCGTTACCCGTCCCAGTCATACCTCGAAGTCCAAAATTTGCCTACGGATAACGCAAAAATCCGCAGCCAAAGACTCCGACCTACCCTTGCTTGGATCAACGGGCGCGAGAGACGTCGACTGTTTCATCGACACTAACGGCGGCCGGGCATGAACCGCCTTTTCCGTTCGCTTTTCCGATGCCCGGTAACACCTTGGAGCAACGCGTGCCGACGCAATGCGGTGTTTGTTTCGGCGTGGGTAACTTCCTCGCTGGCCTCGTTCTATGGGTTTAACGCGGATTGGACAAACGCGGCAAAGTTTTCAGGACTCGCCAACCGGTCTATGCCATGATCCAGATTCAGCACGTGACGATGCCCTCCTCCAGACGCTAAGCATGTCCTGGTCGCGACTTGCACCTCGTCTGCAGTCCCCGTCACGAGCAGCATGTGGTCGACGTTCCCTTGAAAAACGAGCCCCGGATAAGCGGATTTCAACTCGTCAATCTTGTGCATTTTGCCCACACTGACCACTTTGCTGCTCGATGTGGCGGCTAGGTCGATGAAGGGAGTGTCCTTAACGAATAGGATGGAGGTCCCGCCGACGGCGCCGAAGATTCGCCGATGGTAAGGCTGGGCAAACTCGAGGTATTCCTCGCGCGTGAGTGCTCCTGCCCAGGAGTCGAAAAGCTGATAGGCCGCCGCCCCTTTGCCAAGGAGGACTTTTAAGAAATAAACGGTCGCGTCGGGCGAGATCCGCTTAAGGAGCGATCGCTAAGACCTTGGGATTCTCGCGGATAAAGGCCCGCGTTTTCGCCAAATCCTTGCCGGTGCCAATCTGATACGAGGCAAGGGTGAAGGGTGCCCCCGCAAAAACCAAGGCGGGGAGCGAGCCATCGAGTTCCTGGCGCACCAAGCGGAGGGTTTCGAGCACGTATTCGAAACTTACCTGATCGGGGGCGTGCAGCCGCCTCGACATCCTTGAGGGTTTGAATGGGGGCGCCGGGGAACCGGCCCTCGGGTCCGGAACGAGATCGAACTGCCGCCTCTACGGCGACGGAAAGGGTCGATGTCGTAAAGAGAATAATGCCGTCGATGCCGAATCTTCGAGGACAAAGGCTGGCTGCCGCGGCCAATTCCGCGTTCTCGCTAAACTCATAGAAGCCCAGGTTACCGCGAATCTTGCGGAACTCAGGATCCCACCTCCTGCTTACGCATCGCCCAGACGGGCGTACGTTCGACGGTCTCTCCCTTGAACGCGGACCAGATGCTTGGCGTTATCGTCCATTAAATCCGCCATCCGTTCGCTCTGCTCGACCAATTGTCGCAACGTTTCTTGATGAACGCCGGGTTATCATTGACGCATGGCACCCTGCATAAAGCGTCTTCCTCCCGCCTCGCGAAATTCTTCGAGACCCTCATGGCCGATTTCGCCGATGGTTTCGAGGTAATCGGCGGTGAAGCTGGGCTGCGTGACCGAAACCGTCAGAATCCCTTCCTTACCCAACTCCTTGAGGGTTTCGTCCGTGTAGGGCGTCAGCCACTCCGACGGACCAAGGCGGGATTGAAAGGCAAGTCGCCAATCCTTGTCGGACCAACCCATCCGCTCGGCGACAAGTTTAGCGGTTACCGCCGACTGCTGCCGATAGGATCCCCCGCTCGATGTAGACCCCGGGATACCGTGAAAACTGGTTAGGTGGCATTCCGGAGTTACCCCCGGGTCCGAACTTCGGCGAGGAGTTTACCCCATCCACGACCGCGTCCAAATAGGCCGGGTCCTGATGGTATTCGGAAATGATGCGCATGCTGGGTAAAACACGTTCGTTTTTGAAGGCGTCGAAGAGACCGTCGAGTCCGCTGGCGGTCGTGGTCGCGGAGTATTGCGGGAACATCGGCAGGACGACCAGTCTTGAACAGCCTGCTTGCATCATCTGGCGAACGACGGCGCGAATGGAGGGATTGCCATAACGCATGGCAAAGTGAACGCGAAAACTGCTGCCGAGCGATCGAGACAACGCTTGCGTTTGACGCCGAGTGATGTCGAGGAGCGGCGAGCCGGCCTTCGAATCCCAAATTCGTCGGTACTTGACCGCGGATTTCGGGGACCGGAAAGGAACGATGATCAGATTGACCACAAGCCAACGAACAAAGGCGGGCGCTTCGATGATTCGTGGATCGCCGAGGAATTCGCGCAGGTACGGGCGAAGACCCGCCGCGGTTGGGCGCGTCCGGCGTCCCCAACTGCAGCAACAGAACGTCAATCGTCATTTCGTGTCCTTGTTCTCGCGAGATCGGTACTGACGCAGGGCCGCCAGTGTCCTTTCGAAATCCTCGGGCAAGGGAGCCGTCAGGTCCATCATCTCCTGGCAGCAGATGATGGAATCGCAGGCGATGGGTACAAAGCGCCCGGCGATCGATGACACCTTGATCCGGCCCGGAATGCATGTCGCGGCGACCTCCGAAAGCCGGAGTTCCCCCCGGCCTGAATACATTTCGGTCGACCAAGGGAGCATCGACGCTCGTCATGCGCGGATCTGGTGCGTGCGGCCGGTCAGCGGACGACAGCGCACCAGCGTAGCCCTCCTCGAACCGCTCGATCACTTCATAAAACGTGTTCGCCGAGCGGGCCGACGGATCGTTCTCCCGGATGGCCATCTTTTCCGAACCGGTGGGATGCACGCCAATTTTCCGCTCGACATAGTCGCTATCGCGATCCAGTTCCCCGTAGCAGATGCACAGATATTCCTTGGTACTTTACGGTGCTCTTCAACGGTGCCACGTTCCGGTGCGCCAAATCATCCTTGGCGACCACCATGACGCCGGTGGTGTCCTTGATCGAGACGGTGAACGATCCCCGGCCTGGATTCTCCGCCGAAGGTGCTCAATTGTTCGAAATAAAACTGCCGCGTTGGTCAGGGTCCCGCTCCAGTTCTCCTTTCCTCGCCCCGGATGAACGATCAGATTGGCTTGCTTGTTGATAACGACGATGAACTCGTCATAGACGATGTTGAGGGGATCTCCTTGCGGTTCGTTTTCCCGACATCGATTCGGGAATTTCACGACGATCTTGTCTCCCACCCGGTTTCGTGGCTGGCCTTCGCCTTGCCATCGTTGAGCGTGACGGCCCTCGCCAATGAGCCTCTGAACTTCCGAGCGACCGCCTCCTGCAGTCGGACGACAATGTATTGATCGATTTCGGTCCTGGTCATCGGCGAATTGCTTTTGCACCAGAACTCAACCGCCTCGCCTTAACCGCCGACACTTCCGACCTGCTTGAGGATGTGATCGAGGGTAATTCACGATACTTTTCGTTGTAGTCGAGTCCATATCCCACGACGAACTTATCGTCGATCTTGAATCCCACGAAATCAGGTTCCATCGGTACTTGCCGCCGTGACGGCTTGTCCAGGAGGCAGCAAACCCGAATCGACCTCGGCCGTCCCGCCTCGATATGTCGCCTGCAGAAACTCGAGCGTCAGCCCCGTGTCGATGATATCCTCGACAATCAGAACCTCTCGGTCCAGGACGGACTTCCCCAGGTCTTTGCGAATCTCCACCACGCCGGAACTCTCCGTCGCCGACCCGTAGCTGGCAAAACGCTCAAAAACTCGATCTCGGGCCGGACCTCGCCGAGATGACGAATCAGGTCGGCTAGAAAACCACGGCTCCTCGAGACGGGTGACGATCAGAAGGTCCCTGCCATTATATGCACGAACAATTTCCGCAATCTATTTCCGCGACTCGACGGGAGATGCGTCCGCGGAAATATATTCAACCAGAGTGTCCTGCATGAACGTCCCCTCCGCGTGGCGGGAATCTCCGACTCTCCTCCCCCGGTCGGCAGGAACCCTGGGTGAAAATGACGGTTCTCGTCGGGGCTTGTGATGGCAGGGAACCTACTGAACTTCAAGCGTTCGCGGCCCGGGGAGCGAGCTTTTTGACCGCGGAGTACACGGGGCCGAGCGTAACCGGTTTTTGCAACGTCACGGTCTTGTCTCTGTCCATCCCGGCCGGCCAGTCGGGCTGTTCGTCATCCGCAAGGTAAATGGCAGCACAGGAAGGGCCGTGCTTTGTGGTAACGCCGCATCGCCCTTGACACCTTCCCGACTGTCGTCTTCCAGGTCGATGATCAAGCATTGAGCGGGCCGGTGGTCCATTAAACTAATCGCCTGATTGATGTCGGTGGTCAGAATCCACTCTTGATATCCTTTTTTCACCAATTCGCCTGATGATTTCCTGCACCTTCGGACTTCGATGTATGATCACCACGCGTGGGTTCTTCGGTGGTTCCGCGGCTGCATCCCTTTGCTTGGCGTGTTTTCGCTCCGCGGCCTGCAAGGCGTCGAAGTCCGCGAGCAAGGTGTCATAGTCCTGATACCGTTGGGTCGGACGAAAGGCGAGCATCTTGTCGATCACCACAGCCAATTCCGAGGGGAACTGTGGGTCCCCTGCCAACGGCCGGATCTGATCGAATCGAGCGCGAAGCATGCGGGCATTTTTGTCCTTGGTCTCCGGCATTGGGGGTTGCCCCGTAAGCATCTGATAGAGCACGGCTCCCAGAAAGAAGATGTCGGAACGAAAATCCCCCTTGGGAGCTGCCGTGGCCTTCTCCAAACCAGCGTAGTCAACGGTCCGCTGTTGCGGAGCGCCCTTTTCGTCGCCGACGCCTCCCAACCCAAAATCCACCCACTTCACGTGTCCCTGTGCCGAAAGCAGAATGTTCGTTGGCTTGATGTCCCGGTGCGTCACTCCCTTGGAATAGGCGTAACGGAGGCCATCCACCATTTCCCTTCCCAACCGGATCGTCTCGGCAGGCTCAAATTTGCCGCGAATCTTGAGGAACTCCCGAAAGTTGCCCCCCTCCACGAATTCCATCGCGATGTAGTGTTGGTTGGAATCTTGATCCAACCCCACTTCGAGCATCTTGGTAATGTTGGGGTGATTGAATGACTCGGTGAGCATTCCCTCGCGGTGAAACTGGCGAACGTTCTCGGGATCGGTGGCGTGGCGGGCGCGGAGAACCTTGACGGCAACCACATCCCCGGTGACGCTATCGACACCTCGGTAAACGCGCGCGAACGTGCCCGCGGAAATGCGGTAAAGAAGCTTGAATCGCCCCAGGAAATATCCGGTGGTCTCGCCGTTTTCAAGCTTGCCGATTTGCAACGAGGTAAGTAATCCCCGACCTTCCAGATAGGTCAAAAGTTCCTTGGAACTACCCTTACCGATGTCGGCAAGCGCGTCATCCAATTGATCGATGGTCAAAAGACGCAACGCGATCAGGCTGCGACTGACTTCCTGCAATGAACCGAGCGTCATTGGCGTCTGGTCTTTCTACGATCATTCCATGCCAAGCATTGCCGGCGGACAACCGATCGATCTCTTCCGTCTGCGAAAGAGATCGTCCACCAACGAAAGTGCCTACCCTGGAATTGAACTTACCATTCTCGGAAGCATGACCGGAACCGCGAACCCTCAATAGGGATTGAACGAGTTGCCGATCCCCGTTCATTCTCGCCCACGAACGCCGACTGCCGCCGTCGACGAATCGCAAGCTTCAGTGAAGCGGCGAACCTATCCAAGCCAAGGCTTCCTCGCCTCCCTCCTTGCGATTGCCTTTACACAATCCGCGGACGAGGCGTTCTCAGTGAACAGCAATAACCTTTATAGTAAGTACAACTATTCATTGAGACAACAACAGATTGACCCGATTAGAACGTTGTGGTTCGGGAGCCAGGAGGAGAGTCGGTCTTGCTCGTTCCGTCGAACCATCGTTCGGGGATGTGATGACAATGCTTTTCCCCACGAAATCGCCAAGCGTTTGGCCGCGTTTCTCCCAAAACCCAGATGAAATAGGCCTGCCGGTGATCGACCATCGCGGGAAAGAGGGTCTCTCCCACCGCAAGATCGCCGACCTTTACTCCAGCATGACTGAGGTCTTTGCGTAGAATCACCTCTTCTTGCAGGAGGACCTGGAGGCCGATTCTCGCGTCCCGAAGGGACATCGATCGATCGACGACAGCACCATTGGCGTTCTTGCGTGCCGCTTGCAGGATTCGTTCGAGCTTACGTTGCTGGAGACAACATTCGCGTAAATCTTGCACCCACGGCATCACCGTCTCGCCCACCTGCAAGACCTGGCGCAACCCAAAAACCTTCGTGCCAGGAACGCGCGCTCCAGACTTTATTCGATCCATGGAGAGTCGACTCCCGATGCCGTCGATAGGCTATTGAGCTTCAGAAAAGCAATGCGGTATTCCCCGTCCCGGTCGTTTGGAAGGCCCCTTCGCTAGCCGCAAATCTCGGCGTCCATGAACAAGGCATTGCTTTTCTGAGCGGCAGTAAGCCTCACAACTCTAGCAAATCCGTCGCAAAGAGAACAACGGAAAAACATTCTGACCTGCTTGCCGCCCGTTCCGATGGACCAGCTGAAATCCTTTAACTAGAATAAAGCGATGCAAGGTTCATCTGCCAAATCGACGGTCGGTCATGATTCGGCTCTCAAAGGACGAACGGGAGCGGATTTACCCTCTGTACCCGTAAGTCTATCCCCGGTTGAGAAGTTCCGGGAATTTCTCGAAATCAAGGGACTCAAACGGACCGGCGAACGGATGCGGATGGTCGAACACATCTTCGAGAAACATCACCACTTCGAAGCGGACGAACTGGTCGCGAGCCTGAAGGAAAAGAACCTTCGCGTCAGCCGTTCCACGGTCTACCGTACCCTGCGGGTACTCGTGGAAGCAGGCTTGTTGCGAGAGCTTCATTTCGGAACGAGCACGCACTACGAACACGATTACGGTTATCCACAGCACGAGCACTTGGTCTGCGACAAATGTGGCGCGGTCATCGAGTTCGTCAGCGAAGAATTGGCAAAACTGCAGGAAGCCATCTGCCGGGAGTATCGCTTCCGACCCACCAACCACAAGTTCATCATCCAAGGGGTCTGCGAGAAGTGTAATCGCGCCCGTTCCAACCGGGGACGACTCGATCTGATTTAACGAACACCCGATCGGTAAGGTCGTTGATTCCGGCCCGGTCCCTTGGGAGAGCCTTGGCGGAAAGCGGACCACGACATTACTTTTCTGAGCGGCATCGAAGTCCGAGGTATTGACGTCTTTGCACATTCGGTACCGGCAAGCCCGTCGCGACGTCTCAATGCGGGCGATTTGCCACGAGAATTTCGCAGGTGACCGTACGATCGCCCTGACTTACTTGTCCACGGGTTGGGCGACCACGTAGATGGACTCGGCACGGCCGGAGCGTTTCGCCAAACGGGAAATCAGACTGGAATAGGCGTGCGTGGTCAGCAGCCCAACGCGCAGGCTCGGATTTCGAGCGCGATGCCGTTTCGCGGAATGTCGAATCCAGCCACTATGGCAGATGGTTGACATGTGGATGACTCGAAAACCTTCGATATTGAGCATGGCGCCCAGAGTCGCGGGCGAGAAGTGCGTCAGATGCCTCGGAAGGTCGAGCCCAACCCAATCGGGGCCGAAGTATCTTGCAGCCCATCCCGTCTGGTTGGGTACCGTTAGAACCAACCTGCCCCCGTGACGCAACAGCGCGCGAATGCCGGCAAGCGCTTGCCGCGGTCTCTGCAAGTGTTCCAGAACTTCCCATGCGGTAATCAAGTCAAACGAGTTCGCAGGCAAATCGCGCGACGGGATGCTTCCCACGACGGCCGGGACATCGAATGCCTGACGCGCTTGCTTCACGGCTCGTTCGCTCAAGTCCACGCCAAGCACATCCCATCCCAACGAGCGCATTTTGGCGAGGTATCTGCCCGAGCCACAGCCAAAATCCAGCAGCCTAGCGCCTTTCGGGCTGGGCGCGGGTAACACGTAGGGATCGACACAACGTCCCAGCAAAGGGGCCATGATGGTTGCGAGCCGTCCACGATGCGAGCCACGACCCTCGGCATGATAGCCTCGATAGAGACTGAGGAGCCATCGATCCCATTGTTTTCGCCAACTCGTATGCCACCTTCGGGGCTTGGTGGGAATTTGATGGGCGGGATAATCTTCCGGGTAGAGCTCTTCCCAGGATTCGAACGGCGGCTGGGGATCCGTGTACATCTGTCCACATTCCGCGCATCGGACAATACGCCAGGCAGGGGATTTGTCTTCCCGTGGCAAAAAGTGCGGAACCGGCGCCGATTTTCGCGAAAAGCATGCCGGACACCGAACGGAAACCCAGTTTCCCCATTCCCCATGCGAAGACGCGCGAACTTCCTTATCCGGCTGGGAAGTCATTGCCGTTCCTCCCCGCCTTCATTCGCTCGTGCAAGCCTTGGCACTTCGACGATGAGTACTTTTCCCTTATTCTCTCCCTTCGTTCGCTCGAACCGAGCGACGACGCGACCGGAACGATCTATCCTCTCGAGGACTCCACGGGCCTGCGCGTCAACCCGAGCCAAGGCGTCCGAATCAATCACCGCATAGCGAAAACTGTCCGAATCTCCCGAACACCGGGGGAGGCCCGCAAAAAAACTCGTGGTCCAACTGGGGTCAAAAACCGCCTCGCCGCCGCCCGCATGTCGCCTGAGCCAGTTTGCCGCCTCCCGATGACACGTACGATGGGGATGCAGTCGCTGAAACCATCGAGGCACGCATAAGGACAACGCCACGGCGGCTAGGATCCCGGACGTGACCAACTTCCGCCGAAGTTCGAGCGTTTCCACCGACCAGCGTTTTTCCCAGAGAAAACGAGGCAGATCGCGTATCCGCGCGACGAACGCTTCCCCGCCGCTTATGGCAACCATTCCGAAAAGCGGAAGGACGGACATGACGTAGCGGCCTGCAACAAAACCCACCATTCGGCCGAGAAGAAGCAGCATCGCGAGGGCGCCGAGCAATGAATAGATAACGAACCATCGCCGTGGCATGTAAACCCGCGTCCTACGCCGATCCACCAGCGCGAAGAGAAAGAGAACGAGAAGCCACCCTCTGGCCTCTTTGCCAACCTCAACCAATGCCCGCAAAGCGACCTGCGGCCACGTCCGCGAAACTAGCCGAACCCACTCCAATTCCGCAGACGATCGAGGGGACAATTCCCGACCAAGAAGAGCATTCCCTATCCATGGCCCGGGTTCCGCCTGGGTAACGCCGCCGACCAATGCCTTGGCGGAGTTTTTGGGGGACAACTGGCCGAGCATGGTCACGTACCCGCCGATAAGCAAAGCGACGGGAAGAAGAAACGCGATAAGGCACGATCCCCAATTGCCCCAGGGAATCCGCCAATCCGAACGAAATTGTCGGGTTACGAAAACAGAAAGAACAATCGCGACCAGGAGCAACCCTTCCGGGCGGGTCCAATAGGCCAATCCCGCCAATGCTCCGCCCAGCGCGAACAAAACGATGCTTTTTCTTCCGTGCTTGGCATCGGCGGCGAACGATTGATCCATCGCGAGCACAACCGCGAGAAAACCAAGGGAAAAGCATGCGGCGTGAAGGCTATCGGAGAGCACGTCAATGGAATACTCCACTTGACGCGGCAGCCAGGCCACCGCCAAACAGCCCCCAAAAGCGATAGGGCGGGACCAGAATCGAGTTCCAATTTCAAAAAAACAAGCGATGAACACCAGATACGTCAGGGTGCTCCACCATTGACATGCAACAAACCACCCTTGCGGGCCCACCTCGACGCCAATCGCTCGCAGACACCGCTTTAGCAGATGAAGACTGTAGGGATAGAGTGGATGGGCGTCGATCGACCGAAGGACTTGAGTGAATGGCTGATGCGAAAAGAGGTCCGCCGCCGTCCAATAGCGACGAGCGTCACGGGCCGGCGCCACCGAACGTGCAATCGCAATGACGCGGGGTACGAGAGTGAGCGTGAGAAGCAAAGTGAGAACGGGAAGAGAGTTCGCCCATCGTAACGAAACCCAGTTTTTCCCCAATTCCGCCCGACCGGCCATCCCTGGCTCCCCGGCGACCTCTGCTTGACCAAATCCGCCCGTCGCATTCTCACGCAGGGACACAATTTGGGCAAGAGGAGTTGCCGGGAAGCTTGGGAAATTTGCTTAACCCCTCAGTTAGTTGATCGGGCTGCGATTGTACCGGCTCAAGGGCCCGAACCGGTAATTCAACTGAACAATGAACTCCCAGTCGTAGAGGAAGCTTCTGGCATTCGCGTCGCGGTTAAGCGGAATTGCCGCTCCTGTCGTGACGAAGCCTCGGGACCCCAACTGCGTCGTCGTGCCCAACGTCATGTTCACGATGTCCATCCGATTGAACGTATTCCCCACGAGCCCCTGGTACCCCGAGCCACCCGTGTTGTTTTGGAAGAAGGCGAGCACGGCGTTATCCACCGTCGTCGTATAGTGGACCTCGATTGTCGGTGCCCACCCTTGGATCCAAGTATCCGGAGTCGAGGCACGATAGATCCAGTACCCCATGGCCAGGTCGAACTCCGCGAGAGTCTGGTCCGGCAGATTGGCTTGTTGAATTTCACCCTCGATCCCATCGTTGAACGGCGTGAAGACAACGTTGTTGGTGTTGAGGCCAATGTCCATCTGGGCAAATCCCTGAACGAACATGCGGTTGGTCGGCGTCAGCAAGGCCCCGACGAACGGTCCCAGGTGAACCGCCTGGTTTCGGATCAACACCGTGTGACCAAGAGTTTGAGCAGTAAAATTGGTCGAATCCCCGAGCCGAGCCTGGAAGTTTTGCGTGATGAACACATCGTCCGCGGTCGGCAGATTCGTGATGAGCCCCAGGGAAGCCGCCCACGTTGACGACTGGTAAAGCAAAGTCTTCAACGTGACCGAGATGTTGTCGAGTTCGTTCGCCCGTCCCCCCGGCACGGCAGTGTCGGAAATGAATAGATCACTGGTCAACGTATTGCTGAAAGGGATGCGAAGTTCGGTGGAGAGCATGCCGTCAAAAAAGGTTTTTTCCACACCGAAAGTGAATCGGCTTAGGTCGAAGTTTTTGCCGCCAAGTCCGGGACCACCAAAACCTCCCGAGCCTTGTCCAGGCACGCCTGGGTTTCCGGGCGTACCCGGCGTACCGGGTACTGCTTCGCCGCCCGTGTTCGCGCCGGTGCTAGTGCCCGCCGGTTGAACACCGCCGGCTGGAGATTGCGTTCTGTAAGCGCCACGGAACAAGTTGTAGTAGAAGAACACGCGATCGCGCGGCATCGGACTGGTCGATTCGCTGATTTTGAAGCGGCGGCCACCGTTGATCGGCGTCGAGTTGTTGGCACTCACCCCTTGGTTGTTCGAATCGATGAACCCAAGGAAGAAGTTGGAACCGAAGCCGAAGACGTCGCCGATCATCGCGGGCGCCACCGAGTCCGGCGCGGACGCGAATCCGGTGTCACTGGCGGCAGCTTCATCAATCAATTCATTGAGATCGCGGGTCGGTTCTTCAGGAACGGGCGCGGCAGGTTGTTCTCCCTGAGGCGCGGGGGGAACCGCTGGCTGCTCGGGTACCGCTTCCGAAGGAACGGAAGGCCGAAGCGGCGGCGTGATGCACTCATCGCATACTTGTTTGGGTTTCTTATGCCCCCAAACACCTGCTTCCGCGGGCATCGGAATCATCGAGCCCGCCAAGGCCGCGACCAATACGGACTTGCCGAGGGGACGAAAAGCACGCAACATCGAGGACTCCTCCCTGAGTACCCGCATTAGGAGTCGTTGGCCAATCACCTGCCAACGACGAGGCGAGATCCATTTGTTTCATGTTGAAACCCACCGAGCGTGAAGAAACCCACCCTCGGAGGGAACCGTTTGAATCCGACTCATTACCGGAGATCGGATGCCGGGAGGCGCGACTCATTCGCGCCTCGCGCAGCAGACTGGCATCTTGCATCGGCGCCGCAACAATAAATGCTCGCCGCGTTTCTTTAGAAAATGGGAACAAGACACGAAACGGAGGCGGAATCGGCGGATTGACCGGCGTAACCGTCACCCGATGGTCCATCGTTTTTACGGCTGCAGCGCACCAAGTTCCGCCAAAACAGCCGCAAACCAAATCCGCAATTGCACTTGCGAAAATCTCCCCAACAATCAACAAACTCTACCTAGGGTTGTCGAGGAACAGTAACCGAATGCGCGGTTTGCAGCCGGCATGGCGGCGCTCCGTCCCCAGTGCAGGGAGGCTGTCCGTTCCCAAATCGTCATACGGCTGGCCCAAAGCCGAATCGGTTGCCGTTCAGGAAGTGAGCTTTTGGCCGGCAAAAGCGCGTCCGGCATCCAGAGCCTCTTCGAGTTTTGAGGGGTCTTTGCCTCCCGCCTGAGCCATGTCCGGGCGACCGCCTCCCCCGCCACCCGCGACCGTCGCCGCCGATTTCACCCAGTCACCCGCTTTCAGACCCCGCTTGATCAACGCGTCCGGCACCCGGGAAACAAAAGAGACTTTGCCGCTTGCGACCGAACCCAAGAGCATCGCGGCCTGGGGATGAAGCGAATGAATCACGTCCATGGCGGTACGCAAGCCATCCCCGTCCGCATCCGTGAGCGAAGCGACCAGGACTTCCCCCTGATGCCTTTCCGCGATCCCGCGGGCTTGATCAACGATCTGGCTGGCTGCTGCCTTGTTCTGCTGTTTCTGGAACTCCTTCGCTTGTTTCTGAAGTTCGGTGATCGTGCTTCGAGCCTGTGAGCGGACCTTCGCGGGCACGGTCTTCGTCGCCAAATCCTCGGCCAAGCTGGCGATCCCCTTCTCCACCTCCTCCGGCATTAGTTTCGAAACCTTTGCCAGCCGAGATAGTAACTCCTCGCCTTCTTTGACGGCGGTCTGCGCTTCGGTGCCCGCAAGAGCCGTCAAACGGCGGACCCCTTTCGCGACCGCTTCCTCCGCAACGATGACGAACCGACCCGCCTCGCCCGTCTTGTTCAAATGCGTTCCGCCACAGAACTCAATCGAAACGTCGTACCAGCCTTTGTTGCTCGGGTCGGAAAGCAGGCTTTCCACCGGAACGCCGACGGATACCACACGCACCTTCGGCGGGTATTTCTCGCCAAAGACCGCACGCAGACCGTGAACCTTGAGCGCCTCCTCTTGCGGCACCTCGGCGGCGTAGACCGGAAGATCCTTGCCAATGTCCGCATTGACGAGACTTTCCACCTTTTCCATCTCCGCTGGCGTCACCGCCTGCGAATGATTGAAATCGAAACGTAATCTTTGAGCTTCGACGAGCGATCCTTTTTGCTGAACGTGATCGCCAAGAACTTCTCGAAGCTTATGATTCATGACGTGCGTTGTCGTGTGATGCGCCATGATCGAGCGACGCCTTTTCTCATCGACGGCGAGAGTCCACGCACCTTCCAACAACTCCTTGGCGACACTGCCGGCTTCGAGCGCTCCGAGGTGGAAATAGACGTCGCCGATTCGAACCGTGTCGCGCACGACGAACTTGGCGGACCCGATCGTGATGACGCCGGTATCGCCGACCTGCCCCCCCGCCTCGGCGTAAAACGGCGTCTGGTCGGCCACCAATGCCGCCGACTGACCCGCCTTGAGGGAGGCTGCCGGCTGATACCGTCCGTCGGCAACGACAAAAGCGGCAATTCCCCGCACTTTCGGGGCTGACAGGGATTGGTAACCGACGAATTTCGTCTTGGCGAAATTCCCACGCTGCACCAACTCGACGAGCGTCTCCCGCGGATCCGTTTCGCCGGCTTCGCCCCGGGAAGTTCGCTGATGCTCTTCCATGGCGGCTTCAAAAGCCTTTTCGTCCACCTTCATCCCTCGCTCCGCAGCCATGAGTTGCGTGAGGTCCAAGGGAAAGCCGTAGGTGGAGTAGAGAGTGAAGGCGTCCTCGCCGCTGATCTCCTTGCCTCCTCGCGCCGCCGCCTCGTTGAAATGTTCGATGCCACGGCCAAGCGTTCGACCAAAGAGTTCTTCCTCGTCGCGAATGATGTCCGCGACCGCGGCCGGATCCTTGCAGAGTTCGGGAAACGCCCCCCCCATCGATTCCACGACAACGGGCACGAGGCGGTGGAAGAAAGTTTCTCCCACGCCAAGAGTCTGCCGTCCATAACGCACCGCGCGGCGGAGGATTCTGCGCAGCACCGACCCCCTTCCCGTGTTTCCGGGAAGCGCGCCGTCCGTGAGTGCAAAGGTGAGCGTGCGGATGTGGTCCGCAATCACGCGATAGGCAATGTCCTCTGGACGCGTCAATGAACCACTGTAAGGTGAGGCCTTGGTGACGTCCTGAATCGCCGCGAAAATCGGCGAGAAAACATCCGTGTCGTAATTCGACTTCTTATTCTGCAACACCGCGCATACACGTTCGAAACCCATGCCGGTATCGACATGCTTGGCGGGGAGTGGAGTTAGCGCCTTGGTAACATCCCGATTGAATTGAATGAACACGAGATTCCAAATCTCGATCACTTGTGGAGTGCCGGCGTTGACCAGCTTACCCCCGCTATAATCCTCCGTCAGATCGATGTGAATCTCGGAGCATGGGCCGCAGGGTCCGGTATCTCCCATCTCCCAGAAGTTATCTTTCATGTCACCGAGATGGATATGTGTCGGATCGATGTCCGTGACGGTCTTCCAAAGTTCGCTCGCCTCGTTGTCCCGTTCGAGTCCTTGCGGCGCATCGCCGGCAAAAATCGTGACGTGAAGCCGTTTCTTTTCGAGCCCCCACACGTCGGTGAGCAATTGCCACGCCCAGTGAATGGCGTCCCTTTTGAAATAGTCCCCAAAGGACCAATTCCCCAGCATCTCGAAAAACGTGTGGTGGTAAGTGTCTTTGCCTACGTCGTCGAGGTCATTGTGCTTGCCGCCCGCGCGGATGCACTTTTGCGTGTTGACCGCACGTTTGTAGGGGCGAGAACCGACCCCAAGAAACACGTCCTTGAACTGGTTCATCCCCGCGTTCGCAAAGAGGAGCGTCGGATCGTCGTGGGGAACGACCGGGGACGAAGGAACGAACGTGTGTCCGCACCGTTGCGTGAAGAAATCGAGGAACTGTTTCCTTGTTTCCGTGCTTGAAAGCATTATTGTCCCCAACCGACCATGGATGCACTCATCGCGAGACGCGCGACCCACGGTCATCGCGCGATCTCCTGCCGTTCGTTTCGCACCGTTCGATTTCAATGCGTCCCGTCATCGCTCCCATGGAAACCGCCCTGGAAACGGGACCATTCGCCGGGAGTTATTCCTTGTCGAACCGAGCGTCCGAAAGATGTTTTAGTTCGCGCGGGGAGATTTCAAACAGCCGTGCGGAGCATCAAAAAAAGAAATGTCGTCGGAACATCTCATTTCGGGTATGGAACACGTGAGCCAAGCATTCCAGTGGGATGAAAGAGAATCCTTAGAATTGCCAGGCGGTATTATGGCTTTTCGGCCGCTGGCGCTTCCGGGGCGCTCGGGGGAGGAAGCTCGATCTCTTCGCCACGCGCGATCTGCAGGCGAACCGGACCGGTGGCGGCGGCGACCTTTTTGTCGAACTCGTCCGGCCAATGAATCGGCTCGCCATTGACCCGGGTAATTACCATCCGCGTCTGGAGCCCTTTTTCCGCGGCAGGACTATTCGTTTCGACTTCACTGATCACCACCCCCCCCGAGCTCATTTCGGAAAAGGGATCGTCACTGAAGGAGAAATCGCGCAGAAGTATGCTCAAGTGGTCAACTCGGATACCATTCCAAAGGGGCCGTCTATTCGTGACGTAGACCTGACCACGAAGCGGGAATTTCGCCAACGGAAGTTTAAGTTGAACCCGCGACTTTCCGCGCACCACTTCCGCGTCCACCACGGTACCCACCGGAAGACTCCCGACAGCCAGCACGAGATCGTTGTTGTTCTTGACAGGCTTTCCGTTGATGGAAGTGATGATGTCATTCTGCTTGAGACCAGCAAGATAGGCAGGCAAAAACGGCTTGATATTAACCACGCGGGTACCGTCGACCGGAAGCATTCCCTCCGCTTCGGCTTGGCGCGCAGTGATCGTCCCTGGCTCAATGCCCAGAAAGCCGTACTCCATCTCTCGTCCCTCCGCGAGAGTGGATATGACCCGGCGCGTCAACGCGTCGGTGGGCATGGCAAAGCCACCCGGAGTCTCATAACCCATGGCGGCGGCCAAGGCCATCGTGATTCCGACTAACTCCCCTTGAATATTGATGATCGCGCCGCCGGATACTCCCATGTTCAAGCGTGCATCGGTTTGAACCAGCGTCCCGTAGGAATCAATCGTCAAATCTTCGTTCATGGAAGGGACCGTGGAGCCGGCAGGTCGACGACGCACATTGCTGACGATCCCGCGCGAGACGCTCGTGCTCCCGTCCGAGGCGGCGACTCCATAGGGATTGCCAATGGCGAGAATCGACTGACCAATGAACAGGGAAGAACCGTCCCCGATCTTGATGGGCGGAGGCAAAGATTCCGGCGGCGAAACCAGCTCCAAAGTCGCCAAATCGCTCCGCGGGTCCGCGGCGAAAAGACGCGCTTCGTGCTTGTTCCCGCTCGCATCGCGCACCAGGATCTCGAATCGACCCTCCTGAAGCGCTGGGCGAATCACGTGGTAACAGGTCAAGATGAGCCCCGGCCGCTCGACCACGATTCCGCTGCCGAAAACATTCGGTCGAAAGGCCTGGCTATCCGGATCATTTACCTGATCGCGAAGGAAAGGGCTAACCCGATTTTGACCGACGGCGAAATTGGCGATCCCCTCGGTTCGCTCCAACAGGAAGATGGAAACGACGGACGGCTGTGCCCGGGCGACGGCCCGGCGCGTCGCCGCCTCCATCGCCTGCAGCTGACGTACTCCTTCGTCCGCGAGCGCGTCTTCCTGAGCCCGAACTCCAGGCACGCACGCCAGGATCCCGAGCAATAACACGCTCCAGACGCCCGTTTTCATGCCTTCTTCCTTTCGGAACCACGCCCGAAAGGTCCGGGCCGGTTATTCACGTTCTTTGCCGTTCGATTCCACGTCCGCGGAATGCTTCGCTAGTATTTTATCGCGAATCTCTTTCAAAATCTCCGGCTGCTCCTTGAGAAAGTTTTTCGCGTTTTCGCGCCCTTGCCCAAGACGCATGTCCCCATAACTGAGCCAGCGCCACTCTTTTGAATCAAACGCTCCGTGATGGCCAAGTCAATCAAATCCCCTTCGATGCTGATGCCGTGCGTGTACATTAGATCGAATTCCGCCGATTTAAACGGGGGCGCGACCTTGTTCTTCACCACCTTGACCTTCACCCGCGAACCGGTGACCTCTTCCCCTTCCTTGATCTGAGAGATCCGACGGACATCGATGCGGCAGGAGGCATAGAACTTGAGTCCAAGACCACCCGTCGTCGTTTCCGGATTCCCGAACATCACGCCGATCTTCTGACGAATCTGATTGATGAAGATCAGGACGGTCTTACTTCGAGACAGAATGCCCGTGAGTTTACGAAGCGCCTGACTCATCAAGCGCGCCTGCAAACCGACGTGCGTATCCCCCATCTCCCCTTCCAACTCGGCCCGGGGAACAAGGGCGGCGACAGAGTCGATCACGATTATGTCCACGGCGTTCGACTTGACCAGCATTTCCGTGATTTGAAGTGCCTCTTCCGCGTTGCTCGGCTGGCTGACGAGCAGTTGCTCTGTCTGTACGCCAAGCTTTTTGGCCCAACTGGGATCCAATGCATGTTCCGCATCGATAAATGCAGCGACTCCACCCAGCTTTTGCGCTTCGGCGATGACGTGCAGCGCGATCGTCGTTTTCCCGCTCGACTCCGGACCGAACATCTCCACGATGCGCCCGCGCGGAACCCCACGCCCGCCCAGGGCTAAGTCCAAGGATAGGGCGCCCGTCGAAATCCCTTCAATCGGCTCGGCATGGGCATCGCCGAGCTTCATAATCGCGCCCTTGCCGAACTGCTTCTCCACCAAATTCAGGGTCGCCTGCAACGCCTTGGCATCGACTGACGAGGACTCCGCCATGGGATCTACCCTTTCCAATCCTTTTTGATACTGTACCCGCGTACATTATAAGTAGGATCGGCCATCATGCAAGGGAGGTTCAAGGAATTCTTGGGCAATTGCCTGGGGAAAAGAGACTTATCCACCTAAAAAGACCTCTGGCTCCGTGAACTTGGAATTTCAGGCGGTTTCCACAAAACGTGCCGGTAATGCCGATTTGCCAACCCAGGGGTGCGATCCAGGCCATCGGAAGGAGCCCCGACTGGGGGAAATCGTCGAGGGAACGGACGCGGCGAGGTTTCGGGCTCTTGGCAAAACTTTCGACTTCGAATCTGGCAAAGCGAGAACCTTGAGGCCAACCATGAAGCGCGCGCTCGTGCTGTTTTCCGGCGGACAGGATTCCACAACGTGCCTTTACTGGGCCAAAACTCAGTTCGCGCAGCTACACGCGATTGGTTTTGATTATGGCCAACGGCATGTCGTCGAGCTCGAACAGGCGCGCAAGATTGCGGCGATGGCAAACGTCCCCTTGACCATAATTGATACCAAGGGGTTACTTGGCGACTCCGCCTTAACGCAACCAGCCGCGGACGTGGAGGGTGCCCATCCCCGCGACCCTTCGCTACCGGCGACGTTTGTCCCCGGACGCAATCTCCTTTTCTTGTCGATCGCCGCGAGCTTCGCCTATTCGCATGGAATCTCGGACATGGTAACGGGGGTCTGTCAGACGGACTTCTCGGGTTATCCCGATTGTCGTCGGGTGTTCATTGAAAGCTTGGAGACAACCGTCAGCCTCGCTTTGGCTCGCGACTTTCGCATACACACCCCTTTGATGTACCTGGACAAGGCAGACACGTTTAAACTCGCCGACGACCTGGGAGTTTTGGAACTGATTCTCGAGGAAACGCATACCGACTATCACGGCGATCGGTCGACGAGGCAGGAATGGGGGTACGGCAGGCTCGACAATGCCGCTTCGCGTTTGCGGGCTGCGGGATGGCAGGAGTTCAAACGCCGCTATCGTTCCTAGTACCCTGTCGGGCGAACGGAAAACTGGTAACCATGAGGGGACAATGCGTTCATTTCGCATCGAATCCTCTTTCCCACGGGCCAGGCGAGCGCACGCGTAAACGAAACACTCGCCACAGGAGTTTGATCGCATGTTTCTGGCGAAGGAATCCTTTCCGTTCACAAGACCTTTGGAGGAAAACTGGGTTACCGTACGGGACGAGTTGCTCGCCTTGCCGGAGAGTCGCTTTTTGACCTGGCCGGAAAGAGAACTTCACGAAGGAGGCTGGGAGGTCTTTGGCCTACATGCTTTTGGCGAACGATTGGAGGCGAATTGCAACGCCTGCCCCAAAACCGCTGCTCTCGTCGAAGCGATTCCTCTTATGACCACGGCGGGTTTCTCCGTACTCCGGCCGGGAACTGTCATCAAGCCGCATGTGGGTTACTCATCGGACGTGTTGCGCTGTCACCTTGGGTTGATCGTTCCGAGTGATTGTGCCCTCGAAGTGGGAGGAGAAGTTCGAACCTGGCGCGAAGGAGAGTGCCTGATCTTTGACGATACTGTTCGACATTCCGCCTGGAACAAGTCGACGACGCCCCGCGTGGTGCTTCTGATTGACTTTGCTCGCCCGGGGATCCATCCAATGATGTCCGTGCCCGCGGAGGTCCGCCAGACGGTCGCCTTAGCCAAACGAGAACAAAGGCGAACCGACAACTGAAGCACGACCAAAACGTGAAAACGGTCCACTAATTTGCAGTCTCTTCGGGCAGTTCGGTTTTCGAAACGAAGGGCCACTTCCTCCATGGAATGGTGGGATTCTCGCGGCAAGATTCCTGCAAACTCACCCGGTAGGCGGACAGAATATCACTTCGAGTCACCATGCCGACAAGTCGCCCCGCCTCATCGCGCGAGAGGACGGGCAGTCGACCGATTTCATGCCGCACCATCTGATCGACCGCCTGACGAACGGTGCAATCGGCGTAAATGAAGCGGAGCGGCCCGACAAGCAAGTCACGAACGCGGCGGCCATCCGCGGAAGCAGGTTCCAAAAGACTGCGTCGCGTAACCACGCCGAGCGGAATACCTCTCGAATCGACGACGGGAAATCCTTGGTGTTTGGCGCCCGGAGCAGGCGACTCGATGAATTGGCGAGCCACCCAAATCGGCTCGTCCGCTTTCAAGGTCACAACGGCGCGCGACGCAATGTCACGAACCCGAACTTGATCGAGAACGTCGGCGACATACTCGGCGGGAGTATGAATCCCCCGACGCGCGATCTTTTCCGTCATGATCGAATGCCGCATGCGCAAACAAGAGACGAGAAAGGCAGCGCTGCAACCAGCGAGGAGCGGGAGGAGGCCCAAAGGTTGCTGCGTGGTCTCGAAGGCGAAGACGGCGGACGCGAGCATGGCCCGCGAAGCTCCCGCGAACATAGCGGCCATCCCCACCAGGCCGGCAATTCTCACGTCGACCCCAAGAAATGGAAACGCCGACGCCACCGCGGATCCCAGAAGCGCGCCCAAGCCACCGCCTATGGTGAACAGGGGCGCTAACGTGCCTCCCGACGTACCGCTGCCGAGTGAAATCGACCAGGAAATGAATTTCATGACGCAAAGAAACGCGATCGCGCCGACCGTGAGATGATTCGAAATGATGTTGGTGATATTGTCGTAGCCGACCCCTAAGGTTAACGGCGCGAAATAGCCGACGATTCCGACCGCGACGGCTCCAATGGAGGGCCACCACATCCAATGAATGGGAAGTTTTTCGAAGGCATCTTCGATCCCGTAGACAATCCGCGTCACGAGGATTGCGGCAAAACCCGTGCACGCGCCAATGACCATATAGACCAACAGCGATGGAAACGAGGGAGCGGTCAAGTTGGGCATGGGAAAGACCGGTTCCGTTCCTTCAAACATCCAGCGGACCCCCGCCGCGGTCGCCGAAGCCATCGCCACCGGGATGATGGAGCGGGGCCGGAATTCGAAGAGGAGCAATTCGATCGCCAATAGCACGGCGGATACCGGACTGCCAAACGTCGCCGCCATTCCCGCTGCGGCACCCGCGGCGAGAAGTGTTTTCCTTTCTGCAGCGGTCGTGCTGAGCATTTGACCAATCACGGATCCGAGCGCGCCCCCCGTGGCGATAATCGGACCCTCGGCCCCGAACGGACCTCCTGTTCCAATCGAAATCGCAGCGGAGAGAGGTTTAAGGATCGTGATCCGCGCGGGGATCCGGCTGCGGTTCGTCAGCACTTGTTCCATGGCTTCGGGAATGCCGTGACCGCGTATTGCCTTGGATCCGTAGCGGGCAATCACGCCAATCACAACAGCGCCAAGTACTGGAACAAAAATCACGAAAACCCCAAGTGAATTGTTCGCCGGGGAAACCATTGCCGTGGAAAACCTGCCGTAAAACGATAGGTTCGTGAAAAATCCGATCAACCCCATCAGGAGTTGCGCCACGATGGCCGAAAGGACACCCGTTCCCATGGCAACCATCGTGACCAAAAGTACGCGGGAGTCCACGAGTACGGTATGGGAGGGCATGTCCGCGTTTTGCAACACAAACTCGAGCGTCGGCGATACTGGCAATCCTTCGCCGATGGCCTGAGGAGCATTTGAGGTATCCATGATTCCATTATTATAGTTGTTGCGCGAAGATTTCTCTCACGAATAGCCGTTCGAAGATGCTTCACGGAAATGGACGTACTCGACGTCGTGCTCAATCCCCAGGAAATCAAGCTTGAATGGCGACTGACGGAACGTCAGCCTTTCGATTTTTGCGTCTTGAGGTTGGCCGCTTATCGATTCCCTGGATGCTGCAATTGCGCCGACCTGATGGACGAGGCAACGGCCGAGCCGCGTAAACGACGAGTAATTCACCGAGGGGCGTTTCGAGCCGTTTCCTGAGCATCGGCACGCAAATCTAGGGAAAAACACCCTCGTCCCTCCTGACCAGAGTCCCGGGCGGGGTGCGCCCCGGACACTGGTTGGGGGGGGAGGTCTCACTCTCCTTGACCGTCGGAATCGCTCGTTTGCCGTTCTGCGGAAGCCACGAGCGGGGAAGAGTGCTTCGCATGAGAACGCAGGGATAGGAGGGACGAGGGTGTCGTTTGTAGTCCGCCGACATAGAGCCCCGGGGGAACCTTTTCCCCCCGTTCGAAGGCCTCGTCGCGGAAGCCGTAGGGTGCGAAAACTTGCGTGAAGCGCATCTTCAAAGACGCGCTGATCGGATGATTGATGCTCATGGCTCGGGACCATTGCGACAGGTCCAATCCCGACCTCTCTTTAGCCGTGGTGCGTACGCAAAGATCGTAGCCAAAATCAGGACTGATGCCGGTGACCGCGCGACACCGCGACATGGCATGCATCCAACGGATTGGATTGGCGACGAAGGCATTGGGATCAAGCAGAATCCCCGCCTTCCCCACATACACCGGGAGAAGGACCGTGTAAAAAAGTCCATGCCCATGATAGAGGGGTAACCAGCTCAATAGGGGACCGGCGTCCATGCCACCCATGGCGCCGGAGACCAGCGATAACTTTTCCATCACTTCTTCATGAGAGTAAAAGCTCGGCTCGAGCTCCGTTCGTCCCGTGGGGCTACGTGGCAAGGCGAGCGATTGCGGAGACACCGGTAGCGATTCCCCACCTCCTGGAAAATGGGGCTTGATGCGGTCCGTCGGAATCCACGCTAAAGGTACCTCCTCCATGGAACAGGATTGACGACTCTTGATCTCCTGAATCTGATGATGAGTGGAAAGGACTGCCCGAACCCGCAGCCGGCGAAGCACTTCGGGAAGCTCGGACAGCCGATTGGAGGCGTTAATCGGCGGCAACGGAATGGGAACCACTCCCGCCTGGAAACAGCCGAAGAGCGATGCTATCGCATCCAGTCCTTGTGGATAGAGCAGGACGACGCGGCTGCCTGACTCAATGGTCACCTGGCTTAAAAAGTCGGCGATACCTCGCGACCTGTCGGCAAGTTCCGCGTAAGTCCATTTGCGCGAATGCGCGTCGTCCGTCGAGATATACTCGAAAGCCGTGACATTGGGTCGAGAACTTGCCTGGGCAAGGAGCATGGCAATGAGGTTTCGAGGCGTAGGCGAACCATGATCTTTGGAAATAATGCGCGGGGAGAGCATTTTTCACCATTCCTAGAGAGCATTGTAAATGTCGAGGAACCCAAGGCACGAAAGGTTCCCCTACTCTCCAAGACGTGAAAAAATCGAAAATCGGTCTCGAAAAATGAGAAAAAGAAGAAAAAAGACAAAATAGAGGCTGCCGACCCCGCCTTGCGCTACAAATCAACGCGCGGTGACCCGGACTCCGTCGACGATTTTGTCGCTGGGATGGGCGACCACGCGGTCCCCTTCCGAAAGTCCCTCGAGCACCTCTGCTTCCAGGCCGTTGTTCTGTCCAATCTTAATCTTGCGAAGGATGGCTCGGTTGTTTTCGACGCGAAACACGGCCCAGTCTTTCCCCTGACGAAACAAGGCATTAGCGGGTACTTTGAGAACCGAATCATTTCTCCAAACGACAATCCTCGCTTCGACGCGAAAACCATCGCCGAGTGAGTTACGCTTGCTCGGGTCATCCTCGAAATCCACGACCACGTTGACTCGCTGCTCCTCCACGCCGAGGGCCGAGATTTTGGTAAACGCCGCCGGCTCCACGAGCCGTACCCTCCCGAGGAGGGGTAGTTCTCCCCCCCAATGCTCCAGACGCACGAGCGCCCCAGGTTGAATCTTCACGGCGTCACTTGATAAGACGTCAATTTCTATCTCCAGGTCGCGTGTATCCCCCAGCTCAATGAGGGGCGCGCCCGGCATCACCACCACCGCGTTTTCCTCCTTCACGTGCAATACTCTTCCGTTGATCGGCGAATGTATCTCGATCTTCGGGGAATCGGAACTGCCAGCGTTCTCGTTCGCCAGACTGGGTTTGACGCGAATCAGGGCGGCCTGGGCCAATTCCTCCTCGAACTTGGCGATCTGTTCGGCGAACTGAGCCGACTTGTACTCTTCCGTTTTTACCCGCAGGGCGAGCTCGGCGTTTTCCAGCTCCTGTTGCGCGAGATTGTTTCGTTCCGCGAGCTGCTTAGCCCGGCGAAACTCCGATTGGGCAAACTCGAGGGCAGTCCGCGCCCTTTCAAGGTTGGGAACGGATTGCTGAACGCTAGCCTCCGCCGCCTTCACCCGTGCCGTGGCCTCGGCGAGCGCCCGGGCGTCGAGTAGAGCCGGATCATTGGGTTCGATGACCGCTAACAAAGTCTGGCCTGCGACCACCTCATCCCCTGGATCGAGAACGATTCGCCGTAACCTACCCCCAAGGGGCGCCGAGACCATGTAATGTTCCTTGATTCGCGTCTTTCCTTCTTCGTCGACCGTCACCTCCATCGGACCCCGGGTTACCGACTCGATGTCCACCGGAAGAGGCTTCGGCCAAAACGCGTAACCCAAGGCAGCCACCAGTGCCAAGCTGATCAGCACCGGAACGACTCGTCTCATGTTTTCCCCACTTCATTACTGCTCGACATCGTCGATGGGAGTGAACCGCTCGAGCCATCAAGGGCGCCACCCATTTACGTTCAACGAACCCCCTGAAAAAAAACTCGGCGCGAGGAAACCTGCGTATACGCTGATTTCCCTAGTCCCGAGTTTTGAGCACCGCGATCAAGTCGAGGTGATCCAACTTTCGCCGGACCACGAGTCCCGAGAGTACCGATGCCACGATGACCACGAGAACCGCCAGACCAAAGGTTCGCGGTTCCGCAACCATGGGAATGCGATAGAGCTCCGTGTCCATGGATTTACACATGAGCGCAGCGCCGACATAGCCGATCGTCAATCCCAAAGGAATGGCGATCAAGGTAAGAACCGCGAGCTCTCCTAGAAGAATCGCGGAGATTTCTCCGCGCGTGAACCCCATGACCCGTAGCGTCGCCAACTCTCGCCCCCGTTCCGCGAGCGCGATGCGCGCACTGTTATACACGACGCCAAAGGCAATGATGGTCGCGAACATGACGATGAAGGAACGCATGCGGCTCATGTTTTCCGCGATGGTGTCCTGAAAACTGCGGATGGCGAGCTTTCTCAAGGTCACGGAAGCGACGCCAGGCGTATGCTTTAACGCGTAGTAGAGATTCTCGGATTGCGCCCCGTCCGCGGTTAGATATCCTCCCGAGATGGACTGCCCTTCCCGAACGAGCCGGTTAAGAGCGTAAATGTTCATGTACGCCCCCGCGCCGAGGAACTCCTTGACCAGGAGCACGACGGGAACCTGGCGAACGGGACGGGCGCCCTCCAGCACCTCCACCGTGAGCAGGTCGCCGACGCGCACGTCGAGCAATTCCGCGAGCTTGTCCGCGAGAACGAGACCCTCTGCTGGAAGCGAGACGGGCTGAATCTCTTCATTGATCAGCCGCTGTAATCGCGGCGTCGGCGACAAGCCGAGCAATGCCGTTCGCCGCGATAGGTGTCCGTTCCGCAGCCGCGCGGGGAGGGAGCGAAAGGGCTCGCAGTCGATGACCCCGGGCAGTTGCTGCAACTCGTGCAAGGTCCGCGCCGGCTTCGGTTCGAGAAAAGAAACGCTGACGTCCTGCCTCTGCGCGTGCTGAAACTGGACGTCGAGAATATAGTCGATCGAATCCGCCGAGAAGCTTCCGATGATCAACACCGCGATTCCCATCGCGATTCCGAAGGCGGAAAGCATTGCCTTGACGGGCTGGCGTTCGAGGTGCCTGAGAATCATTCGCGAGGGCTGGGAAAGAAGCCTCTGCAACCCGAGTCGTTCGACGAAGGTGGGTCGAAAATTCGCCGAAGCCAGCGTATCACCGGTGGAGAAGTCGCACGGCCCCGGCGTACCGCGCCGAACGTGCCTAAGGCGGTCGCGCCCACGCTTACTCAACAAGGCCAACATCACCACTTCCGATCCCAAATGAAACTGCAGTAAGGGAAACGATAAAATCGCGTGTAAAGGCCCGTTAGCCCATGCCCCAGCCAGGCGCCAAAACCGGTTCCAACCAGCGCGCCCAGCAGGGAAATGATGAGCACCATCTTGAGAAAGTGAACTCCCACCGCCACGTTCGTGTAGCCGAACGCCTTGAGGACCGCGATCTGTTCCCGCTGCGTCGAGATGATGCGCGCGAGCACGACGTTGAGGAGAAACGCGGCCACGGAAAGGAAAATGCTCGGGCCCAGGATCCCCATGGTCCGCAATTGCTTGATCTCGTCGGAGACGAAACGATGGGACACCTGGTCCTCCCGGCCGTAGGCGCCAATCGCTCCGTAAGGATCGGTAAGCTGATCGAGCCTGCGAATAACCTCCTTCTCCGACGCATTCGGCATGAGGGAAAGTGTTACGTCATTGAAGGCACCGTCCATGTCAAAGGCCGCTTCAAGGGGAATGCGTCCCATCCAAAAAACCGCGAACCGCCGGTCGTCCGGGAATAGATCCCCGGTTCCGATCTGGAAGATGTACTCGGGAGACAACGCGATTCCGACGATCTTGAGGAACTTCTTTCGTCCATTGATGATCGCCGCGATCTTGTCTCCCGGATTGAGCTGATGGACCTGCGCGAAGCCTTCGCTGACGAGCACCTCGTCCCCATGTCCCGGTTCGATCATGCGTCCGCGGCGCAAGTAGAGCGCGTTGAGCGCCGGCTCGGCGGATTCGGGAATGGAAATGAGGCGTCCGACCGCCGGTTCCGACATTCCCTCGACATCCAGCGTGACATCTTGCACCACGCGCGTTTCGACGTTGCCGACTCCCGGAATCTCCGCGATCCGCGCGACCAGGGATTGAGGCGCCCGCTTCACGCGCGCAAAGACGTGCGCGAACCGATATCGGTCATAGTAGGTTTGCTGCGTGAGCTGAAGGGAATTGAGCGTGCTGAGCGCCATGACGAACGTGGCGACGCCACAGCCGATCACCAGCGCGATGGCGAACGCCTGTTCCTTGACGTCCCAAAGATCACGGAGCAGCTTGCGATCCAAGGCGCGCATGAAGAATCACCATTGGAGTTCGTGGGGAGACAGCTTCTGGTCGTTTTCGCGGATGCCGGCAATCTTGCCGTCCGAGATCATGATCACTCGATCGGCCATGGAGGAGATGACGGCGTTGTGCGTAATGACGGCAGTGGCGGTTCCCAGTTCGCGATTCACCCTCTGGATCGCGTCAAGAACGACCGTCCCGGTGTGCACGTCCAGGGCTCCCGTCGGCTCGTCGCATAACAGAACGTCCGGCCGCTTCGCAATCGCCCTGGCGATGGCTACCCGCTGCTGTTCCCCTCCGGAAAGCTGTGCGGGAAAATGATGCAGACGATGTCCCAGGCCAACGAGTTCCAGCGCCTCTTCCGGCTTCATGGGATCGCGGGCGATCTCCGTGACCAAAGCCACGTTCTCCGCAGCCGTGAGGCTGGGAATCAAGTTGTAAAACTGAAAAACGAAACCGACGTGATCGCGGCGGTAAGTGGTGAGTGTCTGATCGTTGCCGTCACTAATGTCATGACCGTGATAACAAACGGTTCCCGAAGTAGGGACGTCCAGTCCACCAAGGATGTTTAGCAACGTGGATTTACCACTCCCGGACGGCCCAAGGAGGACCACGAACTCCCGCTCATAAAGCATGAGGTCCACGCCACGCAGCGCCTGAACCTCGACCTCCCCCATGTGGTAGACCTTGGTGATCCCGCGCGCCTCGAATACCGTGCGTGCATCGGCCACCGGTTCCACGACTTCGTTCTCGGACATATTCATCATTCAAGTGTACAGAGATTGCCGGAATCCTGCGAGAGAGAACGGCGGTCAGGGAACACTCAGTTGGTCGATTTCCTCTTCGGAGAGCGGCCGCGAATACAGACGCACCTCCTTAATCCTGCCATTCCAGTAATCGTGACTGCCAAAGCCGATTCGCAAGGGCTGATCCTTCGCGAAAGCCACCCCGCCGGACATTGGCGAGGCGGCGACCTGTTTACCATCCACGTAGAGCACCAGTTGGTCGGCACGCCGGACCGCCGCCAGATGATGCCAGCCAGAAGATAGTTCTCGATCCTCGGTCACGACATTCCCGGCTCGAAGCGAGAATACGTGCCCGGAAGGCAACGTTCCGCAGAACAACCTCCCCTGAAACACGGCCATCGACCAGGCGCGACGGTATTTGACCCCTTCCGTGCAATCCAACTGCCCGGTATTGGTCCATCGGCCAGGTCCGTCATATCGATAAACTTCCGCGAGCGGCAAGGTGCCGCCGTAAAGCTTGCCGTTGTAAACCGCCATCCCCATCACTTCGAGTTCCATGCCCAGCCGACCGACGTCTTTCCAAGTTCTTTCGCCATCGAACTGAAACACGGCGGCGTTCGGCCAGGTGCCCGCGAACAGGCTCCCCTCGTACGTGGCGAACGAATAGACCTGAGTAACTCCCTCCTGCTCTCCCGCATGGGACCAGGTCCTCCCGCCGTCGTACCGGTAAACGCCCCCCTTCCCTTTTCCTTCATTCCCAGCGCCGTAGAGATGACCGTTGTACACCCCCAAAGCCATCAAACGCACTCCCGACGTTCCACAGTCGGCCCAGTTTTCGCCCCCCTCGTAGCGGTAGGTTCCTTGATGGTAAAGCGGGATGGCGAAGAGCTGACCGTCATAAACCGCAAGCCCCATGACGGCGTCCGCCTCCCCTAGCTTGCCGCAACAGGTCCATTGCTTGTTCCCTTCGTAGCGGTAGACCTTTCCACCAAGGTGCGGATTCGGTGAGTCCGGGAGCGCCGAGCCCCCTGAACGGTACTTCGCGACGCCGGCGTAGAGCTTTCCCTCGAAAACGGCGAGTGCGGAGACGGCATTGCACGGATCGGGACTGCCGCAATCTTCCCAATGCTCTCCACCCGCAAAACGATAGACATGGCCACTTTCCTCCGCTCCGGTCTCGAAGGTTCCCGCATACAGGGCGCCTTCCCAAACGGTCAAAGCCATGATGTAGAGGCTGTTTCCCGGACGGCCGTGATCGACCCACTTTTCCGGTTTGCCGCCATCGTCGACGCCAAAATACAGGTTGCGGTAATTCGACTGATGCGTCGTCACCCCCGCGTAGTTCATGACGCCAAGTTGAAATCCCACCCGACGCGCGGGATCGAACTGACAAACGACATCTCCGAGCGCGTCCTTCAAGCGTTCGTCGACGTGCACCCACGCGGACAGGGAAAACGTGGGCCGGCGCGCATCGAACTTGACTTTTGGAGGCACTTCAATGAACGCATCGCGCCCGTTGAAGATTGCCGACTGGCCGTCAAAACGAACCTGATGCGCGACGCCGTCGTTGCCGTGCCCGCTCACGTCCTTGGCATCCGCCGCCAACGGCCAATGGCCAACAAGATCCGTCGCGGAATCCGCGAGACACGGCATCGTAACCATGGCCAGCATCAGACCAATACTCGCGAGGATTCGAACGTTCGACGGGAACATCGGGCAAACCTCCAAAGAACGGGAGAGCCTGTGAAGCATGCCATCGTCGGCACGCACCATATGAAAATTGTTCAGGGAACACTCCACTCAACGAAAAGCGGTTGATGATCGGAGGCGCGTGTTTCTTCATCGACCCGCGCGGCGAGCAGGCAGGGGCGAAGCTCTGGAGACACCCAGACATAATCGATCCTCGAGGAACGCAAAGTTCCCACGCCAACGGTAACGCCGCTTCCTCTCCCAATCACGGGCCAAACATCCACGGGAACCTTATCCGCTAATCCGTCGCCCGCGTCTGTGAAGAGTCGGTATTCCTCACTTTCCGGACGAAAATTGAAATCACCGGCGATCACCCAGGAGGAACTAAACGGCACGCCAGCAATCGGAGGCCCCCCCTTTTCCGCTTCCGCCAAGACATCGCGGATTCGACGGACTTGTAGCAAACGCTCTTCCTTCGAGCCATGTGCCAGGTGAGTGACGTAAACCCGCAGTTCACCACCAGGCATGCGAACCTGTGTCTCCAGAAGTCCCCGCTGTTCACTCACTCCCTTTTTTCCACGACGAATAGGCAGCGGGTAATTGCGACTGTAGGTGATTGGAAATCGGCTCAACAACGCCACGCCATACTGACGACGTAGGGCTCCCAACTTGGGGGAAGACGAATCGTCTTTAGCCGCGAGATCCACGTTGGCCGCATACACCCAATGACGATCCAGTCGATTCGCGAGATAGCGAGCCTGGTCCACGAAATCGCTCCGACGGTCGAAATGATTATCGACCTCCTGCAACGCCACAAGATCCGCCGGGGCAACCACGTCGGCGACGCGGTCCAGGTCCAATGTATTGTCGGCACCCCTTGCGTGATGGATGTTGAACGTGACCAGGATGACCTTTTTGCGTAACACCTTCGCCGGCTCTTCCGCCTGGCCGGCGCGAACGCAGTAAATCAAGACGGCCAGCGATAGCGCCGCGAACCACGGGGCGTGCCCAGCAAGCGAAAGAAATGTCCGAGAAGTTGGCATCAGGGCTTTGCCTCCTTGTGGCCGAGCACTTCGATGGCGCGCAAGACATCCAAGGGCCGGTCCGTTTGAATGAGGTCAATTCCCCACTCGATAACCCTTTGATAGGGCTCCAGTCCAAGGTCTTCGTCCGGGGCATCCGAGAAGACACGCATGCCATGGGCGTGACAGCGATCGATCAGTTTCTTCGACAAGATGTTCCAAGAAGCATCGACGGCGTAAGGACGCAGAGTCTTGGCCAAGACGTCCACTGCCGCCGAGGTCACCAGTGGCGGCATCACTTTCGCGCGGGGCTCCAGACGCTTGACTTCCGCGAGGAACGCGGGCCCTTGATAAATCACGGTCCGATCGACGTAGTCGTACTTTTGGAGGACGCGTACGAGGTCCGCCGCGGCAAGGTTTTTGGCGTCGGCGTAAAACTGAATTTTGCCGTCCATGGCCTTCATGCATTCCTCGAACCGGGGAACTCGCATTCCCCGAAACGGCTCGCCGAAGCGGATCCCGGCATCGAGATTGCCGATCGCGTCACTCGACATTCTGGCGATCGGTCCTTGCCCATCGGTCGTTCGGTCGACCGTCGCGTCATGGAGAATGAAGAGTTCCCCGTCGCCACTCGTGCGGATATCCAATTCCACGTAGTCCGCCGCCAGTCGCAAGGACTTTTCGACGGCGGCGATCGTGTTCTCCGGCACGTATCGCGACGCGCCGCGGTGCAAACAGAAACGCACCGGACGACGCGGGACGCGGCGAACGACCTGTTGCGCCAAGACTTCCTCGGGCAGCCCCGTCTGCAAAACGTTCACGCCACGGGAAACCGCTTTATCCCAATACTCTTCCTGGTCCTTGTCACCCGCCGCGCGTCCCAGGACAAGCACGCCAAACGATTGAAATCGTTGGCAGATCTCGGCCGTAAGATCCTGAACGTCGATCTGGACCATCGCGGGTCTTTCCTTGGCCACGAACTTCGCGATGTCCATCCAAACCTCGTCCTTGCCGCTCGGCCGCCACCTGGACATTACGGGGACGCGCCCTTCGGACGCTTCGCGAACTTTGCGGAGGTTTTCCAAGCCATCGAATACGACAACCTGATTCTCCATGTCCGCCGAGGTGATTTGTTTCGCGAGCGCGACTGGCTCGACGCCTCGGCAATCGAGCACCAGGTTGATCTTGTCCTTGCACAGAGAAAAACACTCTTCGAGCGTAAGAATGCGCTCTCCTTGAAAACGGGTGGCAAAGGCGGCACCGGCATCGAGTCGGCGAAGCTCCGCGGCCGTCGTGTCGCGGACAGCGCCTTTACCATTGGTCGATAACGCGAGGTCCTTGGCGTTCTTAAATAGGACGAGGACATCGTCCTTGGTACGGCAAACATCGACCACCAACCATTCCAAGTGGTCCTCGATGGCCCCCGCTATCGCCGGCCGGGTATTCGGTGGCGCCCACGGCTTGGGACCCGGACAGGCCGCGACCGCCACGGCTCGGGGTGGTTGAACGGGGGAAAACCATTTCCAACCTTCCACGGCTAGCGCATCGAACGTCGAAAAGACAACGAGCGTTAACAAACAAATTGTCCGAGATCCAAGCCGAGGACTCCGGCGCATGAAAACACTTCTTTGGGACACGCTTGGCGCAAATGCCTTCCACTTCAACAGAATCTCCTCCGGCTCGGCAGTAATAGGATCCTGGATTCGCGAAACATGCCATTACGTTTCTAACGCTAAAAATCTCGATGCCAATCCGGCATATCGACCTTCCGCGGCATGGGCTAAACTGGTTTGGGCAGAGACATCGTCCGCATTTTGAATGGCAAAGGCAACATGGCGGCGACACCATCCTCCGAATGGAATAAACGTGAACGTCAAGGAGACCAACTCGTCGACGAGTTGGAAGCCCTGATCGGTCCGGCACTTTTTCATGAAGAGCCCAAGAAATCGCCGAAGGAAGAAGCTTCGGCCGGCCAGGAGGCGTTTCCCCTCGAATTTTCGCAACGATTCACCATTCGTGAAGTTTTGGGCCAAGGGAGCATGGGTCGCGTCTTCGACGCCTGGGACGAACGATTGCGCCGCCGCGTCGCTATCAAGGTGCTCAATCGGCGTAGTCCGTTCGCCGCCGAATTAATGCGGCGGGAACGGGAAGTCCTGGCCGCCTTGCAGCATCCCAACATCGTCGCCGTCTACGACTGCGGCGAACTTGCCGATGGCCAACCCTATTTCGTCATGCAGCACGTCGACGGCGAGGACCTACGTTCCTTTATCCGCAGTCGCCGATTGTCGCGCAAGGAAATGTTACGACTGGTCACCGAAGTGGCTCGAGCGGTCGGCGTGGCGCACCTGGTTCATATTATTCACCGGGATTTAAAGCCGAAAAACATCATCGTTTCGCAACAAGGCAAACCGATGGTGCTCGACTTCGGATTGGCTAAATTCATTCCCGCCGACGATGTCGCTTCGTCCATCACCACGACGGACGTCGACCGGACCGTTGCGCTAGGGAAGATCAAGGGAACGCTCGCCTACATGAGCCCCGAGCAAGCGCGCGCCCTGCCCGTCGATAGTCGAACGGACGTCTATTCTCTCGGTGTCATCTTGCACGAATTGATCACCGGTTCAGTGCCCGTCGATCCGACGGGCACGGACATTCAAATCCACCAGTGGGGAGATTATCTCCTCTCCCGTCCCCGAAGACCTTGCGGTGAGCAAACCCCCGCGATTCCCCGAGACCTGGCTGCCATCGTCGACCGTTGTCTCGAATGCGATCCCAAAGATCGATACGCCAATGCGATGGAACTGGCGGACGACCTGGACGCCTATCTGCAAGGCAGGCCGGTTGCGGCTTTAAAGAAAAGACGTTGGCTCTACGTCGCGGATAAATTCACCCGGGCTCATGCGCGCAGCTTGCTCGGGATCGCCGTACTGTTCTTCCTCGTTGTCGGCGTGATCGCACAGGCGTTCGTTCGCGTTTCTCGCGCGCGCAACGTCGCCATCGCCGAGCGACAGCGCGCCGAGGATCGAGAAGCCATCGCGCGCCCTTTTCTCTACGCATCGCAGATTCGCCAGGCGCAACTCCATTGGCAAAACCGCGAGGTGGACGAGGCGCGCCGACTTTTGGATCAGCAAATCCCCGGACCAGGCCAACTCGATCTTCGGGGCTTCGACTGGCATTACCTCCGCGAACTGGTCAGTCGCGTTCCTCATGTGCTCGCCGCCCATCTCGCGCCGGTCGTCGCGATCGATCTGGCCACGGACGTTCAAGAGGGGAAAACGATCCTCGCCAGCGGGGACGCCACGGGAACGATTCTACTCTGGGACGTGGACTCCCAAAGCCCTGAGTTAAAACTTCTTGGCCACCAAGGCCCGGTCACCGCACTCGCGTTTTCGCGAACCATGCCCTGTCTGGTTTCCGCGGGAGACGACGGCACGATTCGGGTCTGGTCCCTCGCCGATGGATCCCCCCTTCGGGAAATGAAAGGACACGAGGCACCGATCACGGCTCTCGGTCTCTCGCCGGATGGCCGTCGGGTCGCCTCCTCGGACAAGGAGGGATGGGTCCGCTTGTGGGATTTCAATACGGGCCAATCCGAAGCGCCTTTCCGCGCGCATGGGGAGCGGGGAACGTGGTCCCTCGATTGGTCTCCGGACGGGATGCTTTTGGCTGCAGGAGGAAAGGACCAGACCGCTGCGGTCTGGAACGTCGCCACGCGCGAGAAGCTTGCGACCCTTGGCCCACACGCCGGCCCGGTTCGCGTCGTGCGCTTCACGCCCGACGGACTTTTTTTGGCAACGGCGGGCTGGGACCGTTCGCTGAGGTATTGGAATACCCGAGATGGTTTCTCCTTGGCTTACGATGGACAATGGGGAGCGGAGGCCCCTTTCATTAACATCATTTTCGGCAGGACGGGGCAAGAGGCATGGTTGGGACTGGCCAATGGGCTCGTCTCCGTCTCCCTGCCACCCCCCCAATACGTCGCCAAGCGCACCTTCCGACTCGAACGAGATGAAATGCGCGCCATGGCCTTGCATGAGAAGTCGGGCAAGGCAGCTTCGGTATACGGTGGAACGGAGATCCATCTTTGGGACCGGTCCGATACCGAGGAATACCACACGATTGAAGACCGAGACACTTTCGACAGGATGGTGCTGCTTCCGGGCCGCAACGAGGTCGCCACGAGTGATTCGCGTGCTCGACGGATCACCGTCTGGGAGTTCACCACCGACAAAAAGAAACTCGTCCTCGAAGGACATTCCTCTCCGATTACGAGCATCGCCCCCCTGCCCAACGGCCGATGGCTCATGAGCACGGACGCGGACGGAGTCGTTTGCCTATGGAACCTGGACCAGGGGAAACTCGAAAGAACGGTAATTAAGACCGGCAGCCCCGTGGTCAGCATCGCGGTTTCCCCCGACGGTCGGCATTTTGTCCTGGGAGGGATTGGCACCGTCACCTTGCGCAAGGTGGACACCGGAGAAATCGTCTGGCAAAGAAACGGTCACGGGAGCATGATGGTCAGCGATGTCGCGTTCACCCCCGATGGCCATAATCTCGCGTCCGGAGGCTGGGACAACAGCGTCAAAGTCTGGGAGACGGTGAAAGGAGGACTTGTCAAAGGATTGCCCGGCACAAACGAAGCCATCTTCCGACTCGCGATCAGTCCCAACGGCCGATATCTCGCCGCCACGAGCCGCAAGGGAGCCGTCACCGTCTGGAATCTCCAAGCCGGGGAGCGAGAAACCTCCCTGGTGCATCCGCAAGGAGCGAGCCACGGCATCGCCTTTTCCCCCGACAGTCGATTCGTCGCGGTGGGAACGAACGATTCCGCCAACCAGAAGCTCGCCCCGATTCACTTTTGGAATCTGGAGACAAGGATTGAAACCATGACGCTAAATCCCGCGACACGGTGGGTCACGGACATCGTGTTTTCCGCCGATGGGCGCACCTTGCTCGCCGCGGGACATGGCCTCCCTGGCTGCGCCCCTGGAAATCTCTTCCTTTTCCAAGGCGTCACCGATTCCTCGGGCCGGCCGACGAAGGCCCCGGAAATCTCCACCGGAGCCGAATAATGGACGCCACCACCCATGCCAGCCTCATCGCCGACGTTCGCGTCTTTCTCGCCAACGCAATTCAGAAACACGGCGCGGTCGCGCAGAAGGATCTTGCCGCATGGGAACGCTTTTTTGACGTTTACAACGACATCCTGGTCCGGTTCGCCAGCAAGCTGAAGTTTCATACCCAGGAGCAGGAAGACCTCACCCAGGACGTCTGGTGCCGAGTCATTCAGGACCTCCCACGTTATCAATACGATCCGGCGCGCGGTGGGTTTCGTCGATGGCTTTACACCATTGTCCAATGCAGGGCCATCGACCACGCGCGCCATCGCCGCGTGCGTGCTTCGACGACGAAACGTCCGCTGGAGTCACGCTCAATTTTACAGGGAAACGATCCCAGCTACCAGAATCAACCCGCGGACGAGCTGGATCGACAGTTCAAAACGGAAGTGGTCCGGGCCGCCATCGACATTTTCAAAAGTCGTGCCAGCGAAAAGGAATGGGAGGTTTTTAATCTCTGCAGGATGCAGGGGAAGGCTCCCTTGGAGGTGGCGGAACAACTCGAACTTAATCCCGCAACCGTCCGCAAACGGCTCGAACGGGCGATGGAAAAACTTCGCGAGGCAATCGTCGACCTCGTCGGGACGGCCGACGACCTTTTCCCTTAATCCCCCCATTCCCATTTACGACTAAAAACTCCGGATTTTTTTAACTTTCCACGTCACGCAGGCGCTTCTTCGACGGATAGAGGCTTGGGAGCGTCAAGAATGCGCCATGGGAGCCCTGCCAAGTTCTTGGTAGGATGCCAAGGGGATCGGCCATTCACATTTCCATCCGTCCATTCAAGGGCGGAATGCTTGCAACGAGAGTTACGCTGCGGGGAGTAGGTGAGCATGCTGTTGTCATCCATCCAACGAGCCTTGGGTCGATTGCGTTTGAGCCGCGCGAGCGTCTCGGAATCTCGATCCCGCCGGTCCATACCTCAAACTCGCCGCACCCCTTTCGACTCCCGATTTAACGTCGAGAATCTCGAAGAGCGGTTGGTCATGGCTCGCGTGGTAACCATCGGCGATAGTTGGGCTTGGCTCGTCGCCGCCAATGCTCCGGGAACCGCCCCGGCCGCCCCGGGTTTCGGGAACTCCCTCGGCAGCGTCCTGGCGGGATATGGCGTGTCGGTTTACAACGGGTCCTTCGGCGGCGGAACCGCGGCGCAACACGCCGCCGACCTCCAAGGGATTACGGACCGAATCAACGCCAATCCGGATGCCGAGATCGTCTACCTCAGTTCCGGTGGCAATGACCTTTTGCTCGGACTGCTCGGCGGCGGCTTCTACATTGGAAATCCGAACAATGCGTCGGTCTACGCCAGCATCGCCAACAACGTCAACACCATCGTCAATCACATTTTGAGCTTGAAACCCGACATTCAGGTCGTCATCGCCGGCTATGACTATCCCAATTTCTGGGACGGCAGCGTGACCGGCGCCGCGGGGGATCAGTATCGGCTCAATTACGGCGTGGTCCGCGCCGACACCGGCAACAATGCCCTCAACCAAATCCTGAATCTGCAGCAGAACGCGCAGGTCAACCAGGGATTCCGGGACGCGGAAACCGGCAAGATCAGCATCGCCAACAACAGCCGTCGCGTGCACCACGTGGAATTTCGGACTTAGCGGCTCCGTTGTCGGGTACAACGGTTATTTAGGATTCGGTCCCCACGGCAACTGCCGGACCTGCCCATCACCAACAGCCTGCTCAACGACCCCATCCACTTCAACACGACCGGCTACACCAATCTCGCGCTCAACGTCAACAACAACTTTTTCAATACCGTCTTCCTCCCCGCCGTCCTCTCTTCGAGTACGACCTCCTTGTCGTTCGGCGACATTCGAATTGGCACTTCGTCGGCGAACCAATCGGTGACCGTCAGCAATACCGGACCGAACTTCACCAAGGTCCTTAGCGGTCTCTTCCCCACGGCCAGCGGGGAGTTCACGGGCGGTGGCGCATCCTTCCTACCCCTCTTCAAGGATCCTACGCTCGGCAGCGACACGGCAAGCGCGGCCTATGGTTTCACTCCCACGAACCACGGCTTGGACAGCATTAATCTCACGATCACCAGTAACAGCGGCAATCGTTCCTTACAACTCACCGGCCGCGGCGTGGGACCGACCGCCTCGTCAACCTCGAGCATCATCGATTTGGGTTATGCGGGAGTCGGCGATCAACCATTCGTGTTCTTTAACGTCAAAAACTCCACGACCGATCCCGACTTGGGAAACCTGACGAACCTGACGCTCCATTCCGCGACAATCACGGGAACGGATGCCGCCCATTTCAGCTTGCTCAACTTCACGCCAGGCACCGTCGTCGCCAAAGGGACATCCATTTCCGCTCGCATCAAGTTCGACGGGACCATGCCCCCAGGCACTTACACCGCCATGGTGAACTTCCAAACGGACGAGGGAGCTGCATTCGGGGGAACCGGAGCCATTTTCAGCATTCCCATCACCATCACCGTGGTGGGCGCACCCACCGCCGATGCCGGCGGACCTTACTCCGGACCCGAAGCCGCGCTCATTGGCCTGAGTGGCAGTGGCACGGGCATGATCAGTTCCTACGACTGGGATCTCGACAACGATGGGATCTTCGAAACGCCCGGCCAGAACGTTTACTTCACCGCGAGCGATAACGGCGTTTACGTTGTCAAGTTTCGAACGACCGGGCTGGGAGGCTCGACCATTGCGAGCACGACGGTCGATGTCCATAACGTCGCTCCCCTGGCCAGCGTCACGACCTCGGGCCCCACGATTCGAGGACTTGAAGCGGTATTCAACCTGTTCGCCAATGACGTTTCCTCAGTAGATCAATCCGCGTCCTTCGACTTCGCCATCGACTGGGATGGGGACGGCATCGTCGATCAGAACGTGTCCGGCGGCAGCGGCATGCAAGTCACTCACGCCTACGCCGTCAAAGGTACTTACACCATTAAATTGACCGCCACCGACAAAGATGGCGAAACCAGTTCGCTTAGCTCCCTGGTCGTCAACGTCACGCCGTACGGCCTGGTGAACGACGGCGGCGGAACCCATTTAATCTTCGGGGGCGGCACCGGGGACGATGACGTCGAATTCCAACAGATCGACGCCACTACCATTCTCGTCAAAACATTGATCGAGGATGGAGTCGCCGTCAACCTGAGCCAATCGGTGAGTGGCGTGACGGGGAAAGTGATCGCCTACGGCCTCGGTGGAAACGACAAACTCGTCGCCACCGCTTTGGTGACGGCGGCAGTCGAGTTCCAAGGAGGCATGGGCAGCGACACCCTTCGAGGCAGTAAGGCGAATGACCAACTATTCGGCCAGGAGGATGTCGACTACATCTTCGGCCAGGAGGGAGACGACCTGATCGACGGCGGCGATGGCGCGGACGAACTCTACGGCGAATGGGAGAACCCCGGCCCCGGAACCGCCTATGGCACGGACACGATCTATGGCGGCGAAGGAAATGACACGATTCATGGGGACGGCGACGGCGGCGAGGGGACCAGTGACGCGCTCCACGGCGACGCTGGCGACGACCTCATTTTCGGGGACGGGAACATTGGCAAGAGGACAGCGGTCGACACCATCCATGGTGGCCTCGGCACTGACACCATCTATGGCGACAGTGACGGCGGCGAGGCGGCCTCCGATTGGATCTACGGTGACGAAGACAATGACGTCATCTACGCCGACGGTTCCAAGGGAAGCAAAACGGCCAATGACAGCATCTACGGCGGCACCGGCGACGACGTCATCGACGGGGACGGCGGCGAAGGGGGCGCCGACAGCATTCTCGGCGAAGCGGGCAACGACATCATCGATACCGGCAAGGGAAGTGATTTCGCCGACGGCGGCGACGATAGCGACTTATTGCTCGGCGGCGACGGTGGCGAAGGTGCTGAAGACACCCTAGTCGGCGCCGGCGGCAATGACATGCTCGTCGGCGGCGTTGGTGGAGATTCGATCGACGGCGGCTCGGGTGAAGACTTGCTTATCGTGGCCAACTATTTGCCCGCGAACGCCAACTCCGCCGCCGCCATTTTCTCCGAATGGAGTTCCACCCGACCATTCGCAGATCGTGTCGCGAATATTCAAGGGGTTGGCGTAGGACCCCGAAACAATGGCAGTGACTTCCTGACGCCGGGCTCCACCGTGGTCGACGACAACGCCATCGACACCGTGCTCGCCGGCGGCTCCGACGAGGACTGGGCGATTCTCAAGGTCACCCAAGACGTCGCCCCCGATCTCGGCATCGAAGACGTGGTCACCACCTTTTAATGTCTGGCCGTAAAAAGAAATGGGGGAGTCGATCGGAACTCCCCTATGCACGTTCACCAACAACGGTGACTTCGTTCTTGTTGTTCTCCAAACGGCGCAACATCGTTCCTTTGGCTCGGGCCGCAAGAATCGGCGTGACCCTATCCATTATTGGATAGTCTTCCGTACCTCGAAACTTGAGCGTCACGCAGAATCGGCGGCACCAGCCGCGACTTAGCCAGATATCAAGCAACTCAATAATGCGGTTCGGAAAGGCGATAACGTCGCAAATCAGCCAATCGACGGGCTGAAGGGGAGCGAACTTGAACGCGTCCCCGCGGACGAATTCCAGCCGCGGATGCTTCATCAACGCTGAATCCAATTTACTTCGATCCACCGCGGTCACGTGGGCCCCCGCTTCAAGCGCGACATACGCCCAACCGCCGGGACTACTCCCGAGATCGACCACTGTCTCGCCCGGTTCGATCGACCAATTCGCATGCAGAAGCGCCTCCCGCAACTTGCGATACGCACGCGCTGGGGCCTTTCGGTCCTCAGGGATCTCGACCCTACCTCCCGGAAAACGAGAGATCGTTGAACCGTGGTGAATCCGATCCGAAGGTGACGCATGCGAAAAATAGCCCTTCTCCGCCGAACGAACGCCCAACTGTATGAGTTGCTCCTCCTCAGCCCAAGGGGCCAAGGGATCCTCGACCAGACTCCTCAGTAGTCGTCTCTGTTTCTTGCGGAAAATCTCCAGGATTCCTTCTCTAACCAGGGAGCAGCGTCGTGGACCCGCGGTTCCTCCTGGGACCTTCACGCCAAAGACATGAAGCCGCCAAGCTCCGTCATGCCCCCGAAGTTGTTCGATGATTCGCGGGGCACAGAACGCGGCCCATTGACGAATCGAGGGAGCTTCCGTTGCCTCCGCGTTGGGGAGACACTGAAAGGCGAACGCCACAGGTTTAACGGACTCAGCTTCAACACTGGACGGATGAGCTTCGAGCCAACCTGGCGAGACAACTTCAATCTTGGCCGAAGGCTTCACGCGAACGAGTTCTTCCCGCAGCGCCGCTTCCCAGCCAGGCTCACAAACATATACCAGCAACCCCTTACCCCCTGACAACGCCCTACGGTCCCGCGCCCCCGCTCCAATTTCCGGATGGTTTACGAGGCGAGAAGCTCAACGCCATCCCCAATCCCCCACACACCCCATCGCTCCAGAGCAAACATTCCCAGTTGGCATGGAATATTGGCCCAGGTCTCTATCGTTAAATAAGCTCCGTCCGCTCGACGGGAGGATCCATGGGGCGAATTTCTTCCACCTAAGCGTTCCTTTTTGCCATTGCCAAGAATCTGAGCCTCGGCTAAAAGCAGCATCTTCATCGAAGCCAAAATCGGAATTCGCCGGACGAGGGCCGTCCCCACATGCAACGGATCGCGCTACGTTTCTCGACGGACAATCGTGGTCTTCCGCTCGCCATGTTGAAGCTTGCCGCCGTGTGTTTTGTGCTGTCAGGCGTTACCGCATCGCGCGCCGACGCTCCCGCGGTAAATGGCATTCCCGAGAAGTTCCAGGCCGAGACTTTTTACGAGAACGTCGCGGAGATCGAATTCGATCCCGACGAGGCTGCGGTCACGGAGCCGGCGTCGCCCCCTGCCGAGCCCTTGACTCCCGACGCTTCGACGGCAGCGGCCTTGGCGGAGAAGCCCGTCCTATGGACCAACCAACTCGAGTTCGGCATGAACGGGGCCGCTGGAAACTCGCGCCTTTTCACCGCGCGCGCGGGCTTTGCCACCAAACGAGAGGGCAAGAAAACCGATTTCAAAACGAGCATCAATTATCTGAAGGCAACTGCCAACGACGAAGAAACCCAGAACCAGGTGTTTCACGATGCGCGCAATGAATGGAAATTGGGTGAATCCCCCTGGCGTTACTACGTTTTCGAGAACACCACCTACGACGAGTTCCAAGCCTGGAAGGTTCGATTGGTCATGGGCTCTGGTTTCGGTTACCAGTTCCTGAAAAACGACCGCACCTCGCTACAGACCCGTGCCGGTGCCGGTGCATCTCGCGAGTTCCGCGGACCTCGAAACGAGTTCGTCCCGGAAGCGAATCTCGGGTTCGACTTCGAACACAAGCTGACTCAGCGGCAATGCCTGACCAGTTCGGTCGAGTACTTCCCGAGCTTTCTGGGAATCAACGACTTCCGCGTGAATTCGAAAGTCGCTTGGGAGTGCGCGATCGACGAAGCGAAGAATCTGAGCCTCCGGGTGGGTATCCTCGATCGCTACCAGAGCAAAGCCGACGGCCGCAAGCCGAACGACATCAACTACTACACGGAACTCGTTTGGAAGTTTTAGTCGCTCGGCCCATTGCCGCTCAGTGAATTGAACGACTACCGGCTGCCGGCAGATTCAAAGCAAATCGTCGCTACGGCCTGAAGTCCTTCACTCACGATTGGGTCATGCGGAAGTTGTCGCCGCCATCATCGGACTCGGTGCTCTCTTGTTGGCAAATCTATCTCGGATCACCTCTCCAGGCGCGTTTGCCACTCGATGCCACCAAACAGCGCCAAGCCCACAAATGCCAGCCTCAGAGTCCGTTTTGAACATGATTGAACTCCATCACAAGCTTATTCGAATTTTCTTCCTTGATGCGCCGCATGATTTGCTCGGTGACAGATTCGGCGGGCAGAACAGTGGCACATGCACACGGTCGCGGGAACCAGAACTCGCCAACCACTCGATCTCGTGGGTTCGGCAAACCTCACGCACCCGTTCGCGAAGCCACATTCCAACCGCGTCGACTAGAATGGCTTCCCATTTTTAGTGATTCGCACCAAATGGTCCCTCAGATCACAAGGCTTGTTTGACCTCGTGCGGTACTTTTCCATCCACAGCTTCGAGCGAAGGAAGAAACCAAAGGTTTCGCCTTAAGGCGAGGACTCTAGCCCCATTACGAGGACAGGGATCCTACTTTTCGAGACATGGAGACGTCAATTGAGCGACCGGGCGGACGCAACCATCTGCTGGTAAAGGGACTCCATGTTGCGGGCGAAGGCCAAGGTGTCACACGCTTTCGAGTTCTTGACTTGATCGCGGAGGGTCGGACGAACCTCGGCGAGCGTTTCTCGCCCCACGTGACTCGCCAGGTCGATGGCGCGCGTAATGTATCTCGAGAGGCGATCGACTACGAACGTTTCCAGTCCCGCGGCGCGAAGCAGGGTTTCACTTGTGCGCGCCACCCATCGATCGCCACGCATGGTGAGCACGGGCACGCCTTGCCAGATGGACTCGGTCGTCGTGGTGCCACCGTTGTAAGGAAACGTATCCAGCGCCAGATCGACGCGCGCGTACGTTTCCAGAAAGGAGTAATGCTCCACGGGGCCTTCCAGCAGGATTCGGTCCGCATCCACCCCTTCTTGGGAAAACGCCCGTCGCAGATACTCTCGATTCGATTCCGAGCGAAGGGCCGTGTTGCGCAGAAGCAGTCGACTTTCCGGAGATTCCTTGAGGATCCGAGCCCACGTACCGATCATTTCGGGAGTGATCTTGTACTGCGCGCAGAGCGCGCCGAACGTGAAGACGCCGGTCTTCAACCATGGCGCTGGCGCGACATCGGGCACGGGATAGTTGACGTCGAAGGTCAGGTACGTACCGGGAACTTTTAGAACTTGCTCGGTGAAATGCGGCTCGTCCTCCTTCGGAAACACCACGTCGTCGCCGATGAGATAGTCGATTCCGGGAATCGCGGTCGTGGCGAAATGATTGAACCAGCCGGCAACCACGGGAGCGGGATGCAAGGGAAACAAGCCAAGGCGAGGAATACGACTGTAGCCGTTCAAGTCGACCAGAAGATCGATCTCCTCCCGTTCAATCGTCGCCGCCAACTCCTCGTTCGTCAGCCTCCCGGTTTCGTGAAATCGGTCCGTCGGATGTGGCTCGTAACCGTGAACGATCTCTTTGCGTTCCCCATCGAAGAAGAGATGTACCTCGAATTGTTCCCGATCATGTCGATTGATCAGTCCCCAGACCGGCTTCATCCAATTCCGGTCCGAGAAAAATGCGGAAAGATACCCAACGCGAAGGGGGCGCGGCGACGCGGCTGATATCGCTTTCCTAGGGTATTCGTCGCGATGAGCAGGCAGACACTGTTGCGCAAATGCTTTGCGAATCTCCAGAATCTGTTGCGGGACCATTCGACTTCCCGGCACGATGACGGCGGCCATCGTCAGGGCATCGGCACCGTATCCCAGCCGAATCGCTTGTTCGAAATGCAACAACGCGTCATTGACGTTTCCCAACGAGAACAGGGCCTGGCCCAGGTTGTAGTGCGCGGACGATTGTTCTGAATCCAAAGAAAGGGAATGCCGAAAGCGATCCACCGCCTGCCCCTGTTCGCCGATCGCGGCTTCCGCGGACCCCAGGTCGTTCCAAAGAACGGCGGACTTCGGGGAATGCTCGAGCAATTGATGGTAAAGTGCGGCGGCTTCCCGGCATCTGCCGCGTGAATGCAGCACGTTCGCCAATTGATACGTCAGCGATTGATCCGTGGGAACGAAGGCGTGTGCCCGCGCGAGCGCGGTTTCCGCTCCCTCGAGATCCCCCATCGCGTGCAGTGTCCGGCCAAGGTTGGCCAGCGCGGTCCCAAAGTCGGGGGTAAGGATCTCGAGCTCCTTGCGAAAGGAGTCAGCCGCTCCCTTGAGGTTCCCCTGCCGATGCCGAATCAGCCCCAGCAGTTTGTGCGTCGCGGCGTTGCCTGGCTCCAGTTCGACGGCATCCAACGCGTAACGTTCGGCGAGCTCCATGTCTTCGTCACGGAAAAGAAGTACGCCAAGCCAATAAGACGCGGTCCCTCGCGTGGCGCGATCGTCAATGGCTCGACGCAAATGCTCGCGAGCCGTGACGGCGTCCCCTTCGCGCAACGCGGCTATTCCTGTCTGCAGCCAGTCGGTGTTTTCCACGCTCTAGGAACCTCGCCATGGTCCAACGGAATCATTGATTGAGCATCAGAAAAGTATTATCGGCAATCCGGAAAAACCCGCGTGAAAAGCCAACGGCTCCTTCGCGCCGACCCGCACTCCGACATTGCTTTTCTAAGAGGGAACATGAGAGCGAAAACGGAACTGGACGCTCACCTCAGACCATGATTTTCCTCAAGTCCAAGTTCCGATTCCACTGGCATATTTCCATTCGCGAAGCATTCCTTGGTCTTGAAGGCATTTATGACGGTTTCTCTTCCCAGAAACGCCTACCGAAAAAACTTTTCCCTGAACTGTCACAAGCTGTACTCCTCCATCGTCAACTATTGCGACGCCGCGAAGCGCGAGTCCTTGCGAACTCGCGAAGACGCCGGGGAAAACATCGAAAAGGTTCCCGTTGAATTTGGCGAATGTCTCGCGCCGGGTCCGAAGTCGGCATTTCGCGGGGAATAATCCAAAAGAAGGAGCACGCTATGTTGGGGACAAATTCGTCGAAAGGGACATGGGACGTCGCAGTAATTGGAGGTGGACTGGCAGGCTTGACTGCAGCGGCCAAACTGGCGAGGGGAGGCTTGCGCGTCGGCCTCTTCGAGCAATCCAAGCATCTGGGTGGCCGGGCCATGACCCAGGTGGAAAAGGACATTCACTTTAACCTGGGCGCGCACGCCCTCTACGTTCGAGGTCACGCCGCCGCGACGTTGAAGGAAATAGGCGTTTCGTTCACCGGTAAACATCCCAGCGCGGCGACCGGACTAGTGCTTTTTCAAGGCGAACTATATCCGCTTCCCGGCAGCCTTCGCGCACTCCTGACCTCTCGTTTTCTCGGCATGAGAGAAAAATGGCGGCTGGCGCGGCTCCTCGGATCGCTACCATCGATCGATCCCAAACCGCTCATGACAACGCCGGTTTCGGAATGGCTGAAACATGTCGCGGGACAAGGAGCTCTCGCGAAACTCCTTGGCGGACTCATCCGACTTTCTACGTACGGAAACGATCCCGATTATCAGTCCGCGGGAACCGCGATTGAACAGGTACAGCTCGCCTTCGGCGGCAATGTCTGGTACCTGGATGGCGGGTGGCAAACCTTGGTTAACGGTCTCCGGCAAATCGCGACGGATTTCGGCGCGGAGATCGAGACCGGTCGTCGAGTCACTTCCCTCACGAAAAACGGCGGGCAAGTCGACGTCCGTTTTGCCGACGGTCGCACGCAGACAGTTGCCGCGGCTGTCATCGCGACTCTCCCCGAGGCCGCGTGCGAGATCCTCTCCGATTCCGTCACCGCCGGACTCCGCCATTGGATGGAAAGACGTCGTCCCGCGCAAGCCGCGTGCCTGGACGTCGCCTTGTCACGTTCTCCTGATCCCAGCGGAAAATTCGCGCTGGGGTTGGATCAGCCTCTGTACTACTCCATGCATTCCGCGGTCGCCCGATTGGCTCCCGACGGAGTAACCGTGCTCCACCTGATGAAGTATTTTCGGCCAGAGGCGTCGGAATCACCCCAACAGGTTCAAGCGGAGCTCGAGGGTTTGCTCGACAAGGTTCAACCTGGTTGGCGGTCCTTGGTGCTCAGGCAACGTTTCCTCCCCAACATGTGCGTGGCAGCTAGCGTGCCTCGTGCGGACGAAGGGGGACTCGCGGGACGACCGGCCATCGATGAAATGGGTGAGCAGAACATTTTTCTTGCCGGAGATTGGGTGGGAGGCGAAGGTCAACTTGCGGACGCGGCCGTCGCTAGTGCCTCGGCAGTGGCGAACCGGCTGCTTCAGTTACATTCAAAACGCCGCCAAACTTTGGCAGACAGAGAAACTTTATCCAAGGGACGCGTGAGCGATGTCTCCGTCAGTCGCTGACATTTTCGAAAAGCATCGTCCCCAGCTTCTCGGTCTCGCGTACCGAATGCTGGGGACGATGTCGGACACCGACGACGTGCTCCAGGAGGCTTTTCTCCGCTGGAGTCGCGTCGATCCCCAGACCGTGGAGACACCGGGTGCGTACCTTCGTTCGGTGGTCACTCGACTTTGCATCGATCATCGGCGAAGCGTGCAATCGCGGCGGGAACAGTACATCGGTCCGTGGTTACCCGAACCGGTCGGAGATTCATCGAGTTCGTTTGGAGAGGACCGTGGTGAAATGGCCGAATCGTTGTCGATGGCGTTTCTGGTATTGCTCGAAACCTTGTCGCCAACGGAACGAGCTGCCTATCTATTGCGCAAGGTCTTTGATTACGAATACGGCGAGATATCTGGCATTCTCGACAAGTCCGAGGCAAACTGCCGGCAGATGGTGCATCGGGCGGAACAACATCTCCGGAACCGACGACCTCGATTTGACATTTCCTCGAAGGAAACGGAACGGCTCGCGTCGGAATTTCTCCGGGCCTGCTCGACCGGGGACATTGACGGACTTGTCCAACTACTTGCCGACGACGCCGTTTTGGTCAGTGACGGGGGTGGAAAGGCTATCGCGGCTCGACGACCGATCAGCGGCGCGGATAATATTGCGAGATTCTTGATTGGGGTTGTGAAAAAGTCCCCGGCCGGTTTCAAAATCGAACCAGTCATCGTCAACGGCGAATTGGGTTACGCGGCTTTCGTCGAGGGCACCCTCACGACCGTTTATGCCTTTGAAGCGTCGGGCGGCAAGGTGACAAAGATGTTCATCGTCCGTAATCCGGATAAATTACAGCGATTTACGAGCATCGCGGCCCTACCCCAATAACAGGGCGTCATCCATACTCCGGGGCGCGCTCCGCCGCCGGGCGTGGGATTCGCGAATCGCATTTTGGCCCGTTCCCTCCGAAGAGACGATTTCGCCCCGCCGACCCCTGCTTCGGACCGACCGCCTACAATCTCGCCATGCGTCCTTCGTCGTTTTTTCGCCGATACGCGACCACGGAAGAGGTAGCAGCCCTGGTGACCTATGTTTGCAGTACGAAGAGTTCCGCGACGAATGGAGCTGCTCTCCGCGTCGACGGCGATATCGTTCGATCCTTTCTTTGAAAGTGGAGCTCATGCCTGACAACGCTAAAGAAGAGATTCGAATCGCCGATTATTTCGCCCGCGTCCGCTACCGTGGCGTGCCCGAGGCCAACCTCGCGACACTGCAAAACCTGCACCTCGCGCACGCCACGCACATCCCGTTCGAGAATCTGGAGATTCTGCTCGACAGGCCAATCTTGCTCGATCTGCCAAGCCTCCAACGAAAATTGATCGACGAAAAACGGGGCGGTTATTGCTTCGAACAAAATCAACTCTTTGCGGCGGTGCTCGAGGAACTTGGATTTCGCGTCACCAGGCTGGCAGCTCGTGTGCGTTACGGAACCAAGCGGTTATTGCCGCGAACCCACATGCTTCTCAAAGTGGATATCGACGGAAGATCCTACATCGCGGATGTCGGCTTTGGAGGAGAAGGACTACTCGAGCCGATCCCGCTGACTTCGGATAAACCCGCCCAACAATTCGCGTGGGAATACCGTCTGCTGGAAGAGGATGGCCTTTGGCTGCTTCAGTCGCGGCAGGACGGGAACTGGCACGACCTCTACGCCTTCACGCTCGAACCGCAGCACGGCGTGGATTATGAAGTCGCCAACTACTACGTCTCGACCCATCCCGATTCACGATTTACCCAAACCTTGACGGTACAGCGTAGCGCCACGGAGGCTCGGTACATCCTCAGGAATCGGGAACTGGTGGTTTCGAAACCGGGATCGAGCGAGTCTCGACTTATTGAGAATGACGAATCGCTTTTGGACATTCTCCGGGTACAGTTTGGACTCGCATTTCCGCCGGGAACACGGTTTCGATTCAAGGAACTTCCGTCCGAGAATCATCAAAGGACCAATCCTTGATCGGGTCGCCGCTGGCGGTAGGCAACTCGATCAAGGATTGCATGTTCGTCGTTGTTTCGTTGTGCAATGGGGAAAGCGGACTACGCCTTCGCTTCGGCGAGCGTCACCGGACCGCTGGTGAAGTTCTGGTCCAGCGTCTTCGTGATCTCGGGCGCGGAAAAGCGGTTGATGTGAAAACGATTGGCGAATAGGAATTGACCGATCGTGCCGGCAACGTTTTCCTGCACGCCATGGTCGTAATTGCAATAGTCGACCGCGAGTATGCCGAGCACATACTCTTGTGCCTTATGTTCGGTCGCAATCTCGGACGGTTTCCAGCCATTCACGATTCGGTCGGCGATCCATTCGTTTGAAAACGAGGACATGTTCTCGGCTCCCTATGTCAGGAAAATTAAACTCTTTCCAAGCATAGGTCACGAACTTGATCGCTGGCGAAATTCCGACCATGACGACTCCGATCTAAACTTTGCAACCACCAGATCACCGTAAACCACTACAGAAACACATCTTAAAAGATACCCAACACCGTCCCGGCGAGATCTAGGAGATTTGCCGCAATGCGCGAGGCTGGGAGAACCGATAAAAATAGAAAAACCAACCTTTTGAATGTCCGTGCTCGCGAACGCCCGCGTGCTTGCGGACCGTAGGTCCTTGGCACATAATACGATCGATGGAACGATTGGCGGTCGTGGAGTTTACAAGCTCACGGAGGAGACGCTTAATGGAAGGGATCATGAGCCGCAAGAAACTTGGACGCGGATTACAAGCCCTTCTGGGGGTGGACGACCCTGCGGAGCCGTCCGTCGCCGTGAATGCTGGTGCGAGCGAACACGAACCGAAGGAGTCCTCGAACGATCTCCGACAAATCCCCGTCGCGAACATCGAAGTCAACCCGTACCAACCAAGACGAGATTTCGATCCCGAGGAACTCGCGTCACTTGCGCGCAGTATTTCGACGCACGGAGTGATCCAGCCGATCGTCGTACGCGCCCTGGGTAGCCGTTATCAACTGGTCGCGGGAGAACGAAGGCTCCGCGCGGCCAAAGAGGCGGGCCTGAGTAGCATCCCCGCTCGGGTTCTTGTACTCGACGATCAGCAGACCTGCGAACTTGCGCTCATCGAGAACCTGCAACGTCAGGACCTCAACGCGATCGAAAAGGCGCAGGCGTTTCAAAACTACCTTGGCCAGTTCGGCAGCACGCACGAAGAACTCGCGGAACATTTGGGGATCGATAGGTCCAGCGTCACGAACTTGCTTCGGTTGCTCGAATTGCCCGACTCGGTGCAGGACGCGGTTCGGACGGCAAAGATCAGTTTCGGCCATGCCCGCGCGCTCCTCTCGCTCGCCGACCCGGTCGAACGCATCGCGGTTTGCGATCAAATCGTCGCGGAGGCGCTCTCCGTCCGGCAGACCGAATCGCTGGTGAAAACGAAACGGGAAACGCCCGCCCCTTCCAAAGCCGACAACGCGGAGAGCAAGGAAGCCGCCGACAAGTCCTCCGCGAAGTCCAATCACGTTCTCTCCCTGGAAAATGACCTCCGCCACCGTTTTGGAACGAAAGTGGAGATCTTGCCCGAGGGGAGCGATTACGGCCGCGTCGTCATTCACTTCCAATCCCATGACGACTTCGAGCGCGTGCTCGAATTGTTGCAAGGAAAAAGCGGCGGCCGCTAAGGCATTCCATCGCGAGCGAATGAACCTTGACGGTCAGGCGGATCCCGGGGTCATGTAGTCGAGAAGCAGCTGCTCCATCGTGGTTCGCCGCATGCCGACCTTCGCATGATCGTACGGCGTGTGATTGAGAAGCCGGACCAACAAGCGACCGTTCTGGTCCACGTCGATGATGTTGATGCAACAGGCATCTTGCTCGATTCCACCGAACCCGCCGAGTCCCGATCCCAAGGCGTGACAGAGGATCGCGCGATTGACCGCTCCATGGGCAACCAACAGTAAGTGAGACCAACCGGGGTCGGCAATCACTTTATCAAGCGATGACAGCACCCGATCGAGCATCGAACCGAAGGTCTCTCCCCCAAGGAATCTGCCTTCCCGATCGAGATTTCCCGCAAGGGACCCGAGAAAGACCTGCCCAATGGAGTCGAGGGGCAGTTCCGAAAGCCGACCCGGTTCGATTTCACGAAAATCGTGCCAGGCCTCGATCTCCAAGGAGCGTTCTCCCACCACTTTTCGCGCCGTTTCCACGGTCCGTGGCAATCCGCTGCAGATTGCCTTATCGATCGGAATTTCCGCCAGCGCGCGTTGGGCCGCATCCGCTTGTGTTCGACCCTTTTCCGTCAGGGGCACGCTATCCGGCCGCGCGGGCTTTCCCGAGGCGTCGAAGTAGCTGACATCCGCGTGACGAAGCAGATAAATGCGTCTACGGCTTGGAATCAACGCACTCAGGTCCACAATCAACTCTCCTCAGAAACTCTCCACGCAAAGCCGGATTCCACGACCGGTTTTGCCGGTCCCGCCCCGGAGCCGCCGTCCCACGGTCCATGGCCGGTCTACAGGATCAAGTACCGCGTCCCCTCTTTCTATGGAATCCCCCGAGGGAAACGGAATCGTGCCAACGAGGCGGCCTTTCGAACCACCCTTCTCGCCATGGGATACGGTTGATTCGACTCGGCCGGTTTATCATACTGTGCAACAGCAACGTGGATTCGCCTTCAGGAAGCGACGCCATTCGGAAAGTGGGCCGTCCCCCGTTCGTGGTCGGCGACCCTCCGAGGGCTTTTTCGCCCCTGGATTTACTCAACTCGACTGCCGGCAAAGGAAATTCGTGAACGCATCACCCTCCGTCCAAGTCTGCACGCGCTGCATCATGGATTCGACCATCCCGAACGTCAAATTCGACGAACGGGGCATTTGCAACCATTGCAAGATCCACGACCACCTCAATCGCCTCTACCCGGTCGGCGACGAAGGAGATCGAATCCTCCGCCGGATCGCGGAAAAAATCAAAAAGTCCGGCGAGGGCAAGCCGTACGACTGCATCGTCGGCCTCAGTGGCGGCCGGGATACCTGCTACTGCCTCTACAAAACCAAGCAACTCGGATTGCGCCCCCTCGCCGTTCACTTCGACAATGGCTGGGATTCCGACATTGCGAAAAACAACATCCGCAAGATATGCACCAAACTGGACGTCGACCTGCACACGATCATCGCCGACTGGGAGGAATCCCGCGAACTGACCAACTGCACGATTCGCGCTTCCCTGCCCTATATCGATCTCACCGACGACATCGGCATCATCAGCGCGCTCTACCGAACGGCGGCCGACGAGGGCATTCACTGGATCATCCACAGCCACTCCTTTCGTGCCGAGGGAATCAATCCGCTCGCCTGGAACTATGTCGACGGCAGATTCGTCCGTTCGCTCATCAAGCGATTTTGCAGGATTAAGCTCAAGCAGTTCAAGAACACCGACCTCCACCACTTCCTCTATTGGATCTTCGTCAAGCGGATCCGCGTCTTCACCATGACCAACTACTACGCGGACACCGATCCCGAAATCGACGCCTTCATGAAAAAGGAATTCGGCTGGGAGGACACCGGGGGCTGGCATTTCGACAACGAACTCTTTGGCCTGCAGTGCTACTATTCGCGTCACAAATTCGGCATCGACTGGCGGACGGTGGAACTATCGGCCTTGGTGCGTGAAGGAGCCATGACGCGCGAAGCGGCACTGAAGGAAATCGCCGAGATCCCCCCCATCGAACGAAAGGAGATCGTCGACTACGCCCTCAAGAAGCAGGGAATTACCCAGGAAGAGTTCGAAGAGATCATGAAGGCCCCAAAAAATTCTTCTACGACTACCCCACCTGGTACCCGGTGCTCAAGGCCTTTAAGCTTCCCATCAAACCCTCTGCCGCATGCACGTCCTCCCCCCCATGCGTACGAGAAGTATTTCGAGCTGTGAGGATAAACAGGAGGCCCGCCCGATCAGCGTAGACACGACAAATGAATACTTGATCTCAGGCAAGTCGAATATGGCCATCTCTTAATAGTTGTCACAGTGTCGGTAACCTCAGCCCTTATTTGTGCTTGGTCGACCCGCCGCTATTCGTCTTTGGGGTGAGCTGTCTGCTGCACCGCTGGCAGCGCCTGTCTGGGTGATTGCCGAGGCAAATAACGACTTTTCTTGATCCGCAACCAGGACAATTTACATGTTTAGTGGGATAGTATCAAGCTTTTCCGCTGGTGTTGACTGCGCTACTGAGTGCTCATCGGCTTTCTCGTTTACCTCATCAACGAACTTTCGGGCAAACAAGTCGTCATACAGGAAAGTCAACGTGATAATCGTTTTCGGCTCGTATGCCGACGACTGTTCGGCAAGAGCAAGATGGTAAACGTTTGCTTGACTCCGGGTCGGCCCGGAGGGCCAAGACAAGAAAGCCCATGGGCATCGCCCTGGGAACGCATCACGCTCCACGACATTCCGGAGCCCCGCATGGGGCGAAACAGACTCCGCGTCATAGGTCCGCGCTTGTTCAAACCCCTGCTGCTCAATCTCCCGAATCTCTATCCACAGATACTCCAGCCCGGGCGGGCCAATGCGATTTCTTCCCAAACAAGACCCGGTGCACACGACTACCTCTTACATCGCATACGCCGAAGGCGAGGAATGCGAATGAATTACTGCCGACGATAGCCTCGTGCGGACTGAGTCGAAATAGAAGTTCCGGTAGCGACGGACCTGAACGACGAGCAAACGACCGTTACAATGCGTTTTACATCGATCGTCCGCCCGTGCGTCTCGCTGCAGACTATTTGCCTGCCGGCAATTCGCCGGTCATCGTAAAACCAAGTTCGCCGACGAGGATGCCATGAAGCCGAAAAATTTGCCTATGGTCGGGATTGGCCTCGCGACGTTTGTCGTGTACGCCGTGACGACGGGCGGGCTGGCCTACTCCAATATCAGTGATTTTGGCGGCCAAAGGGACATCCGGCTAGTGAGCGGTCTCAAATCCGATGTTTAGTTGGCACCGCGGTCCATCAATTTCGGAGTCCCTTTTCTTTTCCATTACTACGAGCGCAGGAGGACCGTTTAACTTGCAAATCCAGATTTGGGACGACAGCAAAGAGTATCGGTCAATTGAGATCACCGAGGTTGTGCTTCAATACAAAGATGGCCAAACAGTTCGAACGACGGACGCGTGGTCGAGGCAACTCGTGCTTCATACCCAGTACAACAGCTCATCCTCAGGTATCCTCCAAACCGAGATGTTCATGCTGAGCGACGAGATCGAAGGACTGGCAATCCGGCACGCAGACGTCAGAATCACGCTCAAAGGGTGCCTGACACGGGAAAATGGCGAGCGGGTTTCGTTCGAGACGTCGGAGTCCTTCAAGCCTGAGTCGAGGTCCAACGTCACTACTTTCTGGAAAGCGATGGCTAACTGCTAGGACGAACGAGACGGCCGAATGCGCTTATTCAACAGTGCCACCTGGCCGCACCGTTGGATTTGATGGGACTGGTCGCTGAGTAGGCCTTCAATACCGAGGGCTTCAGCCCGAGATCTGGTTTGCCCACATCATCGCCGCTCGCAAATGAAATATCCTTGGCCGGTCTGCTTTTAGCCAAGGCACTCCAAGCAACCGGACCTAAGCGTTGCGACATTACTTGTCTGATGCTCAAAAGGAGCTCTCGATGCGACCTCTTCGGTATTCCATCAATGTCACCTTGGACGGGTGCTGCGATCATCAAGCGATACTCCCGGACGAAGAGTTGCACCGTCACGCGGTCGAGAACCTCCGCCAAGCCGACGCCCTCATTTTTGGCCGGGTGACTTATGAAATGATGGAGGCAGCGTTTCGGCCACCGATCCAAACGGCCCCGATGCCCGACTGGATGCTCCCCTTTGCCCGGACGATGGACGCGGCGAGGAAATATGTCGTATCGAGCACGCTCGACCGGGTCGACTGGAACGCGGAGCTCGTAACCGGAAATCTGGGCCAGGCCATCGACCGGCTCAAGCGCCAGCCGGGCAAAGGATTGTTCACGGGGGGCGTAAAACTCCCGATGGCGCTGGCGGAATTGGGATTGATCGACGAATACGAGTTCATCGTGCATCCCCGGCTCGCGGGCCACGGACCGACCTTGTTCGCGGGGCTATCAAAACCTGTGGACCTAAAACTCGTGAGCAAACAGGAGCTCGGCTCCGGGGCCCTCGCGATGCGGTATGAACCGAAGCGGTAGCCCTGCGGACGTCACTACTGCCTGCCCAATGACAAACCAACCAGTTTCCGCTGGCGGCGGTCACGGCGAACTATCCGGCAACCTCGACGGAGTGCCTTCGGTCGATGGGACCGAAGCGAGCTTGGCAAGTAGAATATTCGCGACACAGGTCGGTTCGTCATGAGTCACATTCGTTGTTGGCCTCGCCCGGTGGGGGTGGTGTGCGTTAGCCAGGGGTGGTCTATCGCGCAATAATAACGGGATGATAAGTGCAACCGAAACGGCTAGAGTTAAAGTCACAGCAATATGCGCCCGCATAAAGGGGCACATTTTGAAACGTACAGGTGTAGGCAGAGACCCCGATAGCCAAGAGCCCTATATGGCAACCGTCATCTTCGCGATCCTCTTCTGCATTCGCGGGTCTTTGCTATCCTCAACGACGATCAATCCGATTGGCGTCTTGATCCGAAGATAGAAGAAGACACCAACATGACCGGCATCCGACCAACGAGTTGACCGGATTGCGACACGGCCTGGCTTCATTAGGTGGTAGCGGCTCTCCGATTGCTCTTGCCGTTGCATGGATCATCATCGTCCTGGCATCAGCGGTGTGAGCGTTGTGCGGCTAACTAGCCGCTAGTTGACGAGCGTCGCCCGCGAGTTCCGGTCTACTTCTCGTCTTCTAATCGTTCGCCTCTCCCCACGTGGAGATCGGCATGAAAATGGGCCCGATCGGGCGCCGAAATGGGGCCCACCTGGGTCTTAGGGAAGGGTCAGTGGCGCCGGCATCTCGGGAGAGAGTGCTGCTCACTGAACGAATGTCACTTGGTCTTCTTTTCCTTCCTTGATTTCATCGACTCACGGAAGCGATAACTTCGCCATTCATTTCAAAGATGTGGCAACGGTGAGTAAGCCGGTCGAGCAAAGCGGCCGTCATCCGCTCGCCTTGAAAGACCTGGCCCCAGTCGGCAGCTCCAGATTCGTCGTTACCAGCAGGCTACGGCGTTCGTAGCGATCGGCGAAGACCTGAAAAGCAACTCGGCACCGACTCGACTGAACGATACGTAGCCGAGCTCGTCGACGATTAACAGATCGATCTTGTCGAGCGCGCGAGGAAGCGTTCGAGCTGATAGTGCTTCGTGCCTCTTCCAGCTTCGTGACCAGTTGGCCGGCGGTGAAGAAGCGAACTCGATAACCCTCGCGGCACGCACTGCGCCCGAGGGCTTCCGCGAGATGGGTTTTGCCGGTGCCGACATTTCCCACCAGGCAGCAGTTGAATCGGTCAGCGATCCACTGACCGCGCCAGCTCCAGGACCAATTGCTTGTTGACGCTCGGCGTCGCGCTGAAGTCGAAGACGTCGAGGTCCTTGCCTGCGGGGAAGCCAGCCAGCTTCATGCGATGAGTTAAGGCATTGGATTGACGAGCGGTGACCTCCAACTCGGTGAGCCTGAGCAGGTACTCCTCATAGGTCTGGCCGGAACTGGTTGCCTCGCGAGCGAGCTTGGAGAACTCGGCTCCCATAGTTGGCAGCTTGAGCTGACGCAAGTTGGCTTTCAGCAATTGGTGGTTGATGTCGGACATTCGTTCCTCCTTGGAACAGCAGGTTGTTGAAATGAGACAGATCGGTGTTCGACGAACGAACGCTTGCCAAACTATCACGTAGAGACAGTCCTTCTCGTCAGGTGGATTCGGGACTCGAAGCCCTGGTCAGCGCAACCGCCTGGCAGCCGTCGACTAATATCCATGGCATCGAGCGAAGTGCGATTGACAGCGCGATGGCGCTGCTAATTCGTCGACGGGATGAAGTCGGCAAGCAGCTGCAGGACGCGGATGTAATGTCGGGCTCCAGCACGCGGCCGTCCGTTCTTCGAAGATCTTGCGAACCTGACCAAAGACGGCCGGCAGCTTCCATTGCTTGTACAGATCGCTATGGTCCACGAGCGCCGGCTTCGTCGTGAGCGACACGAGAAATGCAGTGGCTCAAGCAACTTCTCGCCATGGCCGTGCTGCGCGTACGTGTCGCAACGACGTCATTGTCGGAGACGATCTCGACGCGATCGATGTAGCCCTTGACCGTTACCGACCGGAAGGCACAGGAGCGGGACGCTGAAGCGATTCTTGTCGAAGGCCACCGTCGATACTTGTCGACGTCTCCCGATTGCCGCACGCAGGGATCGAACGGTGGTCCGGCAAGGGCACGCCACGAGAGCGTTCTTCTTCGAACAGCCGCCGATCGTTCGCCCGTTGTTCGCTGCCGTTCGCGTCTGCTCGGCCTCACAGCAGCGGCGCAGATGTTCATTGAGCTCCGCAAGATTCTGCATTTGAGGAACTGGCGTGGCCTGCCGCCGCTGCATGAGCTTGACCCGATTCTCCACGTGCGGCTTCCATCGCCACGCCGGCATGCAGAAGAGAGGCTCCATGACATCGGCTGCACAGAGCCTTGTAACGTTCGTGAGGCACGCGATCTCGCCCGCGGCAGAATTTTTGCGACTGTCGTCGGGTTGTCCCACCACAGCTCACGCGGCGCTATTCCGAAAAATCGAAAGCGGCAACCGAACCGGCCAAGATGGCCTCTACTCACCTGTCGGCAATGCCATCGCAAAGGCATGATTCGAGTAGGCCCAGGTCACCAATAAGACCGGTACCTTCTGCCGCCCTCGGGAAAGTCGACCGCGATATGCCCGAAGTCGCACTCGCAGCGCTGGCCCGGCTCGTTCGACGAGAGGCACGTGAAGATCTCACGCTTCTGCAGCCGACAGGTTCTGCACATAGCGGCGAACTCGATTCGTAGCGACGCCGGTATAGAGGCCGCGATGCTCGTCGCGAAGACGCTCAAAGATTCGAGTTCCCCAATGCCGCTGCTTCGGCGGCGCCGACTCATCGGCCCTCAGGATCTCGTCCACCAGCAGCCGGAAATGCTCCGTGAACTTCGGCGTCGGCCAACTCTTCGTTCGCTGATAACGCCCGGCACCGACTCGGCCAGCCTTGCGAACGCTCTTTCGGGAATGATGAAGCGACGTGCAATCTCACGAATGCTCATGCCATCACGATGTGCCCGCCGGATCTGCGCGTAATCGTCCACCGTCAACATCCTTGCCTCCGACTGCTGGTCGCCTGTCCAGGCTTACAGCATGACGGAGTTCAAAATGCGGGTCCATTTTAGCCGATCTTCATCTCTCCCCGGGCCCCGTTTTCAGTGCCGATCTCCACCACGGGCGTTCGCTACTGCGGACTTTACGTCCATTGCCGCAAGGTGGGCGTGTCCTGACGCGAGCAGTCGACGGTTTCCAAAAGTTGCTTCGTCCGACACACCGAAGGATCATCGACGCTTCAGGAGGCTCACCCTGCCGGCCGAATGGGTTAGCGCAAAACGAAAGGCCGGCGTCGCGTATGCGACGCCGGCCTTTTATTTAAAAGCTGGCACAACCTACTTCGCACCGGTGGGCACTACCATCGGTTCCAGAGGCTTAACGGCCGTGTTCGGAATGGGAACGGGTGTGGCCCTCTGGATCTAAGCACCAGCAAGCTCTGAGCGAGTACCCGAAGGTACAACGCCGTTGTTTTGTCATTTGGTAGCGAGCACGAGCAATTTAGCGAGAAACTGGTTACGAGAAATGAATCAATGTGGCCAAGCATTCGACCGTTAGTACTGGTTAGCTGAGGATATTACTACCCTTACACACCCAGCCTATCAACCTGGTGGTCTTCCAGGGGTCTTCAGCTCAAAGAGCATGGAAACCTAGTCTTGGAGATGGCTTCGCGCTTATATGCTTTCAGCGCTTATCCTAGCCGAACTTCGCTACCCAGCGGTACCACTAGCGTGATAACTGGGACACAAGAGGTTCGTCCTTCCCAATCCTCTCGTACTAGGGAAAGAACTCCTTCAAGTTTCCTACGCCCACGACAGATAGGGACCGACCTGTCTCACGACGGTCTAAACCCAGCTCACGTAACGCTTTCATTGGCGAACAGCCAAACCCTTGGGACCTTCTCCAGCCCCAGGATGCGATGAGCCGACATCGAGGTGCCAAACCTCCCCGCCGCTATGGACGCTCGGGGGAGATAAGCCTGTTATCCCCAGAGTACCTTTTATCTGATGAGCGACGGCCCTTCCATTCGGGACCGCCGGATCACTAACGCCCGCTTTCGCGTCTGCTCGACCCATGGGTCTCGCAGTCAAGCACCCTTATACGTTTACGCTCTTTGCCCGATTGCCAACCGGGCTGAGGGTACCTTTGCACTCCTCCGTTACCTTTTTGGAGGAGACCGCCCCAGTCAAACTGCCCAATTAGCACTGTCTCCCGCCCGGATTCACGGTACGGGGTTAGAATTCAAGTAATACCAGGGTGGTATTTCACATTGTGACTCAGCGATGACTGGCGTCACCGCTTCATAGTCTCCCACCTATACTACACAGGCATGACCTAAACCCAATACTAACCTACAGTAAAGGTTCATGGGGTCTTTCCGTCTTGTCGCGGGAACGACGTATCTTCACGTCGAATGCAGTTTCACCGAGTCCCTCGTGGAGACAGTGCTCCAGTCGTTACGCGATTCATGCAGGTCGGAACTTACCCGACAAGGAACTTCGCTACCTTAGGACCGTCATAGTTACGGCCGCCGTTTACCGGGGCTTCGGTTATGAGCTTCACCCGAAGGCTAACCCTTCCCCTTAACCTACCGGCACCGAGCACGCGTCACACCCTATACATCCTCTTACGAGTTCGCAGGGTGCTGTGTTTTTAGTAAACAGTCGCTAGAGCCATTTCTCTGCGGCCCCCATAGGCTTTGACACCCACAGGGGCACCCCTTTTCCCGAAGTTACGGGGTTAATTTGCCTAGTTCCTTCACGAGGGTTCTCTCGAGCGCCTTAGGATCTTCACCCTGCCTACCTGTGTCAGTTTTAGTACGGTCACGGTAACTTCCCTACGAGGATTTTCTAGGTCGATTTTCAGATGACTTCTGGATCATAAATGCCATCGGCCTTGCGGCACGGAGATTTCTAGCCCTCCGCTCACCATCCTATCGACGTCCCCTCTTCAGCATTTACCTGTGGTGCAGGAATATTAACCTGCTGTCCATCGTCTACGCCTTTCGGCCTCGACTAAGGTACCGACTAACCCTGGGCGGATTTACCTTCCCCAGGAAACCTTAGGCTTTCGGCGAACAGGATTCTCACCTGTTTTATCGTTACTCGTTCCGGCATTATCACTTGCACATCGTCCACGAGTCGTTACCCGTCTCGCTTCAACCTATCGTGCAACGCTCTCCTACCATCAATCCTAACGGATTAATCCGCGGCTTCGGTATCTAGCTTAGTCCCGTTCATTATCGGCGCAGGAACGCTTGGCCAGTAAGCTATTACGCACTTTTTAAATGATGGCTGCTTCTAAGCCAACATCCTGGCTGTCACTGCGTCCCAACTTCCTTTCGCACTTAGCTAGATTTTGGGACCTTAACCGGCGGTCTGGGCTGTTTCCCTCTCGACTACGAAGCTTATCCCTCGCAGTCTCACTCCCGGGATAGTCGTCGTGGTATTCGGAGTTTGGTTCGGATGAGTAGGCTGGTGGCCCCCCATTCCGATTCAGTCGCTCTACCCCCACGTACGTAGTTGTCCCGAGGCTAACCCTCAAGCTATTTCGGAGAGAACGAGCTATCACCCGGTTTGATTAGACTTTCACTCCTCCCCACAGGTCATCCCCTAATTTTTCAACATTAGTGAGTTCGGTCCTCCACGCGTTATCACACGCGCTTCAACCTGCCCATGGGTAGATCACCGGGTTTCGCGTCTACGGCCGCTGACTTTACGCCCTATTCAGACTCGCTTTCGCTACGGCTCCGCGGCTTAACCGCTTAACCTTGCCAACAACCGTAACTCGCCGGATCATTATGCAAAAGGCACGCCGTCACCCATTCCACCCGAAGGTGGCATAGGGCTTCGACAGCTTGTAAGCACATGGTTTCAGGTTCAGTAACCTCCCCTTATAGGGGTTCTTCCCATCTTTCGGTCGCCCTACTTGTGCACTATCGGTCGCTAGGTAGTACTTAGCCTTGGAGGATGGGCCCCCCAGATTCAGACCCGGTTCCACGTGTCAGGTCCTACTCGGGTACCAGATATTGACTCTCACGCATTCGCCTACGGGACTATCACCCCCTATGGTCGAACTTTCCAGATACGTTCAGCTTGCATCGAGTCAAATGTTTCTGGCCCCACAACCCCGCCGGCACATGGCCGACGGTTTGGGCTATTTCCCGTTCGCTCGCCGCTACTAGGGAAGTCGCGTTTGCTTTCCTTTCCTGGTGGTACTGAGATGTTTCACTTCCCACCGTTCGCCACGTACGCCTATGTATTCAGCGTACGTCAATTCGGAGATCCCGGCTTCAAAGCTTGTTTGGCAGCTCGACCGGGCTTTTCGCAGCCTTCTACGTCCTTCATCGCCTTCTAGCGCCTAGACATCCACCATGTGCCCTTAGTAGCTTGGCCACATCGATTCATCCCTCGGACCTGCCTTCACCAAGTAATCCCATGAACTTACGCCCACAAAAGCACTTGGATCCGAATCCTTAAGTGTTTTCGATGTGTCTTCTTCTGGCTAACCAGCAAAACTGCCAACTAACCAATTGCTACTGAAGACGTTCTAAATGGATCCAATTCCTAACAGCTTTCTCGTCGCTTGCCATCGATCCGACCCCACTTGAAAGGAGTCACACCGATTCAAGCGATTGAAACTGCTCGTCTCGCCCGCTACCAAATTGTCAAAGAGCAAATGTCCAACGCGAAACACCTAAGTGTCTCTTCGGCAGACTTCCAGACAGTGACTGGAAGCAACCCCTCTCATTCAAGAGGAGTTGCTTTCAACCACTCTCGTTCAACTTATGGATCAAAGATCCGTTTTCAAGTCTCTGAACGAATGTTCCCGATTTTTTCTTTTCGGGAGAGACGACAGGACCAACTCGTTGCCATCCGTTGCGTCTCGTCGGCCGTTTGCGGCGACAGGTTCAATATTAGGGAGAACCTATCTCTGAGTCAACCACCCGGCAGAAGAGTTTTTTTATCATCCGCCAAGCTAGGGATGGAGACGACCGGGATCGAACCGGCAACCTCTGCCTTGCAAAAGCAGCGCTCTCCCAATTGAGCTACGTCCCCAGGGTTTGGCGCTCCCGCCAGTGGGCGTACTTGGATTCGAACCAAGGACCTCGTCGTTATCAGCGACGCGCTCTAACCAACTGAGCTATACGCCCTTACGTGAAAACATACCAACCAATGCCCCAAAGGGCTTTACGCGTTAGGCCTGTGTTCACGGAAGCATTTACGAATCTATTAGTGCGTCTTTCCAAGTCAACGAGACGCAGGACTTTTTCTCGGCGGAATCGGTCAGCAAACTTCCATTCTTCTTGAGATTCGCTTTTGAACGGACACTTCGCTAGCGGCCAAAGGTTCGCAGACGCCTGGCCTCCGCCTCTCGCATCGCCGATTCAATGGCTTCACGGAGCGAAGTCAGAGTCTCCGTTTCCCCCATCTCCTTGTCGAAACGCCATAACGAGTAATGAATCCACACAGGCCGAGGGAATGGCAACAGCCGATTGCGGGGCCAACTCTCATAAGAACCCGAAACCCCCGCGATAACAATCGGAACCCGTGTTCTTCTCAACAGGAGCAGGATTCCCGGTCGGAGTTCGCTCACGGAACCGTCATAGGTACGGGTCCCTTCGGGCCAAAGCACCAGGGCACCCCCCTCTTCCAAGACCCGCAAGCTGGTGCGAATGCCTTCCTTAGCGACGCCGTCACGATCGAGGCGAATGGCGTTCAGGCAGCGCAAAAACCAGCCAAACGGGGGAAACTTAAAGAGGCTTGCCCGCGCCAAGTAGCTCGCCTTCCGTGGCAAGGTCAAGCCAATGACGATGGGATCGAGGAACCCCTGATGGTTACCCACCACGAGAATTCCCCCCGATTTTGGCACGGTGGCATTTCCGCTTTGCCGCACGGGAAACGGATAACCCACCAAAACGGCGGCCAAGGCGTAGGCAATGTTGAATACGCCGCTGGCTATTGCCGCTGTAACGACTTCTCTGCGGGAGGGGACATTCATCGTGCGTTGCATCACTTGCTTAGGCATTCGTCAGTTTCGCCCAAAAAATGGGCGAACCAATCCCGATTTTCTTTGCAAACCAACCATCGCTCCGTTCAAATGCGGGCGAATCCCGTGCAGTTTTTTAGAAAAAACCGATCCCGGGATCCGTGATGAAACGTCGGCACCGCGATTGCTCATTCTTAGATGCTGACATTGGAGAAGAGCAGCGATTTCGCCAGGGATCACTCTCGCGAGCGGACCCTCGATCGAGGAACCCTGGAGGGCGGCAATCGCAGTTCTGTTTCCGCTGCAACCAGCGTGATAAGTACTGCTCATCGGCGGCGGCTTAGGCCCGTCGGTGGACCGTTCGTTCGACGTCTGCGGGGTTGATTTTCGGGGGTCCTGGATTGAACAGGGGCCATTCCATCGTGGCATGGCTCGAAATTGCCTGGGAACCGTTCGCGACTTCATCTCGAACCGATCGGGAAACCCCAAGCTCACACACTTCGGTGTCCGACGGGTAAAAAGGGAAGCGCGACAGCGTCGAGAAGGAGTTTTGCCGTGACGCCTCGTGAAGTACTTGCGTTGATCCGGGAACGTGAAGTGAAAGCCGTGGACCTGCGGTTCATGGACTTTCCCGGCATTTGGCAGCATTTCGCGGTGCCGGCAGAGACCATCACCGAAGAAACCTTCGAGGAAGGGCTCGGCTTCGACGGGTCCAGTATCCGCGGCTGGCAAGCGATCAACGAAAGCGACATGCTCGTTTTGCCGCAAGCCGACACCGCGATCATCGACCCATTCATGAAACACACCACTCTGGCGATGATTTGCAACATCCAGGATCCACTCACCAAGGAAGACTACACGCGGGATCCCCGCAACGTCGCCCGCAAGGCGGTCAACTACATGAAATCCACCGGCATCGCGGACACTTGCTATGTCGGTCCGGAATCGGAATTCTTCGTCTTCGACGACGTTCGTTTCGACCAGAACGAACGGGAAGGTTATTACCACATCGACAGCATGGAAGGTCAGTGGAACCGTGGCCGCACCGAGACGCCGAACCTTGGCTACAAGATCCGGTACAAGGAGGGTTATTTCCCCGTGCCACCCGCCGATTCCATGGCGGACTTGCGAACCGAAATGGTTCTTCGCATGGCGGAGTGCGGCATTCAGATCGAAGCCCAGCACCACGAAGTCGCGACCGCGGGCCAGATGGAAATCGATATGCGTTTTAATGAGTTGGTCAAAATGGCCGACCAACTACTCTGGTACAAGTACGTCGTCAAGAATGTCGCGCGGGCACACGGCAAGACGGCGACGTTCATGCCCAAGCCCATTTTCATGGACAATGGCAGCGGCATGCACACGCACCTTTCCCTGTGGAAGAAGGGAGAAAACCTCTTTGCGGGGAGCGGGTACGCCGGTCTTTCCGACATGGCAATGAACGCGATCGGCGGGATCCTCAAGCATGCGCCGTCCCTGTGCGCCTTTGCCAATCCCACGACGAACAGTTACAAGCGGCTGGTGCCCGGCTATGAGGCGCCCGTCAATCTTGCGTACAGCCGGCGGAACCGATCGGCGTCGGTCCGTATTCCGGTGTACTCTCCCAGCCCCAAGGCGAAGCGTCTCGAGTTCCGTTGCCCGGACAGTTCGTGCAATCCTTACCTGGCGTTCTCCGCCATCTTGATGGCGGCTTTAGACGGCATTCAGAACAAGATCGATCCAGGCGAACCGCTGGACAAGGATATCTACGATCTCGATCCGGAGGAACTCAAATCGGTTCCCCACACCCCCGGCTCTTTATCCGAAGCGCTCGACGCCTTGGAACGGGATAACGAGTTCCTGCTCCGAGGGGATGTCTTCACCGAAGACGTGCTTAGCACTTGGATCTGGTACAAGCGGGAAAAAGAGATCGACGCCGTCCGCCTCCGCCCGCACCCGTACGAGTTCTGCCTCTACTACGACATCTAACTGCCTGTTGAGAACTCGCGATACCGCCGATCGGTCCACAAGCCGGTGGGTGTTACCAAGCTCGCGGTCTCGATATCCCTAGGGGACCTATCCCGGCGCGCCGCGATTGAATTGTTCAACAGGCCTCTAAGGGACGACAGAGACGATGGATGACGGCGGCATGGGCAACGGCTCCTCTGCCGCCGGACGTCAGAAGCGCCCCTCACCGATCCACGGCATGCACTTTCCAGAGATACATCAGGAAAGGCTCCGGCTCGGCGTAGCGTGCATAGAGGGCTTTGGCGGACTCATTGTCCGTTTCCGTCCCGAGCCAAACGTCGATGCAGCCCAATTCCCATCCCCAAGCGATCATCTCGGCCATCATTCGCTGGGCCACGCCTTGGCGCTGAAACGCCGGCGTCACCGCCACCTCGTCGATATAGAGTTCCGTCGGCTTGTCCGGATGCCGATGCAGAACGGCGGCAATCTGGCCGACGATCTCTCCATGTGACGTGGCGATCACCATCCGATGACTTGGATCGGAGAGGTAATCGCGGAGATATTCGGCTCTCGGAGGTGCGTCAAAGACGTCGATCCCGACTCGTTCGAAAATCGAACCGTCGAACTCGACCACGCGACGAATTTCCACGGTCATCGGTTGTGCTCCACCAAAGTTCAATAATGAGCATGGAGGGGGTGTTGGACCTGGGGCCGTTATTGCCGCCCAGACAAGCTATATCCGTGGCCCGATGTGGTTTTCGCCAAAGTTCTCCAAGTGACCGTCCCAGGCGTTACGACATTTCTTTTCCGACGCTCGTCAGTGCGTCAATTGGACTTCCCCATCGGTTTTCGGCGGCGAGGGAAGCAAGAGAATGAGCAGAAAAGCAATCCCCATCAAGACGAGACTGATCCAATACGGCCGACTGAGATTCGGCTCGGTGGCAAGCGAACCGAACATCTTCGTGCCTAGCAAAAGGCTGACTCCCAGGTAGAAGCCGAGAATGCGCGCCAGCGCCGCGAGCGCCTGATTGATGCCGAGAATTCCACCCTGTTGGTCCGCGCGGGCCGTGCGGGACAACCAACCCTGCACCGACGAAGAAACGAGCGCGAATCCAATCACGAGGATCGGCAAGGCGATCAGCAGATGCGATGTGGATTGGGAAGAAATCGCGTAAAGCAACGAGAACATGCCAATCACCATGCCGACGACGCCGAGAATCGCCATCTTTTTTTCCGGCATTTTTTTAGCGAGCCTGCGCACCAGGAACCCTTGGGCCAAAGTGAGCACGACGCCAATATAGGTAAAGGTGAGGTAGATCTCTCGATTCGTGTAGCCGAATCCTTTTTCGGCGAGGAGCGAGAGAGTGCTTTCGAATTTCGCGAAGGAAAAGACGGCGACGAAAGCGGTAAGAAGCAAGGCGGGTGTAATCGAGTTCGCGAGCGCGAGCTTCAAATTGGTCAGGTTCATCCATCCACTGCTTTTTGCCCGTTCCCCCTCCTTGAGTGATTCCGGCAGAATGAAGATGGCGAGCAAGAGCGCGATAGCCGAGATGCCGGAGGCCAGGTAGCCGGGAGCCGCGCTCAAGTTTCCTTCCGACGGATGGGAATACAACAACGCGACGCCGCCGATCAACGGTCCGAAGGTCATGCCGATCGCAAAGGCGGCTCCGATGATCGCCATGCCCGCGGTACGCTTGTCCGGCGTGGTCGAGTCGGCGATGTAGGCTTGGGCCGTGGAAATCGTCGCGCCCGATAGCCCAGCGCCAATTCTGGCAACGAACATTAACGTCAGACTGCCGATCGCCGAAGCGTATCCGAAGACGGCGTAAAAAATCACCGAACCCAGCAGCCCGAGGATGATGATGGGCCGACGTCCGACTCGATCGGAAATGCGTCCCCAGACCGGCGCGAACAGAAACTGCATCGCGGAGAAGGACGCGGAAAGCAAGCCCACTTCTTCCGCCGTCGCCTGTAACTTATCCGCATACACGGAGAGAAGGGGCAAGACGATTCCAAACCCGAGCAAATCGACGAACACGGTAATGAAGATGACGAGAAGAGGTCGCTTGCTCATGCGCGATTCCCTTGATCTCGCGCGGCGACGCGAGACACTGGCTCCTGGGGCAATCCCTACAGGAAAGGCTCCCGTCTTTCCCCCGACTGCCCACGTTGATTCTGAACCATGAACTATGAAGGAGCCGGCGGCAGACAAGCGGACGATCGTTTTTCCTTCCCCTTGCGGGGTCCACCTGCCTGCCGACCTTCCAGCGAAGTCGAGGCGGATTTCGCCGACGATTCAGGATCGTGGATGGAATTGATCGTGGATCTTTTTAAGGCGCGTGGCATCGACGCGGGTGTAGTGCTGGGTGGTGGCGATGTTTCCATGCCCAAGCAGTTCCTGGATGACGCGCAGATCGGCGCCTTGCGCGAGCAGGTGGGTGGCGAAGCTATGGCGAAGGGTATGTGGACTTACGCGATCGGCGACTCCGACACGGCGGGCGTACTTCTTGACCAGCTTCCAGAGATCGACACGGGACAGGGGCCGACCCGCCCGGCTGAGAAAGAGAAGCCGGCTCTCCGGATTCGACTCCGCCAAAAACGGCCTTTCCCTCTCCAAGTAAAGCCGAAGCGAACTTTGGGCGC
>JAXMAQ010000031.1:0-78347 GCA_046350335.1 Planctomycetota bacterium
ATCTCCCGCCCATCGACTGGCTGCAGGAGGTCTCCATGAGACTTCATGCTCGAGACAAAACTCCTCGCTGATCCGCCGCTGACAGGTTTATTTACGTCGCGTTGCCGTCCCCATTACTTTTACCGGGGGCCGCTTGGAACTGCTGAATTCCATGGTCCACGACTTGGCGTCATCGGATTCCACCTTGACGGTTGACGTGGACTGAAGTCCGTTAAACCCCTCGGGGTTCGCGTTGTGGAAGTGGAATGTCTTGCTCGCGGCGTCGTAGTAGCCAATCTCCTCGAGCGTCGCGCCGGAGGAGAAATAGAACCATCGACGGTAGACCTTCTTCTGGACGTCGTAGGTCCAAAGAATCATGGAATGGCTCTCATCGTTTCCGCGAATGGTTCCTTTCGACTGAACAAACATGTTGCCAAGCACCCATTCCGAACTGGTTTTGACCGTGCTTGCCTTTGGGTCATCCATGCCGCCGAAATACCCGTCCCATTCCCCGATGAAGCCGTTGAGCAGATCCAGTTCGGCCGGTCTTGGTTGTGGCTGCCCTATCGCCTTCCCAGCAAAAAACACCACCGGCATTGTCGCGGCCAGGATCCCCATGAACGCCACCACCCATCCGAGCTTGTTCATCGCTATCCCCTTTCACGTCTCGCGGCTTTGGAAAATGGCTCGCGTGGACGACCATTCATCGATCATGAAGCGATGGTTGATCCAAAGCAAGAGTGGACCGATCAATCGGGCAACGGCGTATTCCCCGCGCGAAAAGATAGTTCTCTATCCGACCGCTCAGCCGCGCGGTACGAATTGGGGTTGACGCAAAAGCAATCATGAACGATAGCGCCCCCTTGCACCATTTGCCAAGACAACGCGAAATGAGACCAGCCTTAGGGAGCATCCATAGCGATTTGCCTTAAGGCTATTGAGCTTCAGAAGAGTAGTGGCGTATTTCGCGGCCCGGTCGCTCGAAGGGCGTTGGTGGTCGCTGCGTGCTCGAATTGGCGCCGGGCCACGGCATTACTTTTCCGAGCGGCAATAGGACCGGTCGCATGGAGAGAATGGGATTGCTGGCGTCGGCTTTGCCGACGGCGGACCGCCCCTTGAGATCTCTTCCATGGGACCTCGTTTCGCCACCGCGAACCGCCCGACCGTGCTCGATAACGCCACGCTTCCTCCTTCGGCAATTCGTTCACGCGAACGGAGGACGCGGAACGGGATCCTCGCGGGATACTTCAGGCGGCGGAATGGAAATTCCATGGAATCGATGCGGACCTCAACCCACGCGGGAAAATGTATCGTAAAGCGCGATATCCTCATCATCTGGCGCGGTTGGTGGCAGCACGACTGCAAGCCGATCATTTACCCGCGCCTTCGAGTATCGTGCTCACCCGATTGTTGGAAACCCTTTACTTCGCGAGCTTGAAGAGGATCGAGGGCCGGCCGGTCGTCTGCACGATGAATTTCGCGGACCCGGACCGGATCGACCCCATCATCGGCCGCGACTCCGCGGACCGTCGCCACCACCATCGCTTCAAAACTCCCCTTCCCTTCGACGTGGGAACCTTGACCTCGTTGGCAAAAGCCGCCGACCCCGCGGCCGCGTCCATCTCGGTATTCACCGACAAGGGGAATCGATTGGTGATATGGGGAATGGTCGACCAGGAAACGCGCCATGGAGAACGTTTCTCCAGCGACGCGGGGGCCAGGCTCATTCGCCCGGGACTATTTACCGCGACCATTCTAGGCGTGGGAAAGCTCTCCGTTTCCGTGGACGGCGCGCTGGTCGGAAGTCTCGCTCACGACGCCTTGGTCGAGCAATACTATGACGCTCTCGGCGCGGGTCCCGTCCACCAAATTCTTCGAAGCCACCTCGCTTCCTATCTTCGAAACGCGCTCGAGACCCGACCTCATTTCGGTCTCGCCGCCAAGGGCGTCGAAGGGGAGTTACTCGTGCGCTGGCTCAACGCGATTCGCCGCACGTTGCTCGCCATGCAGGACTACAAGACCGGCGGGGGTCTATTGTTCGCGCCAAGCGATTCACGCCAAGGCCTGAACATCAAGTACGAGTTGGAATACGACCGGCTTCCCAAGTCCCTCTTGGGACTGGTGGAAAGAGACCTCTTGGCACTTCGTCTGGAGGCCCAAATCGCGGAACAGACGCCAAACCCCTCGGGGGACACGGTACCACGGGAACTGCACGACGAGCTGATCGAGATCCGTAGTCAACGGGACGAGTTTCGAAACGCGGCATTGGGGGCCTGCCGATTCATCGCCTCCCTTTCCTGTGTCGATGGATTCGTGCTCCTGGATCGAAGCATGGTGGTTCAAGGGTTTGGTGTCGAGGTGCGCACGGACACCGAATTGAGCGACATTTTCGTTGCCTCGGACTCGGAAGGAAGTCACGCTCGCCTGCGACCCGCGGAACTCGAACAATTTGGCACGCGCCACCGGGCCATGATGCGTTACTGCTACGAGAACGCCGGGGGCGTCGGTTTCGTAGTTTCCCAGGACGGGGAGATTCGCGTCATGACCCGTCTTGGTGATAAACTGGTAATCTGGGAAAACCTTGACTTGGAATTGTGTCTCAAGGGGGAACCGGAAACCGCGGGTCGGCACGCACCTTTGTCCTACGTGCCCCAGATCCCTCCGGTTCGCGCCGTTGGCGCTTAAGAGGTTACAAGAATGACGAGAACCAAATCCAACGTGCTACCCGCCTCGCGGATGGCAACGTTGCCGGACGATGTTCAACTTTCACCGGAAAAATCGGACCTCGCTTCCATGATTAATTACCGTTCAAACCGGAAGACTCTGTGCGTGATCCTCGGGGGTGGTCGTGGGCAAAGACTTTATCCCCTGACCAAGGAACGAGCCAAACCCGCCGTTCCGCTTGGGGGAAAGTACCGCTTGATCGACGTCCCGATCAGCAACTGTCTCAATAGTGGCCTGAACCAGATGTACATCCTGACGCAGTTCCAGAGTTCGAGCCTTCATCAGCACGTGAAAGGATCGTACATATTCGACCGTTTCGGCGGAGGGTTCGTCGAGATTCTCGCGGCGGAACAAAGGACCGGCAGCGAGGCCTGGTACCAAGGAACCGCCGACGCGGTCCGCCAAAACCTCAAACACTTCGGCGACGACTGGGACGAGATTCTTATTCTCTCCGGCGATCAGCTTTACCGCATGGACTTTCGGCTTCTATTGCAGCACCACCGCAAATCGCAAGCGGACATGACGATTTGTGCCTTGCCGGTCGATGCCGCGACAGCGTCCTCCTGCGGAATTCTGAACCTCAATCGACAAGGACGAGTCGTCGGCTTCGTGGAAAAGCCCACGGTGGACAAACTGGCGGGACTCGAGACGGATCAGGCTATTTTTCGCGAGTTCGGCACGGCACCCATCGGCAGGCCATACCTTGCCTCCATGGGAATCTACGTGTTCAACCGGAAAGTCCTTTATGACGAACTGGTGAACTATCCCCACGTCGATTTCGGTTACAACCTTTTCCCGGCGAGCATCATCCGCCATAAGGTGCAGTCGTTCGTCTTCGACGGCTATTGGGAGGACATAGGGACCGTCAAATCGTTCCATGAAGCCAACCTGCTCATGGCGAAGTTCCCGCCGCCATTTACCTTCGCCTCGGAACATGGGCTCGTTTACACCCGACCTAGAACACTGCCCGCCACGTTGATTGGCCGCTTGGACTCCAAGGACTCCCTGGTCGGCGACGGCTGCCGACTTCTAGACGTTACTCTCGACCAGACCGTCATCGGCGTTCGCAGCGTCATCGGCAAGAACGTCCGACTGACCCGAACCCTCGTCATGGGAGCGGACTTTTTCGAGTTCGAACCCGAACGGGAAGTCAATCGACAGCTCGGTAGACCAGACGTCGGCATCGGCGACAACGTCGTCATCGAAGGAGCGATCGTCGACAAAAACGCGCGCATCGGATCGGACGTCATTATCAAGAATCCCGATCGGGTCGAACCGAAAGAAACCGACATGTATGTCGTCCGCGACGGTATCATCTGTATTTTGAAGGATGCCGTCGTTCCCTCGGGAACCAGGATCGGCGTCAGCTAGTCAAGCGACACGCGACCGAGCGGCTTGGAACACGAAGCCCGTGGCCCATCGTTTTCTAACAAACGCGGGCCAGGGGGATCTTTTGAATCTCACCAACATTGAACCTTCAATAGGGAACCACCATGCTCAAGAAGATCCCCGCCATTCTTTCTCCGGAATTGCTCCTGATGCTCGCGCAAATGGGACATGGGGACGAAATCGTTCTCGCCGACGCGAATTTTCCGTCGGTGGCAAACGCCCGCAGGCTCGTTCGCGCAGACGGTCACGGCGTACCGGCGTTGCTCGAGGCGATTCTCCAACTCTTTCCGCTCGATTCTTTCGTGAAGCAGCCGGCCGCCATCATGGACAAGCCCGGGGAACCCGCGCCCATATGGGCGACCTACCAAAAGATCCTCGACAGTGTCGACGGCACGCATGTAGGCGTTGAAAAAGTCGAACGGTTCGCCTTTTACGAACGCGCGCGTCAGGCATTCGGCATCGTGGCCACCGGCGAGACCGCCCTTTACGCGAACCTCATTCTCAAAAAGGGAGTCATCGCCTGACCTGCCCCCACGGCACGGCATTCACCTTCCCTCTCGTTACCTGCAGTCGATTCGACGTCGGAATGCATGGATGTCGGTGAATCCCTCGTGAAGTAACCATGAAATCCGCCTCCGGCACTGGTTCGGAGCGCGCCAACGGCTAAGCTTCTGGGAACGAGCGCACGACTTTCTTGCGCGGAGCGGCGCGCGTGCCCGCTCTCAAGGGGGACCAGGAGTTGCCATTATGAAACAGATCGGTTTTCTCATCGACATGGACGGCGTGATTTATCGTGGGAGTGAATTGATTCCCGGCGCCGACGACTTCATTCACCAACTGCGCGATCGAGACATTCCATTTCTCTTCCTCACCAATAACAGCCAGCGGACGCGGCGGGACGTGGCCAAAAAACTGCAGCGCATGGGCATCGACGCCCGGGACCGGGACATCTTCACTTGCGCCACCGCCACGGCAAAATTCCTCGCACAACAAAAGCCCGAAGGAACGGCCTACGTGATCGGCGAAGGGGGCCTATTGCAGGCTTTGCACCAGTACGGCTACTCCATTGTCGATCACGATCCCGACTACGTGGTCGTGGGGGAAGGCCGCGCCTTTACTCTTGAAATGGTCGAGACGGCGGTGCGCATGATTCTCGGGGGAGCAAAGCTGATCGCCACCAATCTCGACCCCAACTGCCCCACGCGCGCCGGCCTTCGACCTGGTTGCGGCGCCATGGTCTCGATGCTGGAAACCGCGACCGGCATTAAGGCTTTCAGCGTCGGCAAGCCGAGCCCGGTAATGATGCGCCAAGCGCGCAAAGAACTCGGGTTGGAAACCGCGGAGACCACCATGATCGGCGACACCATGGAGACGGATATCCTTGGCGGCGTCCAGATGGGTTACCGCACGGTGCTGGTGCTTTCGGGGGGGACTCGCCGCGAAGACCTCGTCCGCTACGCCTACCGCCCCGACCTGGTCGTAGATTCCCTGGCGGATCTCTGCGATCACGAACTGCTCTCCGCCGAGATCGCGGACAAGTTCTTCCCCGTCGGGGCGCTCTAACAATTATCTAGATCGTCCGTGCCGTGGCGGAATCATTCTTCCTCGTCGAGACCCGACTTGGAAAACTCGGCCACGAAGGCGGCGGCGTGCTCTTCCAAAAACTCGGTCAATCGCCGGACCGAGATATCGTCTTCGGATTGGAAGGACAAGCGGATGGCATCAAACCGGGCGTTCCCCGTGCGCAATTGCTGACCGGCACCAAACTGATCGATGGCTGCAAGATTGAACCTTCCCTTCGGACCCACGAGATGTAGTTCGAGCGCTCGCTGCTGCTTGGTCATGATGCGCGCCCAGGCCATTCCGATACGCGAGAATCGTCTCTTGGCGGAATCGCGGCTCTTGAAGTCCCAGATCCCGTCTGGGGTCGCTTCTTCAATCACGCGGAACAAACGATCGACGAGGGACAAATCCCAGGCGACACGGCGGCCAGGCTTGAATCCCTTGTTTGACTTGTGCCACTTCTCCCCTTCGATGCTCCAAGGCATCGCTTCTTCCGGATTCCCCTCCTTGCGATCGATCGCCTTGGTGAACGACGCGACGGCTTTCTCAAGAAATTCGCGGAACGCGGGCGTCTGAATCTCGTCGGCCCGGTAGACCGTCAATTCCACTTCTTGAAACAGACTCCGCAAGCGGCGTACGCGAACCCTAGATTCGTTGGAGTACAGGGGAATCTCCGCCATCTCGTTGAGCGACTTGAGACCCAAACTCTGAACCAAACGTTCCCCTTGGAACGTGCCTCGACCCGGCCTGAATTTCATTCGCAGAAGCCATTCCTCGCCCGTCAACGCGTGGAAGAACCAACCGTCGCTTTTCCTCGCCGCCGTGATCTCCACCAGGCTTCGGTTCGCCCAATTCGTGGGCGCGAAGACTCCCAGACGCTGAATCTCCGACTCGACGAATGAGAGGGCCTCGCCATCCCAACGGCAGGGTTGGCCCGATCGGCTCACCCGATCGTTGGTGTGCCATCGTGGGCCGTCGATCTCCCACGGCATCGCCGTGTCCTTGCCCACTTCATGAATCTCGATGTCGCCGTCTCGCTTCTGCTCTTCTTGGCCGGCAACGTAAATCGCGCGCTGCTCGAACGGACCCGCCTCGAGTACCGGCTTTAACGCTCGGCCGGTATGCGAGGGATTCGGGGCGACGCCCTTGGCGGGACCAATCGCGGCCACCAACTGCTCCGGAGTGCCGGCGAAGATCACCTCTCCGCCGCCATCCCCCGCCTCCGGCCCCATGTCCAGGATCCAATCCGCCGTCTTGATAACGTCCAGATTGTGCTCGATCACCACCACCGTGTTCCCGAGATCGACCAGGCGGTGCAGCACGGCGAGAAGTTTCTTGAGATCATCGAAATGAAGACCGGTCGTTGGTTCGTCGAGAATGTAAATCGTCTTTCCGGTATTCGGGCGCGCCAGTTCCGCCGCAAGTTTCACGCGCTGCGCTTCCCCGCCAGAAAGCGTGGGGGCCGCTTGACCCAAGGGTAAGTAACCAAGGCCGACATCACAGAGGGTCTGAAGCAAGCGGCGAATCTTCGGTATATTCTCGAACAGCGCCAAGGCTTCGCTCGCGCTCAAGGCGAGCACGTCGGCAATGGACCGGCCCTTGAACTTCACCGCGAGCGTCTCGGGAGTATACCGTTTGCCATGGCAGACGTCGCATTCAATCCAGACGTCCGGCAAGAAGTGCATCTCGATCCGTTTTTGCCCGCTTCCCTCGCAGGCTTCGCAGCGGCCACCGGGCTTATTGAAACTGAAGCGGCCGGCGGAATAGCCCCGAACCTTGGCCTCGGGCATTTGCGCGTAAAGTTCGCGGATAAGATCGAAGAGGCCAGTATACGTCGCAGAGTTACTGCTCGGCGTGTTGCCGATCGGCTGCTGATCGACGTTGATCACCTTGTCGATGAGTTCGATGCCACGAATCTCTTCGTGAATTCCGGGACTAACCTGGGCTCGATGCAATCTACGCGCGAGCGCCGCCCAAAGGATATCGGTGACCAAGGAACTTTTTCCGCTCCCCGACACGCCGGTGACGGCGGTAAACGCACCGAGTGGAAAAGCCGCGTTCACCTGCCGCAAGTTGTGGTGCGCGGCTCCGATGACTTCAAGTTTCGATCCGTTTGCCGGCCTTCGGTTCGAGGGAACGGCGACCGATTCCGCGCCGCTGAGATACCTGCCGGTGAGCGAACCCTTCTGTCGACGGACCTTGGCGGGGCTCCCCTCGGCGACGATGGTGCCCCCTTCGCGCCCCGCCCCCGGTCCGAAATCGACGAGGTAGTCCGCCGCGTCGATCACCTCGCGGTCGTGTTCCACGAGTACGAGCGTATTGCCAAGATCACGGAGCTTCATTAACGCGGCCAGGAGACGTCCGTTATCCCTGGGATGCAGTCCGATCGTCGGTTCATCCAGAAGGTAGAGAACTCCCGTCAAGCCACTTCCCAGCTGGCTCGCCAGCCGGATTCGCTGAGCCTCGCCTCCCGACAACGTTGGGGTCGAACGTCCCAAAGAAAGATAGTCCAGTCCGACATCGACGAGAAACTCCAGGCGATGCACGATCTCACGGAGAAGTTCGCCAGCAATCTGTTTCTCGAGTTTATTCAGTTTCATCCGCTGGAAATCGGCCAGGCATTGGTCGAGGGGAAGCGAACACCACTCGGCAATGGTCCGGTCCGAAAGCCGCGTGGCGGAAGGATAGTCGCGAAGTCTGGAACCCGCGCATGTCGGACAGGTAACGTTTCCGACCAGGTCCGAGAGCCGCTGGCGATACACCCAACTTACTCGCGACGCCTCGCTCACCGCGGGAAAGATTCCCTTGTATTGAAAGCGAACACCTGGAGCGCCTTCGAGTTCGATCCAGTCTTCACCCGTTCCCTGCAAGATGACCTTGCTGTGTTCCGGGGCCAGGTCGTCGAACGGTTCATCCAGGGAAAATCCCACCTGCCTGGCGACCGAGGAGATTGCCTGGACGAACGGATTCTCGGGATCGTAAAAGTTCGGCCAGACGGCAATGGCCCCTTCGCGAATGGAAAGTCCAGCGCGCTCAGCCATGGAATCGGTACCAGCGCCCGCTTGCACGCCCAGCCCTTCACATGACGGGCACCAACCAATCGGGGAGTTGAAGGAGAACTGATTCGGCGTCAACTCTTCAAAACTTCGTCCGCAACGGTCACAGGCGAAATGTTGACTGTATCGATCAACGCGCCATTTGGTCTCATCGACGTCCGCCGCCACGTGCGCGACATGGAGTACTCCTCTACCAAGGTCGAGAGCCGCCTCCACGGAATCCGCGATCCGTCCGCGCTGGTTGTGACGAATGACGGCTCGATCGACGATGACTTCGATTTGATGATGTCTGCGACGGTCGATGGTGGGAGGAGACGCAACGTCGTGGGTTTTGCCATCCACCCGCATTCGGACGAAACCGGTACGCTGGAGGTCCCGCCAAAGTGCGTCGTATCCTCCGACATCCACGGGTACGACGGGAGCCATGACATACACCTTCGCTCCGTCCGGCATGGCGAGCAGTTTGTCGATGATCTCCTCACTGGTCTGCGTGCCGATCGGAACCTGGCAATCGGGGCAATGCGGCTTTCCCAGCCGAGTCATGAGAATCCGCAGGTAATCGTAGATCTCGGTAACCGTCCCTACCGTTGAACGAGGACTCTTGCTTGGCGCCTTCTGCTCGATGCAAATCGCGGGCGCCAGCCCGGTGACACGCTCGACGTCGGGCTTTTCCACCTGTCCAAGGAATTGCCTCGCGTAGGAAGAGAGGGACTCGACGTACCGGCGTTGCCCTTCGGCGTACAGCGTGTCGATGGCGAGCGAACTTTTGCCACTTCCGGACGGGCCACAAAACACAGTCATCTCGTGCAAGGGAAGCTTGGTGGTTACTCCCTTCAGATTATGCTGCCGTGCCCCTTCGACTTCGAGATGGGTGAAGCGGCGCGCGCTGGCGGGTATGGCAAGGGGTTTGCCAGTTCGTCCTTTCGCGGCCGATTTGGTTTTTCGTTTCGGAGGAGCGAGAATCTCCTGGAGGGCGCGCCCCGTGTGGCTTTCCGGGCACGTCGCGACCTCTTCCGGCGTGCCGACGATAACGATGCTGCCGCCCCCAACGCCCCCTTCCGGTCCAAGGTCGATCACCCAATCCGCCGTCTTCACGACGTCGAGATTGTGCTCGATCACGACCACGGTATTCCCCGCATCCACGAAGCCATGGAGGACGGCGAGCAATTTTTTGATGTCGTCGAAATGGAGCCCCGTGGTCGGTTCATCCAAGACGTAGAAAGTTCGCCCTGTCGACCGCTTCGTCAACTCGCGTGCCAGTTTGATCCGCTGAGCCTCGCCGCCGGACAACGTGGGGGAGGGCTGACCCAATTTCAAATAGTCGAGCCCGACGTCATGCAGCGTCTTGAGCATACCGTGAATCTTAGGGATGTTTTCAAAATGCTCGATGGCCTCGACGACGTCCATCTCGAGAACGTCATGGATGCTCTTGTCCTTGAAACGGATCTGTAATGTCTCTCGATTAAATCGCCGCCCCTCGCAGATCGGACAGGTCACCCAGACGTCGGCAAGGAAGTCCATCTCGAGACGGTTGGAGCCGTTTCCTTCGCACCCTTCGCAGCGCCCGCCCGGCACATTGAAGCTGAAGCGGCCGTTCTTGTAGCCGCGTGCTTTCGCTTCCGGAAGTTGCCGAAAAAGATCGCGGATTTCATCGAAGACCTTGATATACGTCGCGGGATTGGAGCGGGGCGTTCGACCGATCGGGGATTGGTCGATGTCGATGATCTTGTCGAGATGCTCGGTGCCGACAATTTTGACGTGTTCACCCGGCTCGGTACTCGCGCCATTCAGATCGCGAGCCAGGGCCTCGCGAAGGATATCGTTGACGAGCGAACTCTTGCCACTTCCCGAAACCCCCGTGACCGCGACGAACCGACCGAGCGGGAAATGGACGTCGATCTCCTTGAGATTATTATGTTTGGCACCCACCACGGAGAGCCAAAGCGGTTTTAGCCTGTCGACAACGGCAGGCTGCGTGATCCGTGTGCGCGACCGGGATTTTGCCATTACGTCCAACGGGTCTGAAATTTCGGAAATCTTCCCCAAGCATTCGACAAATTCGTCCAAGGACGGCTTTCCGACTCACGGCGATCCCTTCAAATGCCGTAATCTCAGCGCCCGGTTCCCTGCCAACGATCGTGAAACATTGGGGACACTTGTGAATTCTAGGGGCAATGCACCGCCTGACCAGCCAGTCGGCAAACCCTCTGGTACGCCCCCGTATCCACGGGAATCGAAACACGGCCAATTGCCGGCTCCGCGAATCCTCCCTTCCGATCCCGCGACTCTCGTCAAAAAGTTGGCACGGCTGCCGTCCGACTCGGTACGATGTCGTGAAATCGCCCCGGACAACCACCGCTTGAAACTTTGAAAAGCCGCTTTTACGAACCGTCCCGAATGCTCGACGTCCGTGATTCGAACTCTAATGGAAGCGGCCGAGGGAGTACACACATGCTTGGACGTCGCGCGTTTCTCGGCAGCTTGGGCGCCGGACTCTGCTTCCCGGCGGGTTCCTTGTTCGCAGCCGACAAGAATCGTAAACGGCGACTAGCGGTCATCACCACCGAGTGGCGTTACCATTCGCACGCGTGGCACATGGCGGAGCGTTTTCTCGTCGGGTATCCGATTCAAGGTCGTTGGCATCAGCCGCCGTTTGAAGTGGTCTCGGCCTATGTTGACCAAACGCCGGAAAACGACCTGAGTCGACAGCGGGCGAAAGAGTTTGGCTTTACCATCTATCCCACGGTCGCGGAGGCATTGCGCTGCGGGGGCAATATGATCGATGTCGACGCCGTTCTCATCATCGGCGAACACGGCAAGTATCCCCAGAGCGAGTTCGGCCAAACGATGTACCCTCGCTACGAGTTCTTCAAACAGACCTCGGATGTTTTTCGCGAAGATGGCCGGGTCGTGCCCATCTTCAATGACAAGCACCTGTCGTGGAAATGGGAATGGGCCAAGGAAATGGTCGCCATCGCGCGTGAGTTAAAGATCCCATTTCTCGCCGGTTCGTCGCTCCCGGTGACCTGGCGAATGCCGGCCGTCGACCTTCCCTACAACTCCGAGGTGGACGAAGTCCTTTCCCTTGCGATGGGGGGAATCGACAGTTACGACTTTCACGCGTTGGAAGTCATGCAGTGCATGGCGGAACGACGAAAGGGTGGCGAAACGGGCGTGGCCGCCATCCAGGCACTCCGGGGGGACGCGGTGTGGAAGGCCATGGATGCTGGCTCCTGGGACAAGGGAGGTTGGGACCCAGCCCTGTTTGATGCCTGCATCGCCCGAACGCAAACTCTCAAGCAGCCGGAAACCTACAGCCATCGACGCCCGACGCGCGAACAGATGCAGCAATTCGTCAAGGATCCGGTCGCGTACCGGATTGAATACCGCGACGGCTTGAAGGGAACGATGTTCCTGATGAATGGGCTGGTGGAGGATTTCACGTTCGCGGCTCGCTTAACGGGGCAATCCGAGCCACTTTCCACATTGTTTTATCTACCGCCGAATCCGAACGTGGTCTATTCCGCCGCCCTCATGTCCAAGGCGGAGGAGACCTTTACCACCGGGCGTCCGCCCTATCCGATCGAGCGGACGCTGCTGACCAGTGGTCTGGTCGCGGCCGCCACGCAGTCCTTGACGGCCGAGGGTAAGCGATTGGACACGCCGCATCTGGATGTAACTTACACGGCGCCGCGCACATCCACGTTTTGGGTTTCCTAGTTGCGATGCTCTCCGTGCGTGTCTCGGCAGGTGGCCCCCACCATTCGCCAAGGGTGGCCTCATCATCGGCGGACTAGATCTTCTTCGGAAAGACCTTGGTTCGGCTTGCCTTCCAATCCGCCGCGGTCGTCGATGTGATCAGAGATATGGCTTTCTGCCAAGGTGCGGCATGGTGCGGATAAATCTTGTTTCCGCTTCCCATCACGTCCCCGGGAAAACCAGGCTTGTCCGCGTAGCAGGCAGCGTTGTTGCAGTTTCCCCCTGGGTGATCGAGGCCAAGAAGGTGACCCACCTCGTGCTTCTTGGTGTTGATGGGGTCCTGGACGTCATAGAGAAACATGTTCGAGCGAAACTGAAACCCGTGTGTCGGATTCTTGGGCCCGCTGATATTCGCGACGGCGACCTTGAAATGGGCGCCGGCGTCGCTGTCTGCCGCCGAGAGTTCAAATCGGCACCACACGTTCGGCCGATACTTTTTTCCATTTTTGCTGAAATCGAGCCCTTTGTACGAAGTGGGTGTTTCGAGCCAGAATCGTCCATGCCAAAACTTTTGGCAGGTACGAAGAAGCTTACTCTTCCACGCGGTGAAATCGCCGGCAGACCACGGCTTGCAATGAAACTCGACGCCGCCGTGATCCTTGGCGAAACCTTTCTTCGGATCCGCGGGGTCCTTGGTGACGATCTTCGGATCGTTGAATGCGTCGTAAAAGTAAATGCGCATCATCAAATAGAGTTCCGCATTGTCGTTGTCGGTGCAAGTGCCATCGTCCAGATCGGCGTCGAAGACCCCGCCACTCACCGAATTCTGCCGCCCCATGATCAACGTCGGATGTTCGAACGTGATGATACTGCTCATGGCAATCGCCCCCCGTGTGGAAAGAAATGTTTCGCTGGGATCGCGAGAAGTGCGTTTTCGGCCGACAATGCCGATCACCAATGGGGTTCCGTTCGGGCCTAGAGAAACCGGCATTCACGGCCGCAACCCAAGTCCAAGGCGACCTCGCAGAGGTACCTGTATCATTGGATCAGGTCCTCGCGGATTGATCTAGCATGATTTTTCTGCCGCGGTCGCTCGTACCCCTCCACGAAACGACCCCCTCATCGGCCGAGATACCCGCCGCCCGACCGAATGCCTCCCCCTACCACTCACGATACCGCCAAAACGGGGATCGGATTTCCGCGCGAAAACCGGCGGGAAAACAAGGAGGATTTTCACGAGGAAAAGAGTGCGCAGGAACGACCCACCGGAAAGGCGAACGCTTGTCACGCGGACAGGTCACTTCCGCGAGACAGGAAACAGTCGGACTGGCTTCGAACCATTGGCACAGCGGCCGCGGGCTAAAGATTGCCTTGTCTCCCCTGCCCCGTGGCAGGGGAGATACAAGCCAAAACCGGATCAGTTTGCCGGCGCGTTCTTGGCGTCCGTCCAGCGATCGGTGCGGAAAGGAGAGGCGGGGAGCCCCGCTTTGTTCGCGAAGTTCGGCTCCGCATCCTGATTCCATCCGAATCGAACCGCAACCGGCTTGGCCACGTTCGGTGATGTCACCAGCACCGAATCGCCATCGATGGTCGCGGTCGCGGGATGGAACTGTTTATCCTCCCCCGCGATGGAAAACCAAGTCAGCGCCTTTCCATCGTTGGCGACCAGGCCGCCTCCTAGGTGTTTGAATTTCACGCGGATCTTGTTCCCTTCAACCGCCATCGATTCATACAGCGGACCGGAATGAACTAGGTCTTTGTGGCCGTAAGTGTGCGCCAGCGCCCAAAGGGCCAGCCGTTTGCCAACGTCTTGCTTATTCGGCGGATGAATGTCGCGAACGGTCGTGATGTCCGTGGTCACCGCCATTCCCGTTGCGGGAATTTTTAGCGTCTCGGTTTGTGCTTCCCAAATTTCGGGGAGCAAGGTTTCGTTGTTGTCGTAATGGTAAGGGGCCAGTTGAACGTAGAGGAACGGGAAATCTCCCTGGTTCCAAAGCTTTCGCCAATTGGTGATCAAGCCGCGCATGAGCTGGTGATAGTGCATGCCCTGCCCACGGTTCGACTCTCCCTGATACCAAAGGAAACCACGAATGGCATAGGGAACGAGTGCATGAACCATGCCGTTGTACATGCCGGAATGGGACCCGAACTGATTGAGCGGGTCGGCGGGAATGGATGGTCCATCGGGAAGATCCTTCCCATCGGCGAGCGCCTTCTCGGCGGCGGCGACCCAGGCCTTGACGGCGGGAAACAGCTGCTTTCGCGTTTCCATCACCTTTTGACGATCAGCTTTCGCCTTGTCGAACTCCGCCAATTCCCCCTTCAACTCGGGCTGAGCGGCGTACTGATCATAGGTGATCCAGGATTGGATCCGCGAACCGCCCCAAGAGACCGCGATCAGCCCCACGGGCACCTTCTCCTTGAGGTAAATCTCGCGGCCGAAGAAGTATAGCACCGCGGAGAAGTTGGGGACCGTCTCCGGACTACATTCCACCCAACGGGCCTCCACGTCCTCGAGCGGGTACGGCGATAGACGCAACGGGACGAGGAAGAGGCGAATATTGGGATACTTTGCCTCCTGTATCTCCTTGTCCTTGTCTTTGGACATCGCCACGGACCACTGCATGTTCGATTGGCCGGATCCCGCCCAGACTTCCCCGACGAGAACGTTGGTTAGTTTGATGGAATTCTTGCCAGTGACCGTCACTTCCGTCGGCTTGGCATTCGCCTTTTGAGCGGGAAGGGTCACGCGCCATTTGCCATCCGGTCCCGCCTTCGTCGACGCTTCGCTCGAACCCAGGCGGACCTTTACTTCCTCTCCGGGATCGGCCCAACCCCAAATCGGCAAGGGCATGTCCGACTGGAGCACCATGTTGTTCCCAATGATGGCGGGCAGTCGAACGTCCGCCTGGGCCGTCAGGCCACCCATCAAGATTGCGAGCCATGCCATCAGCCAATTGCGCTTAACCATTCCGTTTCCCCTCGGATGCTTTGTCGACGGCGGCTCCCCTGAGCCAGCGTTGCTTCCATCCCCTGTCGCCGTCATTTTGTCCCATCTGTAGCAACCTCGACGCGAAAAGGGAAACTGATTTTTTCGCATCGCCTGAATCGACGAGCATGCACACAGGGAAAAAACCTGCTCGACAAGCCTGGCACACATGCGTGACTCGAACCCGATCCGATGAATCCATCTCGGAGTCCCGCGCAAGACGCGGCCGCGGAACCGGGTTATCATTGCAACGTCGACCATCGACGAATCAAAAATCAATGACTCACGATGGTGGCCGATGATTTTCGCGGAGTGAAGGGAGGTCGAACTTCGCCATGGGGCATGAACACGGCACCACCAACTATGGACGAGTTTTCGCCATCGGCATCGCGCTCAATTTCGCATTTGTGGTCGCGGAGACGATCTTTGGTTTTTGGTCGAACTCGTTGGCGTTGCTTTCAGACGCCGGGCATAACCTCAGCGACGTCCTTGGGCTCGCGATCGCGTGGATCGGACATTCCTTGGGCCAAATTCGACCGAGCCAACGGCGAACCTATGGTTGGCGTGGATCCACGATACTCGCCGCGTTAACAAATTCGTTGCTCCTGCTCACCGCGATCCTCGGCATCTGCTGGGAGGCAATTCGACGATTCTCTCAGCCCGCGGAGGTGGCTGGGATGACGGTCGTCGTAGTGGCGGCGGTTGGCGTGATCGTGAATTCGCTGGCGGCTCTCTTGTTCCTCCGTGGCCAAAAGGAAGATTTAAATCTCCGGGGCGCCTTTCTGCACATGGCTGCCGACGCCGCCGTCTCCCTGGGGGTCGTCACGATCGGCCTCGCGATTCAATTCACTGGCTGGAATTGGCTCGATCCCGCGAGCAGCATCGCCATCTCGTTGGTCATTTTCCTGAGCACCTGGGGCCTCCTGCGGGAGTCCGTGAACCTGGCCATGCAAGCGGTACCAGAAGGAATCGATCCCGGGAAAGTAGAGACGTACCTCGCCACGCTTCCCGGAGTCACGCAAGTCCATGATCTACATATCTGGGCAATGAGCACGACGGAAGTCGCGTTAACCGCCCATCTCGTCAAACCGACGGTTGAAAACGAGGATCCGCTTTTGCTAAGCGCTCAAAAGGAACTCCACGACCGCTTCGGAATCGAACACGTCACGCTCCAGATCGAGAGGTCCGAAGACCCTGAATTCTGCGTATTAGCGCCTCCGGAATCCCTTTGAACGTCAGCAAAAACGGATCTTCCCTTCTCGACGTCTCGGACATCGACTCCTGGACTCGCCATCTCTTCCCAAAACCAATTATCAACATAAACCGTTCTCCAATAAACGCTTAGCAACCCCTCCCCCCCAGCAATTCGTGAACATCGACAACAAAACCCGAGGTTCTCGGACGGGTAGGATTTGCCGGCAGAGTCCTATTGATCCATTTTCTGGCTGCCGGTATAGCCTCGCGAAGATTCCCGACTCGACAGACCGACTTGACACCTTCGTGACTCCGTGGCGAGAGCCGAAAGGCCTGGTACGTATGAAGGCATGGAGAACGGTTCGACACCGTTTGCCGTCGCTGGCAATGATGTGCGTGATCGGATGCGCAAGCCTCTCGCCGCGTGATGAGGCATTGCCCGAGATCGCAATGCGTCCATCGGTGGCTCGACCATCGTCAATGAGGGGACCAGAAGTCTCCGCGAATGCGAACGTTCCCGCAAAGGTGCCGGTGGCGACTCGCCCGGCAGCGACCGATCCGCGTCTACGAACTTCTACCGTGCCCGCGCCCCGTCCCATGAATGTGACGTCAAATCCGCCGCCACCTACTTCAACCCTAAACAGCGTTCCCTCGAATTCGAATCCAACGACGGCCACGAATCCCGCTCGGTCCGTGGCAAAGTCCAGCGGCGAGCCACCCGTGATCGGCATCGGCTTGCGATCCGCGCCAAACCAATCGGAAACCGCCGAGCCTAAGACTCCAGCCGCGGAGGAGATGGTCGAAGAGATCGTCACATTGGATGAAGAATCGTCCCAAGACGCGGCGACTGAGTCGACCACGGCGACACCGAATGAGGCGTCGGAGACCGATGCTCCCCATTCGGTTTCCGAAAATGCGTCAATGAACCCGAGTGGGCTGGACTTCATTCCACCACCGCCGAAAGTTCAACTCTCAGATTCGGGAACCGCCGCCGTCGCCACAATCAAGACGGAATCTCCCTTGCCCCCCGAAGAGGGAGAATTGGCCTCCGCGGTTGTCGCGTCTAGCCCTCTCTCACCCGACGCGTTCGACGCGCAATTGGCGGGCAATCCGCCGACGAAGGAGACAACACCAAATCCGGCGTCGGAGCCTGTAGGCACCGAACCTGAAGAAGCTCGAAAACTCGCCATAGACAACGCCCCTCTCCCTTCGCAAGCGGAGGACGAACCGGGCGAAGCCATGGAAGTGGTCGACGAGGAGACTGGGGAAGTACTGGAACTCGCCGATTCGAAGCAGGAGACTTCCGCGGCTTCCAGCACCGAAACTCCTCCCGGCACGGAAGTCGTCTCTCTGAAACCTGGCAGTTCCCCCGAGGAAATGAAGAACACGGGCGTCATTCTAAGTGACGCTTCGGTTGGCCATTCCATGAAGGCAAATTTCGACATCGGCAATCTCCGCTTCTGCAGAGAGGTCGCTGGTTTCGGGGACACCAAGCCGCTGACCGCCGAGTCCATCGCCAGCGGACGATTCCTTCTGCTCTACGCCGAGGTGTACAACTTCTCCAGCCACGAGGATCAAGGGAGTTTCGTCTCGAGTTTCGCCAGCGAACTTTGCGTCGAGAAGTCGACGGGTGAACTGGTTCATCGCGTGGCGTTCCCCGACATCGTGGACCACTGTGAAACGAAGCGGCATGACTTCTTCTGCCACTATACTTTCGCGTTGCCCGAGACGGTTTCTCCCGGAAAGTACGTCCTCCGGTTGAAAATCAAAGACCTGGACAGCGGAGATTCCGCGGAACGGACGATGGATTTCGTAGTCGCGGCGCCCGCCTTAAGTAAGGGACCGTAAGCCAATGCTGAATATTCACTTTCTCGCGGCCTGCCTCCTCGTGACGGCGGGCAATGCCGACCTGAACCGTGAAAACGACGGCATCGTCTACAGCCCGCACCAGGCGTTCCGTATTCCGCTCGACCTCACTAACGAGGAACGGGCGCAAGTCTCGGCGATCCGGCTGTACGTGTCGGAAGACCAGGGAAATTCCTGGGTCCTCCACAGCGACGGCGCGCCGGACATGAAGATCATCACCTTCCGCGCCACGCGCGACGGATCCTATTGGTTCAGTATCGCGATGGTGGACCATCAGGGAAAACAGGTCCCCGCCGACATCCGCGCCGTGGAACCTGGGCTTCGCGTCGTCGTGGACACGGCAAAGCCGGATCTGGTGCTCAAGCCGATCAAGAGCAAATCGGGCAAACGAGGCGTTCGCTGGGAACTTGCTGACGAACACGCCGTCCCCGGCACGATTCGACTGGCGGTCTGGGAAAATGACATTAGCGGCTGGAAACCGCTCGAGATTCGCCATCCGGAAAAGAGCATGACCTGGTTTGCCGACGGAGCTGACGTGCGCAAGATTCAGGCCATCACCATGGATCGCGCGGGGAACGAAACGGTTACCCAAGTAGACGTGCACGGCGACCGATTCGCTCGGCAACAGCCCAACGGCTTCGCGCTCGCCGCCCCGGCCGTCCCCGCGACTCCCGTCGCGGAAGCCACTCCCATTCCGACCGCGGAGCCCAGAAACACTCGCGAACAACCCGACGTTCAACGAGTTCGCCATACGGCGCCGACGCAACACACGGTGGCCTCGCCTCCACACCCTCCGACGCAGAAGATGAGCATCTGCAAATCGAATCAAGTGGTCGTGAATTATGAAGTGGAGAAACTCGGCGCCGCAGCCAATAGCGCGGTGGAACTTTGGGGGACGAAGGACCGAGGTAGCTCCTGGGTCCGACTCTCGGTCGACGAAGACCGCCAATCGCCGATCGAGGCCAAATTGGACCAAGAAGGGGTCTGGGGACTACTCATCGCGGTCGCTGGATCTCCTGGCTATCAGGCACCGCAGCCGGGCACCGAGCCGGAAGTTTATGTCGAAATCGACACGGTCAGCCCGTTCATTGAAGTCATGGCTCCACAAGTCATGCGCGACCAGGCGGTGATTCGTTGGAACGCGATCGACAAGAACCTGGCACAGGTCCCCATCGATCTCTTTTACGGCCCGTCGCCGGAAGGTCCCTGGACCTTGATCGCGGGCGAACTCGACAACAACGGCGAGTTCATCTGGAACTTCGCTCGTGCGGGCATCAACGGCGAGTTCCATGTTCGCGTGGAAGCGGTCGACCAGGCGGGCAACGTGGGAGCGGGCCTGACGGATCAGAAGGTCGTCTTGGGATCTTCCCCAGCCGCCGCCACGACGAATGTTCCCCGCGGCAGAGTATTGGGCGTCCAGCCTCAGTAGTCACCGAACGAACGCGGTGATCCGACACGAACCAACAACAACCCGGCCTTGATCGGCAAAGTGGGCGTCGCCAAGCCGGCGCCCTCTCCCCCCGGGAGAAGGTCGGGGTGAGAGGTCTTTTTCTCGTGCCAATCCTTGCCCGTACACTGCGTGCCTCCAACGCCCGACGAATCTATAGAGCATCAGAAAAGTAATGTCGCATTCCTAGGATTCCAAGCGGAGCGTCTCGGCGAAACGTTCCAGAAACGCGTCGCAAGCATCGCGGGTATGGGCAAGCGACAGATAGAGTTTGGTTCCCATCGGATTGAGGAAGATTCCCCGTTTGAAAAGGCCAAGCATGACCTTGCGGGCGCGGCGTGAATCGCCGCGCCGCGTGGAACGATAGTCGATCACTTTTTCGGAACTGAAGACGACTTGGGCCAGCGGGCCGTCGCCGATGATCTGACCCTGCAGGTGAAGATCCGCGAGCGTTCGCCGCATTCCTTCGCGAAGATAACGCCCCAGGTCGTGGAGCATGACGTAGGTGTCCGGCTCGCGGTATATGGCGAGCGCCGCGTTGGCCGCCGCGGTCGAGACAGGATTGCCACCAAGCGTTGACGCGGTCCAAACGTAACCGTCCGCGCCCAGTCGGTCCTCGCGGACGAGATTCATGATCTCTTCTTTGCCGCCATAGGCGCCGATCGGCATGCCCCCGCCCAGCGCTTTGCCATAAGCCACCAGGTCCGGCACCACGCCGTAGTACTCCTGGGCGCCACCATACGCGAGACGAAATCCGGTCACCACTTCGTCGAAGAGGAGCGGAATGCCGTATTTCTGGGTGACGGCACGAAGCCCCTCGAGGAATCCTGGCACGGGCGGCAAACAACGATGCAACGGCTCGACAATCACCCCCGCCAACTCGTCGGCGTGCGACGCGATCAGCCCCTTGGTCATTGCCAGATCATTGAAGGGGGCGACGAGCACATGGTCGTCGACGGCATGCCCAATTCCCGCGGACGACGGTTCGGGCGTCGGAAAATCGAGCATGCGCTGCGGAAAAAGGCTGGTAACGCCAACGTCATTGGCCCCGTGATAGGCACCCTCGAAGCGCAACACCTTAGACTTACCCGTGAACGCGCGCGCCAGCCGGAGGCAATACATCGTCGCCTCGGTACCCGACGCACAAAACCGAAGCCGTTCACACGCGGGGCTCAGGCGGACAATCTCCTCGGCAAGTTCGAGAGCCGGCACGTTTACATAGGCGAAATTTGCTCCGAGGCTCACCTGACGTGAAACTGCTTGGGCGATTTCCGGGCGCGCGTGACCTACCAAAGCGGAGCCCCAGCCCATCGAGAAATCCAGGTATTCGCGTCCCGACGAATCCCAGAGCCGACATCCCTCGCCACGCTCGATAACCGTCGCCAAATCCTCGGGAAGATTAAACTCGCCGTTCGATCCGGCGGGAAAAATGGCGAGCGATCGCCGTGCTTCGGAACTCATAATCAACCTCCTCGCATCTCCCGGTTTTAGGGACACAGTATAGCAGTATCGCGAACCATTGATTCGCACGAAATTGTCCCATGGACAGCGGCGGGGTGACAGGGAAGTGCCACCCAACGCGGCATGTGATTTACGCGATCGCCGCGACGAGTGGCTGGTGACGATTCGTGGCTTGCGGTTGCGCCAGGACATGGTCTCACGGTAGAGTAGAGAAGGCATCGTTCGAGGTTTAGGCTTCGGCTTGCTTCCGTGTCAGGGTTTCCCCGTTCGTGGCTAAGTAACCGCATGCCTTGTTCTCACGATGGCCTCCCCCCTCATCCCACCGGAGGTGCAGATTTCCCGCATCCGGCGGACCAGGATACCTTTACCGCAGGCGTTACGCAGAGGACGGCCCAGGCGTCCGCTTGAGGTAGACCAAGCCATCGTCTTTCGCAATTAGGCGAGTCCCCTGCATAGGCATTTCCCTGCCCCCTTCCTCTTCCCTTGAAGCTCGCCGTTTGCATCGCCTCCACGCTGGCCATCACCGAAATTGCTCACTGCCTGGTCGGTTACTCCCGGAGGTGCGGCCCCGAGAGAGTCACCCCTCGCTTGTCAGCCTGATCCTTCTTGCTGACGACTTTGCAACTTACAGAGCAATTCAAGATTATTGAATCGACACGTTCGGCGATGAGAGGGGAGACAGACAAAATGGCTTTAACGGCAGGAGCAAAAACTTTTGACAGCAAGATCTCCAAAAAGGGAAAACCTGAAGCTGGGCGACATTAAAAAGCGTGGCGCTGAGATCAAAGAAGGCCACGATCTGGCAATGGCGGCGCGGTCCACACAGGGCAATATTACCCCCGTCTACTCGCGACACTCATCTTCGACAAAGCTCCTCTCAGACGACATCGACCAACAGCGGCGTCCGACGCTATTCGCCATGATGACGCGGAAGAACGCACACAATTGGCTGACTGGCTTTTGGCAAACCAGTTCGCCAAAGACAAAGACTTGTTTCCCTCATGGCGACGTAGAGAAGAATCCTTTGATTCTGCGTCGCTTGTTCTGAAGTACCACCAGCGCTGCGCTTAGGTCGGCCAAAGCCACTCGAGAATAGTGCAGACCCTGCTTGATTCTTTGGAAAACGATATGGCCCACGCTGAACCCGACGTTCAATGGGCGATGAACTTCTGTGCCTGTCAGATTGGCGTTCACGAGCCGGTTTCGCTCCCGGTGTATCAAGCTCGAGAAACATTCAGGACTCTACAAGGACGAGCATGTAGCTAAGAACACGCCGTCGTACCTTCCAGAGTTCATTAGAATCGAAGTCGCCAAGCGGGAATGACACCGACTTGGACCCGAACGAGTGGGAAAGCTAACAAAGCAATCAAGCCGATCCAGGCGCTTAAAGCCAACTCAAAAAATTTCGGGAGGAAGAGAGGAAAAGGCGGTAGCTACCGCCCGCGAATCAGCGTCAACCTCGATAATTTCCAGGGTGAGCCGGGGATGGTTAACGTTGACTCCGAGAAAGGAGGTTTAACGCGAAGGGAGGGGAAGAGGACAGGCGCTTTACCGCCCGCGAATCAGCGTCAACCTCGATTGTTTCCAGGGTGGGCGGGGTGGTTAACGTTGACTCCGAGAGAGAAAAGGAGGTTTAACGCGAAGGTCGCGAAGAACGCAAAGAAAGGCGTGAAGTCCGACGTTCTACTTCGCGTTCTTGCCGCACTTGGCGGTTAAAACTCTTGGTTTCTGCGAGTCGATGGTTTGCATTTCAAAGGAATGGGACAAAGGAAACGCCGAGTGCCGTGCCCCACGCGTGTCGTTGGCATGGAGAATCGATCAGCTTGGCCACCGGGATGGCTTGGCGTTGCACTGCCGGTCCGCCCATCGCGCATCCTTCGGCCCGGAGGGCCATGACATGTCAGCGAAGGGCGCGGCCCTGGAAAACATGGGGGATCAAACATGGTTCACCACCCGGCGGGGTGGCACAAGGTGTTCTCGACACGGCCGATGGGGAACTGGTTTGCCGTTGGCGCGACGATGTTTTGATCTCAACGCGGTTCGCGTACCGTTTGTTTCGCCCCTGCGGGGCTCGGGGGATGGTTTGCGCCCGGTCCTCCTAGGGCGTTGCCCTGAGCTATCATGTTGTGCCCCTCCGGGGCGATGGAATAAAGGCGCTTGAACACCAAATCCATCGCCGTTTCCCGTGATGCCTAGGGCGGGGGTGATCGCCTAGGTGGCACTGTTGAACTAAGGAAGTTTTGTGTGCCACTGGTTTCGCCACCAGTGTGGTTGGGGAAACAGGTGGGCGGCGACATAGGGTTGTCACCACCTTAATATCCATCGATGACACGGGCATTGAAAACGGTTTCGAACATCCGGGTCAGGATGACCCGGCCGTCCGATCGATGGCTCGGTCAAGAATGGTCGTTATGAGGCATTGAGCCCGGGAAAACTATCGTCGGCCCGCCGCATGGCACACTCGCGGAAGACTTTTTCGAAACGCGGTAGCGTCGCTCGATAACCCAGGGCTCGACGGCGTAGGAAAGGCGAATGTAGCCCGGGCCGAGAGAATCCCAGCCCCGGCACGGAAAGAACCTGTTCCGCCTGCAGCCGCGTGACAAAGTCAAGGTCGTTGGGAATCGGTGTTTTGGGGAAGAGGAAAAACGCCCCCTCGGGACGAATCACGTCGTAGCCAATACTCTTGAGGCCGTCATAAAAGAGGTCTCGATTTTTTCGATACGCTTCAACGTCCACGGAAGCGTCGAGCACGTCGGCGATCGCGAGTTGCATGAGCGCCGGCGCATTGACGAAGCCCATCGTCCGCAGACGAAAATGATTCCGCCAACACCCGGTCCGCCTCGCTGAACTCCGGATGCATCGCCAAGTACCCAATGCGCTCGCCGGCGAGTCCAAGCTCTTTGGAAAAGGACGAAACGATAATCGTGTGTTCGTAACGAGGGAAAAGGGGCACGGGCGTGACGCCGTCGTAGACCAGTCGCCGATACGGTTCGTCCGAAAGGAGAACGATCGGTCGGCCATACTTCTTACTCGACGCGCGCAAGATCTGGACCAAGCCATCCATCGTTTCCGCAGGGATAGACCCGGCCCGTGGGATTGTTCGAGAAGTTGACGAGAACCACGCGTCTTGGGACCGATAGCGCGCCTTCGTCAGGTCGAGGTCGAAATCCGGGGTGGTTTCGGCGGGCGGACTTCGCCCCCGCATGCATCACATAGAAACGATACTCGGCAAAGATGGGCGCGCGAAGGAGAACTTCGTCTCCAGGAGTTCAACAGCCATGGAGCGTGATTTCGAGACCGCAGGCGGCACCGACCGTCATGACGACATGTTCGGGCGGAACCGTGCATCCTTCCTTCGGCTGACGGAGGCAACGTCGCCGGACCTCAGGAAATCCCCGGATTAGACGCTGGCGGTGAATGCCCGGCGGGGGTGATTCGTCAATTCCTCAGTTTGGCCACAAGCTCGGCCGGGGGTTCCAGGTGAGGATGCCGGGCTGAAGTCGAAGACGTTGTCCGCGCCGTATTTGCGACGCAGAATGGTCGCCTCTTCGAACATCCGCCGGATCCAAGAGGCCGCGGACAAACAACTGGCGATTTGCTCCGATAGCAAACTCATGGAGGGGACTCCTTTCAATCGCGTTTGGCGACGGGCGCTCGATTGCTCGAGCACCAAGGCAGCGCTCCGTCTCGATCCACCGACGCGTTCGGCCAGGGTGCGCCGGCGGGGTCCTGGAGATCTCTGCGTTCGTCGCGACGTTGACCTTCCCGGTCGCGAATCCAATACCACTCGACACCGCATTACCGCTCGACTTTCGTCGGAATTGGGTCGAGAAACGGTCGCGTGATCAAGACCTATTCCGGCCGAACCGTGGATCGTCCGATGCTGGCGTAGGTAAAGCCATTTCCCGCCATTTGCGCCGGTTCGTACAAGTTACGGCCATCCACGATGACCGCTTTTCGCAATAACCTTCGCATCAATTCGAAATCCGGATTTCGAAACTCCTGCCACTCGGTCACGATCGCGAGCACGTCCGCGCCCTCGAGTGTACCGTAGGCGCGGTCACAATACGTCAGCCGATCGCCGAAGATCGCTCGAACATTTGGCACCGCCTTGGGATCATGCACTCGAATCTCTGCCCCCGCCTCGATCAGCCGCCGAATGAGCACCAACGCGGGAGCTTCGCGAATATCGTCGGTGCGAGGCTTGAACGCCAATCCCCAGATCGCGACGGTTTTGTCGGCCAGGTCTTCGCCGAGAAGTTCGACGATTTTACAGTAAAGGACGGACTTCTGGGATTCATTCACTTCGTCCACGGCCCGAAGGATGGGCGCGGTGACTCCATTCTGATTGGCCATCGAGATGACCGCCCGAACATCCTTGGGGAAACAGGACCCGCCATATCCCACGCCAGGGTGAAGGAATTGAAAGCCAATACGCCGATCATGGCCGATGCCGGCTCGGACGTCGCCGATGTCCGCGCCAACCCGTTCGCAAAGATTGGCCATTTCGTTGATGAAGGAGATTTTGGTCGCGAGCATGGCATTGGCGACATACTTGGTCATTTCGGCACTTTCCGGCGTCATGACCAAGAACGGATGACCGGTGCGTAGAAAGGGAGCGTGCAGTTCGCCCAATACTTCCGCAACTTCGGGATCATGGGTGCCGACGACGACGCGGTCCGGCTTGACGAAATCCTCGACCGCGTACCCTTCCTTGAGGAATTCCGGATTACTTGCGGTCCTATGGATGATGGTCGCCCCTTCGTTCAATCGCCGATTGACCCGGGCATTGGTGCCGACGGGAACCGTGCTCTTGACGACGACGATCTTGCTTTCGGTCGCATGCTTGCGAATGCCGTCCACCACGGACCAAAGCGCGCTGAGGTTCGCCGACCCGTCCTCGCCCTGGGGCGTGCCGACGCCAATGACAACGACCTTCGCGGTCGCTAGCGCGGCGCCAAGATCGGTCGTAAACTTGAGACGCTCGGCGCGGACGTTGTCGACCACCAATTCTGTGAGCCCGGGCTCGAAAATCGGAATCTTGCCGTTCCTTAGCCCCTCGATTTTGGCTTCGTCGATGTCCACACAAGTGACGTCATTGCCGCTATCGGCGAGACACGTGCCCGTCACCAGGCCAACGTATCCAGTTCCGACGACCGCGATATGCATTGCGTTCCGCCCTTCGCTGTCCCACGGGTGTCTGTTTCGTGGACTGCTGTTCCACGAGCCGGTTTTGGGCTTCCGATCTCATTAACATAGCACGCGCCTGTTCGGGGATGTTCGCGATTTCCCCGCTCTCCCAATCGCGACCTCCGAGAGATCGTCCTCGATCATTTCCCACAAGCGACCGTATTCACGGCCTGAGTTCGTCCTCCCGGCGTAATGCCCCGGTCATTCCTCCGGGTCCAGGTTTTTTTTGACCCGCCAACGCCAATATTCAAGCGTGTCCAGGAGCGTCTGTTCCATCGGAATTTCCGCGCGCCATCCGGTTTTTTCCATGACTGCCCGCGGTGTGACGCGGATCACTGACGGCTCGAAGCGCCGGAGCAGTTCGGGATCGGAAACGATTTCGATCGGCCGGTGGCTCAGACGCACCAACCTCTCCACCAAATCCTGAAGAGACCAGGTATTTCCGGACGCGACGTTGAAGGACTCCCCCGGTTCGGCCACCTGCATCAGCAAATGGTAGGCGCGAACGGCATCGCGTACGTCCGTGATATCCCGCCTTACCGAAAGGTCGCCGACGTGCATCTGACGCGCGCCGTCGAGAATTTCGAGACGAGCGATTTGACTGGAGAAATCGGCGACGGCATAGCCGGTCTTCTGCCGTGGTCCTATGTGATTGAACGGCCTGGCGATAACAATCGACTGGCCTCGTTCGCGAGCATAAAAGGCGGCGAGCAAATCCGCCGCTGCCTTGCTTACCGCATAGGGGGTTCGGGGACGAAGTCTTGTTTCCTCCGTAATCGGCATCTCTTCCGCCGGGGGCTGACCGTAGATGTTCCCCGTGCTTACGAAGAGCAGTTTCGCCTCCGGAACCGTCTCCGCGACGGCATCGAAGAGGTGCCGACCTCCTTCGAAATTCGTTCTCCAGGTCCCCTCCGGATCCTTGAAACTTTGCGGCACATTGGCCTGTCCCGCAAGATGATAGATCCGGTCGGGCCTTTGTTCGCGAAGCACGGAGCGAAGCCCCGCTTCGTCCGCGACATCGATGCTCAGAAGCGGAATCCGCGCCGAGAGATGTTCCGTTCCCGCAGGCCAAACGCCATGCATGGAAAGACCGACCACGTCCTCTCCCACCGACAAGAGCCGTTCGGCGAGGTGGCTTCCAACGAATCCCGTGATGCCCGTGATCAGTGATTTCATGGAGTTCGCGGTGTCATCCCTTAACCTCTTCCCCGAGTTTGCGGAATAGCATCACCGCTTCCCCAAGCGTTTGCCCCGCTGGGAGTTCGTCGGTCGCGCGGTCCCACCGATAAGCATCGTCCCCCAATCTCAACATCGAAGCCGTTCGCCGGGCGGAGTGGGGCAAAAAAGGCTGCATCAACGCGATCAACGTCCGCACCGTCTGCAAACAGACGTTTATCGACGTACCGCAGGCGGCAAGATCCGTCTTCCGCTGGACCCATGGCTTTTTCTGATCCAAATACCCATTTCCCGCACGCGCCAACGCCATCATTTCCGCGAGCCCGGCTCGGAAATGACACCCTTCCAATTGCTCCGCCGTCTTGGCAAGTTGTTCACCGCGGACGGCTAGTTGACGATAGTCTACTTCATCCCGCGCGCCGACTTCCGGAACCTTCCCTTCGAAATACTTATGCGCGAACGTTACGGTTCGGTTCACGAAGTTTCCTAGATTCGCCAAAAGCTCGCCGTCGTTCCGTTTAACAAACTCGTCCGGCTCGTACGCCGTTCTCGCCCCCTCGGGCGCAATCGCCGTCAGATAGTATCGCAACGGATCCGGATCGTGCTCCTTCAGAAAATCTTCGATCCAAATGGCGGTCCCGCGACTCTTGGAGATCTTCTCCTCGTCACTCCCGGGAAAACGGATGTTCAAGAACGAATTGGCCACCACCTGATGCGGAAGCTGGTAACTCCCCTCCGCCATGAGCATCGCCGGCCAGATCAGCGAGTGGAAGATGATGTTGTCCTCGCCAATGAAATGCACGATCTTGCATTCCGGATTCTTCCACCACTTTTCGTATTCAGTCTGGGAAAGCCCCTGGTTCTCCAGCAATTGCGAAGTAAAGGAGACGTACCCGATCGGGGCGTCAAACCACACATAGAGCACTTTTCCCTTCGCATCCGGATCCTCAAGCGGGACGGGAATCCCCCAATCCAAGTCTCGCGTCATCGCCCGTTCGGGTAAGCCACCTTTGATTTGCCCGAGGGCGAAATTGACCACCTGCGGGCGCCAGTCACTCTTCGAAGTCAGCCACTCACGGGGCTCTTCCAAAATCGGCACCAGCTTCAAATACCCAATGCGTGGTCGAGCGGACGATGGGTGTCGTACCGGTCAAAACACTCTTGGGATTAACCAGTTTCAGCGGGTCGATCGCCTTGCCGCAAGATTCGCATTGATCACCGTACGCCTCGTGGTAACCGCAATGGTGGCAAGTCCCTACGACGTACCGGTCAGGAAGGAACTTGTTGGCCTGAGTGTCAAAGAGCTGCTCTTCCTGCCGTTTGGTGAAATACCCCTTGGCGTGGATGCTGCGAAAGAACTCTTGGCTGAGCTGGTTATGCCGATCAACGAAGTCCGGCATGTGAGTCCCGCCGTAGATGTCGAACTCTATCCCAAGTCCTGCAAATGCATTACGTTGCGAAAAAATTGTATTTCCGCACCACTTCGGCAGGAGTTAGACCTTCTTTTTGGGCAGTGATGGTGATGGCCACGCCATTGTCGTCGCTACCACAGATGAAGCGAACCTCCTCTCCGCGTGCCCGAAGGTACCGAACATAAATGTCTGCTGGAAGATAGGCGCTTCGGCGATATGACCGACATGCAGTCGGCCATTGGAATAGGGCAACGCACCGGTGACCAGAAACTTACGAGCCATCCTGACTTGCCTTCCTTCCCTACAATACTGATGCAATGCGATGTCTGGAATTGCTCGGACGAATCGCGGCGATCCAATCCAGGTTCGCCTCGTGCCGAAAATCGTCTCTCCATGATACGAAACCGTGGTTTCTTGGGCGATTCCGGTTCGCTACCCTTGTCGAAGATCGACAAGTTCTTCTACAATACTGGTTTGAAATTCACCTTCGTGAACGCGGGACATGCTGATGAAGAAGGAAATCCATCCGAGCCGCATGGAATGCAAGGTGCACTGCGCCTGCGGCAATACGTTCGTGACGCGGAGCACCCGTCCGGAGCTCAGTCTCGAAATCTGTTCTGCTTTGTCACCCGTTCTTCACGGGTAAGCAAGTTCGTGGACACGACCGGCCGGGTCGAGAAGTTCCACAAAAGTTCAACTGGGACAAGCGAAAAGAAGAGAGCGGCGAAGGCTTAGCGACGCTGCCGATTTCCACCGACCACGGGTATTGGCTTTGGTCCTCCCCGTGGTCGGTTCGTTCTTGACCTGGTCATTGGTTCGCGAGGATGCGAATGGACATCTGGGAGCAGGCTTGCCGTCCGACTCGATCCAGAAATTGGATCGGTACAGCGAGCTGGAAAACGTGGCCGATCCGGACATTGTCTCCATCCGGATCGCTACAACAGCATCGCCAAGGAATATGGCAATCTCGGTCGCCTCATCACCCGTTACCGCGGGTTCAAGGAGCTCGACGGCCGCATCAAGGGGGCCGAGGAACTTCTCGCCGATCCGGATATGAAGCCGATGGCGGAAGAAGAGATTTCGGGGCTCTTGCCGCAGCGGTCCGAGGTCCAGGAAGAGCTGGTGGACCTGATTCTCGCCGGTCCCGAGGAAGAGATTCCCAGCATCATCGTGGAGATCCGCGCCGGCACGGGGGGAGAGGAAGCCTCTCTCTTCGCCAGGGACCTCTTCGAGATGTATCGCCGCTATGCGGAAGTGAAGGGCTGGAAGGTCGAAATCATCGACTTCAACGTCTCGGAACAACGTGGCTATAAGGAAATGATCTTCAGCATCACGGGGGAAGACGCCTTCCGTGAATTGCAGTTCGAAAGCGGTGGCCACCGAGTCCAACGCGTGCCGGAAACCGAAGCACAAGGCCGCATTCACACTTCCGCGGCGACCGTCGCCATCCTCGCTGAACCTGAAGAGGTCGAGGTCGACATTCGCCCGGAAGACATCGAGGTCGAGGCCATTCGTTCGAGCGGACCCGGGGGACAACACGTCAATAAGACCTCCAGCGCAGTGCGCATCACGCACCTGGAAACGGGCCTGGTGGTTATTTGCCAGGACGAGCGAAGCCAGCACAAGAACCGGTCCAAGGCGATGCGCGTTTTGCGCTCGCGACTTTTCGACAAGCGCCGCAGGGAGGCACAATCCGCGCGTGACGCCATCCGGCGAACGTTGATTGGTTCGGGGGATCGGTCCGAACGGATTCGCACCTACAATTTCCCTCAGAATCGCTGTACCGATCATCGCATCAACGTGAACCTCAACCTGGAGCCGATCATCGCCGGTGACCTGAGCAAGCTGATCAAGGCCTTGCAGGATTACGACCGGCAACAGCGGTTGGACGAACTCGCCGAGGGACTTTGAACGCCGCGGCAAAGATAACGTTCGAACGCGAATTTCGCCGATCGGATCGCGCGGACGAAATGCCCTCCTTCTCGCCGATCCTTTGCACGGAGGCATTCCGATGAGTCAAGCACCCTCCAACGATCCCACCTGGACGATCGGCAAACTGCTCGAGTGGACGACGCGCCATTTTCAGCAAAAGGGAATCGACAACGCCCGGCTCGATGCCGAGGTGCTGCTTGCGCGCGTGCTTGCATGTCGGCGGATCGACCTGTACGCGATGTATGACGTCGAAGTATCGCCCGAGGATCGGACCCGATTTCGCGACTGGGTTCGCCAACGCACCGGCGGCTGCCCCGTTGCCTACCTCGTCGGCCAACGCGAGTTCTATTCCCTGACCTTCGACGTCACGCCGGCAGTGCTCATTCCTCGTCCGGAAACGGAACATCTCATCGCGTGCGCTCTCGATTTCGCACGCAAGGAATCGCTGGCCAGATTCCTCGACCTCGGCAGCGGATCGGGCGCGATCGCGGTCACGCTCGCGCACGAATTGACTTCGATTCGCGGCGTCGCCATCGACGTGTCGCCAGAGGCGATTGTCGTGGCGAAAGCGAACGCGACGCGACACGCCGTGGCCGATCGATTGACGTTCCTCGTCTCGGATCTTTTTTCGCGGCTGGAGGAATCGGAAGGCCCCTTCGATCTGATCGCGAGCAATCCACCATACGTGTCGGACGAAGAGTATGCGTCCTTGCCCGCGACGGTGCGAGACTTTGAACCGAGACTCGCGCTCGCGGGAGGGGCGGGGGGCATCGAGATCATTCGCCGAATCATCGAGGAAGCGCCCCGCTGGCTCCGCTTGGGTGGCAAGCTCCTCATGGAAATCGGAGAAAGGCAGGAATCCGCGGTACGCGTACTGCTGGAATCAAATTCGCATTTTTCAGGCGTCGCGGTACACCGCGATTATTCCGGTAAACCACGCGTGATGGAAGCACGTCGCACATGAAGCGCGCGTCGATTGTCTATTGCCAATCGGCACACGTTCGGTTATATTTTCGGACCGTGCGTTCCGCACTTGGAACAAACGAGGTAGCGGCTGGACGAAGCCTTTGTGAGGCAGTTGTCTAGCGCTGGGAGCCGCTACCTCGTTTCTCTTTCTTGAACTCTTCCCCCTCCAATTCTCCCCGCAAATTCCCGGAGCGTTCTGGCGAGCGCGGCCCGAGCACAGTATCCTGGGAAAGTACTCGCCGGTTACTCGCCGGTCGGAAAATTCGCGTCCTTGACGCCAGGCTCGACGTGTTCGGCACGGATGGCGAGCCAGCGCCTGACGGGCGATCGAGGCAGGGGCCTTCGCCGTTCGCGCGGTGATCGAAGCTCCTCCCGACGCGCTGTCCGATCGGCAATGGAAGGTCATGGCTCATTCGATGGAAACACTTCCCGAGCATCAAGCGCCAACGCATGTGCGTCCCGTCCGACCTGGTTGGCTGGAATGGGACTCGTCGCGAGTCTGTATATTCGACGCCGAAACCGAGTTGGACGCGTTGCACCGCGCGTATTTCGACGAAGTTGGCGCGGGCGCTGCGAACTACCTCTATCTCGCGGGCTTTCGGGTCGCCGCCTCTTGGTCGTCGAGATTGCAGGGGGTTGGCGCACTTTCCTTGATGTGGGCGAGTCTCGACATGCTCGAACAGCGGGGACTGGGGGCCTTTCGCGTCAAGGAACACGATCTGGAATCCGGCCGGGTTACCGTCGCCGGCTCGGAAACGATGGAGTCATGGAGTTGGCTTCGGCGCCACGGCAAATCCAAAAAGTCGGTGTGCCACTACACCCGCGGCCTGCTCGCGGGGCTCTGGTGTTTTTCACTGGGTGAATCGGTAATGTCGGCCTCCGATCTCGTCTGCTGGGAGGTGGAATGCGCCGCCGCGGGCGCCAAGGAATGCAAATTCGAGATCGGCTCGGCACGAGTCTTGCGCGATCACGGCTTCGAGGACCCTGCCGCCACCGCGGCCGTTCGCTGGGAATTGCTCGAACTCCATCGCCGACTCATTTCCTCCAGCGAGCGATTGAGCACCCTCGAAAACGAACTCGCCATTCGTGAGCGGGCCTACCAGGACCTGCTCGACAACATGAACGACATCCTTTTGGTCCTCGATCACCAGAAGAAAGTGGTCTTTTGCAACGAACGGTTTTTGGAATATACCGGCTTGTCCCTGTCGGAAGCGATCGGCAGTTCGCCCCTCGGACGCATCCTGCCCGACGATCGCGAACGGGTCGAGCAAATCTACGACGCCATGCTTCAAGGACTGGTCAAGGAATCGACTTACCGTTTTCGGGTTCAGCGACCCACCGGCGTCCTGGTGATGGAAAGTTCCGCGCGGACCATCGCCGGCCCCAAGGGAGAGGTCGCGATCGAATTGCTCGGCCGGGACGTCACCGATCAGGAGAAAGCGCGTCAAGAATTGGAAGCGGCCCACGCGCTCTTGCTCCGCAAACAGCAGGTCGCGGACAATGATCTTCGCGTCGCGAAGTTGGTTCATGAAAGCCTGCTTCCCCGGCCCGTCTCCACTCCCGAGATCGACCTCGATTTCAAATACGTGCCGGTCGAGCGCGTCGGCGGTGACTACTGCCACTTCCAATTCACCACGGACCATCATTGCGTCGTCACCCTCTGCGACGTTTCCGGACACGGCATGGCCTCGGCTCTCCTCGCCGCGCGCGTCAGCAGCCAGGTTCGAATGTTTTGCGTGAACAACTCCGATCCTCTGGCGATCACCACTCAGCTCAATGAATTCCTGCTCAGTAACTTCGCCAGCACGGGACTTTTCGTGACCTTTTTCGCCTTGTCGATCGATTTGGAAAACTTGTCGGTTCGATACTGTGGCGCGGGACATCCCGGACCGCTACTCCTACGAAAACAGAATGGCGAAGTGGAAACCCTGACGAGTCACAATCTCCCCGTTGGCATTCTCGCCGACTTTCTCCGCGCACCGGCAAAAGGCGAGACCAAACTCGAACCGGGCGATCGCATTCTGCTCTACACCGATGGACTCACCGAAACGATGAACGCGGAACGCGGTCCCCTTCGTCCCGAGGGACTCGAGGAATATCTCCGAGAAGGAAAGGGTATCTCGCTCTTCCAACTCGGTGAATGGATTCTGCGCCAGGTGGACGAGTTCCGCACGGGCGCCCGTCACGACGATATGACGCTCATCCTATTGGAGGCCAAATGACCTACCCGCCACCAGCACGCGCCCCTCGGCGACGATGCGCGAGGGGATTGGAGTTCCTTGCGCTCGCCTTGATCCCATGGGTAGGCGTTCCCCGCCTCGCCGCCGACCTCCCAACCAGCAAAGCCTTCGTGATCACGGGAGCTCAGGTCGTCCTCGAACCGGGCAAGGTGCTGGACAACGCCACGCTCGTGGCGCGCAACGGCGTCATCGAGGCGGTCGGCGTGAACATACCGGTTCCCTACGACGCTCTGGAAATCAAGGCCCAAGGATTCCTCGTTCACGCGGGTCTCATTGACGGCGGATCCGCCGTCGGCTATGACGTCGCACTCCGACGTTCGGAAGCCGGTCCAACTCCGGAACTCGACGTCGAGGACACGGCCTACGCGACCACCCCCGTCGGAAACTATCGACTATTGACGCCGGAGTTTCAGGTCTCCCAAGCCGCGAAATGGGATGACAAGGAATTGGAAGGTTGGCGGCTTCGCGGCTTCACCGATCGGCTGGTGACTCCGGAGGGAGGTCTCCTCTCCGGTCAAAGCGCCTTGTTCGCGCTCAACGGCAGCCCGGTTCGCGAATCCTTGATCCGGGACGGCGTCTTTCAACAGATGAACCTGCAGGTGGAAAGTCGGCAGTACCCCATCACGCTCATGGGTAAAGTCGCCCATCTCCGCCAGACCTTCAGTGATGCCGAGCATCATCAAAGATGGCTTCGACTCTACGTCGAGCGTGGAAAACGGGGAGCCGCCCCTCCGATCGATCCGACGCTCACGTCCCTCGCGCCTCTCCTTGATGGCACCCAGCGACTCGCGATTTTTGCGCAACGAGAGGACGAGATCGACCGCGCGCTCAACCTGGCCAACGAATGGCGCGTGCAACCGGTGATCGTCGGCGGACTGGAAGCGTGGAAGCTCGCCGACCGCTTGAAGGAGAAGCAGGTCCCCGTCCTCGTCAGTTTGCAACTTCCCGCGGAACCCAAGCTCACCGATCCGAAAGAAGGGGGCGACGATTCGAAACCGGCGATCCCCCCGCGCGATGGCATCGACTCCGATACGCCGCTTCGGGTCCGACGCGAGAGACACCGGCATTGGCGCCGTGACCTGGCGGGGATCCGAAAACTGGATGAAACGGGAGTCCTGGTCGGCTTCGCCGTCCAGGGAGTCAAGCCGGAGGATTTCGCCAAGAATATCGAGACCCTGCAGCGTCGCGGTGGTCTTTCGCGAGAACTGATCCTCAAGTTGTTTACCACGGGTCCCGCCCAGATTCTGGGAATCGGGGATCGGCTGGGAAGCATCGCCCCCGGACGGCGTGCCCACCTGGTCATTCGAAAGGGGGACCCTTTCGACAAGCAATCGTGGGTCCGGTACGTATTGATCGACGGCAGACTGTTCGAATATCCTCCGGTGGCGGAAGCCAAACGAAACGAAAAGCCTGGCGACAGCATCGGCTTCGGATCCCCGACGGCAAAAGTGGAAGGGCCACATGAGCCCCGTACTCCCGCGGAGAAACGACAAGACGAACTGGCGGCGGCGAAAAAAGCGGAACAGGGTTCCGAAGAGGACCTCGATGTCGCCGAGGAGCGTGCCGATCCCGCGAGTGAACTGGAGGCGGATCGCCGTCCCACCCGTCGGTCGGGCGGGAACATTCTCCTCAAGCAGTGCACCGTTCTCACCGTCAAACAACCCGACGAACTCCCCGACACGGACATTCTCGTCGAGAACGGCAAGATCACCGCGATCGGCCATGACCTTCCCCCCAAGCCTGGAATGCTCATCGTCGATGGCCGGGGTCTCCATGTCATACCCGGTATCATCGATTCCCATTCTCACATGGCGATCAACGGCGGCATTAACGAGTATTCCCTCTCCATCACCCCCGAAGTGAAGATCAAGGACATCATCGATGCCAAGGACGTGGCACTCTACCGCGCCTTGGCGGGCGGGGTCACGACGGCGCGCATTCTCCACGGAAGCGCCAATACGATAGGCGGCCAGGACGCCGTCATCAAACTCAAGTACGGCCAACCGGCGAGCACGCTAATCCTGGACGACGCCCCCCTGGGGGTGAAATTCGCGCTCGGCGAAAACGTCACCCGCACCCGTGGCCGGTTTCCCTCAACGCGGCTAGGCGTGGAAGCAGTGCTCATCCGCGCTTTCGCCGAAGCTCAGGCGTACCAGAGGATCTGGGACGAGTACCGGAAAAACGCCAAGTTTACGCCCAACGCCGATCCTCCTCGCCGCGATGATCGACTGGAAGCCCTCGCCAAGGTGCTTAAAGGAGATCTCAAGGTCCATTGCCATTGCTACCGCGCGGATGAAATCCTCATGCTCCTCCGGGTTGCCGACCAGTTCGGTTTCAAGGTTCAATCCCTGCAACATGCGCTCGAGGGTTACAAGGTCGCGCCTGAAATCGCGCGGCATGGCTGTGGGATCTCGACTTTCTCGGACTGGTGGGCTTACAAATGGGAAGCCTACGACGCGACGCCGTACAACGCCGCCCTTTTGCGGGAAGCAGGCGTCGCCACGTGTCTTAAGTCCGACAGTGACGAACTCGTCCGCCACATGAACCACGAAGCGGCCAAATTGCTACGCTATGGCGGACTCTCCCCCCTCGCGGCTCTCGAAACGATCACGCTCTTACCCGCAAGAATTCTCGGTCTTGAGGATCGCGTCGGCTCGATCGAAGTCGGCAAGGATGCCGACCTCGCCGTCTTCGCAGGACACCCTCTGAACACCTATTCCCGCTGCGTGATGACACTCGTCGACGGCGAAGTGTTTTTCGAGGAACGAAAGTCGATCCACTGGGGAGACGACAACAGCGAACGCCCCACTCCCCCCACTTCAGGACCGCCGCTCGTGCTTGCCGACGGACCGAAGCCCAGACCGCTCATGATTCCGACTCGAGCCAACGATACGTACGCGATCATGTACGCGACCGTTCACCCGGTGGATAAGCCGGAAATCGAGCGCGGCACGGTCATCGTGCGGGATGGCAAGATCGCCGAGGTAGGCACGAATCTGCGCATCCCCACCGACGCAACGGTCGTCGAAGCGGAGGGCTGGCATCTTTATCCTGGACTTATCGACGCGGGAACAAAGGTCGGCCTGGCGGAGGTGGATTCCGCGCGAGAAACCAATGACTACCTGGAAGAAGGACCGTTCCAACCCGACTTGCGGGCCGCCGCCGCCATTCACCCCGACAGCGAATTAATACCCGTCACCCGTGCCGGCGGGGTAACCACGGTTCTTACCATGCCGATCAGCGGGATCCTATCGGGCCAAAGCGCGCTGGTGAACATGGCGGGATGGGTGCCCAAGGAAATGGTGGTGACGGATCCGGTCGCCTTGCACGTCAAGCTGCCTGCAATGCCCCGGTTTCCCGAAAAGGCGCCGCAGGCCTTCATGGGTCGTGGCCGGCTCGCCTCCGAGCGGGCACGGCGGCTGGGAGAATTGCGCTCCTTGTTCGAACTTGCGCGCCATTACCATGCCGCCAAACGAGAAGCCGCCTCGCGCAGCGCCCCTGCCCCCGTCGTCGATCCGCGACTCGAGGCTCTCGGACCCTACGTCCTCAAAGAGAAACCCGTCGTCTTCCGAGCCGATGCCGCCAAGGACATTCGCGAAGCCGTGCATTTTGCCGATCAATTGGGCGTGCGCATGATTCTCAGTGGTGGACGGGACGCGTGGAAAGTTATCGATCTCCTAAAAGAAAAGCAGATTTCCGTCATTGTGGGACCGGTACTCACGCTTCCCGGCGCGGACTACGACCCGTACGACTCCGTTTTTCGGAATCTACTTCGGCTGCACGAGAATGGCATTCCCTATTGCGTGCAATCGGACGAAACCTCCAACTCCCGAAATCTACCGTTCCACGCCGCGATGGCGGTGGCTTATGGATTGCCGCCCGAAGAAGGGCTCAAAGCGATCACGCTTTATCCGGCCAGGATTCTCGGCGTGGACGATCTCCTTGGCAGCATCACTCCTGGGAAGATGGCCAATCTAATCCTCACTGATGGCGATCCACTCCAGGCAGCGACCAATATTGGCGGACTTTTCATTGGTGGTCGACCCGTGGACACCGCGAGCAAGCACACGCGTTTGTATGAACGCTATCGAGAGAGACTACGAGAAGTGTCATCCGGCCCCCCCCGCGCCACGCCGCCGGCCGAACCACGCTCTCCGAATGCCACCACCTCTGGAGCAAACGGTGGACGGAAGTAAATCACGGACCCACGCCGCGTCCGGCGCGCGGGATGTTTCCATCCTCGCTCACTTCTTCGTCTGCTGGTCCAAGTACTTCTTGATTCCCTCGCGGAATTCAGGACGAAAAATGCAATTGAGGTGATTGGCTCCCTCGATCGTGACGACGGGCACGTCCGGACGAATTTTCTCCAACACGTCGACTCGATTCTTCAGCCGATCGTCGGTTCCAATAATGACCACCATGGGGGTCTTGATCTTTTCAAGTTGTTCCTTGGTGATGCCAAGGCCGGCAAACCCCATTCGGCAAGCGGTCAATGGATCGAGCGAGTCCTTCGAGCCCGACTCGCCGCCAACATTCCCTTGAAACCAACCCATGCCCCCAATGACCGCGCTCTTTACTCGCTCTGGATGCAACGCCGTGAGCTTCATCGTGATCATGCCACCCATCGAATAGCCGACCACGTGCGCCCGATCGATCTTGAGGTGGTCGAGCAGTCTCACCGCGTCTTCGACCATGTTGTCGCCATAGGCTTCCACAGTGGTCGGCTTGTCACTCGAACCGTGGCCGCGCGCGTCCATGGCGATGACCTGATAATCGGGAGAAAGGAGTCGATTGACCCCCGGCACGCGCCAATTGAGATTGCCGTTCGCGTGGTAGCCGTGGATCAGTAGAACCGGCTCGCCGGTGCCTTCGACCGTATAGTGGATCTTCGTGCCCGCAGAGTCGAACGACGCGCTTTCAAATGCCAACGCGCGACCATGGATTCCAACGGTCAGCATACAAAACATCAGTCTTGAAATGGATGACGCCATCATCTCTTCGTGTCCCCTCCGATGAAATTCAGGTTCTGAACCTGGCGACAGGAAAGCCACTATTCCGGCAATCCAATTGAACAACAGAAAAGGCATTTCGAATTATCCGGCCCGATCGCTTGGAGGGCCTTGGCGCTAGCCTTGAGTCGCGGCGACGGTGAATTGGCACCGGGCCCCGACTTTACTTCACTGACCGGCACTAGGCACTGGGGCCATGTCATTTGGCATTCATGCTCGAAACGATGCAGCCATCCTTTTTCATGGCCCCACGACCCGGAACCCTTCCTGGATTCGCGCCGGCATCGTAACAGGACAAAGCATATCTGGCAATTGGCCAACGCATGCGATGGCGTGGATGCGGACTTGACAATTGAGCGGCGGCCGGGCTGAATGAGAACGGATGGGGCCTGCGCCAGTGGCTCATTTTTCGACGATTCGGCAAGCGGTCCGTTGAATCGCTCCATCGAGGCACTGCAGCCAAAAAACTCAAAGCCGGAGTTTCTCAAGCCGTAAAGCTCGGCTAGAAATCCGTGGACATCCGCGCTTCCGGGAGTGGAAATCATGCAACGTAGAGAGTTCCTGAGAGCGACGGCGGCAACGATCGCCGGTTCCCAAATAAACATCGCCAAATCCCATGGGGCGCCTCCAGCGCCCCCCGGACCGGGCTATCCCTCGCCGCGCGAAGCGATAAAGGCCGAACGGGAAAAGTCCCTGCACGCAACCGCCATCTATGTCGGCTCGGATGAGAACAAGCCTGACTATCTCGCGACCGTCGACGTCGATCCTGAATCCCCCACCTACTCGCAGGTGGTCCACCGTTTGCCGATGCCCCATGTCGGAGACGAACTGCATCATTTTGGATGGAACATCTGCAGTTCTTGCCATGGCGACGCCGGCAAAATGCGTAGGTTCCTGATACTCCCGGGAACGCGATCCAGCCGCATCCACATCGTCGACGCCATCAATCCGCGCGCGCCGACCATGCACAAGATCATCGAAGGGGAAGAGGTCTTGAAGAAAAGCGGGCTGAGCACGCCCCATACCGTGCACTGTCTCGCGGACGGACACGTCATGCTCTCGATGCTCGGCGACAGAGAAGGAAATGGGCCGGGCGGGTTTCTACTGCTCGACCCTGAATTCAACGTGGTCGGCCGTTGGGAACGTGGCAAGGAAGGGATGAAATATAACTACGACTTCTGGTATCAGCCACGTCACAACGTCATGGTGAGCAGCGAGTGGGCCGCTCCGAAAACGTTTCTAAAGGGATTTGATCTCAAGGATGTCGCCGCGGGGAAATACGGCAGCCAGATTCACTTTTGGGATTGGAAAAAGCGGGAAATCGCTCAGACCATCGACCTGGGCGAGAAAGGGAAGATTCCCTTGGAGGTTCGCTTCTTTCACGACCCACAAAGCACTCATGGATTCGTGGGAGCCGCGTTAAGCAGCGTCATTTGGCATTGGTCCAAAGAGGGAAGCAGGTGGGACGCCCAGCCGGTCGTCGAGGTCCCACCGGTGGAGATTCAAGGCTGGGATTTTCCCGTTCCTTCCTTAATCACGGACCTACTCGTCTCCATGGACGATCGCTTCCTGTACTTTTCGAACTGGCTTCACGGGGATATTCGCCAATACGACATCTCGAATCCCGCCAAGCCGAAATTGACCGGACATGTATGGTGCGGCGGGTTACTGGGCAAAGGACCCGTGATTCGCGGCAGGCAAATGCCGGGCGGCCCCCAGATGCTCCAACTCAGCCTCGATGGCAAACGGCTGTACGTCACCAGTTCCCTTTTCAGTTCCTGGGACAATCAGTTTTATCCCGACATTGCAAAATCAGGATCATTCTTGTTCCAGATCGACTGCGACACGAACGCGGGTGGCATGATGCTGAACGAGGATTTCTTCGTCGACTTCGGCAAGGAGCCTGGTGGACCCGCCCGCGCTCACGAAATTCGTTATCCGGGTGGCGACTGCACGTCCGACATCTGGACCTAAACCTCCACCCAAGGGAACGGCCGACGCGTGGCCTCGTTCGCCAAAGCTCATCTCCTTACTGGAAATTCACGGAGGAAGAACCATGTCGCTCGATGCGGACACGCTGATCAAACTTTGGCAGCCGATGCTCGCTTTTTTGCCCCGACTCGCGATGGGGCTCGTCATCGTACTCGTCTTTTGGTTGGTGGGAATCGCCGCCTGGCGAATCACCATGCGATTTGGAATGGCGCGGGATATCGACCCCGATCTCATGGCCTTCCTGGCAACCGTGGTCAAGGTCACCATGGTCGCAATCGGAGGCGTGACGGCACTCGGAACCATGGGAATCGACGTGGCGGCCCTCGTGACAGGCTTAGGACTCACGGGCTTCTCGTTCGGCCTGGCGCTCAAGGACACCGTCGCCAACGTCATCGCCGGACTATCGACAATCATCAATAAGCCCTTCCGACAGAACGATCGAATCGCGGTGGGAACCCAGGAAGGGGTCGTCCAGCAAGTCAATCTCCGTTATACCGTGCTGCGGACGACGAATGGCAATCTCGTCTTTGTACCCAATGGATTGCTCGTCACCGCGCCAGTGACGGTAATCAAGTAGGTCGAGAAGCATCGAGCCGCGGGCGTTCCAATGTCGTTTTGCAATCGCGGGGTGACTTCGCGCAGGACCGCGCAAACCGGGCTAGCTCGTGCTTCCGTGCATTTTCCAAACGTGGTTTGACGCGCGAACGGGCGACAAATCGGATATGATGACGGAGTCGCTGCCGGTTCAAAATCGGGTAATCAAATTGTTATCCATCAAGCTTCTTAGGCCTGCCGCCTGCCGGGCTCGATTCCCAGCCAGTGGCGGAAAATTATTAACACCTGTTCGCTAGAACGAAATGGCGATTTTGGCGATAACGAGCTCGTTACGCCCACCGGCAAGAAAATGTGGCGGTGCCCGGACGACGCGCCGGCACCAAGCGATTGATCTTTTTCGCGCTGGTCTCGCTAACTTAAGTCCCCGCCAGAACAAGGGGTGCGAGAGCGCAGATCAACCACTTGGCCACGACGATGGACTTCGTTTGCCCGGATTCGCGGTCTGGTTTTTACTCGCCCCCTGTTTGAGTCGGACTATCGAGCATCAGAAAAGTAGTTGTGCCCGGTCCGTTTGAGCGCGCCGGGTCACGGCATTACTAACCCGAGCGACAATAAACACGCGGCTTGGCCTGGGGGAAATCCGTGCACGAAGGAAATCAGGCTGACGCGGACGCCAATCCGGTCGTCCCAACGCGCCCCATGGCGTCGGGCAATTGGCAGCGTATTGCCCCACTGCGCATGACGCTGATCTTTTTGGCCACTGGATTGACCTGGATTTGGTTCACCGACTTGCCGTTGTTCCAAGGAAATATCGGCAACGAGCCGCGATTCCTGGTCTCCGCGATCAAGGGCTCCCTTTTTATCGTTTTCTGTTCCCTGTTGATCTACTGGCTGGCGCGGCGCGAGTTTCGGTTGGCGTCGCGCGCGAACTCGCTGCTGCGCGCGATTGCCGACTCGACGACCGACGCGGTTTTCATCAAGGACCATCAGGGGAAATACATCTTCTGCAACGAAGCTGCCGCGAAATTCGTGGGCCGCGAGATTTACGACATCCTCGGCAATGACGACACCATTCTTTTCGAACCGAAGGAAGCGGAGATTGTCATGGCGCGCGATCGGCGGATCATGCGCGAGGGAATTGCGGAGACGGAGGAAGAGGTACTCACTTCCGCGGGCGCGACTCGCACCTATTTGGCGATGAAGGCCCCGTTTCGTGACGAAAAGGGAACCATCGTCGGCATCATCGGCATTTCCCGAGACATCACCGAACGGAAAAGAACCCAAGACGCGATCCGAGCCAAAGAATCCTTTGCGCGCGGCGTGCTCGACGCGATGTCGGCCCGCGTCGCGGTTCTCAACGCCAAGGGAACGATTGTCGCGGTAAACCAATCGTGGAACGATTTCTCCGCGTTGAGTTTCGACAATTCCGACAACCGCGCCAACATCGGCGTGGGAGTCAATTATTTCGAGGTATGCCGCAAATCCGACGATGCCGGCGACGCTTCCGCCGCCATCGTGGCCGAGGGAATACGTGAGGTCATTGACGGACGATCGAACCGTTTCCAGTGCGAATATCCCTGCGAAACCCCGGAGACACTTCGCTGGTTTCAGATGAGCGTCACCCGATTGGATCACGGTACCGGAGGTGCCGTCGTCGCCCATACCGACATTAGCGAACTCAAATATGTCGAAGAAGAGCTACGCGAAAGCGAACAGCGTTTTCGCGAGTTCGTGGACCACGCGGCGGACGCGTTTTTCCTTCATGACGAGCAAGGAGTCATACTGGATGTCAATTCCCAAGCTTGCCGGAGCCTGGGATACTGCCGTCAAGAACTCATCGGCATGTCCCCCCAAGACTTCGACGCCGACCTTACCCCCGAGGCGCGAGCGAAGATTTGGCATGAATTGTTCGCCGGCAGGACGGTTGCCATCGAAACCAGGCTTCGACGAAAGGACAGCACGACGTTTCCCGTGGAAGTGCGCATTCGACCGTTTACGTCCGGCGGAAAGCGGTTCGCGGTCGCGCTCTGCCACGACATCTCCGCCCGGAAACGGTCGGAGGACGCCCTGCGCTCGAGCGAAGCGCAATTACGCCTCTTCGCGGAACACGTGCCAGCGCCGATCGCCATGCTCGATCGGGAACTCCGGTACCTTCAAGTCAGTCGGCGTTGGCTAACGGACTATCGGCTGGGAGACAAAGATCTCTCCGGGCTTCGTCACTACGACGTTTTTCCTGAAACTCCAGAACACTGGCGCGCGGCCCACGGACGTTGCCTTGCTGGCGCCACGGAGACTTGCGACGAGGAAATCTTCCGACGCGCGAACGGTTCTATCCAATGGGTCCGATGGGAAGTCCGTCCCTGGTATCGTTCCGCATCTGAAATTGGCGGCATCATTATTTTCTCCGAGGACATCACCGAACGAAAACTGGCGCAACAGAAAATGCGCGAGCGAGAAGTTCGCTTTCAAAAGGTATTCGAAAATGCCGACACGGGGATCGCCATCTCGGACGCTTCCGGTCGCCTTCTGGAATGCAACCCCGCCTATTGCAAGTTGCTCGGCTACACCCCCAAGGAATTGCAGAGCAGCAGCTTCGCTTCCTACATCCACCCCGACGATCGCGAAAGAAACTTGGCATTGATCGCAAGTTTGCAAAAGGGAGAGATTCCCTCGTTCGAAATCGAGAACCGTTATCGCCACAAGGATGGCCGCTCGGTATGGGTCCATAAATTCACCGCCTTGCTCCCCAAGGATTCGGACGCTCCCAGCAACATGATGGCGCTCGTGACCGACATCACGGAACGACGCGCCGCGGAGCAGTCTCTTCGTGAGAGTGAAGAACGTTATCGTAAACTCATGGACGTTCTCCCCGGCGCCGTCTTCGTCCATGCGAACGACGAGATCGTATTCTGCAACCCCGCGTTCGTTCGCCTGATGGGAGTGGAGCGCGCGGACGCGTTACTAGGGAAGAGCCCGTTCGACATCGTTCCCTCCGATTACCACTCCTTGCTCCGCTCGCGGATCGACAAAATGCGTCGTTCCCATGATCCGCTCCCCGGCGTGGAAATGCATCTCCTTCGCCCCGACGGCAGAACCGTGCCCGTCTATTCCGTGGCGACCGCATTCTCAGGGTTTGGCCCGCACGCGATCTTGGTGGCGTGTTCCGACCTGACCGAGCGGGAACGTTCCATTCAGCTCCTACGATCCGTGATGGACAGCGTCACCGACGCGATCCTCACGATCGACGAGCATGGCATCATTCAATCCTCCAATCCGGGTTCGGAACGATCGTTTGGCTATTCCGAAATCGAGCTTGTGGGAAAGAACGTGAAGCTCTTGATGCCGCCCCCCTACAACGAGGAACACGACGACTACATCGCGAATTACTTGCGCACCGGCGTGGCGCGGATGATCGGAAGCGGCAGGGAGGCGGAAGGGCTGCGTCGAGACGGAACCCGCTTTCCGGTAGAAATCACCATTACCGAGTTTCAAATTGACGGCGAGCGACGATTTACCGGCGTGCTTCGCGACATCACCGCGCGGCAGCGGCTTGAGGCGGAGTTGCAGCAAGCGCAAAAGATGGAGGCGGTGGGGCGCCTGGCGGGAGGCGTCGCGCACGACTTCAACAATCTTTTGACGATCATCAATGGCTACAGCGACATGCTGTTGACGAAAATGCCGGACCCGACCACCGCGAGTGAGTTCATCGTCGCCATACGGGACGCCGGAAATCGAGCCGCGAGATTGACGCAACAACTCCTCGCCTTCAGTCGAAAGGCGGTCGTCGAACCGAGGTCACTCGATCTCAATGAAATCGTTGCTCAGTCCGCGAAGCTCCTCCTCCGGCTGATCGGCGAGGACATTCTCCTTTCCGTGCTCACCGATCCAAACCTGCCCAGGATCCGCGCGGATTCCGGCCAGATCGATCAATTGATCATGAACCTGGTCGTCAATGCGCGCGACGCGATGCCCAAGGGGGGCCGATTGACGATCGAGACCAAACCGATCACGATCGCGCCCGACGACGCCAAGGGGCACGTCGACGTCAAACCGGGAAAATACGCTCGCCTCGCCATCGCGGACACCGGCCATGGAATGCCCGAGGAGGTCAAGTGCAGGATTTTTGAACCGTTTTTCACCACCAAGGGGATTGGCAAGGGGACAGGATTGGGTCTCGCCGTCGTACACGGCGTGGTGACCCAGTGTGGCGGATACGTCGAAGTGCGCACCATCGTTGGTGAAGGGACGACGTTCTACCTCTTTTTCCCCGCAGTGGCGGGAGAGGCTGAAACGCCGGCGCCGCCGGACCGTAGCCCCCCGGCCCACGGCAAGGAGACGATTCTACTTGTCGAGGATGAGGATTCCGTTCGGATCATCGCGCGCCGAGCGTTGGAATCCCAGGGATATCGGGTTTTGGCATCCGCCCGGGGAACCGAAGCGCTCCGGCTGGCGGAGAATTTCGCCGAGCCCATCGACATGCTGGTCACCGACATCGTCATGCCGGAGGTCGGAGGACGCCAACTTGCAGAGTCCATCAAGGAACTACGCCCCAATATTCTCGTCCTTTACATGAGCGGATACACCGACGATTCGGTCGTGCATCACGGCGTCTTGGAAGCGAATGACGCTTTTCTACAGAAGCCGTTTACCCCGCAAACGCTCGCTCGCAAGGTCCGCGCGATTCTCGACCGCAAATGAAGCCACGATTGCTCTCCGCCGTGGCATGTACTTCATCGGGTTTTCCGGTTTGGGGATCACCCACCCATTTCGCATCAGATAAGCGATGTCGTAATGCCCGGCCCGGTCGCTTGGAGAGCGTCGGCGCAAGGCGCCCCGGGGCACCGACGTTACTTTTCTGAGCGGCAATAAATCTCCATCGACAGCGACCAACGACTTTTGATAAAAGGGGTGAATGAAAACCAGCACTCTTGTGACTCAACCCGATCAATTGCAAGAACTCTGCGCCCGGCTCCGCGAGTCGGTCCGCATCGCTTTCGACACGGAATTCGTTCCTGAATATACCTTTGCCCCACAGCTGTGCCTGATCCAGGTGGCGACGGACGAGCTCTACGCCGTCATCGATCCGCTCGCCATCGATGACGTCGGCCCGTTTTGGCAAGCGGTAATGAGGCCCGGGTGCGAAATCGTGGTTCACGCCGGCAAGGAGGAAATGAACTTTTGCCTGACACATACCGGCCAACTCCCCAAACGGGTCATCGACATTCAGCTCGCGGGGGGGATGACCGGATTGGGTTTCCCGACCTCGTATTCCAATCTTGCCCAGCGCTTGCTCAACGCGAACCCCAGTTCGGGGGAAACGCGAACCGATTGGCGCAAACGCCCGCTGTCCCCAAGACAGGTGGAGTACGCCCTCGATGACGTTCGCTACCTGCTCCCCATGCGCGACCGGCTTTGTGAAATGTTGGAGGCCAAAGGTCGCGTCGCCTGGTTCGAGGAAGAGACCGCTTCCATCCTGGAGAATCAATTACATCGAGAGGATGGCGAACGTTGGCGGCGACTCTCCGGGGCCGGAAGTTTACCCAGCCGGGGGCTCGCCGTGTTGCGTGAATTGGTGGCATGGCGGGAAAATCGCGCGCGTCAAATGGACAAACCCCCACGCTGGGTATTAAGGGACGACCTGCTCGTGGAACTCGCGAAGCGGCAGCCTACTTCCCTGCGCGAACTGCAGAGCACGCGTGGCATCGGTAACGTGGGAGAGAATCGATGGGCCAAGGATCTGATCGACTCCATCGTTCGCGGTCGCGCCTTGCCGGAAGATGAATGTCCCAAACGGATTCACAAACGCGAAACGCCGGATGAACAGATGATCGTCAAGATATTGTCGGCCGCGATGATCCACTTGGCACGCAATCATCAAATCGCGGCGGGCTTGCTAGGCAGCAATGAAGACCTGCGGCAACTCATGGATTGGCAAGCGGGCGGGGAATCCCTCGATAACGCACCGAGACTGGCGAGTGGCTGGCGCGCCCAGGTGTGCGGCAACGGCCTCACGGATCTACTCAAGGGTCGGACGGCGGTACGCATTCAGAATATCGCCGGCTCCCCCCAACTCATCTTTGACGAACACGCCAATGGCAAGCCTTGATCCTGCGTTGACCACCGTGGCATTCCCCCGATCTCCGCCGTCGTCGATTTCCGACGGAACTCGTTCATTTCGTCGCACGCTCAAGGAGTTCCCAATGGACGCGGGCCACGTGCCACATGTAACCTGGTCCTCCTCGCGCGGATTGGCCCCACGGATTGGCGACCGCCTTGCGTAAATGACTCAATGCGCCCTCCGAGTCCTTCTGACTCGCAAGGTCGAGTCCGATGTAGAGATCCGTGTAAAAGCGGCGTTTGTCGCGTTCGGCTTGCGAAATCCCGGTGGACCTTTCGATCTTTTTCGCCAGTTGATCGGCAGTTAGTGTTCCGGAGAACATCGCGTAGATATCCGTCAGAGGAGGCCGATCCTCCATCGAATACTCGAGCAATCCCTTTTTCGCGACATCTCGACCGCGGGCGGCGGACTGGGCTAAGAACCGCCAGATGCCATTCTCGCGATCCACGTTGTCGTATTGATGATAAAGTTCAAACTGCTGGGCGGACTTTTCGAACTGTCCGTCGTAGTAAAGTGCGATTCCTCGTTGCCAATGGCTCTTCTCGCAGTCGGGATCGATTTCCACCATCTTGTCAAAATCGGCGACCGCTTCCTGGAACCGACCTCGGAAGAAATACGCCGTGCCTCGCGATTGCCGAAGCCTTAAATCGGTCGGCGACCGTTCGATCTGCTTGGTCAAATCCTTGATCCGAGCGTCCAATTCCAGCTTGAGACGAGATTGCTCGTCCGCCGAGAGGGGCGGAGGCTCTTCTCCACGATCTGGTTGCGGCTCCGCGATCAAACATCCCAATAAGAACAATAGCGCCATGCATCCGGTCTCCGGGTGTCGTCAGTTCCGAGAACAATCATCGCTCGGTCGGCGGACTTGTTCCAGCAGGAATCCCCGTCGAACGCGGACGGGGAAAGGTGCCGGGGAATGCAGGTCGTGGATGAACCTGGCGGAACGCCGAAGTGTCGGTGGGGAAGATTCCGGTCCGACAAAAGGTTGTCTCGAGTCCGGCGATGTCTTACAAGAAGGGATCGACAAAGGAATCCGTGGCAAGGTCTGTATTGGGGAGGTGAAACAGCTCGATGGCAAGCACGCTAGCGAAGGGATATCGGTTCGCCGGTGTATCCGCCGGCATCAAGAAGAGCGCGAAGCGAGACGTGGCTGTATTGGTTTCCGATTCCCCCGCGACGGCGGTGGGAATGTTCACGACCAATCGCGTTTGCGCCGCTCCGGTCCAATGCTGCCGTCGTCGGCTCCCGTCCACCAAGATACGCGGCATCGTGATCAATAGCGGCAACGCCAACGCGTGCACCGGCGAGCAGGGTCTCGCCAATGCCGAGCGAATGACCGAACTGCTCGCCAAACAGGTCGGCTGTTCCAAGGACGACATCCTCGTCTGCTCCACCGGGATCATTGGACGCCCCTTGCCCATGGAAAAAGTAGAAAGCGGGATTTCAGACGCATTCACCGCCTTGTCCGCGTCGGAGGAGGGCTTTGAATCGGCGGCAAACGGTATCCTCACGACCGACACCGGCCCCAAAACCTCCTGCCGCGAGGTCAAACTCTCGGGGGGCAAGGTGGTGGTCCAGGGAATGGCGAAAGGAGCCGCCATGATCGGCCCGAACATGGCCACCATGCTCGCCTTCGTCTGCACCGACGCCAAGGTCGAGACTCCGATTCTGCAAACCGTGCTCAAAGAGGCCGTGGATCAGAGTTTTCATTGCATTAGCGTCGAAGGGCATACGTCGACGAATGATTCCGTCCTCCTGCTGGCGAATGGCGCCAGCGGCGTCGAAGTGACTTCGAACGACCGGCAAGCGTTCGCGGAGGCGGTGGCGGAGGTCTGCATGGACCTTGCCAAGGAAATCGCACGTGACGCTGAGGAAGCCAGTCACCTGATCGTGATCGACGTCACGGGTACGCGAACGAACGCCGAGGCCCGGCTGGTCGCGAAGACGGTGGCGGATAGCGCCTTGGTCAAAACGGCGATCTATGGCAACGATCCCAATTGGGGGCGAATTTGCAGCGCCGCGGGCTACGCGGGTATCGAGTTCGCGGAAAAAGATCTGTCACTGCGTGTGAACGGGACGCTGCTTTACGACCAGGGGACGCCGACCGACTTCGACGCCCCAACGGAATCCGCCAAAATGAAGGCGAGCCGCGACACGCATGTCGAATTGACCTTCGGCCTCGGGCAAGGTCGCTGCCGATTCTGGACTTGTGACCTTACCGTCGGCTACGTCCGCTTTAACGCGGACTACACGACATGACGGAATCCGTTCAGGTTATTTTGCAAGTGGCGAGCGGTGGAAATGGACATGCTTCCAACCGCCGCTCGTCTTCTGCCAAACCCTGGTCTCTTCCACTCCGCTGACGGCCGGAGCGCCATCCGCCGAGATCCGCTGATTGAGCCTCACGTAGCTGAGCACGGCGACGTCCCCCATTAGCCGAACGTGAGGCGAACACATCGTCGTCTTGTGTCCCGGCCGGGCCGCCCCCAGATCGAAATAGAAGCGGTGAAAATCCATTCCCTCGACCAGTTGCCCCATGGCTTCGGGCTCGAAGGCGGAAATCGACGGATCGCAAAGTGTGGCGTAAACCTCCCAGTCCGCGTTCGCGATCGATTCCAATAGAGATTGATTGAGCGCGAGTAATTCCCTTTTGACGTCTGCTTCCGATGGCATGTTTCGTCCCGGCCTCAAGAGTTATGAATGATTGCCTCTCAGAAAAGTAATGTCGGGGCTCGGTGCGCTTCCATGGACGCCACTACTCATGGCTCGCGTCAAAGCTCTCCAAGCGACCGGGCCGGGGAATACGACATTACTTTTCTGATGCTCTCTAGTCTGGCTCGTTATAGTGAAAGTCGTCTCCCATTCCCCGCGACACCGTCAGGACTGATCTCCCTTGTGCTTGAGACGTTCGATCTTGAAGAGCGCGAGCAATTCGGTGTAATTGCCGACCTTGAGCGCTCGATCTCGAATGGAATGATCTTTGAAGATCTTGCCGATATCCGCCAGGATTTCGAGCTGAGCGCCATTGTCGACGGGGGGAGCAAGGATGAGAAAGACGAAATGCACCAGTTCGCCGTCGGGTGTGTCAAAATCGATCCCGACCGGCGATATCCCCAATGCGACCAACGGCGAGGCAAGCCCCGGAATGCGCGCATGAGGCAAGGCGACCCAATGGCCCACGCCAGTGGACATGATCTTTTCCCGCGTCCAAACGGCGTCGTCGATCACGCTAAACGAAAGGGCATGTGCCTGAGCCACGGTTCGAGAAAGTTCTTCGATGACCTCCCGTTTGTTCTCCCCCTTGAGAACGGGGAGAAAACACTTGTTCGACAAATAGTCCGTGAACCAGCGCGCCCGTTGACGGCCGAGAAGCCATTGGACCATGGGTCCGCTCGCCATCGAAGTGACCAACGCCATGACGACCAAGGCAACGAACAGTCGTTCGCCGATGAGCCCATGTTCGAGCGCGAGCACGCCCAGGATGATCTCCATGGCGCCGCGCGCGTTCATGCCGAATCCCACGGCCCAAGCTTCTCGTTTCGGCATTCCCGACCAGAGCGCTCCGAGCCCACAACCAACCACTTTCCCCACGCACGCGATCACCAAAACGGAGGTCACGACGATCGGGTCGAAATGTTCGATGAAATCGACGCGAAGCCCGATGCTGGCGAAAAACAAGGGGGCGAAGATGAAGGAAACAAACTCATCAATAATGGCGCGCGTCCGCTCGCGCAAGTGGGACGAATCCCCGACGGCAACCCCCACCATGAACGAGCCGAAGAGGGCATGAATGCCAATCCAGTGGGTAAACGCGGCGCCGAACATGGCGAGGGCCATGGACAACGCGAGCACGCCCGCGGGCCAATGGGTGTGCGCCTGGATCCATGGCAAACTCCGATGAATCAGCCAGCGCCCGACCGTGAGCATGAGTCCAGCAAAAAGAACGGTCAAGGCGATCGTCACCCCCACGCTCGTTCCCGCCGATCCCGCCGTCCCCATCATGCTGAGCACGATCGCGAACAAGAACCAACCGCATACATCATCAAAAACCGCCGAGGTCACGATGATCATGCCAAAATCGCTTCGATAGAGATTCAGGTCCATGAGGGTTTTGGCGATGACAGGCAACGCGGAAATCGCCAGCGCATTGGCGAGAAAGAGACAAAAGACCAAGGTTTCGACCGGTTTATCAGCGCCAAAGAGGTTAGGGGCAAGCCATCCACTCGCCATGCCGACGATCATGGGAAAGAAAACACCCGCGGCACCGATTTTTAGAACTCGAAATCCCTGCCGCCAGACCGCGGAAAGCTCGATCTCCATTCCCGCCACAAGCAGGTACATCACGACGGCGACCGTGGTGAGCGACTGAAAAGCCACCGACCCTGGACCACTTCGCGGAAACAGATATTCCACCCAATGAGGCGCCACATGCCCCAGAATGGTGGGGCCGAGAAGTAAACCCGCGCATATCTCGCCGAGCACCGCGGGTTGATGGAATCGTCGCGCGATTTCGCTCAGGATTCTTGCACACGCGAGAAGAATGCCGATGGAGAGCAACAGCGAAGTGACGACATCATGCGTCATCGTCGTGGAAATCCTCCATTACCCTATTTCCGTCGGAAATCGTCCCGAATCCCAACGCTTCTCGTTCATTCCCGCGTGGAAAGCGGGCATCGTATCTATATGGAGACTTCTATCCATCGCCCACGCACGTCGGCGATGCGCGCCAACTTGGCATCGGTGTTTTTGGCCGTTGCAGGATGGTCGTTCGTCGTGGTTCCACCGAGACGCCGGCGTGGTCGAACGCTGATCTTCTTACAAAAACTTCGTGGCCGGCGATTCAAGGATTCGACAAGGAAAGATCCCTTTGATTGCTGCGATTGGCTTGGTGGCGGTGGGATTGGTGGCGCTCGCGATTGGCGCGGAATGCCTCGTTCGCGGGGCTGCATCCCTCGCGCTTCGACTAGGCGTATCCTCACTCGTCGTTGGCCTTACCGTGGTCGCGGTCGGAACGAGTTCGCCGGAACTATTCGTTTCCACCGGAGCTGCAGTCCATGGCGACGCCGACATCGCGATCGGCAATATCGTCGGTTCGAACATCATGAACCTCGCGATCATTCTAGGACTCACCGCGGTCATCCGCCCAACCAGATGTAATCGGCAGATCCAACTGCGAGAAATGCCCGTCATGATCGGGGTGTCGATCCTCCTGGCGGCCATTGCCTGGTGGAAGCCGCTCGTTCAAGGCGACCAAGCGATCATCGGTCGCGCGGACGGCTTATTGCTCGTCTCCCTCGCGACGGCGTACACGTTTTTCGCCTATCGCGTGACCAAAATGGAAGTTCCGTCGTCCAAGGAAATTGCCGAACTGGGCAAGGAGAGTGCCGCGCCTGCAGGGGCAAGAACTTGGGGTGGAAACCTTTTTCTTATCGGCATCGGCTTGCTCCTCCTCTACGTGGGTGCCGAGTGGCTTCTCGCGGGCGCCGTGACCTTGGCCAGAATGCTCGGACTTTCGGAGTTAACCATCGGCCTGACCATCGTCGCGATTGGCACGAGCATGCCCGAATTCGCAACATCATTGATCGCCGCCATTCGTCATCATGACGACATCAGCGTCGGCAATATCGTCGGCTCCAACATCATGAACGTGCTGCTCATTCTCGGCATAACATGCATGATTGCACCGGTGCATGTTTCCTCCGAGGTCCTCTGGCGGGACATCCCCGTGATGTTCGTCGTTTCCCTCATCAGCTGGCCAATGATGGTGAAGGGAAGCAACGTTTCCCGCTTCGACGGCTTGCTGCTTCTCATGTGCGGGTTCTCCTATATCGCTTTTCTCCTAGCAACCAGTTCCACCTCTTCCCCAACCGTGCTCCCCGCCGCGCCTTGATTTTTTCCATTTCCGCAACTTGATTCATCGATGCCTGGGGCAGGCAGCAACCCTGATTTCACGCCATCATCCCTTGGGGCATCCCTCTCGGCAATTCCCTCTTCTCCGACACGCGTTCACCAAAGCGGGTAAGCTGATCTCCAGGAAAGGCGACGAAAAGAGCGGCGGGAAGACATGGCGCGGGTGTGCATTAAAACACGATTGAACTGCTCCGCGAGCCGGGCGTGGGAGGAGGTGCAGAAACCTCAACTCTTAATACATGTCGCTCGTCCGTTCCTCGTATTCGTTCCCCGAGAGCCGAAAGAGTTACCCCCCGCGGGACTCGACGGCGAATTCAAGGTATCGATGCGGCTATTGGGAGTAATCCCGCTCGGCTGGCAAATGATCCGGGTGACGCGGACCATTGACGCGGACGGAACGTGTCACCTTCGCGACGACGGATATAGCCCGCTGATCCGCCGCTGGGACCACCGAATCCGGGTGCAGCCGATTTCCAAAACGACCTGCGAATACTCCGACACCATCGATATCGAGGCGGGCCTGCTCACTCCCCTGGTGTTCGTCTTCGCCCACCTCTTTTTTCGCTGGCGCCAACACCGCTGGCGGCAATTGGTCTTGGACCCACATTTCGATAGATAAGGTCATGTAACCATGGTTACATAGCACCGCTATTCTCTTGGCTTTGTGGTTCGGCGAGCGCGGCCGGTTAACCGACAGGCTTTCCGCCGTTGCCTTTTTCCGGTCCGTCGATGCCGTGCCGGCGATCGTAAGCGCGTGGGCAAAGGAGTGGCAATGACGAAAGATCCAGAGAGCAAACGACCCGTGGTCGGCTACTCATTAACGGAACTCGTCCGGTACATGTTGGGACTGGGAACCTACGGATTTGGAGGTCCAGTCGCGCTCGTGGGATACATGCACCGAGATCTGGTGGAGCAGCGCTGTTGGATTTCGGAGGCGGAATACAAGGAAGGGTTGACCCTCGCGCAACTCATGCCCGGTCCGCTGGCGGCGCAGCTAGCCATCTATCTGGGGTATGTGCACCACGGAGTGATCGGCGCCACGCTGGTGGGCATTGCGTTCGTCGTGCCCTCCTTTTTCATGGTGGTGGCGCTGGGAGCTTCATACGTGCATTTTGGCGGACTCGCCTGGATGCAGGCGGTCTTTTACGGAGTGGGCGCTTCCGTGATTGGCATCATCATGGTAAGTGCCTACAAACTGACGCGGAAGTCCTGGGCAACCACCTCCCCCTTTGGTGCATCGGTCTCGTTAGTGCCGCTTGCACCATCGCAACCGAAACGGAGAGCGTTCTCCTCTTTCTCGGTGCGGGCGTGTTTTACTGGCTTTTTGAACGAATCCGGGTGCGTCGCGGCGTGATCGCGCACGGGGTTTTGCTTCCCATCGGATTTGCGGGAGTTGATCCAGGGGTTTCACTTCGAGATCTGCTCGTGAAGATCGCATGGTTCTTCACGGAAGCTGGCCGCTTCGTGTTCGGCAGTGGCCTCGCGATCATTCCGTTCCTCTATGGCGGGGTCGTCAAGGAATATGGCTGGCTCGACGATGGGCAATTCCTGGACGCCGTGGCGGTGGCCATGATCACCCCTGGCCCGGTCGTGATCACGGTCGGATTTATTGGCTACGTGGTGGCGGCTCCCTTCGGAGGATTTCTGACGGGACTGTCCGGCGCGTCCGTCGCCGCCGCCGCGACGTTCCTTCCGTGCTATCTGTTCACGGTACTTCCCGCCCCCTATTTCAAAAAGCATGGCAAAAAACCGGGCATCATTGCCTTTGTCGACGGGGTAACCGCCGCCGCCGTCGGCGCCATTGCGGGCGCGTGCGTGGTCCTCGCCCGTCGTACTTTGTTCGAGCAAGGAAACACGCCGGATCTCGTGAAGACGGCAATTCTCGCTTGTACCTTGGGCATCATCTACCGATACCCGAAGTTGCCCGAACCGGTCGTCGTTATCGGAGCCGCCGCGTTTGGATTGGTCGTCCATCCGCTCGTCGTTCGATGAATCAAGGAATCGGCAATTGAAGTCATGGCTCATCCTCGTTTACCGAATCCCTCGCGAGCCGACCGCCAAAAGAGTCTTTGTTTGGCAGCTGAAACACCTCGGCGCCGTCGCGGTCCAGGACGCCATGTGGGTGCTTCCCGCGAACCCGCGAACTCTTGAACAATTCCAATGGCTTGCCGCCGAAATCACTGAATTGGGAGGATCCGCGACTCTCTGGCAAGCGGAGCAGATCTACGCCACCGATGCGGGGGCCCTCAAGCGCCAATTCACCGAACCGGTCGAGATCGAGTATCAAAAGATCCTCGCCGCGTTGCGAAAAAAGAACGTGGATCTTGGCGAACTTTCGCGACGTTATCAAGAGAACGTGTCTCGCGATTACTTCTTTTCGGAATTGGCGGTTCAGGTTCGAGAGCGGCTAATCGCAGTTCAAGGAGAGCGCAGGCGATGAAGTGGGTGACCTGGGAAAATGTCGGCGTGGACCGCATCGGCTGCGCTTGGCTCATCCGAAAATGGATTGATCCACGGGCTCGGTTTTTCTTCATCCCACGTGGTGGAACGCTGCCCGACAACGCCGAGGCTTTTGACATTCCCGGCGCTCGATTCACGCATCACGGCGGACACTGCTCATTCGACGCTCTCGTCAAACACTATCGACTCAATGACCCAATCCTGGCACGCATGGCCCGCATCATTGATGAAGCGGACACGATTCAGGAGATAAACGTCGAACCGACGGCGAGCGGCCTCGATTGGATTTGCGAAGGCATCCGGCTGATCAGTGACAACGACGAGACGGCAATCCAACAGGGCGCACTGGTGTTCGACGCTCTCTACGCCCGACTTGCAGCCGATCGCCCCATTGCCTCAAGCTAATCGCGCCTGTTCTCGACATTCCTTTTGCGGGCGGTATCATGGGAGGCTCACCCATGGGTTTATTGAGCATCTGAAAAGTAATGTTGAATGCCGTCCGGCGTCTTGGAGAGCCTGGGCGCACAGCACAGACATCACTTATCCGAGCGGCCTAAGGGGTTCGGTCGGCGAGGAATTGAGGGGAAGAATGGGAGCGTTCAAGAGCTACGACATCCGAGGCGTCTATCCGACGGAGATCGACGCGACCCTGGGACGAAAGATCGGCATCGGACTCGGTCGGCTTCTCTCTGAACTTCCTGAAAACCAGGGAAAAAAAGACCTGAAAGTCGTCGTCGGCAGGGACATGCGGCTGAGTGCCCCCGAATTGGCCGGTGCCCTCATCGACGGCCTGAGAACGTCCGGCGTCCACGTCCACGACATCGGCATGGTGACCACGCCGTGCACCTACTTCGCGACGCAAAAGCTCGGCGCCGACGGCGGCATCATGTGCACTGCGTCCCATAATCCACCGCAGTACATCGGCTTCAAAGTGACGCGCGAGCTTGCCATACCCATCAGCCACAATACCGGCCTGGGAGAGGTGGAACGGCGGATCGACGAACCGGCTCCAAAGGTTAATCAAGGCAAGCTTGACACCGTGGACATGGACGACGCTTACATCGATTTCCTGGTCTCACTGGGAAAGAATCTCAAGCCGATCAAGGTGGCTGCCGACGCCTCGAACGGCATGGCAGGAAAGTTCCTACCCAAGCTGTTTGACAAACTCCCCTGCCAACTCGAGGGGATCTTTCTGGAGCCCGACGGCCGATTCCCCAATCATGAAGCCGATCCGCTCAAGACGGAAAACCTCAAGGACGTCATCGAACTGGTCCACAAGACCAAATCGGACATCGGATTCTGCTTTGACGGGGACGCGGACCGCGTCGCGATCGTCGATGAAAAAGGGCAAATCGTCGGCTGCGACCTGATCACGGCACTCATTGCCGAGCACCTTCTCAAGGATCATCCCGGAAAGCCCGTGACGTATGACCTGAGATCGAGCAAGATCGTCCGGGACGTCATTGCGAAGGCGGGTGGAAAACCGGTTCGAAGCCGGGTCGGACACGCGCATGTCAAACAGGAGATGCGCAAGATCGGCGCCCTTTGTGGCGGGGAACTTTCCGGACACTACTATTTCCGTTTGCAAGGGGAAGCCACCTTCTACGCGGACTCCGCGCTCGTTGCCACCATGCATTTACTCAACATTCTCAGCCAAACGGGGAAAACCGTATCGCAACTCATCGATCCGATGCGGAAGTACTTCCACACGGGCGAGGTGAATTTCAAGGTCGAGGACAAGGACGCGGCGATTGCCGATGTTTCCAAAACCTTCGCGGACGGCAAGCAGGACACGCTCGATGGCGTGACCATCGAATACCCCAATTGGTGGGTCAATGTCCGGCCGAGCAATACCGAACCTCTGCTCCGCCTCACGCTCGAAGGAGACACCCCCGAACTTCGTGACGCCGGCTATGAAAAGGTCGTCAAAATCCTTTCCAAGTACGGCAGTCTCCACAAGGGTGGTCACTGAAAGGCGTGTCATCGCCGATTCATTTCACGTTCGACGACAAAGAATGCCAGGCGATTGTCACTCTTGGACAAGCGCCTGGCATTCCCGTTTGCAAACGATCGACGAGACCGCGAAAGCAGGAACGTCGCCAGTAAAACGGAGTGCCTTCATTCGGGCAATGGTTTTCCATGCGTTTCCGGCGCAAGCCAGATGATGATCATGCCGACGATGTACACCAGGCTCATGACGGAGCACGCCTGATTGTAGCTCCCGCCGAACAGATTCATGAGGTTCCCCGTCTGCAGTACTCCCACCGCTGCCAGAATCCGTCCGAAATTGAAGCCAAATCCTTGGCCGGTGGCGCGTACCGCCGTGGGAAATAATTCCGGCAGATACAAAGGTAACCAGCCGTAAAAGGACGCGCTCGTCAGTCCGACGAGGAAAACGCAGAAGAGAAACATCGGGCCATAACTATCGTTGAAGCCGAAGAGCAAGATGGCGGCGGCCATCGAGGAGATGCACAAGAGGGTATAGGTGATTCGCCGGCCAATGAGGCTGCCGATCATCGCTCCCGCCATCGTTCCAAGGATAGCGCCGAACGCGGAACTGATCTGCGTGTAGGACTTGGCCATGGGCTCGCCGCCGCTCAATTGATCGGCCCAGAGGGTCATCCACTGCGTCGCGGCCCAGGTAAAGAGAAGTGCCACGCCGCTCAAACTGGCTCCGAGGATCATGCGGCCAAGGATTTGCCGGGGCGTGAAAGAGGATGTTCCTCCCAGCGCCGCCGTCCGTTTCAGATACTGCTTGGCGGGATACAGATAGCCGGCAGTCGTAATCAAGATTGCAATCACCGACCCGACTACGCGGACCAAAGTGGAATATTCATTGCCCCAGAGATAGACCATTCCGCCCGCGGAAATCGCGCCGATGATGACGGCGATCAAATCCTTGGTCACCCACGCGGAAGTCTTGCCCGCCCCCCGCTCCTTTTCCCATCGATGGGACTCGGGGACGAACAGGCGGATGAAGAAAGTGAGTAGCGCGGGCAGCGCCCCCATGAGCATCAGCAATCGCCAGCCACCCGCGTTGGTCAGCCAATTCACCCAATCGTCCGCCATGCCCAGGGCAATCAACCCCGACTTCATTTCGCCCAATACGCTGCTAAGGCCAATGCCGATGACGGCGATGAGCAAATAGCCGACGTTGGCGGCCGCGCCGATCAAGGCAGCGAGAACTCCGCGGGACCTGTCGGGAAAAAGTTCCATGACCAAGGCTACGCCGAGCGACCACTCTCCCCCCATGCCGAGTGCCGCGATGAAGCGAAAGATGGCGACTTGAAGTGCCGATCCCGCCAGGCCACAGAGCCCGCTAAAAATCGCGTACGTCAGCACGCTCAAGGTCATCGCGCGCACGCGACCCACCCGATCGCCGAGCCAGCCGAATAACACGCCCCCGGTCGCAGCGCCGATGAGAAAGCCGGCGGTCGCGATCGCGAACCATTGACCGACCAGGGCGTCGCTTTCGACGTTGAGTAGATCTTTCAGTGCCGGCCGCGCCACGAGCGGAAAGAGCCCCATCTCCAAGCCGTCAAACATCCAGCCAAGGAGCGCCGCCGTCAGCGCCATGTACGCGCCCGTGGTCGATCCCTTCGAATCGGTGAGTGAAGTCTTGTCGGCAAGGATTGTTTCGGACATGCGTTTTCCTTCCAGCGACCCGGCGAGGTCGAAATCATGCATGGTTCGTCGAAGCTTGTGATGCCTCGCGAGCATCGAAATACTTGGAAACCAATTCCGGATCCGACGCGGGCGTTCGCAGACTAATGACGACGCCCGCCACGAACGACGCGAGTAGCCCCCAAACCACCGGATCCAGCCCCAAGAGGAAATAGGGGCGAAAGCTGGACTTCACGCCGATCATCGGATCGTAGCCGTAAAAACCCGAAAGGATCCAGCCGGCGGCGAACAAGCCGAGAATGGTTCCCGAGCCCGCGAGCATGCTGGCAATGATCCCTTCCCGCGTGGAACGCCTCCAATAGGCGGCCATTAATGCCGGAGCGACAAAGGTGGCAGCGGTGCCCGTTCCGCTGAAGACGACGATCGCTTGCAGGTATTCGACCGGTCGAATGTTGGCGACGGCTCCTACCGCCGCGATGATCGCCATCGCGGCATAGGAGACATGCCGAAGTCGATCCGCGTGCGCATGCGGATCGATAAAGCGATGATAGATGTCCTGCACCAAGCCGGAGGCGATCACGACCAGGTATGCACTTACGGTCGCCATGACGGAGCCAAACGGGGCCGCGAGAATGAGTCCCGCAAAAAACGAGCCGCCCCAGAACTCCCGGGTTACGTGTACCGCCATCTGGGGAATCACTTCATCCGAGACCGGCAAGCCTGGGAGCACGGCTCGGGCGCAGATGCAAATGACGACCAGGGGAATGTAGATGAGCGAGTTGTACGCCGCCAACAGGAAGATGGATCGTCGAATGGTGGGAGTATCCTTGCAGGCCATCACGCGGACCATGCTTGCCGGCGAGCCGAAGCCTGCGAACACCCACACGAAGAAAAAGGAAAGCGCCAGCCCGAGCGTGTGAAAGGATCTGCCGTCCGCCCCCCGTCCGGGACCAAAGATGAAATCGGCTCCCCCCGCGTGGGTGGCTGCCACCCGAGTGGCGTTCTCCATTCCCCCCGCCGCCATTACGGCAAGCGGCAGGAGGATCATGACTCCCGCTAGCATCATGACGCTTTGAAAAGAGGTCCGTCCAAACCGCCGCCAGAAACCCACCCATCATCGTGTACACCAAAACCACGATCGTGAAGATCGCCAATCCCACCAGATACGCGGGATCCCAGTTTGTCGAAGTCTTGGGAATGGTCTTGGAACCATTATTGTCGCCACGATCTTTGGCTGGGTTTGACTCGGCCCCATCGACGTTGGCGAAGATGCCGGAACCCGGAGCCGCGAGTTTCATCACCAATGCGCCCGCCTTGAATTGCGCGACCATCATGAACGACATGTAGAAAATGATGAGCAAGGACGAAACGAGACCCAGACTGGGGCTGGCGTAACGGGCGAAAGAAGTCGGGAACCGTGATGGCGCCCGGTCAGGCGGGACAATTGTGCGAACCGTTTTCCCAGAATGCCAAAAGCGGTGATTGGCACGACCATGTAGCTGGCGATCCAAAGCGCGAACAATCCAGCCATGACTATAGACGAGCGAAGGGAACCCCATGAAGGTACCACCGCTCTGCACCGTGGCGGTGAGCGCGACCGCCCACGATCCCAATCCCCGGTTCCCTTGAAAGTACCCGCGGAGAAAGGACCCACGCCGCGTCGCGTAATGCGCTAAAAGCCCGATCCACACTGAGACCGCGACGAACAAGCCAAGGGCCGCGATGATTCCAATACTCGCCGAACCACCCATCACGCGTGCCCCTCCTCTTCGGCGTCCGCGTCCTCGGGATCATGACCCAAGTCGACGTCGCGAATGAATCCGAAGGCGAACCATGCGGAAAGCAGCACGCAGATGCCCCAGGGTACAACGATGCCCCAGAAGACCCAATCCGGAAATCCGAGCACGAAAGTAAGACTATCCAGCGGGCGGTCATAGCCGAACAAGTAACAGTAGGTGACGGTGTAAACGGACGCGACTACCCAAACCACGAGGGAGGCCATCGCCTCGAAGCGGGAACTCGCCAAAATCGGATCTTCGCCGGCAGGTCGAGCCATGTTGCCTCGAGGGTTTGCAAGATTCACGCATTGGCGGGTGCAGGCGGAGAATGAACCACGCGCAACCAATTCATTGATGTTCGAGGTATAAAGGCTGCCGCCCGTGTTTGCCAGCCTTTTTCGATGGAAATGATTCGTGTCCGTGAGGCTTGGTTCCGATTCCACGGATTGTTAGTCGAGAGACTGGTTTTCGAACATTGGAAGGGACGTTTTCTCACGAGCGCGGCGAACCTGGTGCAAAAGCGCGCGACGTAACGATTCTGCCGCACCCATCGCTCCAACAGCCGAGTCGCGACGCCGTTTCACGTTGACGACCTGGGGGTGTCTCGGGAGGATGAAAGAATAATCATTGATGAACGCCTCCATGTTCATGGTAGGCGCTTGGAGTTCAAACCAGGCAAGCCACGTTATCCATGTCATTTACAAATGTTCACTTCATCGTAACCTAGGCCGGCTGAGCGAACCACTCGTTCGCATTCTCGCTGGATGCGGCCGTTGATTGCCGCTGCATTAATGTCGCCCCGGACGGAGCGACGACACCGGAGAATCGCGCATGTCTCTTGCCGACATCATGGATCTTGCCCCCATCTGGGGACTCTTCGCCATCACCGGCGTGTTGGTTTTCCTCTCCATCGAGATCGGCTATTGGCTCGGTAGATATCGACGGCGGAATTACCAGGGGGAACGCGAGTCCCCGGTCGGCGCGATCGTCGGCGCCTCGTTGGGACTGCTTGGATTCGTCCTGGCGTTCACCTTCGGCCTGGCGGCGTCGCGTTCGATTCCGAAGACAGATGGTCGTCGAGGAGGCCAACGCCATCGGAACCACGTACTTGCGCCGGCCTCCTACCCGATAACCGTGAACTGACGATTCAGGAAGGCTCTTCAAGCATACGCGGACGCACGGCTGGAAGTGGTTCAAACGGGGGATGTCGACGCTTCTCACCCGATCCGATCGGTTGCAGAAAGAACTCTGGTCGGCGGCGGAAGACGTGGGACGACATCATCCCAACTCAATCGTCGTCGGACTTTTCATTCAGTCACTCAATGAAATGATCGACGTGCACGCCAAGCGTTTGCTGGTGGCTTTTCAGAATCGGCTCCCTTCTGGGCTTTGGAGCGTCTTGTACGCGGTGACGTTTCTCACCATGGCGGGCGTTGGCTATCACGAAGGTCTTGCCGAGTCGCGGCGATCATTGGCCATCGGCGTGTTGGTGTTTACCTTCTCCGCCGTCATCACCATGGTGGTGGACCTCGACCGACCGCGCGAAGGCCTGCTGACGGTCAGCCAACAGGCCATGATCGACGTGCAGAAAATGATGAGCGCGAGGCCCTGATTCGCCAGATCCAATGAAGAAACATCGAACGGTTCTGGCATCGATGATATCGGAAGACATGTTGAATGACGCGATACCGTGATGCTCGCCGCGATGTCGGAATCGCTACACGCATGATGGCCCGCGAGTACTATTCAGGCGGCAACAGAATCGCGGCCCTGTTCGTCGTTCAACCAAAAATGACATCGGGCCTTCGACGCGGGAGTCGACGTGCCGTTGCCGTGTCGGTGCGCTCACAAACAACATAACGATCAAGTCATCGAGAGGCCCGCACATGGGAAAGCACGGGAAGTCGAAGCGTAAATCAGCGATCGAGACGAGTCCCTCGCTGCTACCTCGTCCGACTCGCGACGAGTTTTATGAAGAAGGAAGAAACCTGCGGGAGAAATGTCGTAGGCAATCGCACGGCGATTGGTCTCCCCCCGCCAATCGGCTCGATCCGCTGCGATTAATTGAAGAGTCCAACAAGGGACGGATTCCACAACTCGTGCCGATTCGTCATGGGCGCATGATGCAATCGCCGTTCACTTTCTTTCGTGGAGCGGCGCTCAACATGGCCGCGGATCTGGCCGGCACGCCAACTTCCGGAATACGTGTCCAAGCGTGCGGCGATTGCCATCTCCTTAATTTTGGCGCCTTCGCGACCCCCGAGAGACGCGTGATTTTCGACATCAACGATCTGGACGAAACCCTACCCGCCCCCTGGGAGTGGGATGTGAAACGGCTGGCAGCGAGTTTTACGCTCGCCTGCCGAGACAATGGTTTCAGCGAAGACGACGCGCGGGATGCCGTCCTGAGTTGTGTCCGCTCGTATCGCGAACACATGGCGGAATATAGCGACATGAGCGTCTTGGACGTGTGGTACGCGAGTATAGACTTGGAAGATCTTCGCTCGACGATAAGAGACGAAGAGGCGAGAGAACGCCTGGAAAAGAGATTGGAGAAGGCCCGGGAAACCAACGTGCTGGAACATGACTTCCCCGAATTGGTGCACACCGCAGGGCCGGTACCCACCATTAAGGAAAACCCGCCTCTCATCTACCACCCCCGAGATGTCGGGAACCAGGAGCAAATGGAATACGTGCGCCAAGCGTTCGTCCAATATCGCAATTCCCTTCCCGAGTACCGCAGGGCATTACTCGATCGTTACAAACTCACCGACGTGGCGATCAAGGTTGTTGGCGTCGGTAGCGTCGGAACCTTTTGCGGGATTCTCCTCCTCATGGCGAGCGAGGACGATCCCCTCTTCCTTCAGTTCAAACAGGCGCGACCTTCCGTGCTCGAAGCATACGCGGGGAAAAGTACGTTTGCCAACGAAGGCCAGAGAGTGGTGAATGGTTATCGGTTGATGCAGTCCGCGAGCGATCTGTTCCTGGGGTGGACGGAGGGACAGCAAGGGCGCCACTTCTACGTGCGACAACTGAAGGACATGAAGATCAAGCCCTTGGTCGAGATCTTCACTCCCAGCGTCATGTGGGAATTTGCTAATCTCTGCGGCTGGTCCTTGGCTCACGCGCATGCGCGTTCCGGCGAGCCCGCGAAAATCAGCGGATATCTGGGGAAAAGTGATAAATTCGACGAAGCGATCGCGGACTTCGCCGCAGCATACGCCGATCAGAGCGAACAGGACCATGCGGAACTAATGAAGGCGGTCCGGGCGGGCAAGCTGGAAGTGTTCGTCGAAAGGGATTGAAACAGGACAACGATGGCAACTGCCGACCTCATAAAGATCCTTGTTCCGCTCACGCTCATCGAAATGATGTTCGCGATCGGTTTGGGAGTAAATGTCGCCGATCTGATCACCTTCGCCAAGAACGTCCGCATGGCGACCAAGGCCGCGATCGCGAACTACTTGGTGGTCCCATCGGTGGCGGTGGGACTATTGCTGGCGATTTCACCCACCGATCCAACCGTTGCCGCCGGTTTCCTTATTCTCGCGGTTTGTCCAGGAGCGCCTTTCGGGCCCTCGTGCACGATGCTTGCGCGAGGAAATGTCGCCACTGCCGTCGGGCTCATGGTGCTCTTGGCCGGCACCTCGGCGTTTGCGGCGCCATTGCTGTTGCACTTCCTTTTACCCGTGGTCTCAAGAAGCCAACCCTTGACGGTCGACGCCGGACAAATCCTGCGGACGCTCCTCGTCACCCAACTGGTCCCGCTCTGTTTGGGACTCGCCCTGCGCCGATGGCGCCCGAAGCTGGCCGACCGTTGGTTGCGCCCCGCGAATGTTTTGAATCTGGTGCTCAATGTGTCGACGCTGGGCGTCGTGTTGCTCGCCTACTATCCCCTGCTCGCCAACATTCGAGTTCGAGGTTATGCGGGAATGGTGGCACTCCTGGTGGCGAGTTGGATCGCCGGCTGGCTTCTCGGTGGGCCGAAACCGGATGACCGCAGGTCCCTGTTGCTCACGACGGCTTTGCGTAACGTCGGCGTCGGCATGGTATTGGCCACGGTCTCTTTTGGGGGAACCGCGGCCGTGACCGCAGTAGTGGTATACGGGATGGTTGAAATCTTCGGAACGCTCATTTTGGCTTTGGTTTTAGGACGAATGCCGCTTTCCCATCCGGATCGCTGAAGATCCGATGACTGCTGGACGCCCCGGCTTCGAAAGCATTCTTCGCCCGCGGAAAACTGCTGGACGATTTTCCTTACCGTTTTGCCTACAATGTCGCTTTCAGAAAATGCCTGGGGAAGGGTTTAGAGCAATTTCGCGAGGGAATTGAACCCAAGAATCGGGCGCCGCGGGAGCACCACAGGCTGCCGAGAGGGCAACGTTGGATCGGATCGTTCGACGGCAATTGGCCGAGTGGCGGTCGGTTCCAGCAGGGAATCCAGAAGGTCAAGGGAACTGATTGCGGGAGTGCCGCTTCGCCTTCCTATGCCGTTGAATTGGAACTGGGGACCACGATCCGATGCCGTTGGAGCCGTCCACGACCCTGAAGTCGAAAAGCTATGTCGGGCTCATCCTTTCGCAGCTTTTGGCGAGTTTCAATGACCAGGCGATTCACATCGTCGCCATCTTCTACGCCGGAGACATCCTCGTTCGCTACGCCCACCGAATTGAGGAAGAAACCATCATCTCGGTCGTAACGGCCTGCTTCATCACCCCTTTCTTCATTTTCTCGCCCCTCGCGGGAATGCTCGCGGACAAGTTCAGCAAGCGCAACATCCTGGTTTTCTGGAAACTGGCCGAAGTGATCATGATGGGGGTCGCATTATTCGGCTTTTTGATCCCGCATTTCCCCGGACTCGGGCTTGCCTCCCCGGAGCTTCAAGCCACCTTGAGCGCTTCGATCATCGTTTCGGTCGTGTTCCTCATGGGGACTCATAGCACGTTCTTCATTCCCGCAAAGTACGGTGTGATGCCGGAAATCCTTCACCCGATCGTGCTCTCGAAGGGAAACGGCATTCTCGAGGGAACGAGTTTCGTCTCGCAAATCGTTGGCACGTCCGTCGGCGGTTATCTGTACGGAATGTGCAAGTCCACCATCGATTCCGACGGACACCTGATCCCTGGCAAGGAATGGTTGATCGGCGCAATTCTGCTCGCGCTTTCCGTGGTCGGATTCGTCGCGAGCCTTCTCATGGGTCCGACCCCGCCCGCCGCGCCCGATCAGCCGGTGACCTGGAAACTTTGGAAACCGATCGCCACCAATGTTCGCTTGCTCCTCCGTTCGCGTCCCTTGGCCCTCTGCGTGCTGGGAATTGCCTTCTTTCTGTTCATGACTCTCTTTTTGCGCCAGAGCCTCATTTACGACGGCGACGCCGCCAAGCAGCTCTCGCGCGCAAACGAACTCTTACTCGCCGAGCGAACGCAAGTGGAGAACGAAGCAGCGGGCATCGAGTCTAGCCTAGTGGGAGAAGCATCCGCGTCCCAGAAGGCGGAGTTCCGTATCGCCATGCTCGTCGCGCTCGTTGGCTTGGGAGTCGGCGTGGGAAGTTTGCTAGCGGGGAGCCTGTCCGGAAACAAGGTTGAACTCGGACTCGTCCCCATCGGCGCGGTATTCATGGTGATTTTCACGGCCCTTCTCGCCTTAGTCTCGCAGATTCCCTGGTTGATGTATGGCTGCCTGGTGATGATCGGGGCCGCCGCCGGTTTCTACATCGTTCCGCTTTACACGCTCTTGCAGCACCGGGCGCCCAAGGACAAGAAGGGTAACCTGGTGGCGATGAGCAACTTCATCAACGTGACCGGCGGCCTGGTCGCCATCATTTTCTTTTACGTGATGACTTTGGGCATGAAACTCGCGCTCGGCTTGAATCTTACCGAGCGGGCCGTGCAACAGAACCCTGAACTCCTGGAAAAATACATCCAGCAACTTCACACCAAAACGCAGCTCCCCAGCGTGCTCTTCCTGTCCGCGAGCTTGCTCACGGTCGGCATGTTGGTCCTGCTTTGCCGACAATTGCCGGACTTTTTCGTTCGCGCCATCCTCTGGATCAATTCCCAGGGTCGCTACCATCTGCACGTCGATGGCTTGGAGCACCTGCCCAGTGACGGTCCCGTGCTGTTGGCGACCAACTGCGAACGGTTCGATCAATGCATTCAGGTGTTGGCGGCCACCGACCGCTTCACTCGATTTTTCCTGATCGAGCGACACCCCGACGAAGAATCTCCTTGGCTGCGTTTCATGGCGAAGCGAACGGGCCTGATGTCATTGCATCCGGAAACGACATCGCGCGAGGAATGGGCGCTGGCGCAGCGCGAGGCCGCCGGCACGCTATCGGTGGAGGAAGTCGTTGGTTTGACGGTGGCCACCCAGGAAAAAACCACACAGACGGAGGAGTTTTACCAAGCTGTTAGCTCTCGGCCTGGCTTGACGATCCTGCCGGTGCACTGCACGACCTCCGCCCCGTCGCGCCACGCGGACGGGAACGGGTCGACGTTGCGGCGGGCACGCGTTACAATCGGACCTCCCTTGGGTCCCTCGACGAACTACGAACAGATTCGCCAAGCGATCGACGGACTCCATCCGGACAAGCCGAGAACCTCTCGTCGAAAAAGGAAATGAGCTCGATGCATCAACCCGCCGACTTCTCCAATTCCGCCGAACCGCTCCATGGACCGTGGTGGAAACTTCTCAATCGGTATCATTGGTACGTTTTCATCGTCGCGGCGCTCGGCTGGCTTTTCGATACGATGGATCAACGCATCTTCATCATGTCCCGACAAAAGGCGATGACCGAACTGCTCGGCTATGCCCGAGACGAAGGCAATAACCTGGTCACGATCCGGCGAGAACCGCTGACCGAGGATCAACGCAAGGCGGCGGACAAGGAAATCAAGTGGTACAGCGGCGCGGCGACGACCGTGTTCATGCTCGGCTGGGCGACGGGGGGATTATTCTTTGGCGTCATGGGGGATCGCTGGGGACGCGCTCGCACCATGCTCCTCACTATTCTCATTTATTCGTTGTTCACGGGTCTTTCGGCGCTTTCGGTCCATTGGTGGGACTTCATGATCTATCGGTTTATCACCGGATTGGGGGTCGGCGGGGAATTCGCCGCGGGCATCTCGCTCGTCGCCGAGGTCATGCCCGACCGCGCGCGTCCCTATGCGGCTCCGGCTTGCTCCGAAACGCTCTCCGCCGTCGGCAATATCATCGGGTCACTCCTCAGTTGGGTTATTTACCAGCTGGCAGTTCATGTTCCTGGTCGGAACCATACCGCGGCTCTTGGTGGTGGCGGTCCGCCGACAGCTCAAGGAACCCGAGCTGTGCGGCAACGAGCGAGGAAGCGACCAGTCCAGGCCACGAAGGAACAGGGAGCATCAGTGAACTCTTCAGCGACTGGCGATGGCTGCGCAGCACGCTGGTTGGCGTCACCCTCGCGGTCTCGGGCGTGATCGGACTCTGGGGCAATCGGCTTCTGGACGCCAGAACTCATCGCCGACACGCTCACCGACGTTTCGCCTCGCGAAGTGGACCGCGTCACCGCCGTTGGGAGAACCGCATTCAGGATGTTGGCGTTCTTCGGAATCTATGCCTTCAACCTCCTTTACCGCCCGCGTCGGCCGCTGCTTGGGCGCGTTTGCATTCTCCTATATCGCCGCCTTATGCGGCCGTCATGATCTTCGGTTTTAAGGAAGGAAAGCGGCGTTTACTGGATTATCCCCGACCTACAGGATTCTGCAATCTTTCGATCTTTGGCGGGTTTGCGATCTACTTCCCCAGGCATATCGCTGCGGCTTCAGAACTGCGGCACTGGGTTCTGCTACAACGCGGCACGATTCATCAGCAGGCATGAGGACCCTGACGCTCGCCGGCCTGGTGGGAACTTTCGGCGCGTGAACGAACCTGACTTTTTTGAGCGATCTGGGTGGCGTGGACAGCCCACTTCGTTACGCGGCAGCTTCCGTTGCCTCGATCTACGTCCTCGGGCTCCTAGTGCTTCCCTTTGCTCCCGAAACGAAGGGAAAACCGCTTCCCGAATAACGTCCATTTTGCTTGCATCGTCACGATATTGCCATCCGCGCGATAGCGTGTCTCAAAATGGCCAGACGATGAGGGCGAGCGCTGATAATGATTGCCGCCGCCAATGATGGAAATCAACCCGGAAATAATCGGAAAATCGATATCCGCCAGGGCCATACACCATGAGGTTGGTCTGGTAGCCGATGGGGGTGGAGAAACTGGCGGAAGCCGCCATCATGATGGCGATGGCAAAAGGTCGGAAGTTGATTCCCAGATTCTCCGCCGTCGCGAGGGCGATGGGAAAGACGAGCGCGCGGCAACGTTGTTCATCAATTCGGTGAGTACCGCCGTCACGGCATAGACGAGGGGCCAGTGCCGGACTCCGCCCGCCAAGGCAATGAGATTGCCGGCAACGCCGTCCGCGGCGCCAGACTTCTTCAGCGCCAAGCCGACGGCAATCGAAGCGGCGATCGCAATAAGCACCTGCCAATCCACCGATGCGCGTGCCTCGGTAATCGTACAGCATCGAAATATTATCATCAGTCCCGCGGCAACCATCGCGGCCTCCATGGTCGAAACCCATCCGGTCGCGGCGGCGATCACCATTCCAAGGAGGACTGCAATCGCCAGGTACATCCGGTCGTGCCTCGGGGGCGCGGAGTTCGGCACGTGACTAACTAGAAAAAAGTCGCGATTGTTGCGCTGCGTGTTCACAAAGGCGGGGAGAGATTCGAGGAGCAAAGTGTCGCCCGCCTTGAGCACGATGTCGCCGATCTTTTTGTTAATCCGTTCGCCATTGCGCGCGACGGCGATGACGACGGAATTATAGCGAGTCCGGAACTGTCCTTCGCGAATGGTGAGGCCGACGATGGGGCAACTATCCGAAACCACCGCCTCGATCAGGCAACGCTGCGCGCGGGGCGCGTCGAGCTTAAAAACCTGGTCTGTCGCGGGAGTAAGGCCACGGAATCGGCGAAGGTCGACCATGGATTCGAGTACCCCCGCGAATACCAAACGATCGTTGCCGCGGAGAACGACCTCCGGGCCCGGAGCCGCGACGATCTCACCTGATCGATCGATCTCGACGAGAAACGCGCCCGGCAAATGGCGCAGCCCCGCCTGTTCGATGGTTTTCCCGGCAAAAGGGCCGGTCGGCTCCACCATCATCTCGATGGTGTATTCCCTCGGATCGTCCAATTGGCTCATGGCGGGTTTTCGCTCGGGGAGCAAACGTCGCCCCAGGACCAAGAGGTACGCGAGGCCGGCAATCGCCGTCGGTACCCCCACCCAAGCAATCTCGAACATCCCCATCCCTGGCTGCTTCGTTTCCGAAGTGAGCATGCCGTTGACCACCAGGTTTGTGCTGGTTCCCACCAGGCTACAAGTACCTCCCAAAATGGTGGCGAAACTGAGCGGCATCATGAAATAAGACACGGAAAGCCGCAGGTTCTTCGCCCACTCCGTGACCCCTGGAATCAGCATTGCCACGAGCGGCGTGTTATTCAAAAAAGCACTCATGCCCGTCACGGGAAGCAACAGGCGAAGCTGGGCGGCAAACAAGGTTTTCGGATGTCCCAGAACCCGCTGGGCGAAGAGTTTTATTCCACCGGTCTCCTGAAGCCCCGCCACGACGATGTACAAGACCCCCACGGTCACCATATCCGGATTCCCCATCCCCGAGACCGATTCGCGGGGGGTGAGGATGCCGAACACCATGAGGAGAACGACCCCGGCAACGAAAACGACATCCGTGCTGATGCGGGTAAACATGAGTAGGCCGAGGACCCATGCAGTGACCCCCAGCGTGAACCAAGCCTGCCAAGGCATGCTTACTCCCTTGCTTTCGAGCCGGCAAGGCCCATGGATTGATGCTGTTCCCGTAGCGATTCGAGGTAGCGAGAGTACCCCGCTTCATCGCGACGGCAACTAACCCCCTTGAAAACCATCGCAAACGCCCTTCGCTGCCGTGTTTTCGATCGGTTCGGTTCCGCGGAATGGATGGTCATTCCGTGATGCGCGACGACATCGCCGGGGTCAAGATGTACTTCGACCGAATGTTCTCGCTCCGCGTCCGTGAAATCGTTGATCCCTTGAGAAAAACCGACGACGTCCGTTCGTTGGTGAGGTCGAAAACCTCGGAGATGGGACCCCGGGACGTACCGCAAGGCGCCATTCTCGGCATCGACCGGATCAATGGCCATCCAGAGCGTCGCCACGTTCGATGGCTTCAAGTTGAAATAGAAATTGTCTTGATGCGGCGGCGTCATCCGGCTGAGGCTCGGAGGTTTGTTAAACCATTCCGGCCCGTCCGATCGGGCTTCCTCTCCGATAAGTAGTTCCGCGAGGGCGCGCCAACGGGGATGGTGAGCATAATCCGCAAAGTAGGGATCCCATTGGGCAAGCCGCTGCATCTGCTTGAGGGACGCAGGCAGGCTCGGATCCTCGTAAAAGGCATCCGATGGGGGCAAGGTTGGCACGATCTCTCGAACATAGCGATCCAGGGCGGCGCGCAAGGTTGCAAATTCATCCGCGGGAAGCAATTGGCGAACCACGACAAAACCATCCCGCTCATAGGCCGCGCGTTCGTCGTTGTGCACCATTTTCTCACACCTCGCGTAACAGGAAACGATTTCGGACTGCAGCGGGCCGAACGGACATTCTCAATGGCTTTTGGAACGACGTCAAATGATAATTGAGGTCGGAACCGAGTGCTCTTAACCCATCGGCGCCGGATTCCCGGTCGTTGGAAATCTCATTCGGACCCAGGGAGCGTTCGACCCGCGATGCGCAAAGTGTTTATCTCCGGGGATATGGTGCCGGAATCGGAAGCGAAAATATCGATTTTTGACAGCGCCGTTCTGCTCGGCGACACCGTGACGGAATCGACCCGGACGTTTCGCCATCAACCTTTCAAGCTCGATCGTCACGTCGCGCGTCTCTATCGCTCGCTCAAAGTAACCCGGATCGATTGCGGACACACCCCCGAGGAACTAATTCGCGTCTCGCTCGAGGTCCTCGAAGCCAATCTGCATCTTCTCGGAAGGGAGGAAGACTATTGGCTCGTCCACAACATCTCTCGGGGCATCTCCGTCGCCGGCGCCGATCCCACGCGACAGCGGAGCCGCGCCACCGTGATGATCTACACCTGGCCCCTCGATCTGCGCGATTGGGCGCCCTTTTACGTCGATGGCTGCCATGCCGTCCTGGCCATGAGTCGCGCCATGCCGACTCAATCGCTGGACGCGCGAATCAAAAACCGGAGCAGGATGGCCTATACCCTCGCGGAAATCGAGGTCAAACTCGTCGACCCTCTTGCCCAGGGAATCCTCCTGGACACCGACGGCAACGTCGCGGAGAACAAGGGAGGCAATATCTTCCTGGTGACGGATGGAATCCTCAAGACGCCCCGGACGGGAAGCGCGCTTGCGGGCATCAGCCGGGAAACGGTGCTCGAATTGGCGTCGGAACTCGGTATCCCGGCCATGGAAACCGATCTTCAGCCATACGATCTCTACACCGCCGACGAACTTTTCTTCACAAGCACGCCCTATTGCATCATGCCGGCAACTCGCTTTAACGGCTTGTCCGTGGGGAACGGGCGGGTGGGACCGATCACGCGGAAACTACTGGAAAAATGGGGCCAAAACGTCGGCGTCGATATCGCCCAACAGGCACTCAGCCAGCTAAAAAGCCGTTGACGGAATTCCATTCCACGATTCAAAACACGGCGAGAGACAGTAAATGTTCGCGGAAAGGGGAAAGATGCTTCGGTTGACCCAACGGCCACGCAGGAATCGAAAGAACGAAGTGATCCGCGGCTTTCATCGCGAAACCTGGCTGGCACCCCAGCACTTCGTTTATCCACTGTTCATTCACGACAAGGACACCGACGAACCGATCGGGGCCATGCCGGGATGCCGTCGTCTTAGCATGGACGGATTGATTGAAGAAGTCCGCGGCGCACGTGCCGAGGGAGTCCATGCAATCGTACTCTTTCCCGCGATCGCGGAAGGGAAAAAGACGCCCCGCGGCGACGAGTCGTTCAATCCCAATGGCCTTGTGCCACGCGCCATTCGCGCGATTAAGTCGGAGTTCAACGACCAGGTCGTCATTACCGACGTGGCACTCGATCCCTATTCAAGTGACGGGCACGACGGCATTCTTTCCCGCGATGGCAGGATCCTCAACGATGAAACGGTGGATGTTCTCTGTCGCCAAGCTCTCTGCCATGCGACGGCGGGAGCCGACATCGTCGCGCCGAGCGACATGATGGATGGACGCATCGGCGCGATCCGGGAGGCCCTAGACGAAACGGGGCACGCGGAAGTATCCATTCTCGCGTACACCGCGAAGTATGCTTCCGCGTTTTACGGGCCGTTTCGGGAAGCGTTGGACTCGGCTCCGCGCTCGGGGGACAAAAAGACGTACCAAATGGACCCCGCCAACGCGCGCGAAGCACTTCGGGAACTGGCGCTCGACGAACAAGAGGGTGCCGACATCGTCATGGTCAAGCCGGCCGGCCCGTTCCTCGACATCATTCGCGCGCTCCGCGAGCGGACCACCTTGCCGGTCGCGGCTTATCAAGTCAGTGGCGAATACGCGATGCTCAAGGCGGCGAGCGCCAACGGCTGGCTCGACGAAAAGAAAGTCGTGCTCGAGAGTCTCTTTGGTATTCGACGTGCCGGCGCGGACGTGATTTTCACTTACTACGCAAGGCAAGCAGCTCGCTGGCTTCAGGAGTAAGCGGCTGCGCGGATTTCATTTCTCGCCTCCCATTACTCGCGCGGCTTGGCGAAAGAGCTCCTCCAAACGTTCCATGGGAAGCCCCATGACGTTCGAATAGCTCCCTTCGACGGCGGAAACGAACGGGTCATCGTGATCCTGTATGCCGTACGCTCCCGCCTTCCCCTCCCACAGTCCCGTATCCAGATAATTGCCCAATTCCTTGGGCGACAAGAGCTTCATGGCGACGTAAGACGTCTCGCACGTCACCAGGGCAAGCCGGGCGGTGGGGAGGCGAAGGCAAACGCCCGTGAGCACGCGATGCGTGGTTCCCGCCAAGGAACGTAGGATCCGTTCCGCGTCCGCGCGGTCTGCGGGCTTTCCCAGGATATGTTCCCGGCATCCGTCCCCCACGACCGCCATGGTGTCCGCCGCCAGAATCCATTCGCTGGAAGTGAACGCGGGCGCGTGCGCCTTGAGCCACGCGGTGTGCGAGACGTACGCTTCCGCCGACGGAAAATCATCGCTTGGGGGTTCGACGACGTCGCTTACCTCGACCCGAAACCGATACCCCGCTTCCGCGAGAAGCTGCCGCCGCCGCGGTGAACCGCTCGCGAGCAGAAATGATGGCACGCCTTCCATGCGAAGCTTCGTCCCCGAAGAATGGTTTTTGTTTCCCGTCCTTGAATTATGTTACAATCCGGCCTCGATGCCAGCTTGCCGCTCACTACCGATGTTTGTTGCTCGAAAGCACTCGATGGCAGCACGAAGCGCAACGGCCTGGGTTAATGGGAAGACGCGATGACCGAATTAAAGATTCACACCGAACACGATTTATCGCGCGAAGAGCTCGAGTCGATGTACGCCGGCTTGCGGATGCTCGCCGTCGACGACGAGTCCACGTACGTCGAAATCTATTCGAAATACTTTAGCAAACGGGGTTTCACCGTCGATATCGCGACGGACCTGGAAAGCTTCGAAAAACAGCTAACCGCTTGCCATCACCATATTGTCCTTCTGGATTACTATCTCGACGATGACGACGTGAACGGGGACGTCCTGATGCGCATGGTCGAACAACACGACCGCGATGCGACCGTGCTGGTGGTGACCGGCCGCCCATCGCTGGATACGGCGGTGGTAAGCCTTCGGCAGCGTGCCTTCGACTACCTCTCCAAGCCGGTCAAGATCGACGAACTCGCCGAAGCGGTCAATCGAGCGCTCGAAGCCAAAGGACTTCTGAGGTTGTCCGCGAGCGCGCTGCAGCGAAAAATCGGCGAAAGGATCCGCGAAGCCCGAAAAACAAAATCCTTGACCCTTGCGCAGATGGCGGAACGCACGGGCCTGTCCGTCGGTTTTCTCAGTCAAATCGAACTAGGAAAAAACAGCGCTTCGGTCGAAACGCTTTACCGGATTGCCCGCGCCCTAGCGATGGTTCCAGGAGAATTTTTCCAGGAATGAACGCCGGCCCCGCGCCCTCTCGAGTTACCGCTCAGAAAAACATCACCACCCCGGAAATCGTCTTCACTCGCTCATAGACGAGCAACACCTCCCGGCTGGTTTGCACGATCGGCTCAACGGTGACGGCGACGTGCCTTCCGTTCGCCGTTTCGCGAAGTCGAAAGGGAGGATCCTGCTCCAGGGCAAGCGTTTCTCGCACTGCCGCCACCACGCGCGCGGCAAAACCACCATCGACCTTTCCGATCACCTTGAACGTAAAGCTCCCTGGAAAACGATGTACCGATTCCAGAAGCTCCAAGGTCGGGAGATAGTCCATTCCTCACCCCACTTCACGCGGTCGTACCTTCGGCTCTATTCTAACAAAATCGGTCAAGATGGTTCTCGAGGTCTGGAATCCCTGGAACCAGGCAACGCCAGTAAGCGGTGCGCGGCTTTCAAGATCAAGACGCTACTCGGCGCGTGGGTGATTTGACTATTCAGGACGGCGTCCGCGGCCTCCGTGAGCGTCATCGAGATCGATTGAATCCGCTCGGTGCCCTCTGGATTGGCGGCAACGAACGACAGATGGCGGGCAAGAAACAATCGCGTCGGTGACGTGCCGACCGCCGTGAATGGATCGACCACGCCGAGATCCTCCCAGTGTTCCGCTTCGATCCCCAATTCCTCTCGAAGTTCCCGCCGCGCGGTTAAAAGCGGATCTTCTCCAGGCTCCATGCCGCCACTGACCGCCTCCAAAGTCGAGCGCCCCACGCCATAGTGGAACTCTTGCGTCAGGTATACCGTTCCATCGACATGGATGGGGAGTACACAAACACCGGACTTTATCGTCACGACCGCATGTGTCCCCGGCTTCCCGTCCGGGCGAATCACCTCGTCCTTGCTCACCTCGATCCAAGGATCGCGATAGATGGGAATGTTGCGAAGGATTTTCCAGGGGCCATGCGTCCTCAAGTCGTCTCTCTCCTTCATTCGTCGCGGCACGCATCGCCGACGAGTCCTTCCGACAAAGGACGCCAGGTGACGCGAATGCCGTCCTTCTTGCCCAGCCGTTTTTCCGCGCGAACGCCATCCGCCAAATCCCAGGCACGCGGCGAATCCTCCTCGTGCAGCCCGGCGAGCCGCCGTAATTCATCATGGCCCAGACGCGCCCGCGGAAGCGAATACTTTTCAAATACCCTTCGATACATCTCCGCCACGAGCAAGGGGTCTTCGCGGCGCAACACGGAGGCGTCGAGAAGCAAGAAAGCGTCTCCCGAATCCACGGTCGCGCGCGTAAGCAATTGGTCCGCCAAGGAAGTCAGTAGCCGAGACGTTCGGTCCGCCAATTCCGACAGCCGGAGAAGCGACTCGTCGACTCGTGGATTCCAAGCTTCGCGAAGCATGGGCAGGAGTTCCCAACGGACGCGATTGCGCGCATGCTCGACGGACTGATTCGTGGGATCGGTGAGATAGTTCCTGCCGATCTTCTCGAGGAAGGAAAGAATCTCGCGCCGCCGCAATCCCAAGAGCGGCCGAACTAATTCCATTCCCCCATCCAGGGATCGCCGTTGGGGCATTCCGGCGAGTCCATGCAATCCCGTCCCGCGCAGTATGGAGAAAAGCACGGTCTCCACTTGATCGTCTGCCGTATGGCCGGTAGCAACGACCGAGGCCCCCACGGCATGGGCTTGCTTGGCGAGAAACTGATACCTGGCGTCCCTGGCCGCCGCTTCGAGCGAACCTTTCGCCTCTTGCCTTAGCGAGCACATGGCGCGCTCATGATGGAAAGGAACCGAGAGATTCTCCGCCACTGCGGCAACGAACTTCGCGTCGGCGTTGGAATCCTCGCGCAATGCGTGATCGAAATGCGCGACGTGCAGGACATCTCCCCGCGCGGGCGCCAGCCGCATCCACCCTTCCAGGAGGGCAAGACTATCTGGTCCGCCTGAAACGGCGATCAAGACCACGCTGCCCCGCGGCACCAGATGATCGAGCGAAGAGCTCAGACCCTCCAGAAATAACTCGCCAATTTCCATCGACTTGGAAAATGCCACGGGTAAGTCACCATTCACGGCCGGGATCATAACCTCTTGCCCGCCATTCTCTCCCTTCGCGCGCCGGCGGAGGACGCGGGGCTTTCAAGAATCTCTTAGGAATAGCAGAAGATGCACGAATGTTACCGCGGGAAACAGGTTCTCATCCGCCGACTCAGACGCACTTAGGAAGACATTCCCCGTTATGTCGAACCTGCCGAGTTGGCACGGGAGCAAGGAACGGCTTGCGACCCGGTTGCCGGTCAGAAATCGTCGGGGGCCGCGGGACTTGTTGGCGCGCGGTCGCTCTCTTCGTGCGACTCCGAACCCGTATGGAACTCTTTGAGCTTTTTGTGCAATGGATTTCGATTGATGCCCAGCCTCGCCGCCGCTTTGATCTG
>JAXMAQ010000032.1:0-77598 GCA_046350335.1 Planctomycetota bacterium
CGTGGTGCGGAACCCTCGGCCATCGATCCGGAGAGTCCGCCGACTCGCCTCGTCCCAGGCGAACGTGGTTCGGACGCCGAGCGGGTTTTGGATTTCCGTTTGCCGACCCAGGGGATCGTGCGTGAACGTCGTTCGTATGTTACAGATGCAACTGGTTCGTAAAAGGCAGGTTGTCGATCAACATTTGCCTTAGTTAGCGGGGCCGCAATCAGATTCCGAAGCGTTGCTTGGTCTGAGATACTAGATTCCACGTTAACGCCCTCTGAATGGCTTCCCAGGGTCACCCTACATGACTTGATTGCCTTGTTCGATGTCATCGGACCCGTACATTCCGAGAGCAAGAACACGATAGCAATTATCGTGGCGCACAAAATTCCGATTCCGATAAAGCGTCTTCTCATAGCAGTGCCGTCGAGAATGTGTTTTACCCCATATGATTCTGGAATCGGCCGATGGACGACCCCGTTTGTTCGAACATTGCGGTTGACCGCAATCCATTGTACTTCGCGTTCATTCCCATTGACAGAATGTGAAGCGTATCGATAACTTATCAGACGCTCGACCGTACTTTTTGCCGTAACGCGGTACATGGAGTCTCTCCTTCCTCAAGGCGTCGTGCTCCTTCGGCCTTGGCGTTCTGTCCCGTTCGACTTTGCTTTCGGGTTACATTGCCGGGCTCGGAAAGCAAATGCCCTTGACACTTAAGATGTGGTCAGGGAATCGCTTCGGCTCAGGAACGGGGAAACAGATGCTTGCAGAAGTGCGGATTGAACATTAGTCAAGTTGAAGAGGAGCGTCGCCGTCCGAAACGGAGTTTTTTAGTCCGCAGCGATCGGTCTCCGATGTGCCGATTTCGTTCGAATCAAGCGTCCCCCTTTTGGTTGGTTCGAGGATACAAAATGTCACCAAAGATGATTACGTGGAAAAACTGGTACGAAGGGCTCGAACATCTGCGCGAAGTGTCGGTGGCGATGGTTTGCGTTGCCATTGGCATGTGTAGTAGTCAGGCCAAGGCTTCCTATTCGGTCCAATTCATTCCCCTTGGCCACTTAACGGGTGGAACGGCAGATAGCAAGGCAGTTGACGTTTCCGCGGACGGTTCCGTGATCGTGGGTCGATCAAATTCCACGAGCGGCCTTCAGGCCTTTCGTTGGACGTCTGGTGGAGGCATGGTAGGCCTTGGCGATTTGCCTGGAGGAGGATTCCGAAGCGGGGCTTATGGTGTTTCCTCTGACGGTTCCGTGGTCGTTGGTTTTTCCGATTCCACGGGTGGCCAGCAGGCCATGCGTTGGACATCGGGGAGCGGCATGGTAGGGCTTGGTGACCTAGCGGGTGGTAGTTTCAACAGCGCAGCGTCCGCGGTTTCGTCGGATGGTTCCGTTGTCGTTGGATTCGGAGCTACTTCGTCGGGGACGCAGGCAACACGTTGGACTTCCGGAACCGGCATGGTGGGACTTGGTGACCTACCGGGCGGGAATTTCTTTGGCTTGGCCAATGCTCCTTCGTCGGACGGTTCGGTAGTCGTTGGAGCGTCAGACTCCACCGCGAGTGCGAATAACGAGGCGTTTCTTTGGACATCCGCGGATGGCATGGTCGGCTTAGGCGACCTGCCTGGAGGCAGTTTTAATAGCGAAGCATTTGACGTATCCGCGGATGGTTCCGTGGTGGTGGGGAGTTCGAGTTCGCCAATTGGAACTCAAGCGTTTCGATGGACAGCAGCCGAGGGCATGATCGGTTTGGTGGCTCCTCCGGCAGGTCCTGGTGCCGATTTCACTAGCCAAGCCTTGGGAGTGTCGGCTGACGGCTCGATCATCGTTGGAAAGTTCAACAAATTTGGCACCATCGACGATGTTTCCTGGTCTGATCCCTCCGAAGCCTTCCTATGGACCGACTCCCTGGGGATGTTTAACTTGCGCCAATACCTCATTCTTCTTGGAGCAACAAACCTGGACGGATGGCGTCTTGACACCGCGGAATCGATCTCGGCGGACGGAACTACCATCGTGGGATGGGGTGTAAATCCACTCGGCCAAACGGAGGCCTTTGCCGCTAGAATCGACACAGTTGTCGTCCCTGAAGCCTCGAGTTTTCTGTTGGTTGTAGTTGGAATCGTGAGCGTGGTCGGCATGCGGCGCTTGCGAACCCATTAAACTTCAAAAAAGGACGAACGAAGGGGACATTTGGGTTTAGTTGACGTAAACCATCTGACTAGACCGCATCTCGAACATCGACGCAAGCGAATGCCAATGAAAGCTTTACTGCACTCAAAGCACAATGCCCGCTTTTCGTTCCTGGCAAAACTCGTTTCCTAGTTGGGCACCGCCCAACATTCATGATATTTCCGTTATGGCCATGGCCCAGAGGAATGTTGGACCGTGACCGCCCAACAAAAACTCCTTCTTCTGATTTTGAGGGGCGGTCCACTTCGCATTTTCGTGTTTTCCTTGTTTTTCGTGGTTCCAGTTCCTTCCGTCTCCGGTGAAGCCACGATTCCTGGCATGAATGCCAGGCCTAATACCGCTGCGCGGCCAAGCCCCATGAAATGGGGCTAAGGAAATTGCCCGGCATGGTCAGTGGAGCGAAGTCCCGGCGCGCCGGGACAGGAACCAGGGCCCCGGCGAGCCGGAAAGCTTGCCGGCAGGAGGCCTCGTGGCTTTGCGGCCCTGGCATTTGAAACGTGGAGCTCAATAGTTCTCCGAGGCACATTTGCGAAAACGTTCTTTGCAGCCGACGGTTCGTCCCTTAACATGCCTGGGGGCCGTGCTTGCGCGGACGCGGGAAACCGAACGGAAACCAAACCACGATGACTTGATCTTCAGGATCGAGGACAATCTTCGACACGTTCGTCCGGCATGTAATAACGCCGGTTGCGGAGCGTCGAAATGGAAAAACAAGGAGTTTAGTCGATGGCGAATATGGATGGCGGCGCGCTGATCGGACGCGTTCTCAAGGAACAGAACGTCAAGTATCTCTTCTCAGTGAACGGCGGGCACGTCTTTCCGATTCTCGGCAATCTTCGCGAACATGGGATCAAGCTGATCCATATGCGGCATGAGCAAGCAACGGCGTACGCTGCCGACGGCTACGCGCGAACGAGCGGCAATCCCGGCGTTCTCTGCGTGACCGCCGGCTGCGGCCTCACCAACGCGGTGACCGGCCTGTGTGTCGCGGGCTTGACGGGCAGCCCGATCGTTTGCCTTTCCGGCCAACATCCGACGCTCGAGGACGGGATCGGCTCGTTCCAGGAAGCTTACGGTTCGGACATTTGCCGATCGTTTATGAAATACACCAAGCGGGTGATCGACTGGCCACGCATTAGCGTGGACGTGCGCGCGGCCTTTCGCGAGGCGATGACGCCACCACAGGGCCCCTCGCTCGTCGAAATCCCCGCGAACATTCTCTACCAGGCGCACGACGATGTCGGCCAGTTCCCGGGCGCGAAGTATTACAATCCCGACGATTTGCGGAGCCTTGGCGATCCGCGGCACATCGATAAGGTCGTGGAATTGCTCGAAGGAGCCGAACGACCTCTCTTGGTGGGTGGTGACGGAATCTTCTGGTCGGGCGCCTCGAAAGAACTTCAGGACCTTGCCGAGCTCACCAACACGCCGGTTTATACTCGGCGGGCAGGTCAAGGGGCGGTTTCCGAGGATCACCCTCTCGCCATACGAGGCGCGTTCAAAAAGCCGTTCACTGGCAAGGCGGACCTGGTCATCGCCATCGGTTTCCGGTTTTGGAGCGGGGAAAAGTTCGGCCAGGCTCCCACCTGGTCTCATACCGCCAAGTTCGTCCAAATCGACTCGTGTGCCAGTCGCGTGGGAACTCACGTGGCCGCGGAAGTCCCGATCGTCGGCGATCCAAAACTTGTCCTCGGACAGATCATCGCCAAGATCAAGGAACAGAAACTGGATTTCTCCAGCCGCAAAAGTTCGAATTGGGTCAAGGCGGTGGGAGAGGCCAAGAAGAATTATGACGCGGCCTTGGAGGAACGTGCCGGCCAGACCAAGGACCGTGTGCCGGTGCATCCTGACCGCCTGCTCAAGGATCTGACCTCGGTCATCGACAAGGACGCGTCGATCATCCAGGACAGCTTTACCCTATCCGGCTACGTAAGCCACTGGTTCACGGCCCGTTTTGCCGGCCAAGTGGTCGATGCCGGCCCGCTGGGCGCCGGTGGGTCATAGCGTGGTATGGCGATCGGCGTGCAGCTCGCTCGGCCGGGCAAGCAGGTGATCGCGGTCAGCGGCGACGGCGGCATCGGCATCGGTGGCTGGGACGGAGACCGCCGCCAAGTACAAGCTGCCGATCGTGCTCGTTTTGTGGAACAACAGTTCCTGGGGCCCGACCTTTGAAGAACACCCCTACCTCAAGGGACGTACCGACGCCTTCGACATGGTTCAGGGGATCCGCTACGACAAGATCTTCGCGGAGATGGGCTGTCACGGGGAACATGTCGCCAAACCGGGCGACCTCATGCCGGCGCTTGAAAGAGCACTGAGCTCGGGAAAACCTTCAGTCATCAACGTCGTTGGAGACAAGTCGATCGGCCATCCGTCGCTCGGCGGCAATCTCCTAGGGTCGACGCAGTTGTAACGCGCCGTCCGCCCCCAAAGGCTGCTTCGAGACGAAGAGGCGCGGCCAGAGAGCCCATCGAACCGTTTTCGATCTCTCTGGCCGTGACAACCGATTTCAATGCCCGAAGCACAATAGCCATGCGTCATTGCTTTGGTGGCGCGCCGTGACTCTTGCCACTCAGAAAAGCAACGAACGCGCGCGGAGCCGCGTGGTTCCAGGCATGGCTGAGTGATGGGACCACGGGAACGGCGAGTGGATTGCCAGGGGCTTTCGAAATCGTTTTCCTTACAATATCGTTATCGAAATCGAAGCACGCCCTGGTATGATGAAGGTTGATACATTAATTTCCTCGGACCCCTTTAGGTGCACCATCGCAAAAGCCAATCGAACTACTGATCCCGTTCACCTAGCCGCCATCGCCGCCATCGAGAAACTACGCGGAAGGTTCGAATGCGACACGAACGTGGCGGGAAAGCCGCTTGTGAGCGTCGATCTCTCGAACACGAAGATTACCGATGATGGCCTCGCAATCCTTCGGGAGGCAACGAGCGTCAAGTGGCTCAACCTTGCCCGCACGGAGGTTACCGACGCCTGCGTGGAACACCTCGTGGGCCTGGTCGAACTCAACCGGCTGGTCGTTTCCACCACGCGGATCACCTCTGCGGGCATCAGCCAGCTGAAACAGGCTCTGCCCAAGGCAGCGATCGTTTCATAGAGCCATTGGAACCATCCAATCGCGAGTGATCGGCTGATAAGATGCGGTGGTTGAATCTCTCGTGTTGCCCAACGGATCGTGGCCCCCTCGGCAAGATCGAGATCTCTCGACTGGCTGCTCGCGTGCGGGCAGTCATTCCTTGGAATTCCGTCGCTGCTTTCCTGGCGGCGATAGGCTCGATCAAACCTTCTTGAACATCTTCAAAACGCGAGCGTGTTGACCTTTGAAATGGTCAAAGTACGGGCCGATCAGGCTCTCGGGAAAAACCGCTTCCGGGGAGCCATTGAAGAGGCTGGTGGTGCCGGCGATATCGCGGCAGGGGATGCGACTCTTGTCGCGAACCATGTGGAACTGATAGGCATCATCCCAACGAATGTCTCTCAGGTAGCACCGCGACACATAGCGGTCGAGCAACTTCTCGATGAACTCGTTCCCCCTCTTTCTCAGGTCATAGCCGACGAAACCGGTCTCCTCGTAGTGGCGGTTCGGTCCCTTCAAATAGATCACCGAAGTTCCCTGAAAAAGGTCTTCAATCGCCGCGGAGGAGAGATCTTTTTTGAACACGCAGTCGCAGTCCAGCCAGATCAAGACATCCACGCCGGGAATCGCGCGGCCACGGGTCAAGGAAACGATCTTGCGGAACCAGCCGGACGCGCGCCGATTCCACGAAGACGAGAACGGGCATCGACGGCGATGCTTGAACCACTTCCAACATCGGCAGGACTCCGCGAGGCCACCCATATCGACGGGAATCACGTCCCGATTCTCTCGGAGCCACTTCTGAAGGAGTACGTCCTCGTCGAGGTCGTGAACCAGAATCCGGTCGCTCGCCGGAAGGTCCACGTCTCCCTCTTTACAAACCAAGAGCCTTCCACTGGAGATGTCGAGAAAGGAATCCACCAGCCGATAGCCAGTCGCTTCATAGAGCCGAGGATTGAACGAGGTCACGAACAAGACATTCATTGCGCCAATTCCTGGGACGATTTATTCGCTTAGGGCATACATGCCTCGGTCCGTTCAGGATGGAAATGCATGCATAAACTTGAGTAAAAATTATTCGACCAACCGTCAACCGGCGAATTTCTGAAACAGGGCACAGGATAAAAGGATCGGCCAAAACCCCCTTTTCAAAATGAGCAGATCCGACTGCGTTAAGATTCGATGACGTCGACATAGGACCACTCCCGCGCCGATCCAATAGCCCAGAATTGCCGTTCCGCTCACTCGCGCGCCGACGCCGCCATCCAATAGAAGAAGAGAAAACATCCCAACGACCATTTGTCCGACGGCGGCGTGGCGTAACGCGCCTCGGCATTGCTCCCTCCTGTCAGATAGATCGGGGTTCATGGGGGGACCCTCTCCACAAATGAAACAGGCCGTGGATCGAGAGATTCGATCCGCGGCCTAAGTTTTTTGCACGTCGAAAGTTCGATGACGACTGAGACTATAGCGTCTTCAAATACTCGATGACGGCGGTCTTTTCGTCATCGGATAGTGCGTCGGGGAACGTGTGCCCCTCGGCACTGTTGCCAACGTGCGTGGTGTCGTAGTACATCCGCCGTTCGCGCGTCGTTTTGGTTTCGGGCACGGAATCAAATTCCTGAACCTCCAGCCCCACCCGCTTGGTGTCATAGCCGTCGTCGGTCCGCTTCCAGACGCGGGGACGCTTGGACGGATTCATCACGTGCCAAAGCGTCGGGACGGATGCGTTGTGGAAATAAGGCGCGGTCGCCCAAATGCCGTCGAGCGGTTGGGCGAGATAACCCTTTGACTCGATGTCGACCGGATGTTCGCCGTAATACTGCAGCCAATTCTTGTTCGCCGCTTCGCGGCGTTCGCGGTAAATCGCCTGAAAACGACGGCCATCGGTTCCGACCTCATCGAGCGGAACCACCTTATTGGGAAATTTGCCGTCCGGGCCGTAGGTGCCGTGACATTCCGAGCAGTTTTGTTCGAAGAGGACTTTGCCCCGGCTGGCCAAGGAAGCATCGACGGCAAAGGGGTATTTCGGCGGCTCCATCTCCATCAAATACTGGTAGATGTGCACGAAGTTCGGCTCGAAGCGAACGGAACTTTTCATCCGTAAAGGTCGGGGACATCGCGAACGGCATGAGCTGCCTCGGCGTCTTCGGAGCGAACGCGTCCGTGTAGATCCGATCCTTTTTTTGAAATTCCACCAAGCGGGGGATTCATGTCATGATGCAATAGCAACTCCGGATGTTGCGTGTATTGATGCCGAGCTTCAAATCCCGCAGGCCCGCGAAGACGGGCGCGAAGATCACCGCGTTGGTGACCCCACGATGAAAATTGAGCGGGGTTTTGAAAGGAGCAATCTGATCCGGAATCTGCGAAGGATCCTTGTTATTATCGAGCGCTCGAAGCCGGACCACGTCGGTGGAAAGGGTCGTCAGGTCGATAAGCGTGTTTCCCGCTCCGGGAATGGTGACCCCCGCGACTTTACCACCATGACAGGAGAAGCAATTCGAAACCAGGTTCCCCTTGCCGTCCGCCGTGTAATCGAGAGGCAAGCCACTAGCGTCCTCGCCCGGTCGGGTCGCCCAGCCATAGCGTTCGAAGGTCAATCGGCGGCGTTCCGTCGGATCCGCCTTTTCCGCCTTCGCCCGCTCCTCCTCTTCCCACACCATCCAGATTCGGTCGATGTCCTTTTCCTTCATGATCGGAGCGGCCATCGCCTCTCCGAGAAGGATCTCATACCCCTTCGATGCCGACGGAGTCAGTCCAAGGAACATGTCCGTGGGCTGCTTGTCTCCGCCTAGGGACGAGTAGGGAAGCATGCCTGCCCCCGTCAGCCCCAACAAAATCGCGGAAAACCAGACGCGACCAGCCACTCCGCCAGCACGATACGACATGACCAGGTTCCTTGTCTTAACGAACGAGGGGAAACACCATACCCGCAACTTGTATGGGCATCCTGAAGATACCACGAAAAGATTCAGTGACAATAACGGTTTTGCTTATCGGCATTCATTACCCAAAGGAAAATCTCCCGGCCAATTCGTCAAAATCGAGAAAGCCGCGAACCCTTTCCGACATACGATCGACCGGACCAACGGTAACCATGGCAGCCACGCAGTAATTTCGCCGTTGCCAGATCAAGCCAGGATGTCCCTCACCACGTTACCGTGCACGTCCGTCAAACGATAATCGCGCCCCGCGTAACGGAAGGTGAAGCGTTCGTGGTTCAGTCCCATCAAATGGAGAATCGTGGCGTGCAGGTCATGGACGTGCATCCGCCCCTCGGTCACGTAGGCGCCGAATTCGTCCGTGACGCCATGCACATGGCCTCCTTTCACACCTCCACCGGCCAGCCACATGGTAAAGGCAGAAGTGTTGTGGTCCCGCCCGTTGGTTCCCTCGGTATTGGGAGTCCGTCCAAATTCGCCTCCCCAGATGACGAGCGTTTCCTCCAGCAATCCCCGTTGTTTGAGATCGTGGAGGAGCCCCGCGATGGGCAAATCCACTTCGCGCGCGTTCTTCTCGTGCCCCTCGACGAGGTTGCTATGTTGATCCCAATCGACATGATTCACGACGACGCAACGTACTCCTCGTTCGACTAATCGGCGCGCGAGCAGGCACTTCTTTCCATAGTCTCCCGTCACTTTTTCGTCCGCTCCATACAGCCGCCTCGTCGCCTCGGTTTCGCGCGACAAATCGAAGGCTTCGGACGCCTCGGTCTGCATGCGAAAAGCGAGCTCGAAGGCCTCAATTCGCGCGTTGAGCGCGGACGTTTCCTCCCGCCCCTGCAAGTGCCGTTCATTGAACGCACGCAGCAGATCCAATTGCGATCTTTGCTCGGGCGTTTCCAACCGGGCGCGGAGATTCGGAATGGGATCACTCAGGCTCGGGAGTTGAGTACCCTGAAATTCCGCGGGCAGGAACGCGGAACTGAACACCTTGGTGGCGTCGACATTTCCCATCACCTTGCCGAGCACGACGAAGCCCGGCAAATTGCGGTTCTCCGTTCCCAAGCCGTAGGTGAGCCAAGAGCCGAAATGGGGACGGAGGAACAATCCGCTCCCCGTCATCATCTCCAGCGTTCCCTGGGCGTGAAAGAAGCTGTCGCAGCACATCGAGCGCAGGAGACAGATATCGTCCACGCGCTGGGCGACATTCGGGAACAATTCGCTGACGTCCATGCCACATTCGCCATGTTTGGCGAACTTCCACGGCGAGGGAAACGCGTTGCCGAGGGGACGTGGCTTGCCTAGAAGCTTGTTGGTGTTCTGTTCGAGCACCGGCAGACGCTTTCCTTCCCACTTTGCCAGTGCCGGCTTGGGATCGAACGTGTCCATCTGCGACGGACCGCCGTTCATGAACAGGAAGATGACTCGCTTGGCGCGCGGTTCAAAATGAGGTAACCCCGATCGAGCGCGGCTCTCCTCGGTCGCCCCCGCGGCGGTCTCACTTAATAATGTCGCCAGTCCAACGGCGCCGAATCCGCCGGCCAGACATCCAAGCATCCGCCGGCGATCCATGGGTATCCGAAGACCCGCTTCTCTATACTCCGATGAGGCGTACGCCGACCACTTTTTCATGTTTCCGTTCCAAACCTTGAAGGAAGCCACCGGGACCGTCGGCTTCAATCCAAATACACGAATTCGTTCGTGGACAACAGAACGTGCGTGAACCGTTCCCACGGATGCTCCGCAAGGAAAGCGTGCGCCATTCGTCGTTCTTCCCGCGCCGGCAACCTGCCGAGCGCGTGGAGCCACAATCGATCGAGCCGCTGTTCCTCGGTCGACCACGCCGGATCACCGAGGACTCGTTGTGCGAGTCGGCGAGCCGCCTCCGAAACCGCGAGGTTATTCATGAAATAGAGCGCCTGCGGCGCGGTGGTGGTTTCCGCTCGCTGAGGAACCAGGGAATTCGGGTCCGGACCGTCGAACATTCGGGCAGCAATATTCATCTTTTTTCGATCCAATGGCTCGAAGATGGTCCGCCGTTCCAAAGCGCCATTGGACGTCGACGACTGGGCCGCGACCGAGAGCGTACCCGCGACGAAATTCAGCGAATCGCGGAACTCCTCGTAAGTGAGTCGCCGGCGATTCATCCTCGCACAGAGCCGGTTTTCCGGATCCGCACGCACGACCTCCGCAGACGCGAGGGACGCTTGCCGATAGGTGGAGGAAAGCAGGATCACGCGTATCATCTGCTTCATCGACCATCCGGACTTTACGAATCGATGGGAAAGGTGATCCAACAACTCCGGATGGGTTGGAGTCTCCCCTCTGCGCCCGAAATTGTCCAACGTGCGCACCAGTCCTTGACCCATAAGTTGATGCCAGATTCGATTCATCATGACGCGCGCGGTGAGCGGATTCTGTTCCGACGCAATCCACTCGGCGAGCTCCAGTCGGCCACTCTGACGAGTACGCGCCGCAAGCGGCACTTGGGACTCCCCTGCAAGGATGACGGGAAATCGGCGGGGAACGATGTCCCCTTCGAGTTGATACTCGCCACGCAGATGGATGGGGACGTCGCCGATCCTCGCATATCGGCTACCAGGGACTCCTCCCTCGCGCACGGCAACCGCGGCGGGGGCCGAATGCGTCTTCTTTTCGAGAGCCGCCATCTCCCCGCGCAACGTCTGGATCTCGGCAAGTTCCGGCGGGTTGTCGCTCCAACCTTCTTGATCCCGACGATCGAGCAACTGGTCGATCTCTTCCTGACACTTCGTCATTTCGGCCAAGAGACTCTTTTTACCGGTCCCCTCCGGCATCTTCTCCATCTTCTGGTCGAGGGATTTCTTCTTTTCGCGAAGCGCCACGAGGCGGACCGCGTGCGGTACCCGATTTTCGATTTCGGAAACCTGCCGGCCCAGGGAATCAATCCGGGCCTCCAGGACCATGTTCTCCGCTTCGTTTCGCATGCCGAGAAGCGGAATCTGAACGAGCTCATTGCCCAACCGATCGTCCGCGATCAACTTGCCGGTCGCGATGTGGCTGCTGTAAAAGATTCCCGCGAGGGCGTAATAGTCCCGCGACGAAATCGGCTCGAACTTGTGATCGTGACAACGGGCACAGGCCAGCGTGATTCCCAATAGCTGCCGACCGACGAGATCGATCTGGCTGTCCACGATCTCCGCGACCGCGAGATCCTTGCCCACTTGCTCCCAGACGGCATGCGCCAACATGCCCGTGGCGGTGATCCCCTCGAGTGAGGCGCCGCTCGCATGGACCTTTTCCACTTCCGCGTCATCCGCCGGATAAAGATCGCCCGCGAGCTGCCATTTGACGAATTGATCGTAGGGAAGATCTCGATTGAACGCTTGAATCACCCAGCGCCGATACTCTCCCGATTTGTCGACGCTGTCGGAATATCGGACCCCATCGAGCCAACGCCGCCCCCAGTGGACGCTGAATTCCGGCGAAGCCAGCAAACGGTCGACCACTTTCTGGAACGCATCTTCGCTTTCGTCCGCGAGAAAAGCGGCTAACTCTCCGGCGTTGGGGCAAACCGGTAATCGCGAACGTCACCCGCCGCAAAAGCGTTTGTTTTGAAGCGGGTGGATTCGGCGTGACGCCGGCCTCTTCAAGCTTCGCGAGCACGAAACGGTCCAAGTCAGCCTTTGGCCAACTCAAGTTTTTAACCGGAGGCAACGGCGGATCGTGAATCGGCTGGAACGACCAATGACTTCGATCCGCAGGGGTTATCTCAAAGGATCGACGTGGCGATGGCGCGCTCCCCTGAACGCGAGGATCCGCGGCTCCGGTATCAATCCACTCGACGAACTTATCGATAACTTCAGCGGGGAGCTTGCCCGAAGGAGGCATCTGGTAGCCTTCGTAGCGCAAGGCGGAGACGATCAGGCTCGATTCTCCGTCGCCGGGCACCAGAGCCGGACCACTTTCCCCTCCCGCGAGCATCCCTTGCTTGCTGTCCAGGCGAAGCTCCGCCTTGAGCTTCCCCTGTGCCGCGGCGTCCGCGGAATGGCAGCCGTAACAATGCTTCACCAATACGGGACGAATGGAATTTTCGAATAACGCCAGGCTCTCGGTAGGGGACTCAGCCATTCCAGGGCGCGCAAGGAACGCGAGGCATGCGATCCAGTTCCATGTAGCCCAGCCCCGCCCCATTCGATGCACGCTGTCAGTCTCCCGAGACTTCACTCCCTCGTTTCCGTTCGCAATACTCGTACCTCGGAGTTTGTGGAGCTTGCGAATCTGATAGCGGCCCAGAACAGTAAAGCAGGAGCCCGGCTCAAATTCATGAACGACGCGTAATCCTTCTAGCTCCAAGGCTCGCCAATCGACCGCCACGGTGGATACGCCATTACTTTTCGGACGCCCGATAGCTCCACGACCCATCCAGTTTAACACGATTTTTCCCGAAGGTCACCAGCACAATTCCGGTTCGAACCCCTGATCCCGTCCGAACATCCGCAAAAACGGTTCAACAGGTGATGACCTTAATGTCCCTTTGCCACGGACCGAGTGAAATGAAAAGGGAAAAGAATTGGCGGAAATGGCGCTGGCGAATCGACGAGCTTTTGTTAAGCTCATCCTCGAACTCCCTGGCTTGGGCGGGGAAAATCATGCTTGGAAAGTTCTCTACTCGTCTTATGTCGCCGACGCCAGTCGGTGGAAAGGGTGACAAACAAACGCTTCTCTTCGTTGACCGCCGATCGTTTACTTCATTTCGTCGAAACCTTATCCCATCGTGCCGTTCGAGAACGTGAGCAATGCTTCTGGATCGAAGGCATTCGTCAATTCGTTGTCGCCTTCGATTCGAAACTCCCTTTTGAGGCGGTCCTGTACTCCCCCGTGCTCGTCAAACCGCCGATCGCGCAAATGATCATCCGTCGATTAAAAAACAGCGGCGTCCCGTGCAAAAAAGTCTCGCCGGAAAGATTTCGCCAAATCAGCAAGACCGAACGAGCCTCCGGCGTTGGCGCGATCGTTCGGCAACATTGGAAGACGATCGACGAAGCGCGCCGAGGAAACGGCCTCGGTTGGCTCGTCATCGAATCGATCCGATCGCCGGGCAATTTGGGTTCCATACTCAGGACGGCGGAAGCGAGCGGAATGCGCGGCGCTCTGTTCGTCGGCCCCTACTGCGATCCCTTTTGCCCGGACGCGGTCCGAGGAAGCATGGGAGGCGTATTTCCCCTCACTTTAATCCGCTGCTCCCCCGGCGAGTTGCATGATTGGGCCCGGGACCGGCGCATCCAGTTGGTCGGCCTCTGCCCACAGGCCAAGCCCACCTGGACGGACTTGCCAGCGAATCAGGACATCGCATTGGTTCTTGGTGAAGAACGGTCCGGCCTCTCGAACACGCTCCGTGATCTATGCTCGTTGCAAGTCCGCTTGCCGATGGTGGGTCGTGCCGACTCGCTAAACGTGGCGGTCGCGACGGGCATCGTAATCTACGAATTGGTGCGTCGTTCGCTGGATGAGTCGTAGTACGGCGAAGGGATCGTGTCCACAAGTCCGTCGGTCGCGCGATCGTCAAAAGTCCGCTTAGTACGTGGCCGGAAAAACGCCGGAGAATTTCTTTGCGTCCCGATTGTCAACAATCTACAATCGCGCTCAAGTCGCCCATGGTGCCGCCAAAACCTTGCGATCAACCGCAGGTTTTGCTCTCCAACCCCAGGACCTCCCATGCCCCTTAAATTGAGTCGTGGTTTGCGTGAACAGATCGCCGGTCGCCTCCGGGAAGACGTACTCGCCGGCAGGCTGGAAACCGGGCAGGCGCTGCGGGAAGTGGAATTGGCACAAAGGTTCGGCGTCAGTCGTGGACCGATCCGTGAAGCATTGCAACAATTGACCCACGAAGGAGTGCTCGTCTCCAAACCCAACTGCGGCGTGAAGGTGGCTCCCCCTGCCCCGGACTCCCTACGCGACCTCGTGGTTCCGATCCGCCGAACCATCGAAATCCATGCCCTGCGACTCATCTTCGACGAACTGTCCGACGGCGATTTTTCGCAGTGGGAAGAAATCCTCGCGAAAATGAAGGCGGCCTGTGAGCAGCGCGACTATCCGAGCATTGCGGAGCAAGACATCGCCCTGCACCGCTCGATTCTGGAACGGGCTGCACAGCCGGACCTGCTCGCTATCTGGTCCCTCATCGTCGCGCGCGTGCGAAATCACTTTCGGCAGAGCCATCTCGAATATCAAGATCTGATGGAGATCTATCGAGAACATGCGGAGATCATCGCCACGTTCCGCGCGGGAGACCAAGCGGCGGCGGTCCGCATCCTTGAGGAAAACATCGCCTAGAGAAACCGGAGTATCTTTCTCCGCCGAGGAAGCTAAACTGATACGGACCCACCTTGAGTGTGTCCTCGAATCGAGACCCGCCATGCGTCGCTACTCTTGCATCTTGATTGGCCTCTTCGTCTCGTCCGTTTCGGGTAGGTATCCTCCTGCGCGCTACTTCCTTCCACCGGTCATTGCCCCGTGGCTTAACGCGATCGCACGCGCGGACGCGCCGGCCGCTCCCTTGACGGCCACCCAAGGCAATGACCAGCACCCCAAAGACGTCTTGGCCCTGTTCAAGGAAAAATGCGTCAAATGCCACGGTCCGGTCGATCCCAAGGGTTCATTGGAGCTCTCGAGTTTTGCGACGCTGGCGCGTGGGGTCGAGGGAGAGCCGGTGGTGATCGCCTCCAAGGCAACCGAAAGCCGGCTCTGGCACCAAGTCGAAGCGGGCACCATGCCCCCGCCGGACGAACCGGGCAACGTTCCACTGACTGACAAAGAGCAAGCGCTGATTCGCGAGTGGATCGAATCGGGGGCCGCCGGCCTGAATCCTGGGGGCATCGTGGATGAAGACCAAAAACATTGGTCGTTCCGCCCCGTCGTCGAACCACCGGTGCCAGCGGTCGCCATAGAAGAGAAAGCGCGCACCGACGTCGATCGTTTCCTGCTTCGCGAATTGGAAAACCGCGGGCTCGGCTTCTCGGAGGAAGCCGACCGTAGCACGTTGATTCGCCGCGTTAGCTTCGACTTGACCGGGCTGCCGCCGACGCCGACAGAGATTGCCATGTATCTCGCGGATCCAAGCGATGACGCCTACGAGCGGATGGTGGAAAGTTATCTTGCTTCTCCGCGCTACGGCGAGCGCTGGGGGAAACTCTGGCTGGACGCCTCCGGATACGCGGACTCCAACGGCTATTTCAACGCCGATTCCGGCCGTCCCCTGGCCTACAAATACCGGGACTACGTCGTCCGATCCTTTAACGCCGACAAACCGATGGATCAGTTCGTCCGGGAACAAATCGCCGGGGATGAATTGGCGAATTATCGTCCCGGGGGAGACGTCACGCCGGAGATGGTCGAACTATTGACCGCGACCCATTTCCTCCGCAATGCGCAGGATGGCACGGGGGAAAGTGACGGGAATCCCGATGAACTCCGCGCCGATCGGTATTCCGTTCTGGAAGGGAATCTTCAGGTCATCATGAGCAGCCTTGTTGGCGTCACCATTCAGTGTGCCCGCTGCCATTCCCATAAGTTCGAGCCGATCCGTCACGAAGAGTATTACCAGCTGCAGGCCATCCTCTTCCCGGCCTATTGTCCGGACCGGTGGAAGAAGCCGAATGAACGGGTCGTGGAGATCGGAACCCGCGCCGAACGCGAAGAGCACGCGCGCCGCATCGCACGCGTGAATCAGCAAATCGAAGCGATTAAGACGAGTCTTGCCGCCGTCGGCGATCCGCTACGAAAGCAGTTGCGCGAAGAACGACTCTCCGAACTCCCGCCAAAAGATCGCGAGGCCGTGCTCGCCGCGTTCGAAAAGGAAGAGAAGAGTCGAAGCGCCGAAGAAAAAGAACTGGTCGGCAAGCACGAAAAGGCACTTAAAGTCGACGACAAGGAGCTCAACGCGAGATTTCCCGAGTACGCGAGGTTCGCGAAGGAAACGGAAAATGCGATCGCAGCCAGGGAAAAAGAACGGCCCGCGCCCCTCGAACAAATTGCCGTGCTCGTGGAAACCGATCCTGAACCGATGGTTCACCATCGGCTGGAACGGGGGCTCTACGGCTCTCCCGCCGAGGAAGTCGCCCCCGGCGTGCCGGTCGTTTTGACGACATCGAGCAATTCCTTCCAACTTCCCGCGCGAAGCGAAGGGCAAATCAGCACGGGCCGCCGACTCGCGTTCGCCCATTGGCTGACTTCGCCCGATCATCCGATGTTCGCGCGCGTGCTGGTCAATCGACTTTGGAAAGACCATTTCGGCACTGGCATCGTTGCGACCGTGGACAATCTTGGCATGTCCGGAGCCCCGCCAAGCCATCCGGAACTCCTCGATTTTCTGGCTTCTCATTTCGTGAAAAACGGTTGGAGCACAAAGGGGATGCACCGGCTCATCCTCGCTTCGGTCGCGTATCGGCAAAAGAGCCAGGCGAATCCCCAGGGACTGCAGGCGGACCCGGAAGATCGCCTACTTTGGCGCTATCCGCCGCGGCGGCTGGACGCGGAGGCGGTGCGAGACTCCATGCTCGCGGTCGCTGGCCAACTCGATTTGGCCATGGGGGGACCTTTCGTTCCCTCGGAACGATCTTCCGATGGAAGCGTGGTCATTCCCGAGGAGCGGCCGGGAAGCCATCGACGCTCCCTGTACATCCAGCAACGAAGAACCCAGGTCGTAACCATGCTCGAACTTTTCGACGCTCCGGTCATCGTCACGAACTGCACCGCCAGGGGGAGTTCGACCGTTCCGCTGCAGTCCCTGGCATTGCTCAATTCGGAATTCTCGCTCGCCCGCGCCAAGGCTTTCGCGGATCGACTTTTCCGGGAATCGGACGGGAATGTCGACGCCCGACTCAGCCACGCGTTTCTACTCGCCGTCGGCCGCGGACCGACCACGGAGGAACGAACGGCATCACGCCAATTCGTCGTGCAACAAGAGACCGTCTATTCCGGAAAAGAGGACGCCCAAAGGCGCGCCTGGAATGACTTTTGCCAAATGCTCCTCGCGAGCAACGCATTCCTCTATGTCGAATAAGGGGAGAAGAAAGTTGGAACGGATCGACCCACAATTCGCGTTCAATCGCCGATCGTTTCTCGCCCATTATGCGGGAGGAATCGGCTCGCTGGCGCTCGCCAGTCTACTTGCGGAGGAGGGAAAAGCAGGCGGGCACTCTCCCGGGAACGGATTGACCACGCGCTCCCTTCCCCACCATCCGGCAAAGGCGAAAGCCGTCATCTGCCTCTTTCAGCATGGCGGGCCCAGCCAGATGGACCTTTTTGATCCCAAGCCCATGCTCAACAAGCACGCGGGCAAGCCGTACGAAGGAGAGATTGAGGTCCACTTTCACACGCAAAAAGGAAACATTCTTGGCTCGCCTTACAAATTCCTTCCCGCCGGCGACTCCGGAATCGAACTCTCCGAGATCCTTCCGCACACCGCCGGTATCGCGGACGACATCACTCTTGTCCGCTCGATGACCACGGAATCGGTGGATCACGAAGCGGCGCTTCGACTGATTCATACGGGAAAGATCTTTGCGGGCCGACCAGTTATGGGATCCTGGGTGATCTACGGCCTGGGAACCGAGCGAAAGGACTTGCCCGCCTATGTCGTTTTGAGCGATCCAGGCGGACTTCCGGTCGACGGCGTCAAGAATTGGTCGTCCGGCTTCCTACCCGCGGTGTATCAAGGAACCACGTTCCGGCCGGGGGACACGCCCGTGGCAAATTTACTCCCCCCCAAAAGTGTCGACGCCAGCGCGCGAAACCATCAGCTCGCCTTTCTCGACTCTCTTAACAAGATCCACCAGAAACGGTATCCCGAAAACACCGAACTCTCCGCTCGGATCAGCAATTTCGAACTGGCCGCCCGCATGCAGACTTCAGTCCCCGACGTTCTCGACTTGTCGAACGAATCCGAGGAGACCAAGAAGCTCTACGGCTTGGACAACCCCGCGTGCGCGGAATACGCGAAGCGCTGCCTGCTAGCCCGTCGCTTGGTGGAATCGGGGGTCCGCTTCGTGCAGATCTTTCTTAATGGCCAACCGTGGGACACCCATAGCAACAACGCTGGGCAACTCAAGAACCTCTGCGCCATGTCGGATCAACCAAGCGCCGCCCTTGTCACCGATCTCAAGCGGCGGGGACTTCTCGACTCGACCATCGTCCTCTGGACGGGAGAATTCGGCCGTCAGCCGATCTCGCAAGGGGCGGACGGACGGGACCACAATCGACATGCGTTTTCCTTGTGGCTCGCGGGTGGAGGATTCAAAAAAGGTTATGCGCATGGCTCGACCGACGACTTCGCCTACAAATCGGTGACCGACGTCGTAAGCGTGCATGACCTGCACGCCACCTTGCTCCACAGCCTTGGTCTCGATCACCGGTCCCTTACCTTCCCCCACGATGGAAGGAACGATAGCCTCACGGACGCGGAGGTCACCAAGGCCCGGGTGATCAAAGATCTTCTCGCGTAACGAACTCCCCGAACGCCGTCACAACGCGGAAATCGTTCGACGGCCGCCTGGCTTGCAATGCTTCCGCTGCCGGAATAAAACCTCCTTCGATACATTACTGGTCAAATCTCGCCTCTCCCTCTCGGTGGGAACGGAAATTACATGGCGCAAAAGCAGCTCATTCCGCAGCAATTCCTGTTTCGGTTTTCCTTCGATTGCAAATACCGCGCAAAGATGCCGACGAGCGGAGCCCATGTGGTCGACCTCTCCTCGGACTACCGACTTCCATTTCTGGGGGCCATGGATTCGCAAAGGGAGTATGCCGATCTGCGCGTTGCCTGGAACGAATCCGGCCTCGGATTCCAGTGGGAGGTTCGGTTAAAACGCGAGCCGATCTACGGCGAACCGGAGCGGCCGACGACCTGTGACGGACTTTCCGTCTGGCTCGACATGCGCGACACGAGAACCATCCACCGCGCGAGCCGCTATTGTCAGCGATTCCTGTTACTGGCCCACAAAGGTGAGGGAGTCGGCCATCCCGAAGTGGCCTACAAGCCGATCCACCGCGCGCTCGAGGATGCTCCGTCACCGGACCTTTCCCAGATCCGGATTGCGCGATTCTCCATCAACGAGGATGGCGAACCGGAGACGGAAGCCAAGTCTCGCCCCGTGACGAATTACCGCATGGAGGCTTTCCTGCCTGCGAACGTCCTTTCGGGATTTGATCCAGAAACAAACCACCGTTTGGGGTTCTGTTACCGGCTCCGCGATCGCGAACTCGGGGACCAATTCCTCGCCGCCGGCCCGGAGTTTCCCTATTGGGAAGACCCCAGCCTCTGGAGCACCTTGGAGTTAAAAAAAGAGGAACCGGCAGGGGGAAAACCGAAACGCGCTAAACGATGATCAAACACGCTCTCCCGCGAGCCAGCCGGTGCTGAAAGCGGCCTGAAAATTGAATCCGCCGATGGGACCATCCAGGTCGAGAACTTCGCCCGCGAAATAGAGGCCAGGAACCAGCTTGCTTTCCATGGTGCGAGAGTCCACTTCCGCCAAAGAGACGCCGCCCGCCGTCACTTCCGCTTTTTCAAAGCCCAACGTGCCCTTCACCGGAATCTTCATTCGTTTGACGGCGGCGACTAGACCCTGACGGTCTTCCTTGCGCAACTCCGCGGATCGCCGATCCGGCGACAGGCCCGCTTGTTCCAATATCGATTCCACCAGCCATCGCGGTAGCGTGCCCGACAGCACCGTCGCCAATTGCCGATTGCCCGCCGTCACTGACGCTTCTTGCAATTGTTGTTCCAGTTCCACCTCGGAAGTATCCGGCAAAAAATCGCAAACGAGGTGAAGCGACGTCGGCTCCGGATGACCGCTTACCACACGACTGACGTCCAGAATCACGGGTCCGGACAGACCGAAATGCGCAAAAAGCAGCGATCCGCGACGCTCGGCAAGCACACTAACCTTTTTCCCTTTTCCCGTCTTCTTCGGATCGATCACCTGGACGTGGACATCGGGGATCGTGATGCCGCGCAGAACTGACGTCCAAGGGGCATTCACGGTAATGGGAACAAGTGCCGGTCGAGGTGCAACAATCGTGTGTCCGAGATTTCGCGCCCAGGCGAATCCGTCTCCGGTCGTCCCGCTGCCGGGATACGATTTCCCCCCCGTGGTGACCACGACCTTGGTTGCCCGATAGGCATGACGCGTCGTGATCAGTTGAAAGGCTTCGTCTTCACGAGTGATCGTTTGCAGCGGTTCTTCGAGACGCAAAGTGGCGCCACTCCGATGAAATAAGCGGAGGAACGCTTCAAGGATGTCGACCGCGCGGTTGCTAACGGGAAAGACCTTGCCGGTCTCCTCGATCTTGGTGGCCACCCCTTCGGCTTCGACCAAAGCAATCAAATCCCGCGTTCCCAAGGCACTGAGCGCGGAGTGCAGAAATCGGCCACTCGGACCGTATTCACGAACGATTCCTTTTTCATCCGTGTCATGGGTCAGGTTGCAACGAGTCCCGCCGGACATGAGGATCTTAACGCCAGGCCTTTTGTTTTTCTCGAGTAGCAACGTCCGCTTGCCCCGTTTTGCCGCGCGAGTGGCGGCGAGGAGGCCGGCGGCACCGGCCCCCACGACGATGACGTCCCATGACTCCGGCTCGTGCTCGCTCAACGGCAACCTTTCCGTGGAATAATCTCCGGATCAACTGTCTCTACTTGCGCTCCCATCCCACCGGCAGGACCCGCATGACCGGAGGAGATCCCAGGGCAATGAAAAGTTTTTCACTTTTGTGAACCGACCATCAACTCTCGACGCGCCCGGGAATCCTCCGTTATACTGGCCGTGCAATAAAAGAGTGGCTTCGCGGAGATAAAATCAATCGGTACATGGCCTGGTCCTTGGGAAATCGTTCCCCGCTTTTGAGCAATCGATTACCTGCCGATGTTGGAACCACGGGCCCAGGCGATTGGACGCGCCCCGGCCAAGACGGAGACTCCAGAGTGCCGATACGGCAACCGCTTCCTGGCATCGTACTCGTTGCCGCCAGCTTCACGTGGATTGCGTCGGCGCATGGCGCTGCCGACTCGCATGGGACGCCGGAACAGCTCGAGTTTTTCGAAAAGTCGATTCGTCCCGTCCTGGTTGAACGTTGCCATTCCTGCCACGGTCCCAAGAAACAGATGTCCGGACTTCGCCTGGATTCGCGCGAAGCGATTCTCCGAGGTGGAGAAAACGGTTCCGTCGTCCTCCCAGGGGATCCGGAAAACAGTCCCCTCCTCGAAGCCCTGCGATACGACGGCGGCATCCAGATGCCGCCGGAAAACAAGCTTGAGGATCCGGTCATCGCCTCCGTGGCCCGCTGGATCGAGATGGGCGCGCCCTGGTCGAAAGACCCCGCGAGGACGGATACCAACGAGAATTGGAAATCCCATTGGGCGTTTCAACCGATCTCGAATCCTCGACCTCCCAAAGTCAAGGAACCCCAATGGCCGTCAACGTCGATCGATCAATTCATTCTGCACGGACTGGAGGCGAAGGGGCTCTCTCCTTCTCCGGACGCGGACAAACGCACGTTGTTGCGCCGCGTGACCTTTGACTTGATCGGGTTGCCGCCGAGCCCTCAAGAGATGGAGTCGTTCGTCAACGATGACTCGCCGGATGCCTGGGCGCGCGTGATCGACCGCTTGCTCGCCTCCCCCCACTATGGCGAACGCTGGGCGCGCCATTGGATGGACGTGGCCCGTTATGCGGACACCAAGGGTTATGTCTTCTTCGAACAGCCGAACTTCCCCTGGGCGTATACTTACCGGGATTATCTGATTCGCAGCTTCAATGAAGATAAGCCGTACGACCAGTTCGTGATCGAGCAACTGGCCGCCGATCAACTTCCCTTGGAAACCGATTCCAGATCCCTCGCCGCCATGGGATTTCTGACGATCGGCGGGCACTTCATGAACATTCGCGAGGACATCATTGACGACCGGATCGACGTCGTGACGCGCGGCCTGTTGGGATTGACCGTCAGTTGTGCCCGCTGCCACGACCACAAGTTCGATCCGGTTCCAACCAAGGACTATTATTCCCTCTTCGGCGTCTTCGCCAATTCCGTCGAGCCCATCGTTCCTCCGCTTATCCACCGCCCGCCAGCGACGAAGGAATACGAGGAGTTCGCGCGGGAATTGGCGGAACGAGAAAAGAAGCTCGCCGACTTCGTGCGTGACAAGTACAACGCGGTCGTGGGCGGCTCTCGAACCCGGGTGGCGGAGTATTTACTTGCCGCTCACGCGGCACGCGGCCAGCCCAAGATCGATAACTTCATGCTCATCGCGGATGGGGGGGATATCAATCCCTACATGCTCAAGCGTTGGCAATCCTTTCTCGAAAGGACTCGGCGATCCGGCGATTCGATCTTCGCGCCGTGGCATGCCCTCGCGGAATTGCCAGATGGAAATTTCCCCGCAGAGGCTCCCGGCAAAATCTCCGAGCTACTCGCCCAGACCGGAACGAAGCCCGCCGTCCATCCGCTCGTCGCCAAGGCAATCAAGGAAACGCCTCCTCAAAGCATGGCGGACGTCGCTTCAACGTACGCGAAACTCCTGGCAAGCGTTGATGAACATTGGCGCGCCCTGCAGTCGTCACAACCTTCGAGCGTCACCTTGGCCGATCCCGGGGAAGAACAACTGCGCCAGGTGCTCTACGGCCCGGAGAGCCCGACCCAGGTCCCCATGAATCCGATGGGAGATCTCGATCTTTTGCCCGATCGGCCCGCGCAAGAGGAACTCAAAAAACTTCTGGGATCCGTGGAGGAGTTTCGCTCCAAGGGTCCCCATGCTCCTCCGCGCGCCATGGTGCTGGTGGACACCGTTCCCGCCGTCACGCCGTTTGTGTACCTTCGGGGCAATCCTCATAATCTTGGCGATCCCGTTCCCAGGCAGTTTCTCGAAGTTCTCGCCGGCGCGGACCGAAAGCCGTTTCAGAAAGGAAGCGGCAGGCTGGAACTTGCCCAGGCGATCGCCAATCCCCGAAATCCACTGACCGCGCGCGTCCTCGTCAATCGCGTCTGGATGCATCATTTTGGCCAAGGCCTGGTTCGAACGCCCAGCGATTTCGGATTGAGAAGCGATCCGCCTAGCCACCCGGAACTCCTCGATCACCTGGCGAACGAGTTCATCGACAGCGGCTGGTCCATCAAAACGCTTCATCGGCGAATCCTCCTTTCCAAAACCTACCAGCAATCCAGCCAGGATCGCCTGGACGCCCGGAACGTGGATCCCGAGAACCTACTCCTTTGGCGAATGAATCGGCGACGACTGGATTTCGAATCGACGCGAGACGCGATCCTTGCCGTCAGCGGTTCGCTCGATCGGACCATCGGCGGCCCTTCTCACTCCTTGTTCACCGAGCCTTTCACGACGCGACGGAGCGTCTATGGCCACATCGATCGAATGAACCTCCCCGGGTTGCTCCGAACTTTTGACGTACCTAGCCCTGACGCCACGAGCCCCAAGCGGGATGTCACCACCGTGGCACCCCAAGCCTTGTACTTCATGAACAACCGATTTTCGGAAGTAATGTCCCGACGTTTAGTTGAGCAATCTTCCTTCACGGTGGAGCGCGATTTGGCGCGCCGGGTCGATTGGCTTTATCGGCAACTGTTCGGCAGGGAACCGTCGCCTGAAGAAATCGCGGACGCCGACGAGTATATCGGCAAGTTCCGGGCCGCGACCGTGCCCTGGCAGCGGTATGCCCAAGCGCTCCTTTGGACGAACGAGTTCGTTTTCGTGGATTGAGGATCTTTCATGCGCCACGATTTTTCAAACATTCCCTCCGCCGAGGACATGCCCCCGTTCACCCGGCGGGAACTCTTGCGTCGCGGCGGCATGGGGATGGGAATGATCGGCTTGACGGACCTCCTGGCCAATCAGGGACTCCTCGCCGACGAGGGATCTTCGAGCCATCTTCCCCTCGCGGTCAAAAAGCCTCATTTTCCCCCGAAAGCAACCAGGGTCGTTCATCTGTTCATGAACGGAGGTCCGTCCCACGTCGACACCTTCGACCCCAAGCCAATGCTCGACAAGTACCATGGCAAATCGCTCCCGACCGCGAGCTTGCGTACGGAGCGAAAAACCGGCGCGGCCATGCGGTCCCCCTTTCGATTTCAGAGGCATGGCAAGAGCGGTATCGAAGTGAGTGAACTTTTCGCCCGCACCGCGCGTCACATCGACGACTTGGCGGTGATCCGCTCGATGGTCGCCGAAGTACCCAATCACGAACCTTCCTTACTCCTGATGAACTGCGGCGACGGCCGACTCCCGCGCCCGAGTTTTGGTTCGTGGGTCACCTATGGACTTGGTTCGGAAAACCAAAACCTACCCGGCTTTGTCGCCATGTGCCCCGGTGGGTACCCGATCGTCGCGACGCAAAACTGGCGCAGCGCGTTTCTCCCGGGCGCCTACCAAGGGACCTACATCGATACTCAACATTCCGATGTCGAAAAGTTGATCGAGAACATCCGCCACCATGGGGCCTCGGACGGAGAACAACGCCGGCAGCTCGACTTGGTGCAAAGACTCAATCGTCGGCATCAGTCCGCGCGCCCTCGGGACGCGGAACTCGATGCGCGCATTCACACCTTCGAACTCGCCTACCGAATGCAAAGCGAAGCTTCGGATGCCTTTGACATCGATCGGGAACCATCCGCCGTCCGGGAACAATACGGCACGAGCACGCCCGCGAGGCAACTGTTGATCGCGCGACGCCTGCTCGAGAGAGGTGTTCGTTTCGTACAGGTCTGGAGCGGCGCCGGTCAGCCGTGGGACAACCACGACAATCTGGAAAAGCAGCATCGAGAACTCGCCGGTGCCTGGGATCAGCCCATCGACGCGTTTCTTACCGATTTGAAGCAGCGGGGGCTATTTGACAGCACGCTCGTGCTTTGGGGAGGCGAGTTTGGAAGAACCCCCGTCGCCGAATTGCCTTCGCTAAGTGGACGGGATCACAACCATTACGGTTTTACGGTCTGGCTCGCGGGGGGGGGCGTGCGTGGCGGCGTCGTTCATGGCGCGACGGACGAGTTTGGATTCGCGGCGGTCGAAAAGAAAGTGCATGTCCACGACCTGCACGCGACCATGCTTCACCTGCTCGGCTTCGACCATGAAAAGTTGACGTATCGTCATGCGGGGCGGGACTTCCGACTGACTGACGTCCATGGCCAGGTCGTTCGCGAGTTGCTTGCTTGATCGCTTGAGAAATCGATGAATTGTTCCGCTCCACTACCGCCATGAAACGAGACTTAGGAAAGCTGAACGCTTGAGGTGTGTTCGATGATGCTCACGACCGCCGCGCTTGATGTTCCTGGCGTCGACCACTTTTGCCGGCGTGGAAGGGCAACGACCCAACATCTTGTGGCTAAGCAGTGAAGACCATGGCCCCACATGGGGTGCTATGGAGACCACTACGCCACGACTCCGAGTGTGGACGCCAGCCAAGAGAGGGATGCTCTACACGCATGCGTGGTCTTGCGCGCCGGTCTGCGCGCCGGCGCCGCACGACGTTGATTTCCGGCCTTTACCCGACCTCCACCGGTAGCGAGCACATGCGGAGCATGGTTCCCTTTCCCAGGGAAAGTCCATGTTCCCTCGGATCCTCCGCGACGCGGGTTATTACTGCACCAATAACTCGAAGGAAGACTACAACCTCACGCTAACTGGCAAAGTATGGGACGAATCGTCTCGGAACGCGTGCGAAACATCGAAACGCGGATCAGCCCTTCTTTGCCGTCTTCAATTCGACCCGAAGCCATGAAAGTCAGGTTCGCATTCGACCCTTTCGTGCCGTTCATGACCCGAGGAACGTCCGCATTCCCGCGTACCATCCCGACACGCCCGAGGTTCGCCAGGATTGGGCGCAGTACTACGACGTGGTAAGCCAGGCGGATGCCGACGCCGGCCGACATCTCCAGGAACTCGAAGAGGCGGGCCTCGCGGAGAAAACGATCGTTTTTACTTCGCGGACCACGGCTCCGGCATGCCGCGAAACAAGCGGTTTCCGGGAAATTCCGGGCTCTCCGTGCCGCTCGTCGTCTACATTCCCGACTCATTCAAAAACCTGCGGCCGAGCGACTATATCCCAGGAGGAAGATCGGAACGGCGCGTCAGTTTCGTCGATTTCGCGCCCACCGTTTTGAGCCTCGCTGGCATCCAACCGCCCGAATGGATGCAGGGACACGCCTTTCTGGGAGCGTTCATCGCCCCCGAGCCGGCGTATCTTCACGGTTTTCGTGGCAGGATGGACGAAAAGCTGGACATGATCCGTAGCGTCACGGATGGGCGTTACGTCTATTTGCGGAACTACATGCCTCATCTGGCCCATGGCCAGCATCTGGCATACATGTTTCAAACGCCAACGACGCAGGCATGGCACCAATTGTTTCAAGAAGGAAAGCTCACGGAGGCGCAGTCGGCATTCTGGAAACCCAAGCCACCGGAAGAACTCTATGACCTCGCCTCGGACCCGGACGAAATACAGAATCTTGCGAGTTCCGCGGAACATCAAAAGATACTTCAGCGACTACGAGAAGCACAAAGGAACCAAGTGCTCGCCGCGCGTGACGTCGGCTTTCTCCCGAAGGAGAGATTCATTCCCGTAGCAAAGGCTCGACGCCTTACGACATGGGGCATAATCCAACACTCTACCCCCTCGAAAGGATATTGACGACGGCGGAATCCGCCGCCTCGAGAGCCGCAGACGAGATCCCGGAACTTCGTGCCGCGCTCCAAGATCCGGACACCGCGGTTCGCTATTGGGCCGCGACGGGCTTCCTCATCCGCGCGAACGACGGAAAGCCTGCCGAGGATCCCACCCTCATCGACGCTCTCGGCGATTCCTCCCCTTACGTTCGAATGACCGCCGCCGAGACCCTCGCCATGGGAACGGACCGAGAACTGCAAAAGCGTTGCGGCGCACGTTCTGCTCGAATTGGCCAACGCTCAACGGAATGAGGTTTTCGTGGCGGTCGGAGCCGAACGCGATCGATCGCTTGCGAACTCGCATGCCTGACCTTCGGCTGGCCGCGACCAAACTCCCCATCGCCGGTCCGGTGCCCCACGATCGTTTCTCCCATACGTCGCCCGCTTGATCGCCGATCTGGAGCGTTGACCGATACATTTTTCCGCCTCATCAGAATCTCGCGAGACTCTGGACAACGAAACGGGTATATTAAAGATGTGCTGGGACCTCGCTTCCTTTAGTCCGTCCTCCTAAGGTCTCCCTTCACGTCAAACTGGTGTAATGCTCGTCCAAACCGAAATGATTCGGTTGTGATTGCCTCGGCCTATTGCCGCTCCAGTAATACCTGGCTCCGGCTCGCCGCGCCAAGGCCCTGCGAGCGACCGCCGCGCGAAATAAGCCCTTACTTTTCTGAAGCTCGCTAGCACTCCGGAGCAGTGCAAAGCTCATGCAATTTACTGGTGGGGTAAAGCATCGTCGACGCTGTTCTCTGCGCGCGGACGAGCGCCTTGCCCCATTTTTTCTGTGCTCGTGATCCGCGGCATAGCCGCTGCGGCGAGGCCACCCCTACGAGGTCAATGGATGATCCATACGAAATGGACAACATCGCGAAAACTCCCCGTCATGGGAGTGCAAGCTGCCCGGAACAACGGCATTACTCGAATCCTTGGGCCAGGATCCCAACCTCCGAGTGGAGGACGAGCACGTTCACAGCTCGTTTTTTCAGGACTACTACTTGCGTCCCGAATCGGTCCTTCGTCCCCACATTCAACGCATACGTCGTCGGATTTTGCTCAAGGCCATAAGCGAAACGTACCGTCGAACCGTCGACGCCCTGCTTGACGAGTTCTCGAATTACGAACCGATGGTCGCGTGGATCTATCGAGATCCGGTGGATGTTTGGCGATCGGCACGCGCGGAGTTTCGACTCGACGACGCGGAACTTCGCCAGTGGGTCTCGGATTGGAATCGGGGAATCGGCTTGTTCTCGATGCCTGTTCGGGAAAACACGGGCACCGAATCGCTATCGTGCGATACGAAGATCTCCAGTTCAGGGATGGCACGTTCCAGGAACTTTGCCGCCGACTGGCCGTGCAACCGCGCAACAATCTGTTTTGGCAATCCGACCAGCACAAGGGACGAAAGGCTTTGCCTTTGGACCTGCAGGAATACATCGACCAGCAGACCGCGGGATTGCTCGCGGAACTACGTTCCCACCGCGTCCAACCCCTTCCGCAGACTCAATCGTGGAGAAACATGGCTCAGTCCATGCCGAGGAATTAAGCAAGGTGCGGCGAAGGATGATCAGGCCTTCCGCTAGTGTCGCCACCCCTCTTCGTTCCGAAGTCCAATGGGTCCCATCGGATTTTCCAGCCTGGCATCGTCACATGGAAGAACCACTGGAGCTACATTCAAGGGAACTATCCACGCTTGTTCTGCTGGCTCGTTCCGAGTGCGAGAACGCCATCTCGTTTGGCATCGGGGAATTTCGAAATGGAAATTTCGAACAGGAATTGAGAGTATCCGCGACCCTCACGCGGAACTGGACACTACATCGTTTGAGTTTCCTGGGAACGACGACCATTTTCGACGCGCGTGTTTTCTTCGAATGCGCCGCGCGAGAATCCATTTTCGAACTGGCTTTTCTGGGAATCACGAACCAATTGAATTCTAGCTTGGAGCAGGAAATTCTGGAGCTACTCGAAGGAGGCTTCCCCACCGGTGGTTCCCTTCGAATTCGATTGACGTCTCAGGATCGATGGCAGCCAGGCGATCCCGTCGCCACGGAAACTCCCCCTCTTTGGCAAGATATTCTCTATGACCTTGGATCCGAGTATCCGATCGATCGTCGATTCAGGATCATTCTCGGGCATGCGGATTACCGCGCGGAATTGCTCCCCATCGTTTCGAAACCAATCGCCCTGCCGTTTCATCGCCTTTTTCTCCGCGACGGTAATCTCGCGAAGGTGGTTTCTTCTCCCCTACAACCTGGCGTTGCGCGCGTGGAAATTCAGGAATCGCCGAGCCAGGATCCCGGCACGCTGGCCTTGGTCGCGCGATTCTCCGATGTCAAAGCAGGCGAACGGTACGCGATATCCTTTCATGCACGAGCCGATGAGCCGCGTAAAATCTCCTTTGTCGTCCAGCTTGACCAAAAACCTTGGAACATCGTGGGGGAGAATGCTTACCGTTCCATCGCCTTGTCGAAGAAATGGCGCGAGTTTTATTTCGAGTTCGTCTCGGAAATCACCACCCCAAAAGCACGCGTTAGCTTTCAACTGGGAGGAAACAGGACAAGCGTCGAACTCGCCAAGGTAAATTTTTTGCACGTCTGCGACGAGGTATCCAGCGTTACTCCCGAGCAAACCTAGATCGATTTTTGGGTGGGAGTTCCTGTTTCCCTCATTCGATTTCTGTCCCCCTTCGCCCCGAAACCGGCAAAACCCCTCATGGAAGCGTCGGTTCAATTTCTTTGAGCGGAAAAAAAGGCCTACTGAGCATGCATTCCTCTTTGACGTTCAATCGCCGATTTTTGCGACGTTCATTCGCGTACGTGGCCTTATCGTTTTTGTCCGTACATCCTTACGCTTTCCCAGCAATTGCCGACGGACGGGAGGATTGTCGGATCCCCGATCGGAAGGTCGCCACTTCCGCGGACGGCATGGAAAGCCCTTTTCCAACGACGCGGCGAGAAGGGAACCGTTCTCGTCTTCACCAGCACGGAATGTCCCATCGCCAATGCCTATATCCCGATTCTGAAAGATCTCGAGGACCACTACCGCGAACAAGGCGTGCGATTCGTTTTCATCAATCCCAACCATCGGGTCGAGCCGAATGCCATTCGCAAACACGCGGAAGAGTACCGCCTCGGTTCGCCGGTGCTCATCGACGCGGAAGGAATGATTGCTCGAGAACTACGGGTCACGAAATGTCCCGCGGTCTGCGTGTTCGACGGCGACGGCAAACTGGTTTATCGCGGCCGGATCGACGATCGGTATTACCAGCGTGGAAAATCACCCAAGGCGGTCATAGCGAGGATTCTGGAAAGAAAACGCTCGCGCCGCTGCTCGCGGGTAAACCAGTTCTCCTCGCGGAAACGGAACCGGTCGGTTGCCCCATTGTTGCGCCGACGGTTGGTCAGAATCCATCACGCGACGCTTTGGCGAAAATCACTTTTTGCCGCGACATCGCTCCTTTGCTCCAGAAACATTGCCAGGAATGCCACCGACCGGACGGAGTGGGTCCTTTTGCCCTCATGACCTATGATCAGGCCAAATCGTGGGGCGAGGACATGCGGGCACTCACCAAAGATCGCGTCATGCCACCATGGAAAGCGGAGCCGGGACATGGTGCGTTCAAAAACGAGCGCGCGATGAATGCATCGGAGATCGACCTACTGGCCCAGTGGGTTCGCGACGGCATGCCGGAGGGAGATCCAAGCGATTTGCCGCCGGCAAGAGAGTTTTACGATGGTTGGCTGCACGGAACTCCCGACGTCGTCATGGTCCAAGACGAGGAGTATGTGATCGATCCGCGCGGACCCGCCGACGACTATCGAAATTTCGTCTTCGTGAATGATTCAGGCAAGGATTGGCTGGTCAACACCTACGAGATTTTGCCGGGGAATCACCGGGTCGTGCATCACGTCCTGCTATTCGTGGACCATACCGGGATCAGCGAAAAGCTGGACGCGCGCGCCAAGGGGCCGGGATATTCCGCGAACGGAGCGGGCGGGTTTCCCGGCTTCGTGCCGAAAGGAGTGATGGGAGGCTGGGCCCCCGGCAACGGACCACACGTACTCCCCGAAGGCATGGTCAACGTGATCCCCGCGGGGGCGCGCATCGTCATGCAGATCCATTACCACAAGACGGGAAAAGAAGAACGGGACCGCACGAAGCTCGCCTTGTATCTCGCCAAGGGAGAGGTAACGCGCGCGGCGACCGCCCTGCCGCTCGAACCGCTCAATTCCCGAACCGGCGGTCTCCGTATCCCACCCAACGCTTCGAATCACGAAATCAAGGCTTCTTTCAACATGCCCCGGTCACTAATTGCCGTCAGCGTCACACCTCACATGCACCTCTTGGGCAAAGACATGAAAGTGGACGCGCGGCTGCCGGACGGAACTGTCATCCCCCTGGTTTACGTCAAGACATGGGACTTCAATTGGCAGGAAACGTATTACTTCAAGGAGCCGATCCACCTTCCCGCGGGCACGAACATCGAGATGCTTGCCCATTATGACAACTCGGCGGCAAACCCCGCGAATCCCAACTCACCCCCGAATTGGGTCACCTGGGGGGAAGGGACTAACGACGAGATGTGCATGGCATTCATTGAAGTTGCCTATCAAGAACCAACCCCGTATGGCCAGGCACTTCAAGAACCGAGCATGTTCGAGCTTCTGGGTCGTGAGATCCGGCGAACGGTCGGCAACCTTCTCCGCCGTCAGTGAGCCGCGCTAACAGGCTGGCATTGGTACTTCATTCATGTCGGCAGTTTTTGCGTTCCAGCGAGCAACAGGATCTTGGTCTCCGACAAAACCTCATGCAATACACGGGCGATTTCATCGCGCCGGCTTGCATACTCCGCGCGTTCGTCGAGCATGCCGTCAGCACGTTTCGGATCGTCGAAAGGAATGGAAACACGAAAGCTCGCGCCCTGGACAATCGGGCACTCCTGACTCGCTTCATTGCATACCATCAACGCCGCGAAATCACTTCGAGGGTTCGCCTCGTCGTCGACATTTTCGAAAACTCGTCCATTTCTCGGTGTTGGTCCGGATCCGTTCCACCCTCCGCCCAACGCACGTGAAAGATGGGATTGGACGCACCCGACATGCTTTCGCAGGCGGATCTTCCCGTCGCATGAATTTGGAAGCCGACTTCCTCGAGCGCGCGAATCGTTCGCCAATCGACCGCGGAGGGCTTGGTGCCACCACTAAAGAAGCGCACAGGGACCACCAGACGCGCCGCCAGCGCATTTCCTAACACGGAAGCGAAAACACTGCGACGCGAATTGCCCGTGCAGACGACGATGACCGCTGCGTCTGACGACCTTTGAATCCGCTGCGTCATCCATTTCGCGAGGTCATTTATCGCATGAATTCGGCTTTTGTCACCCTCATGTCGAACGGAAGCGATCCATTCCAGGTATTGTTCGATGCTCGGCAACAATCGGATTCGCGAATCACTTGCAGGCATCGTTGAATGTCTCTTCAATTGCATAAGGGGTTTCGAGCCACGACCACGCAAAGAATGCAGGCAGAGGGACGGAACAATGGTGGAATTGCCGACCTTGGCAATCAAAGGTTGGAAACCAAGGTCATTCTAGGTAACGAACTCCTGCCAATTCGAACAACATCCCGGATGGGGGCTAGGGCATTCGGCCGCCGAACTCGCGGGAAACCAGTGGCGCGTTCGATTGCAGAACGCGCACACCGACAGCATCACGGGCACTTCGACAAGAACGCCGACGACCGTGGCCAAGGCCGCCCCGGAATCCGGTCCGTAAAGGGCAATCGCCGTCGCCACCGCCAGTTCAAAAAAATTGCTCGCTCCTATCAACGCTCCAGGAGCGGCGATGGAATGAGGCACCTTCAGCGCCCGCATGATCCCATAGGCTAGCGATGAATTGAAATAGACCTGAATGACGATGGGAATGGCGATCAACGCGACGTGTGAAAAACGACCCGTGATGTTGTCCGCTTGAAATGCAAAGATTAATACCAGCGTCGCAAGTAGGGATCCCACGGCAACGGGATGAAAACGGGCGACATATCGTTCAAACCATTCTTGACCACGCGCGCGAATCAAGAGGGCGCGCGAGAGGCCCCCCGCTACCAGGGGAATTACAATGAAGCACACGACCGACGCGGCGAGCACCACGAACGGAACCGTCAAACCAGAAGCCGTGGCCACGAGCAAACTCACGATTGGGCCAAAGAGAAATAACATCAACAAGTCGTTGACGGAGACCTGGACCAGTGTGTAGGCAGGGTCTCCATCCGTCAAATAGCTCCAGACAAAAACCATCGCCGTGCAAGGAGCCGCCGCCAAGATGATCTCCCCCGCGACATACTGACGAGCGAGGTCCGGACCGATCCAATGCCCGAAAATCAGCGTAAAGAAGACCCAGCCCAAGAATGCCATGCTGAACGGCTTGACGAGCCAGTTAACCACAAGAGTGACGAATAGACCGGTAGGTCGGCGGCCAACACCGACGATCGACGCAAAATCGACCTTGAGCATCATGGGATAAATCATCAGCCAGATCAGCATGGCGATCGGCAGGTTGATCTGATAACGGGCAAGCTCCATTCGACGCAACGCATCGACGGCGTCAGGCATCCACTTGCCGACCGCGATCCCCGCCAACATGCATAGGGCGACCCAGAGAGTCAAATAGCGCTCGAACAGATTCATTCGCTTGGGGGTCGACGGCTTCTCATTCACGGAAATCTCTCCTTGGCGAATCAGAGTGTCGGCTTGACGGCATAGACCTTGACGCTCGCCGCGTAAGCATTCAGATCGTAACGACGCATCAGATCGACAAGTTGATCATGGACCACCTTGCCCGTCGTGTCGCCACAACAACTCGCTTCCACCACGGTGAGCCCCTGGGCTTCTTGAGGCGTGGCACAGCAGATGCCGGCGTCCGCGCCAGCGGCGTAGGCAGTCAAGTCCGCGTTACTATCGACGATGAGAATGTCGTGGAAACCGGCGGCGATCAACTTATGGCGGTAGTCATCGATGGGGATGGCCCCGGCGATGCAACCGACATAGGCGAGGAGGTCACGAGTAATCTCTTCGGGCAAAGCTTGCTTGAGGGCGATGTCGCTGACCGCGAGTCTGCCTCCGGGCTTGAGCACGCGAAGGATCTCGGCAAAGGCACGGTCTTTATCCGGCACGAGGTTCAAGACACAATTGCTGATCACGCAATCGACGCTATTCGCGTCGAGAGGCAAGGACTCGATTTCGGCGTGGTGAAACTCGACGTTAGACAAGCCCGCCTCCGCGGCTGCCTGCCTGGCGCGCTGGACCATGTCCGTGGTCATGTCGATGCCGATGGCCTTTCCTTTGGCGCCCACTTTCTTGGCCGCCAGAAAGACATCGAGGCCCCCGCCGGAGCCGAGATCGACCACCACTTCCCCTTCCTTCAAATTCGCCGTCGCCGTGGGATTTCCACACGAGAGTCCCATGTTGGCGGCCGCGGGAATGGAAGCCAATTCCTCGGGGGTATAGCCGAACGCTTGAGCGACGCGCGCGATCCCAGGGGAATCGGTGGACAATTCACTCCTGGCGACCTTCCCATATCGATCCCGCACCGCCGCCTTAATGTCTTCAGACATGGCGTATCCCTCCGCAAATCGTCGATTTTCGATAAAACGCACGCGCTACCATGGGGTCAGAGGTCGCCGACCAGTTCCTTAAGTTCTTCAAGTGCCTTGGGAACGACGCAATAACAGATCCGCGGACCGTCGATTTCGCCTTGCACCAAACCTGCTTCCTTCAGAATTTTCAGGTGTTGCGAAACAGTCGACTGCGCGACCGGCAACTCGTCGACGAGCTCTCCACAAACGCACGTCTTGCGTTTGGCAAGAATGCGCAAAATGCGGACGCGAAGCGGATGCCCCAGTGCCTTGGCCAACTCGGCAAGTCGGTCCTCCGCTCGGGTGGCTCCACTCATTTCCACGGAACAACACGTTCGACTCGGCATGTCCATCCCTCTCGATAATCGTAAATCTACGATTAACATTAAAAAACGGCAAGGCGATACAATTCCCGGCCCTTAGTCGCCGATTGGACGCGTCGCGTCTGGGCTGCGGATTGCGCCCCGACGCCGGCCAAATCTTGAAATGAACAAAACCGTGCCAAGGCCTCCCCGGCACCTCTGGGCAGCCGGACAAGGCACGGAACGACATACGAAAGGCGAGAGTCCGTCCGGGCACGATTATCGGCACGAACGCGCTTTCACTTCGCGCCGAGTTCGCGTGAACGATCGGTGGCGGCGACGACGGCGTCAATGAGCGCTCCCCTGAGAGCCGAGCGGCCAGAACCGCCAGGCCCGCGATCGTCGTGCCCGCCGGACTGGTCACCATGTCCTTGAGTTGCCCCGGATGAACACCGGTTTGAAGCACCATCTTGGCGGCTCCCAGTAGCGTCTGGGCGGCAAGCTTGGTCGCAACGTCTCTGGGAAGGCCAGCCTTTACCCCTCCATCGCTCAATGCCTCGATGATCTGGTAAACGTAGGCGGGACCGGAACCGCTCAATCCCGTGACGGCGTCGAGCAAGTTTTCGGGCACTCGGAACGCGAGTCCCACGGAAGACAACAAGGTCTGTACCAGTTCGCCGTCCGCTTCCGTTGCCTTTTCACCCAACGAGTAGCCGCTCGCGGACTCCCCCACCAGACAAGGGGTATTCGGCATGACACGAATGAGGCGATGCTCACTTCCCAAACCCTCGCCAAGCCGTTTCAGCGACACCCCCGCCGCGATCGAGACGACGAGATGTCGCGCTTGAACGAACGGCCGGAGTTCGCGAAGGAGCTTTTCGATCCCTTGAGGCTTGGTTGCCAGGAAGATCACGTCGCTGTGAACGAAGACTTGCTCATTGTCGGCGAACGCCTGCCCTCCCGTCTCGCCCGCGAAAGCCGATCGAGCCTGCTCCATGACGTCGCTGGCACACAGGGAGGTCTCTTGCACCACCCCCGAAGCCAGGAATCCACGAGCGAGGGCCCGCGCCATTTGACCACTGCCGATGAATCCCAGACGTTTCAACGCACTACTCCATAACTCGGCAAAAGAACGAAATCGGGCCCGACGACTGGGACGATCTTAGCATGCCAGAGAATCGTCGCCATACTTGCAACTCTCTCAAATTCTCGGTTTTCGTCGGGAAAAGACAAGGCGACAAGACACGCTGGAATGCGACTCCAGACCGAGAACTCGATCCATCGTCAGCGTCGCTCGTTGCACCGGCAATCCAATGGGACATCGGTCTTTTGCCAATTCCCAGTTGCTGAAATCCAATCTCCCAAGCCCCATAGCTTGAAAATAGAATGCGGCGGGGCCTTCAGGCTCTTTCTAAACCTGACGGTCAATAATTCCGGAACACGTAACCGATGCCGACGCGCAGCATGCCGAGCGCCGAGCCGTTGATGCTTAAGAGCGCCGCGGACGCGAGAGAAAGATGGGATATCCACAAGGCGGGAAGATTGGGGAACCGTCTGTACCATTCACACCAGACGAATCCCGCGATCATCGTTAATCCCATGAGCAACACATTGGGGGCATGGAGCAAGCTAAAGAGGATGGCGGCAATCAGTGAAACTTTCGTCCCGTTTCCCCCCAGGAGCACCGCGAGCCTGGGCACCAGAAGCACCTGCAACAACAGTTGTTGTAATCCTTCCATATGCCAGTTTTTGCGAACCCAAGTCGCCCACGCCTGCTCATTTCCCAGGGATCCGAGATAAAATCCCGTACCGAAGAGCAGTCCCATACCGATGAGAGTAAAGAGAGCCAGCGACTTTAGGCCTGCAAACCAACTTGGAGGAGCGAAACCCAAATCGCGCAAGGAAGGCCTTTGGCGAATGACGATGGCCAACACGATCAGCGCAACCACCACGGTGTTGAGCAGTCGAACCGATTTGGGAAATACGTGCCGACTGTCGGTCCAAAGGCACCATTCGACCGCTCCAATGAGCCAAAGGAGTTCGACGGCCGCACGACGCCGGGTGAAAGGCGCGACCAGGCCCTCATTTGTCCGAAATCCTGATTTGCCTACAATTAGCGGTTGAGTCATTCCACCGGATTCCGGTATAAGGTCCTGGATTGGAAAGGCGCGGCCCGAACGATAAAGAATCGCCCGTGGAATGTCAAGGTTAGCGTAAGTCCCGGGTGAACCACGCTCCGCGGCGGTTCATGCCGGATTCGTGTCAACGAGGGAGCACTCGAGGATGGCCAAGGCTTCGGTTGAACAGATCAAGGAGGAGAGCAATTACCTCCATGGAACCCTCTCGGAAGAGCTCGCGAATCCCACCAGCCATTTCAATGACGACAACAAACAGCTGCTGAAGTTTCACGGCATCTACCAGCAGGAAGACCGCGACACCCGCAAGGAACGGAAAAAGCTCGGCCAGGAAATCCTCTACTTTTTCATGGTTCGCAGCAAGATTCCGGGGGGCAAGCTGACCGCGGATCAGTACCTGGTGCACGACGAACTGGCCGACAGATTCGCCAACGGCTCGATCCGACTCACCAGCCGCCAGGGAATCCAGTTCCACGGCGTCCTTAAGGGGAATTTGCGGAACCATATTCGATCGCTCAACGAAGCCCTGGTCAGCACGTTGGCGGCATGCGGCGACGTGGAACGCAACGTGATGTGCTGCCCCGCTCCGATTCGCAACGATCCGGTTCGGGACGAGATGCAGCGGTTCGCCGACCGGATCGCGCAGCACTTTTGCCCTCGGACCACTGCCTATCACGATGTTTGGATCAACGGCGAAAAAATCGACACGAAGATCGCCACCGAAACCGAGGAACCGATTTACGGGAAACATTACCTCCCGCGCAAGTTCAAGACGGCGGTCGGCCTGCCGGAAGACAATTGCGTCGACCTGCTCACCAATGACATGGGTTACCTCGTCAAACACAAAAATGGCGCGATCGAGGGATACGATATCTTCGTCGGCGGCGGCCAAGGCATGACGCATGGCAATGAGCACACTTATCCGCGGCTTGCTTCGCCACTCTGCTTCGCCTCCCCCGAGGAAGCCCTCGACATCGGGACGGCCGTCGTCAAGGTCCAGCGCGATTTCGGCAATCGTGAAGATCGAAAGCTCGCGCGCCTCAAGTACCTGCTCGACAAATGGGGCGTGGAAGCCTTCCGCAAGAAAGTCGAAGAATATTATGGAAAGCCGCTTGCTCCCTACAGCGGGGCAGTAATCACCGGGTATGACGACCACCTGGGCTGGCACGACCAAGGGGATGGCAAGCTCTGGCGCGGCGTGCACATCGTTTCCGGGCGCATTCGCGATACGGAGAATTTCAAACTTCGCACCTGCGTGCGCGAGCTAGTCCAGAAGTACCGCCCGGCGGTCCGCATTACCGGGCAACAGAATATTCTCTTCTGCGACATCGATCCGAAGCATCGGGTTGAAATCGACAAACACCTCGCGGACCATGGCGTGATTCCGCCGGACCAGCTTCCGATCCTAATTCGCAACGCCCTCGCCTGCCCGGCGATTCCGACCTGCGGACTCGCCCTCGCGGACAGCGAACGAGCGATGCCCGATATCTCGGGCGCCATCCATGCCGAACTCGCCCGACTCGCGCTCGACAAGGAGGCGATCGTGCTACGCATGACCGGATGCCCCAATGCCTGCGTCCGGTCCTACAACTGCGACATCGGCATCGTGGGACGCTCTCCCGGGAAGTACACGCTCTTCCTCGGCGGCAACATCCTCGGCGACACGTTGAGTTTCCAATACAAGGACTTGGTTCCCCAAGCGGAAATCCCCTCGGTACTGCGCGGACCACTGCTGTATTTCAAGTCGGCGCGCAAGGACGGCGAAGGCTTCGGAGCCTTCTGCACGCGCGTCGGTAGGGACGCCTTGCTTGAACATTCCGAACAAGCCGTGACCGCTCGTTGACGAGAAAAGTCGTCGCGTCCCGGCGTGCATGGAAGTTTTTCCGTCTCTCCTCGTCGTTGGCCGCATGGGCCGCGCTTCGACACCAGGCGTTCGACACCTGAGAATTCACGGGGCATGTTCTTGGCTAACGACCTCGAAATCCTTCTCGAAGACGGCCCCTGTCTCGCCGTGAACAAACCCGCCGGCATACTGACGCAGGGCCCTCCCAGCGACGACGATACGCTCGTACGCCGGGTGAAGCAGTTTTTAAAGGTCCGAGAAAACAAACCGTCTAACGTCTACCTGGGAATACCGCATCGCCTGGACCGCGCGGTTTCGGGCGTCGTCCTCTTCGCAAAGAATTCAAAAGCCGCCAGCCGTCTTGCCGAGCAATTCCGCGACCGCTTGGTCCGAAAGATCTACTGGGCCATCGTCCCTACGGAACCCCAGCCGGTCCAAGGTTCCATGATTAACTGGCTCGACAAAGTTCCCGACCTTCCGATGGCACGCGTGGTTCCAGGGCTGACGCCAACCGCCAAGGAAGGAATTCTGCAATACCGCGTACTGAGACAGGTGGAACTCGGCTGGCTCGTGGAGATTGAACTCACCACGGGTCGATTCCACCAGATTCGCGTGCAACTCGCCCATCACGGCTACCCCATCCTCGGCGATTCCCTCTACGGCAGCGAGGTCCCTTTCCTTCCTGAGGGCATCCCTGCCGAGCCTCTGGAGGAACAGCCGATTGCCCTTCACGCTCGCCGGTTGACGTTTTTGCACCCCGTCCGATATGAACCGATCACCGTCACCGCCCCCCTTCCCCGTTATTGGCGCATTTCCGAAGACGTCGCTGAGGTGCCGTAACTCCGTCCGCAAGGCGCTTTACCAGCGCGCAAACTTCCCGCCAGGGGAGATGGAAGTCCAAAATCGAGCTTGTCTGCGCGAATCCTTGCTTTGGGAAGTTTGTGAACGGGAATAGACTGAGAAGAATATTCCCGTGCTTGCCACTTGATGGTCGTTGAAAAAGGATGAGGTCCTGGACATGAAGATCCTGGCGGCGATCGCAATCCTGGCCGTGATTTTCCTGCTCTTCAACCTTGCATGGCGCTGGGGAAGCCGACAACGGTCGCTCCCCTGCCCCACGGCGTTGGCGTGGATGTTGGACCATCCCATCCTACAAAAACTCAACGGGACCCAAACGACGTTGGAGCGTCTCCGTTTGAAGCCCGGTCAGCGAATATTGGAGATCGGCCCTGGCCCGGGCAGGCTCCTGATCCCCACAGCAAAGCGCGTGCTTCCCGATGGGGAAGTCGTAGGCGTCGATATCCAAGGGGGCATGCTCGAGCGTCTCCGGCGGAAAGCCGAACGAGAGGGGATCAAGAATCTCACGACGATTCTCGGCGACGCTGCCAAAGAGCCATTGCCACCCGCGAGTTTCGACACCATTTTCCTATGCACTGTCTTGGGTGAGATCCCGGATCGTGAAGGCGCCCTCAAAAACTGTTTCCAAGCCCTTAAGCCAGGAGGTCTTCTTTCCATCACGGAAATGGCCGGCGATCCCCACTATCAATCTCGCTCCAAAGTCCGACATCTAGCGACGGAGGCCGGTTTTCTACCCCAGGAAGTGCTCGGCTCGTGGTATTTCTTCACCGCGAATTTCACGAAGTAGATCCCGAGCGAGCATCGAACGGAGTCGAGAATCGCTGGTACCACCGCCGCCTTACTTGTCCAAGACGCGATAACGGATTGTCTTGCTCTTGACGACTTCGTTTTCGCGGGAAGAATAGGTTGAACGTGGCTGCCGGATGGGGGAAGCAGGCCCAGACGCGCCTTATAGATCCGCACTCTTCCGACGCCATGGAAAACTGGTGGAATGTCTCACGATCCCTGGGCCAAGACTCATTGATATTAGGGCGGCCGCACGACTGCTGATCCCGCGGGGTTAGCCTTTGAGCACCGTTGCATTCCCATGTTCCCTCCGGGACATGGAACATGGTGGACTGGCCAATGTCCCAGTGATCGTTGAACCCTCAAGGGTGGGAGTGCCGGCAGATGATCGGAGTCGATCGGCCCCGCTTGGCAGGCGTGGATGTCACCCCCTTCGAATACCAAGGGGAAAGTTACTACAGGCTCTCCAGCCGCGAAGGCCTGAGCGAAGAATGGCTGATGGTCCCGCAATCCTACGGGCCCGTCCTCCGATTGCTCGACGGGCGAAATACCCTCGCGCAGGTTCGCACGCGTCTCGCGTCCGAATCGGGGTATTCGGTCACGCATGCCTTTCTCACGCGGCTATTGCAGCAATTGGATCAGGTCTTTCTGGTGGACACCGCGAGGTACCGAACTCGTCGGGAAGAGGTGATCAACGCTTTTCGCCGATCATCGGTCCGCGAGCCTAGCCATGCCGGGGGTGCCTATCCCCGCGAACCGGAGGAACTCCGCGCGACCATGCGCAAGATGTTCGAGGACACGGATGGTCCCGGTCTCCCTCGCCCCTACGGCAGGTCCAACGGCCTGAGGGGAATCCTCAGTCCACACATTGATTTTCGCCGCGGCGGCAGTTCCTTCGCATGGGGTTTCAAGGAACTCGCGGAACGTAGCCATGCGACCCTCTTCGTGGTGATTGGAACCTCGCATTACTCCATGGAACGGTTCGTGCTCTCCAAGAAGGATTACAAGACGCCGCTCGGAATCGCGAAAACCGACACCGCGTTCGTCGAGCGAGTCGCCAATGCCTATGGCGCGGAGTGTTTTGCCGACGAGTTGGCGATTCGACCGGAGCATTCGATCGAGTTTCAAGTACTGTTCCTGCAATACCTCTTTGAGGGAATCAAGGATTTCACGATCGTTCCTCTGCTCGTTGGTTCGTTTCATGATTCTGTCGAATCGGGCAAGGATCCGCGGGAACTCGCGGACATTCGTAAAATGGGTGACGCGATCCGGGAGGCGGAACGGGCGTGTGGGAAAGAGGTCTGCTATGTCTCTTCCGGCGACCTGGCGCATATTGGCATGAAATTCGGCGATCCCTGGCTCATCGACGAGCAGAAAAGCGAGTGGTGCCGGTCGGAAGATAAAAAGCTCCTCGAACACCTGGAGACCGCCGATCCCGCAAAGCTGCATGCTTCCATTCTCCGAGAACGGGATCGCCGGCGCATTTGCGGCTATCCTCCAACGTTCATGATGCTGGAGGCCGCTGCGCCCCAAAGTGGAAAGACGCTGCAATACGACCAATTCGTTGATCCCAACGGATTCGAAATCGTTAGCTTCGCGAGCATGGCGTTCTATCGCCATTGAGCATCAGAGAAGTAACGGCGGGGACCAGGTGCCAATTCGTGGAAGCTGCGAATCGCGGCGAGCGCCAAGGGCGCTCCAAGCGGCCCGGCCGAGGATTTCGACACGACGTTTCCGAACAGCGATGGTACCGCGAAACGGTCGCATCCCCATTTTCAGGAGCATGCGACCATGCGTCCCGCCATACTCGCCGCCTCGATACTTCTATAATCTCATCGAATAGAACGCTTTCCACGAGGTAATCATGCAGGCTAGATCCGACGAGCAGCGCCTCTATCGACTCGCGATGCGGCTGACAATTGCAATGGCCGTCGGGTCGGTCGTGATGACGATTCTCAACTATTTCTTTCATTTTCTTTCCGGCCGGGCGGCTGGCGCGATGGCGTTTGGCATGTTCTTCTGGCTTGTGATCTTCCATGGCTATCGTAGCGACATGAAACAGAGGGAGAAGGAGTTCGCGGAAGCAAAGTCGTCGGAGCACTCCGCCCGCCGCTCGACTCCCTGATCGCTCCCGAGTTTGAAAGTGAAAGGATGATATTGGATGTCCCGAATGGCGAAAACGCCGGATCCGCCTTACGTCGCGGTCATTTTCTCTTCCTTGCGGGTGACCTTGAACGGGGATGACTATTCCCGAACTGCCGAAAGGATGGAAGAACTCGCGGGTCTTGAACCGGGTTTCCTGGGAATCGAAAGCGCCCGCGACGAGAGCGGCTACGGCATTACCGTCTCCTATTGGAAAGATCTGCAGTCCGCGCACCGCTGGAAGGACAATGCCGAGCACCGCCTGGCTCAGCAGAGAGGACGTTCCCGTTGGTACCGAAATTACGCCGTGCGAATCGCGGTGGTCGAGCGCGATTACGGCCACTCGAACGACTGAACGTCCCTGGCCAAGTCGACTCGATCCTTCGCGTCCAAGAGGATGCCGCGGCAACGCTTCACTCGGGCCATCGGGCATCAACCAGAGAGATTTCCCGCCTCCACGTTCGGCTTGATCACTCGGCAGCCGATGGCGCCGAGCGCCGTTTGCAGGGACCGAAACATCGCTTCCCCTTCGTAGGTTCCGATGATCGCGCCGCCGGAACCCGCGAACTTCGCGCTCGCCCCTACCTCGCGCGCTCGGTCGATCATGGCGACTTGGCCGGGAGGAAGGCGGCAGAGTTGCCTTCGGGTGTCAAAATTCTCGTTCACCAGCTTGGAAAAGGTCTGGTGGTCGCCACTCTCAAGCATCGCCTTGCCCTTCTCGGCAATCGAGGCGAACTTCTTCATTGCCGCCAATACTTCAGGCTCTCCGCGCTGATAACGGGAGCGTAGGTCGTTGTGAAAGAGTTCCGTAGGCTCGCTGACGTCGACGCTGTAGGCAACGTAGATCGGAGGCAATAAGGAGGGAGCGATCCTTTCATACTTGCCGCAGGAGAGACCGTTGACCTCATGCATCGCCTCCTTGCAGAAGTCCATGTAAACGACCCCTTCGTAGACTTGGATCACGCGGTCTTGAAGTCCGGCGGCGATGCCCAACTCCTCCGTCTCCACGGAACAAGCCAATGTTGGTTGAACCTCGAGGGGTATCCGAACGCCGTAGAACTCCATCAGGCAACGGAGGGTCGCAACGATGATGGCGCTCGAGCCGGCCATCCCGACCTGGCGGGGAATATTCGTCTCGTATCTCGCGGTGAAATTGCGGTCATCCAGGTGTATTCCCACCCGCTCGCAGTACTCGACGAACTTCTTGATCGTCGCCTTGATCAGACGAAGTCCGCCGTAATACCCGTGAAGCTTGACGTCGCGGACGAGGTCATGCACGGAACGGAAGCGATGCCGCTCTTCCTGCGTCCAGAGCAGTTCGACATCCTCCCACTCGTAGACGACGACTTCCGCCCAATAGTTGCGGATGATGATCGAGATCGTCTTGCCGTTGTATCCGTCAGAGGGATTTCCAAGCAATCCTGCCCGGGCATGGGCACGTTTTCGAATGAGCAGCATGTTCAGTTTCCGGGTGTCCGCTGAAGCAATTGAATCAAATAGTTCCTTAGTCCCGCGCCGTACTTTCCGTCCGCGAGCGCGAACTCGACGAAGGAGCGAAAGTAGTTCTCGAAATCGCCGATGTCGTGCCGAGTCTCTCCCTCGGCGAGCCGCATCCCCAGAACTCGTCCTCCCCCCTGAATGAGCAGCCTGAGGGCGTCGGTCAATTGAACTTGTCCCCCCCGATCCGGCTGTGTTCGCGACAAGCATTCGAAGATGGCGGGACCAAGGACGTACCGCGCGGCGAGCGTCAGATTGCTGGGAGCTTCCTCCGGCGACGGTTTTTCGATGAGGTCCTCGATAAGAAACACCGGACCGTCCGACGTTCGCGGCTTGGCCACGCCATACTGTTGAACCTCATGAATGGGTACCGTTTCGATGGCGACGACGGCATCGGCCCCCGATTTCTCAAACTCCTCCACCATGCGCGCGACGATGTCCGATTGCGCGTTGACGCCGATGATCGAATCGCCGAGAGCGACGACGAACGGCTGCTCACCCACGAACGATCGAGCGCAAAGGACGGCGTGCCCGAGCCCCAATTGCCGCCTCTGCCTGGTGTAGAAATACTCGAGGTTTCGCCGCTCGAACTCCAGTTCCGCGAGCAGTTCCTCTTTGCCAGTCTCGCGTAATAACGCAATGAGCTCCGAGTCAATGTCGAAATGGTTCTCGATGGAGTCCTTGCCCGGCCCGGTGATGAAGAGAAGTCGGCGGATACCCGATTCGGCCAGTTCCTCAACGACATACTGCACCGCCGGCTTACCGCCGACGGGGAGCATTTCCTTGGGTTGGCTTTTGGTCAACGGGAGCATCCGGGTCCCTTGGCCGGCGACGGGTACAATCGCCAGGTCTATCGGCATGCGTTCTTTCCCTTCGCTGGTTGCGTCATTTCGCGGACAAGGAGCGGACGCAACGCGCGCACCGATATCCTTGGTTCCCCTGATCGCCGTGCTTAAACGTTTTCCCTATTCCAGGAGACGGTTTATCGTAATGTATGAACGAAGGGAATGCACAAGGAGATGCGTAGGTTTGGTACCTCGATCCCGATTCGCTTCACGGGGGATCGGATTCGCCTCGGAGATTGGCTGATGAGCGTTCGTTGGCGCCGCGTCGGAATCCTGCCGACCTTGCTCCTGTTCGGAATCTGCACGCAGCAAACCCGACCCACGCTTGCCTCCGAGGCCTTTTTGATCAACCGAGCGCCCCTCGCGGTCAAGTTCACGGTAATCACCGATCTACGCCAATCCGATCACCTTCTTCAGACCGGTCGCATAGCCGCCGTCACCTTGATCGGCGGGGACAGAATTCGTTACTCCCACTCGAAGGGAAACGCGACCGTCAAACTGGCTCCCAACGCGTCCTACGAATTCGCCACCAGCGCCAGCGGCATCGAACTCCGGGAATTGAAGGCCCTGCACCAAACTGAAGAGCCAGCGGTGATCCCAGTAAAGATCCTCGTGGATGACAATGAACCTGCCGTCGACGGCAAATGGGAGGAACGACTTCGCGCGCGCGTCGCAGCGGCATCGAAGATCTACCTTTCTCATTTTCGAATTCGCCTCGATGTCGTCGAGACCGGCAGATGGACTTCGGAACCGAAACTTACCGACTTTGAAGGAATCTTCGTCGATTTTCACCGTAAGGTTCGATCGGAAAAGGCGCGGCTCTGCATCGGCTTTACCAGTCAACCGGTCGCTGCCAAGGCGCGAACTCATCTGGGCGGCATCCCGGGACCATTCGGCACGCACGTCCTTATCTGGGAACGCACCAAGATTACCGAACCGGAACGACTGGAAGTTCTCGTGCATGAGCTTGGTCACTTCTTCGGCGCGCCCCATAGCCCGGATCCCCATTCGGTCATGCGGCCTGAACTAGGAGACGGCAAGGCGCGTGCCAAGGCTTTCGACATCACTTTCGACGCCGCCTCCGCCATCATCATGCACACCGTTGCCAAGGAGTTTCGTCGGAACCAGATCCAATCCCTTGCCGAACTCTCCCCGGAAAGCAAGAGTTTGCTCAAGGATGTTTACGCGGACATTCAAAGAATCTTTCCTCGAGACACCGTCGCGCAGCGATACGCGAGCCTGTTGGCCGAATCACCGCCCTTGAGTGGATCGCCCCGGGGGCGAACGTCCCAACTTCCCGACCGAGCTCGCCTCGTGGTAAACGCGGTCGTCGTCGCCGCCGATCGCAATCGCCGGCTTCCCATTCCGACGGCCGTCGAATACGTTCGTCCGTATCGAGCCTCGGGGGATGAACTGACGGAATACTACGTTCGCGCCGCTGCCGCCGGTGCCCGCCAATTCCCCACGGAACAAGCGGCGAAGGCCTTTCTTCTCGGCATCGGCATTGCGTTGGACTCGTCCCCGACGCTACGGCGCAACCCGATCACCGGCATCACCTGGCGCGCGGTGGAGACGGAGAACGAATTTCGCCGCCGCGTCGATTTACTCGGCAAACCGACGATGCACGGCCGGCACGATTTGACCCAACATTTCGCGGTTCCGCCGCCCTCACCGCTTTATTCAGCCCCTCGTTTGCCGAGCAAGTGGGCCTTCAGAAAGAACTCCTGGACGCCAAGGGGGAAGCGGTTTTAGCTTCGTGGACCTATCGGCCGACCTTGCAGGCATTGAATCTTGCCAAGCGACTACCTGCTCTACCGGGCGCTTCCCGCGACTCTGGATACCGGTTTCAAAGTCGCGAACTCTTCTCCCGAGCCCGAAGGACTCACCGAGGGGTACCAAATGGACGCGTTCGTCGCGAAGTACGGCTCCGCGACAGACGGTCGAGTGACCGAAATCTTAAATAAGATTCGAGAGCGCAGTGCGCCGCTCCGGGGTACGCCCACTGGCCGACGGAAACGGACCGCGCGTCGCCAACGGAAGCGCCCACCGCTTCTCCCAAAGCCCCCTGAACATCCTCGATTTCACCTTTCCTCAGGAAGCTTGATTCATGACGGAAAAGTCCGCATGGGAATTTTGGATTGACGTCGGCGGGACCTTCACCGATTGCCTCAGCCGTTCACCAAACGGAGAGCTCCGGACGCACAAACTCCTCAGCAGCGGCATCTACCGAGGAAAATTGGAGCGTCTGAACTGCGACAGGATTACCGACCTCCATCGGCTGGGAGATCCACCTCGCTTCTTCGAAGGATTCCGTGTTCGCATTCTCGCCGGGCCTGAGGCCGCGATCGGGACTTCTCGGACGATCGAGGCCAGCGTACGAAGCTTTGACGCCACGCGTGGCATACTCGCCTTCGAATCGCCACTCCCCGAGGACCCCGTGGAAGGTCAAGACTACGAGCTTTTCTCCGGCGAAGAAGACCCGTCGCCGGCATTCGTTGGCTCCTTGGGAAACCCTCCGCGAGCCGATCGGTCCCGCGAACGTTCGGCTCGGCACCACGCGTGCACGAACCGCTGCTCGAGCGACAAGGGGTCAAAACCGCGCTCATCACCACCCGTGGCTTTCGCGATGTGCTACGAATCGCTCAGCAGAACGGCCTCGGCTCTTCGACCTGCACATCAAACGCCCCACCGATCTTTACCGAGAAGTCGTCGAAATCGACGAACGGGTCGACTCCAAGGGAAATGTGCTCCAGGCCCCGACCTGAATGCCATCCGAAGTCAATTGCTCGACTTGCGCAGTACCAAACATCGAGTCGCTCGCCATCTGCTTGCTCAATAGCTACCAGAATCCCCAGCACGAGCGCGGGATCCGCGAGACGGCCTTGCCTCTTGGGTTCAAACAAATCTCCGTTTCCCATGAACTGGCACCCATGCAGCGGATAGTTCCCCGCGGCGACACCACGGTTGTGGATGCCTATTTGACCCCCATCATTCGCGAATACATTGCCGGCATTAAAGCGAAACTACCGGACGCCAACGTAAAGTTGATGACGAGCTCCGGCGGGCTGGTGGACGCGGAACACTTCGTGGGTAAAGACAGCATCCTCAGCGGTCCGGCAGGTGGCGTGGTGGGGGTCGCGCACGTTGCCTCCGAAGCCGGTTTTTCCCGCGCCATCGGCTTCGACATGGGGGGAACCAGCACCGACGTCAGCCGCTTCGACGGCGACTTCGAACGGCGTTATTCCATGGAGGTCAACGATCCTGAGTCCCAGACGGGGATCCGCATCGTGGCGCCGATGCTCGCGATCGAAACGGTTGCAGCCGGCGGGGGCTCCATCTGTGATTTTGACGGTCAAAGGCTCACCGTTGGACCGCGGAGCGCGGGGAGCATCCCGGGCCCGGCATGTTATGGCGGGGGTGGACCACTCACCGTCACCGACGTCAATCTCTTCCTCGGCAGGATCGTCCCCGAGCGATTTGCGTTTCCTCTGGACGCCGCCGTCGTTCGTTCACGATTGGAATCCATCGCCGCCAAGATCGAGAAAGCATGGGGCAAACCGATGCCCCTCGATCGACTCGCCAGCGGATTCGTGACCATCGCCAATGCGAAAATGGCGGCGGCGATCAAGAAAATCTCCATCGCCAAAGGTTATGACGCAAGGGACTACGTGCTCGTCAGCTTCGGAGGCGCGGGCGCCCAACATGCCTGCGCGATCGCGAGAGAACTCGGCATACGAAACGTCCTCCAGCACCCTCATGCCGGTATTTTGAGCGCCTTTGGCATCGGCATGGCCGACGTGAAACGATTTGCCGAGCGGCACGTCGGTTCGCTCCTAAGTGAAGAGACCCTTAATCAGATCGAACACTCGTTTTTGGAACTTGCCGAGTCCCTCAGGGAGGAAGTACTGGCGGAAGGAATTCCTCCCGAACGAGTCCTTTCCCCGCGTCGTTTCCTCGATCTCCGCTATCGGGGCCAGGATTCCACCATTACCATCGCGGAACCCCCAACTCGGTCAGCGGTGGACGAGCGTGACGGAGAATTACCCGATTACCGCTCCACGTTTGAGAAACAACATCGCCAGCTTTACGGCTTTCATTTTCCCGAGCGGCCGGTGGAGATCCTCGCATTACGCGTCGAGGTCACCGGCGTGACCTCCAAGCCGGTCCGAACTCCCAGGAAAAATGGCGACCGATCGCCGACTCCCACCTTGACCACGACGGCGAATTTCGGCGATCACTGGCACGAAACCAAAGTATTCGAGAGAGACAAGCTCGAACCGGGGGCACGAATTGGCGGCCCCGCGATTTTGCTCGAGTCGATTAGCACCATCGTGATCGAACCGGGATGGGAAGCGGAGGTTACTCCCATGGGCGACGTCGTGCTTACCGACATTCAGGGAGCCGCCAAAACCATCGACCTGGGCACCGAAGTGGATCCGGTGCTGCTGGAACTCTTCAACAATCAATTCGCCTCCATCGCCGAGCAAATGGGCGACTCTGCAGAAGACATCACTCCGCAATGTAAAAGAACGCCTCGATTTCTCGTGTGCTCTCTTCACTCGCGAAGGAAAGCTCGTCGTGAACGCGCCCCACATTCCTGTCCACTTGGGGGCCATGGGAGAAACGGTTCGCCACCTCCTCGCCGACATCGACGTCATGCACCCGGGGGATGTCTTCGTTACCAATGATCCGTACCGCGGCGGGAGCCATCTTCCGGATGTCACGGTGGTGACGCCCGTTTTCGATCCGGGGGGAAAGGAACTCCTCTTTTTCACGGGCAGCCGGGCACACCACGCGGAGATCGGAGGAATTGTCCCCGGTTCCATGCCCCCCTTTTCCAAGTCGTTGGCAGAAGAAGGGGTATTGATTCGCGCTTTCCGCCTGGTGCACGGCGAACGATCAAGTGAAGACGCCCTCCGGCGATTGCTCACCCAGGGACCTTTTCCCTCCCGGTCGGTCGAGGAAAATATCGCGGACATTAACGCCGCCGTCGCAGCGAATCAAACCGGCGCGCAGCGGTTGCATGAGCTCGTGGACCGCTATGGACTCGAAACCATCCGAGCCTACATGGGACACATCCAGCGTGCGGCGGAAAGAAAAATGCGGTTTGCCTTACTCAAGTTTCCGGAAGGCCGATATGCCTTTAAGGATCAACTCGACAACCAGGCAGTGATCGCGGTGACCATTACGATTCGGCATCGACCATGGGCCGGCGAAAAAGCGGGCGAGGCGATCGTCGACTTCTCGGGGACCGGTCCCGTCACACCGGACAACTTGAACGCCAATAGCGCGATTGTTCGGGCCGCCGTTCTCTATTGTTTCCGCTGCTTGATCGACGAAGACATTCCTTTAAATGACGGTGTGTTGGCGCCGGTAACTATAGTTGTCCCGGACGATTGCCTCCTGAATCCGCCAAGTCATGACGACCCTTCCGACTGCGCCGCTGTCGGAGGGGGAAACGTGGAAACATCACAACGGATCGTCGACGTCGTCTTTGGAGCCCTTGGCGTCGTCGCCGCCAGCCAAGGGACCATGAACAACTTCCTTTTCGGCAGGCCAACCGCGCCTAACTCCCCAGGATTCGGGTACTACGAAACCATCGGCGGCGGCGCGGGTGCTGGTCCAGGATTCCCCGGCGCCTCCGCCGTTCATACCCACATGACCAATACGCGCATCACGGACGCCGAAGTGATGGAAGCCCGGTACCCCGTTCGCGTGCGTGAGTTTTCGATTCGCGCGGGGACGGGAGGCCAAGGGAAGTTTTCCGGGGGAAATGGAATCGTTCGGGAAATCGAATTCCTCGCGCCCGTGGAAATCTCCTTGATCACCAATCGCCGTTCCTCTGCCCCTTATGGAGTGGCGGGCGGCCATCCGGGGACGCGAGGCAAAAACCTCCTGCGCGCCGCGGGTAGCGAGGAATGGATGGAACTCAAGTCCTCGGAACAACGCTCCCTTTCCGCTGGCGACATTCTGCGGATCGAGACCCCCGGCGGCGGGGGATTCGGCTTACCCAAGGAGCAATAACAGGCATTGATGGGTACTTCAAACCGTGCCGGCGACGCTTCGAATGTCGCCCCCCGCGTCTTTCAATCCTCGTGGACGGGCGCGACCTCAAGGAAACCGTGGTTCCATCGAACCGCCTGCACGGGTACCAGACGACCACGAAGAGAAGGGAGCGTCTCCAATAACAAAGGCGCGTATCGGCACGCGGTACCGCGCATCATGCCCGACCGCTCCGGATGCGGCGTCTCCACCAGCATTTCCAGACGGCGACCGATCAGTGATTCGTAATAGTCGCGCGCGACCTCGGCGCCAAGGCGCGACAAACGGTCCATGCGTTCACCCAGAACGACATCGGAAACTTTGTTTCCAAAATCGGCAGCTTCCGTGCCGCGACGCGCGCTGAAGGGAAATAGGTGGAGCTTGGAAAAACCCACCGCGCGAACGACATCGCAGGTCGCGTCGAAGTCGGCGTCCGTTTCGCCCGGAAACCCAACGATGATGTCGGTAGTGAACGCCGGCTGGTCCAAGCGCGAACGCAACTGTTCGCACCGAGCAACGAACTTCTTCACGCGATAGCGACGCTTCATTCGAGCGAGCACGGCATCGGACCCGCTTTGCAGCGATAGATGCAAATGCGGGCAGATCCGGCCGGAATGTTCCGCCAACACCCGAACAAAGTCGTCGGTGACTTCGGTAGCTTCGAGACTCGAAAGTCGAATCCGAAAATCGCCTGGCAACGTGGCGATCCGATCCAAGAGGTGCCAAAGTCGGCACCACTCGCGCCGCGGACGACCTTGGCTGAGATCCACGCCATAGTGTCCGAGGTGAATGCCGGTCATGACGATTTCGCGATACCCCGCGTCGACCAGTCGGCGCACCTCTTCCACGATGTCGTCGGGGTTTCGACTGAGCAGCCCGGGACGGACCTTGGGAATAATGCAGAACGTGCAGTCAAGAATGCAGCCGTCTTGAACCTTGACAAATGCTCGTTGATGCCCTTCGAATCGTCGAATACCGCGCACGTCCCGCTGGACGCCGAAAGGCTTGAGCGCGCCGGCGAGATTCCGTTTATCCGTGACGACCGCAGCCACGCCAGGCAACCGACGAATGGTTTCGGGCTCTGCCGTCGCGTAACATCCCATCACCACGATCTTCGCGCCCGGATTGGCGCGCGCCATCTGGTAAATCAATTTCCTTGATTTGCGGTCGCTCTCGGAGGTCACCGTGCAGGTGTTGACGACGGCCAAGACGGCGGACTCTCCACGCTCGGCTTCTCGGTAGCCGTTTTGAAGCAGCAGCTCGCGGACGTATTCGGTTTCGTACTGATTGACTTTGCAACCGAGAGTAACGAGCCGCGCGGGCAGAAGTTCTTCATGAATTCCTTTGGGCACCAATGGTTCGCAGGCGTCATTGGATTCCACCAACGGAAGAACAGGCATTTCCAATTGCACCAGCGGCCCCATGGGAGAGGTCGGCGCGGCAGCATTGTCGGCCATTCCCGCTACGACGTCCATCAAACCTACATCCTGTTTCATTGAAGAAATCCGAGCAGCCGGGAGTTCGCCTCCACGTCAAGATCCGGAACATCGTTTTACGGACTTTTCAAGCGATAGTCCGAATACTCGAACGACTTACGGTACCTTCGTCGGACGAATGCGAAGCCGCCGGAACCTTCCGTGACCATTTGGCGCAATTGATAATCCCCATTTTCCGACGGAGCGTACCACGCGAGCATGCGAAAGTGATCGACGAGTGCCGGGGTTTCCGCGAGCAAACCGTCAAATTTGCAAGGTTGGCCGGTCTTTGGATCCGCCCACACATAACCCGACATCTTGTCCGCGAGAGGTGGCTTGGGCTCGAAACGAAGCCGAACCAAAGGACGACCGTCCACCTCTTCGACTCCTTCCCAGAAATACTGGTAAGTTCCAGGAACGTCCTCCCGGTAAAACGGATAGACGATCTTGGACTTGGGAGGCAACGCTACATCGACGTTCGGATCCTTGGAATCCAAAAGCAGCCGACGTTCCACTTCCTTTTCGAACCAAACCCGCTCCACGGTGGTAACTGCGTTCGTCGGCATTCCAGACGAATCGAGGGTCTCCGCGATGCATGTTTCCTTATGCTCCAATGCAACATAACGATCGTGCATCGCCCGATAACGCCCTTTCACCTTTTCCACGAAACCATCGATGTCGGGGGGAACGTCCGCCCCCTTCCCCGCGGAATCGGCATCGCCCACGAGTACGGACTTGGAAGTCGATCGCGGCACCGGCGCCATGGAGCCTGCGTCTCGCGGCCTGAACCATTCCCACGCCAACAGAAGTAGAACCAGCGATATCCCCAACAATACGCTCGCCGCCAAGCGAACTTTTCCAGTCCAACGATTCGTCGGATCTTGAATTCCTGACAACCTGCGACGAAACATCGATGGGTTCTCTCCGGGGTTGCTCGCGAATGAACCGTTCAACGACGGAATCCAACAAGCATGAGTGGAACTTGTTCGAATGACCTGCCACTCACGCGGACAATCTGCTTGCGAATCCATTTCCAGTATGCAGAATTGCGGAAAACCAAACCAGTGTGGCTAAATTCCTAGCAGCGCAAACGGCCGTCGTGGAATTGGGGCTCACTTTGAAAACTATGTGACGGAACGGATCAAGGGTTGGAGCGACGCATGACGACTGTGACTGATTGGCGAATTGCGGAGCCGAACGTGGATACCGTGCTCGCCAACTGTTCCCATCCCCTCGAATCGCTGGCGCAGGGAGAGATTCCCGCCATCGTTTTGCGCGGCACCTACCCTCAAAAGGAATGTGAGCGCCTTATCGAGCATTTGATCGCCGAGGGACACCTCTACGATCCGTCGAAGCCTGTCCCTCACCAATTCCTGGAACGAAACGTGCCTGAAGGTCATTACCAGAAAGAACGCAAGGAACCCGCGGAGAAGACCTGGCGCGATGACGGATCCTCGCCCAAAAGGCGTATCGATATCGGCACGAGTCTCGGCAATCTCGGGTTCGACAAAGAACGTTTTCTCGAACACGCCGAAGAAACCCACCGTCTGTTCGCTCGACTCTTCGATCGATTCGAAAACCCGGTTGAACTTCTCTATCGGTCGCTTGAACGATTAGCAAAGGGAAAATCCGTTCGAACGGCCGAGGAACCGGGAGGCCGCAAATACGGACCGGCGATTATTCGAGCCCACTACGGTGGCTACACCTACAAACCACATTTCGACTCCGTCCGATTGCGCGAGGATAGAAAAAGCTATTCCGTGTTTCATTTCGAACATCAGTTCGCGGGCGTACTCGTGCTACAAAACTCCGAAAGGGACGGTGTCTCGGCCCAATGCCGGCTTCACCGGTGCCTTTGGCAACCTGAAATTGAACCGCATTTGACGACGGACACGTTTCATCAATACGCCGCCGAAAATGCCATCACCAACGTGGATGTAAATCTGGCGCCCGGTGATCTCTACTTTTTCAATACCCGCTCCATTCATGAAGTACCAGGAGTCGCGGGAGTCCTGCCTAGAATCGTGCTCGCGACCTTCATCGGCTACAGTTCTGATCGGCCGGAGCTATTCGTCTGGTCGTGACGCTTGATTCGCTTGGGGCTCTTCGGGGGGGTTGTTCGAATCCCCTTTCCTGGAGAATATCGCGGTGAGTTCGGGAAGCGCGTCCTTCAGAAACTCTTCCGCGGGATCAATTGACTTGCTTCCGTCGTCGGAAAAGGGGTCCGGAACCTGGAACCCCGCGACTTGGAGGCGGAAGAGTACCGAACGATTCGTAAGCGACAAACGTGAATAGTCCGGCCTGAGCCATTCTTGCCCGTCAAACCACGCGTGCCAAACGCAGAGAGCACGTTGTTGGTTGGGATTGACGAACTCCATGCGCGCCAGTTCGCCCGCATGGCCCTTTCCCAGAAAAGTCGCCGCCGGAATCTTTTGAAAGGACTTCTTCACCAACGTGTAGCCTAGCGCCGGATAACAAGCTTCGGGAGTGTGCTCCGCCATCGGCCCGGGTAGTCCGACCATGATCCCCAATTCGACCGTACGGCCGTTGACGGAATTGACATATTCTCGATTACGATGGCCCGCACATTCCGCAACCCGAAGGATCACGGGATCCATGGGAATGTCGCGACCGATCCAAGCCCCAAACTGCATCGGGACATCATTCAACCGCCGGACACCCTCCGCGACCGGCGCGGAGCGGGATCTGGCTTGGCGAATCTTCCTTTCGATGGCTCCCGCGACGACAAGGACGGCCACGGCAACAAGAAACACAACCCTTTTATTCACTTGAGATTACACTCCACAACACCGAACAACCTGGCTCGTGGACCCCCTCGTTGCCCTGAAGGATATGGTTGAATTTCTCTCGAATCCCCTGCCGATACTACTATTGGGATTCTGACAATATTAATCAACCGCGCGAATGTAGCGAACTTGCGGTACCCCTCGAATAACAGCTTAGCTCGAATCTCCGATGATGCCCGGGGTATTTCGACTTTCCCACGCTTCTGGAGTTTGCACGTGTGAAGTGCCGTCCGCAACTCGAAGCGGGGAACTAGTGCGACATAGAGCTAAAGTCGACGGTCTTGAAGGGACTCACGTTACCAACTTCCGCGATCTCACCCTTGGGATCGGGGGGTAGGAAAGGATTGCCGGCCATGCAGTTTCCACTCCGAATTGCCAGTCGCCCCCGCATGGTAATGTCCGTGGCATGGCTCGTCTCGGCAAGTGTGCTCGCCGGCGAATCGGCGTCTGCGGGAGCCATTCGGGATGTCCGCCCGGCGGCACAACGCCACCCCAAGCCCTCGTACGAAGTAACGGTAGAGAGCGTTCCTGACTGGGTGTTCGAAGAGGAACCCGACGCAGCTTCCGTTTCGCACCGGCCAAAGCAATACCGATCCGCCAAGCCAGAGACTTATCAAACTCACTTCAGAGGCCACTCAAGGGCCAAACCAGAGGTGGTTCAAGAGGTATATGACGAATCCAATGACGGCATCAATGCCCATGGCTCCGTCGTCATATCCTCGACGGACAGCGAAATCATGGTCGAAGACGCCTTGAGCGATGGAACCGATCCCATCTATTCTCAGGGGGTTCCGGCTAGCGAAAACGACGGTTTTCAATCTCAGGTTCTCCATCCTGTCGAAGTCATCGACGGCGAAGGTAATGTCGCGGCTGGACAAACATGCACGAATTGCGGCACGACGGGCGAGGGAATTTGCGATTGCGTGTATCGAGAAAAAGGGTGCGACAGAGACCCCTGCCCTTGTCCCACGGACGAGGTTTTAAGCTACTATCGATGCCAACATTACGGCTACTATCCGACGTTTTGGCGTCCCTGGCCGGAGGGTTGGTTAAAGTATCGACCCCAAGTTCCACATACCCTCTATGATCGTTTCCGCAAAACTCAGCCTGGCTACCGAGGTCCTGCGGATGCCGATTTGGAGAATCGAGGCTCGGACATGGATCTGGACCGAGAACTGCAGGATTTGCTTCGGGATAACAACTCGCCGCAAACCGCGCCTCCGGGTCGACGGCGCACGCCCGAACTCCTTCCGGAAGACGCAATGCCCGAGCCGCCTCGCAAACCGGGATCACCAAAACTCCCGCCGCCGAAATTGGATGATCAGTCGAACCGGTCTTCCAAGCCCTCGACCATAAGCCGACTCTTAGGGGGTCGAAATACTTCCTCGAACCAAAACCTCCAACGAACCTCCTTCGTTCGTCCGGCTCCGAAGGGGAACCCCCCGCCGGTTCGAGCTAGTCGGCGAACTTACTGAGCCAATGCACGAATTATCCCGCTTCCGAGAAGAAATGCCGCGTGCCCTTGAGTAACCACTGTTCCCACGGCTCGCGGACAGGGGGGTTTTTAGCGAACGTCTCACGAAAGCCTCCGATGCTCCAACGCGAGAATGTCCTAAATACCTCCCGGCCACGGGAGAGCACAAGGCGCAGGTCCCTTGTGCTAGTGTGCCACTGCTTGCCTGAAGGTCACTCAATCCCCCTCGAATTCCCGCCTTTCGCCTCCTATTTCAAGACGCCGCTTCGATTGAATGTGTGCTAAAAATTGCTTCCCCGGCAGGCTTGTCCCATACTGGAAGTAAGTAGAGAGCAGCAGCGAACGCGAAACGAGCGGAATTCGACGATGGCGAGCGACGCGCCACGCAAGGGATAGGAGACGCCGCACCCATCGCGAAAGAATTGCAGAGGGATCATGGGCCAGGTCGAATTGCCCCTTTCCGTGGGGAATCGATTCAACGAATCGATGAAGAATCAGCAGGAGCCCAGTACACCCGCCAAGCCGCGGGTAAACCTCGTTGCGCTCCCTTGGCTATTGCTCCCGCTGACGCTGCTTTGGACCTATAGTTCGGTCTTCTTTCGGCTAATTCACACGTGGACCACGGACCCCGACTACTCGCACGGATTTCTCGTACTCCCGGTCGCGTTGTACATTGCTTGGTCTCGCCGATCGTCTCGACCCGCGCTGGAAGGGCCCGCAGTCGGTTCCCTAGGACTCATCGGCATTTCGCTCGTCGTTTGGCTGGCGGGTGTGGTCTTCAATATTCCCCCCCTAGAAGAGTTTTCGTTACTCGGATCCATTGCGGGCGTCCTCTGGCTTCTCGGCGGAAAAAAGTTTCTGGTTTGGAGCCTGCCTTCGGTGTTTTATCTCGTTTTCATGATCCCCTTGCCCTACACGTTGGCCGTCGCCCGCGCCGCACAGCTACAACGATTCGCCGCCGCCAGCGCAGCGTACCTTCTGCAGGCGTGCGGCATACCGGCGCTCGCTGACGGCAACGTCATTCAACTCGAGCGGGAAACCTTGGATGTTGCCTATGCCTGTAGTGGACTGCAAATGATGATCGCTTTTCTCGCGGTCACCACCGCCATCGCGTTTCTCTCCAACTATCGTTGGCTCGGCAAAATGTTGCTGTCCTTGAGCGCGATCCCGATTGCGATCGCGTGCAACACGCTTCGCATCTTGATCACGGCAATCGGCTTCCAGATATTTCCCAGTGAAGCGGTTCGCCTCTTCGTGCACGACTTTGGAGGCCTATTCTTCATCCCGCTGGCCATCGGCTTGGCGTACCTGGAGATCCATCTTTTTGAACGTTCCTTTCCCCGGCGTTCCTCCGCTTCATCCCCTTTACGGACGACCCAATCCTCATGAACCGTTCGAAACGCGCGATCTGGTCCATCGACCGAAAGGTCAACTGGCGTTTTTTCCTGCCTTGTTGCGCCGTGGCCTTTTGCCTGGTCGCGGCAGTGGTGACCGCGCACCACGTTCAGGCTTCTAAGAATGCCGATTTTCTCCTGCGCCGGTCGGCGGTCCTGTCGGACGAGGGAAACATTTCCGAAGCCGCTCGGTATCTCCAGCTTTTCGTTGGCATGAATCCCGAGAATGACGACGCCCAAACTCGTCTGGCGTTGCTTCTCGCTCAAGTGGGAACCCCAGCCGCGGATTTCGAAGCGCAAAACCGCTTGATGCAGGCACTCCGCCGACATCCAGGCCGGAGCGACCTGCACAAATCCCTCCTCGACCTTTGTCTTCGCATGGGAAACTCCAGACAGGCGCTCCGCGAGATCGCGAATCTCGAACTAGCCGCCGACAAGGATCCGAACCTCTGGACCATGATCGGCGACGCCTATCAGGCGAACGGCAAGAATCGGGAAGCACTTCACGCGTACGAAAAGGCAATTGCTGCCAACCCACGCAACCTCCTCGCTTTTCGTCAGGAACTCGTCCTGTTGACGCAAGGGAAGGCGGACAAGAGCCGTCTTGAAAATCGCCTCGCGGATATGTTGAAGGCCAATGCGGATTCACCCGCCGCCTGGCTCATCGCTCACGTCATTCGGCGGGACAATCAACTGCCCGGCGCAAAAGAGGCGCTGGAGAAGGCACTGGAATTAGGCCCCAACGACGTCGAAGTGTTATTGATGGCCGCCGGCGCTCTGGTGGACACGAACCCCGAGAAAACCGGCGACTATCTCGCCCGTGCCCTGCAAATCAACCCCAAGGATATCCGCATTCTTCTCTTGTACGGTCGTTGGCTCGAGGCACGAGGGAAAACCGACAAGGCGCTCGAAGCGTACACTGCGGGCTTTGACTTGACGCAAGGTAACGATCCTCAATTCGCTTGGCGAATTGGCGAATTACTCGTCGAAAAGCGAGATTTCAAGAAGTTGGAACCTTGCCTCGTCACGCTCCTTTCCCAGCCCGCTTATCGACCCGTGTACCTGTATCTTCGAGGACGGGTCGATCTGCTCGAGGACAAGCCTCTGACCGCGCTCAAAGCACTCAAGGAAGCCTTGGCGATCCTGGAATCACCGGGTCGAAAGTTCCAATCCAGCGTCAATGACCATGAACTCGAATATTCGCTGCAACTGGCATTGGCGTCGGCATACTCGAGAACCGACGACGTTGCCGCGGCGATCGATGCCGCCCGACAGGCTCACCGCATATTTCCCAAAGAGTCGCTTCCGATGACAACGCTCGCGAGTCTGTTGATGCGTTCGCAGGATTTTTCGGCCGCGGCGGATGCCTGGCGCGAGACGCTTGCGCGTCCCCCGGTACCCCCTCAAGCCTACGTCGAACTGGCGCGCGCACTTTTCTTCCAAGAGAGGAACGCCCCCGCGACGACGCGGAACTTCACTTCCTTTACACAGGCCCTCGCCGAGGCAAAACGCAAAGCGCCTGACGCCCCCGAACTCGTGCTCCTGGAAGCGGACCACCTGATCGCCGAGGGAAAAGTGGATCAGGCGATCACCATTCTCAAGGCCGGAGTCCAGGCGCATCCGCGCGATTTGCCCATCGCCTTGTCCCTCTGCCGAACGTTCGTGTTGGCGGGAGACTTTCATCGGGCGGAGACGGCGATCGGAGACACCTATCGGACGTTTGGTTCATCGGTCCCATTGACCGTGCTGTTAGCGCGAATCGAATGGGAACGGGGCAATCGGGAAAAGTCGCTCACCACGCTCGAAGCAGCTCTCAAGCAAGCCAGCACCCCCGACAAGGGAGAAATCCTGGTCGCGATGGCGGGCATCGCGTGGGCTCGAGGAAAGGTGGACTCCGCGCTCGAGATTTTCCGCGCCGCGGCGAAAGAATCCGACACCGGCAAAATCGCCTTGGTCAACTTCCTGGTCTTCCGCAATCGCTTGGAGGAACTGCAAGACTTCGTCACCAATAACAAGAACCGTGCCGAGGACCGAGGCGTCATCTGGCGCTGGGCCGACTCCCTTCTTGCCCACCAACGGTATCTGGAAAAGCCGTCGTGGGCCAAGGCGATCATTGACGCCCATCTCGCCGTGCTTCGCCACCAAGCGCCCGACCAATGGGAAACGGCGGAGATTGCGGGGCTATCCGCCGAAATCGCCGGCGACGCGCCAACCGCGATCCGGGCGTACCGGAATGCCATTCTTCAAGGTCCGGCTCAGCCACTGCTGGTCGAGAGGTACGTCCGCTTGCTGATACGCAATAACGAAGCGACCGACGCAAAGGAAATCGTGACCCGAATCACGCGGGAACGCTTTGCCACCCCGCTGGACACGCGTCTCTTGATCACGTCGACTTGTAGCGGCTCCGGCGTCCCCGCGGCACTCGCCAACGCCGAACGCATTGCCGAAAACGCCAAGGACGACCTCCCTACCCCACTCTGGCTCGCGTCCCTCTTCGATCTGGCGGGCAAGACGGAGGACGCCGCCCGAAAGTATCACGACCTGAGTCTGGCCTTTCCCACGGAAATGCTCCCGTGGCTCCATTATGCTCGGATCACGGCTCAGCTCGACAGGGGCAAACGCGACCCGCTTCTCGCGGAAGTCAAGGAGCGGTCGAGCGTCGACAATATTCCCTATCTCTTGGGGCATTGTTCACTGGCTTTTGGAGACGCCGACGGCGCGGCCCGAGAGTTCACCATTGCCACGGAACAAGGACCTCTCGCCGAATTCGAATGGCGCACGGTACTGGAAATCCTGCGGGCTCGACAAGCGTAATCGTTTCCCTCCTTGCTCGCCCGCGCAAGCTCTGACTTTCCTACCGCTTTCTGGCTGACGCCTCTCCAGTGACGCCTGAATGTCACCGCGCCGCCGCGATGACTCCAAATGACAACGCGGCGGCGATAAGGCGTTGCCCTTGACGGTAAATCCATGTCTGGATTGCGAAAAAGGGATTTACTGTCACATTTCCTCGCGCGGACGATGAAGTCTGGATCGACCGCGGAGCCCCCCTCCTTGTCCTTGTCCATCGATTCGGTGCTCGACAGGCGTTTTTCCCCTTCTATAATGTCGAGCGGGGATCATAGGAACGAACCGTTTAGACATAAAGAGAAGACATGCTCTCTTGGCACGAGCTCGATCGTTGGATCACCGAGGCGGAAAGCATTCTCCTCACGACCCATGTCCGGCCCGACGGCGATGCCTTGGGAAGCGAATTGGCGTTCGCCGACCTCTTGATTCAGCGAGGCAAGGAAGTCGAGATTTTCAATGCCAGCCCCACGCCCGAACGCTACCGGTTTCTCGACCCGGTGGGAGACCGCGTGCACTTCCTCCGCTTGGGAAATGAAAAACCGAAAATCGATCCCGACTTGATCATCATTCTCGACACGGGGACCTGGTCCCAATTGGCGGGCCTGGCGGACTACGTCCGTCAGTCCAAGGCGCGCAAGGTCGTGATCGACCATCACGTCAGCCAGGACGAACTCGGCGCGCTCCGCTTGGTGGATACGTCGGCCGCCGCCTGCGGCATGCTCGTGCACCAAGCCTTCGTGCAATTCAAACAGGAAATCACGCCCCATGCGGCCAAGGCCATGTTCGTCGCCATCGCCACCGACACCGGCTGGATGCGCCATTCCAATTGCTCGCCGCAGGTTCTCGAAACGCTCGCGCATCTGGTGGCGGGAGGAGCTCAGCCGCACGAGGTTTATCGAAACATTTTCGAACAGAATCGCCTCGAACGCCTTCGCTTGATGTGCGTCATGATCGACCGGATTGAGCTGCGAGCGGAGGGAAGGTTGGCAACCAGCTACGTATTGTGGGAAGATATCATCGCGGCGAAGGCGCATCCGATGGAGACGGAAGATTTCATCAATTATCCTCTGACCGTCAAGGGAGTGGAAACGGCCATTCTGTTCATTGGCCAAGTGGAGGGAGGAACGAAAGTCAGCTTTCGCAGCCGAGGCGGGCTCAATGTAGCCGAAATTGCCGAACAGTTCGGCGGCGGCGGCCATCGACCTGCCGCGGGCGCGTCCATGACGCTTTCCGTGAAGGAAGCCATGGAAGCGGTGATCCCCGCCACGGAACGGGCGATGCATCAGTGAATTTACCGCCAAGCCGTAAGGAACTCCCTATTCTTTCTTTTTCGACCGAGAGATTCCCACTCCTCGGGAGAACAAGGAAGTCCATCCAAGCGTCTAAGGCAATAGGAGCTTCAGCGTCGAGTTCCCGGAAAGCGACCCTCGACTGGATGCAAAGGAAGCGAAATGTGGTTTACGCCTGGGAGTAAGTCAGGCGGAAACGGGTTCTACGAATCGAGCCCACTCAATCGTCGGACTCGGATCATCGGCTGCTAGCCGTGACGGGTCTCCACTTTCGACTCCCTGACCGCTGGAAACGAACATACCGCAAACTTTCTTCATGCCGCCGATCGTGAGACACGACATGACCATGGCAAACACACCTCGTCAACGTTTGACGCTTCGCAATCTGGATCTCCCACAAAAGGTCCTGGTGCTCACCATTTTGGCAACCATCGGCCTGGGTTATCTCGGCGCGCTGGCGAACCTCTTTTCACAGGTGGCGGGAGCGGACGGGAGACAAACGGTCGAACTGACCGACTTTACGAAGACCTACCGCGAAAAGGGATTGGGCGGGCTCCTGCAAGAGATTCAGAACTCGCTCGGCATGGATGATGTCATTCGAACGTACCACGGCTTGGGCGCTGGCACCACGCGTTTGGAAGCCGCGCTTAACGGCACGATGCGGACGAAAATGCTCGAGTACTATTCGAGCGACGAAAACCCGGACGAAGAAACCAAGAAGCAGGCCGAGCAAGATCGGCAAGCCTTGATCGCCTGGTCTCACCTGCCGTTCGATCGCAGGGAAAAGGCCTACGAAGAAGGAGTTCCGCTCGGCGCGAACGGCGCCATTGACTGGAAGGCCTTCGAGGTCTTTTTCCAGGAGAAAAAGGGGGACGAAGGGGAAAAGCCCGAATTGTCCCCCATCATCGCCGACGCTTTCAATAACGCCTGCGTTTCCTGTCACAGCGCCGCCGGCGACGACCAGGCACGAAGCCTGCCGCTTGAGACCTTTCGCGAAATCGACAGTTATTGCGTCGAGGATCGAGGCATGTCTTACAAGCAATTGGCCCTGACCACCCACGTTCACTTGCTCGGCTTCTCGGTACTCTTCGCCATGACCGGATTTCTGTTCAGCCTTACCAGCTATTCCCGCCTGCTTCGCCTGATCTTCGTCCCTTGGACGTTGTTCTTCCAATTGCTGGAGATCGTCTGTTGGTGGGGGGCGAAAACCGACGTCCTGTTCGCGAAGGCGATTTTTTATCTCGGCCCCCTGGTTGGCATCGGCCTCGGCGTTCAGATTCTCGGTACGTTCATCGACCTCGTCATCCGCCGACCCGACCGGGACTTGGAAGACTAACCCCAATCCTCGCGTCTACCGAGGTGGAATCGGGTCCTTCGGCCGCTCCAATTTTCCGCTCAGGCATGCAGGTCCATACCCAGTCAACGCCATCTCCTTCTCAAATCATGCGCAATCTATGGGTCCCCTAATCCCATGCGGCCCGCAGCGATGTAAGTCACGGATCCGCCGGTGTTTTTGGAAATCGTCGGGGATGCGACTCACCGAAATGCTTGCATGCAGGATCCTTCGCCGTAAACTACCCAAACCATCAGTCGATGGGGGAGCCAGGGATTTCTTGAAGTGCAAAGGACGCACATGGCCGATACGATTGAACCGATCAATATTAGTGAAGAAACGCGACGGCGGTATCTGAACTATGCCCTGTCGGTCATCATGTCTCGGGCGCTCCCCGATGTCCGCGACGGTCTCAAGCCGGTACAGCGCCGCATCCTGTACGCGATGCAGCTCGAAGGATATCGATCCGATTCCCGCACGCGCAAATGCGTGGGCGTAAGCGGCGAAGTCACCAAGTCTTACCATCCGCACGATCCCGGCTCGGTGTACGACGCCATGGTCCGCATGGCGCAGGACTTCATCATGCGCTACCCCTTGGTGCACGGGGAAGGGAATTTCGGTTCCGTGGACGGCGACCCACCCGCCGCCGAACGATACACCGAATGCAAGCTCATGCCGATCGCGGAAGAATTGATGGCCGAACTCGATCAAGACACGGTCGAGATGCGTCCCAATTTCGACGGGGAAAAAACGGAACCCGTCGTCCTCCCTTCGCGTTTTCCACAAGTACTCGCCAACGGATCGTCGGGCATCGCCGTCGGCATGGCGACCAACATTCCCCCCCACAATCTCGGCGAATTGATCAAGGCATGCCTCGTCTTGATCGACGAAAGCAAACTGACGACGCCCCGGCTCGTCAACGAAATCACCACCGCGCAACTGGTCAACATTCACCGAGGTCCCATCAAAGGGCCCGACTTCCCGCTCGGCGGGCGAATGATCACCGACCAGCCCACCATCCGCAAGATCTACGAGACCGGACAAGGGTCGATCAAGGTTCAAGGGGAATGGAAGGTCGAGAAAGTCGTCGATAAGGCCAAGGGAGGCCGCTCGAAAAGCCAGCAAATCATCATCCACTCGATCCCCTACGGCGTGAACAAGGGGAATCTGCTTTCGGACATCGGCGAGATCATCGTCCAGCGCAGGGTGCCCCAGGTCCTCAATATGGTGGACGAATCGAGCCTGGAAACCGGAATGCGGATTGTTTTGGAACTCAAGGAAGGTGCCGACCCCGAAGCGGTCATGGCATTCCTTTACAAACACACCGCGCTGCAAAGCAGCTTCGCCTGCAACTTCACGTGCCTCGTTCCCAGCGGCGACGACGTAACCCGCGACGAACTGCAGCCTTCGCGGCTCGGGATTCGCGAGATTCTCACGCACTTCCTGGAATTTCGGCAAGCGACGATCCGGCGTCGCTACGAGTACATTCTGGCGCAATTGAAAAAGCGGATTCACATCCTCGAAGGCTTTAAGATCATCTTCAACGCGCTCGACGAAGCACTCGCCATCATTCGAGCGAGCACGGGTCGCGGCGACGCCGCCTCCCGGCTTCGAGAACGATTTCCTCTCGACGAGGAACAGAGCCTCGCGATCGTCGATCTGAACCTCTACCGGATCGGTAGCCTGGAGATCAAAAAGATCATGGACGAACTCCGAGAGAAGAAGGCGCTCGCCAAGCAAATCGAGGAGATCCTCGCGTCGGAGAAGCGTCTCTGGGGCGAGGTGCGAAAAGAACTTGCCGAATTCGACGAGAAATTCGCCGACAAGAGGCGAACCAAGATCGCCGACGAAGCGGAGACCCCCGAGTTCGATCCCGAGGCGTATATCGTCCGCGAAAACACCAACGTCGTCGTCTCGCGGGGGGGGTGGATCAAGCGGGTCGGCCGGCTCGCCTCCGTCGCCAGCACGCGCGTCCGCGAGGGAGACGAAGTTCTCGCGGTTCTCCCCGGCAGCACGCTGGAATTCGCCGTTTTCTTTTCCAGCGACGGCTTCGCGTACACCATACGCATCGACCAGATTCCCGTCAGTTCGGGATACGGCGAACCGATATCGAAGTTCTTCCGATTGCGCGACGGCGTCACCATCGTCGGGGCCATGACGACCGACAAGCGATTCACGCCCACGGGGGAATTAATGCCTCCAAGGCGATCGATGTTCTTTGGTGACGCGGGAGAATGGCAACTACTCGTGGCGACCAAGGGTGGAATGGTGCTCCGAACCTCCTTTACTCCTTTCAGCAGCGCGTCCACCAAGGCGGGAAGGCGGTTTGTCCGATTGGACGAACGGGACGAGGTGGTGTTCGTCACCACTCCCACCGCGGACCACGAAACCATGTTCCTCGCCTCCGACGATGGCCATGTCATCCATTTCCCCATCGCCGAGGTCAACGTCCTGGCGGGCACGGGAAAAGGGGTCCGTGGAATCAAGCTGGACAAAAACGCGCTGTGCATCGGCGGCTATATACTCTCCGGTTTCCGCGAGTGCATGCGGGTCGAGAACACGGGCGGCAACGTCATGGAGTTCCGCCGCGGCAAGTACCAACCGACCTCGCGGGGCGGCAAAGGGTACGAAGCCATCAAGCGTGGCGGACTTAAAAGGATCTTGCCCGATGAGATTCAACTCATCGATTGGACTCAACTCGCCGAGCCCGAGTAATCGAAGAATGCCGGTCGGAAACCACGAAATGCTTCGGCGCACCGAAATTCCCGCTTTCTGCTTGCAACGCCGCTTTCAGCACAGCATTCTGTAGGCTCGAAAAGCGCCGCGAGAGGTCGGACAATTCCGCTTGCTCGCCAAGCCCTCCCGCTCCCCGTTCTCTTCTCCCGGGACCGGGATACAACAACTTTTCTCTAGGATCGAAGGAAACTTGTTCTTCGTATCGACCCGGAGTTCACCCAATCGCGAGCAAACGCGACACTTTCGAGGTCTGGTGAAAGGAAATCCGCGGGCAAACAGAAGTCGAAAATGGTGCTTTTAGGGAGCGCTCAGCCTCCGTTAAAATGATCTCGAAGGAACCTTCATCATCGAGGAGACTTGTTCGTGAGAAAGCCACTGGCTCGAAGTCGACGCCGATTTCTGAAGACCTCGGCGGCGGCACTGGCGGCACCGACCATCGTGCCCTCCAGCGTCTTTGCCAAGCCCGCGCCCAGCGACCGGGTCGTCGTCGGATCGATCGGGACCGGAGATCTCGGACGCCGGCATCACCTCAATGGTAAACTCCTTCCCAATAAACGGATCGAAGTCGCCGCCGTCTGCGACGTGGATCGCAACCATCGCGAACAGGCGGCCCTCGACGTCTACAACCGCACCAAAAAACGCGTGGGCTGCTACAAGGATTTCCGCGAACTCTGCGACCGCAAGGATATTGACGCCGTCTTGATCGCAACTCCCGATCACTGGCACGCGCTTACCGCCATTCAGGCCATCGAGTCGGGCAAGGACGTCTACTGCGAAAAGCCCCTCACCCTCACGATTGAGGAGGGGGTCAAGATGGTTCAGGCGGCGCGCCGTTACGGCACGGTTTTCCAAACCGGTAGCCAACAGCGTTCCGACGACCGCTTCCGACTTGCCTGCGAACTGGTCCGCAATGAGAAGATCGGCAAAATCAAGCAGATCGACACCTATATCGGCGGAATCGACGCGGGTAGCTGGCAGTTGCCAACCACGCCTCCCGCCGAACTCGACTGGGATTTCTGGCTGGGCCCAGCTCCCTACGCCGACTACAGCCCCAACCGATGCCACTATCAATTTCGCTGGTTCTCGGATTACTCGGGCGGCAAGTTGACCGATTGGGGCGCCCATCACAATGACATCGCGCAATGGGCATTGGGCGCGGACGGCTCCGGCCCCATCAAGGTGGAGGGAACGGGCACTTTCCATCCGAATGGTCCGCATAATGTTCCTGGCGAGTTCGACGTGAAGTACACCTATGCCAATGGCGTCGAACTTCATTGCCACTCCCAAGGGGACAACGGGGTCAAGTTCACCGGCGAGAACGGCTGGATCTTCGTCTCCAGGTCCGAAATCAAGGCCTCGGATCCCGAGATCCTCAAGGTTCAGTTCGGCCCGAATGATATTCGGCTCTATAAATCCGCCGACCACCACGAAAACTGGCTTGACTGCATCATGAGCCGGGAGCGACCCATCTGCGACGTCGAGATCGGCCATCGATCCGCGACGGTTTGCCACCTGGGCAACATCGCCATCAATCTCGGCCGAGAACTCCGTTGGGACCCGGAGAAAGAACAATTCGTCGACGACGAACAGGCGAATCGCTTGGTAAGCAAACCGATGCGGTCCCCGTGGCATCTCTAAGGGAAGGAACAATGGCGTCAAAGGCGTCTCCGAAAGGGGCGCCCCGGCTCAACCAGCGGGCCAGGACTCGAAACGGACTTTAAAAGACCAAATAGGACTGACTTCCATGGATTCCGTGCTGCAAAACATCGAGAAACTCTCGAGCAGTGATCAGGTACAGGTTTATCAGGCGGACTTGGCGCTCCGCGAAGCCATCGCGCGTGCCAAAGGTCCAGAATTGCAAAAGATTGCCAGCACTCTGGCAAGCGAACTCAACGCCACCCGAGAGGAAAAAGACGACAAAGGCAAGGTTCGCCAGGTCATCAAGTACGACGCGAAAACGCGAAGCAAAATCGCGCGCCACTTGGCGATGGCCGGCGGGGATGAAGAAGTACCCGCACTCGTCCAGGCCATCCAGGACCTCGATGTTCGAGAAATGGCTCGCTGGACGTTGGACCGAATGACTTGTCCGGCGGCGACCGCGGCCCTCGTTCAGGCGGCACAGGAAGCCGTCGGGCCCGACTTCCGCATCGGCGCCATCAATGCGCTCGGCCGCCGCAGTGGTTCGGAAGTCGTTAGCGCGCTCAAGGCGTGTGCCGCCGATCCCTCCTTGGAGATTCGCATCGTCGCTGCGGAGGCCTTGGCGAATCATCCCGACAGCTCCAGCGATACCGCGATCGTCGAAGCCGCACAAGGCAACGGGATCCTGGAGGAACGCGCCCGGGTCCGCCTCTCCAAGGCGCGAATCCGCCTGGCAGAAACGCTCGTGCGCAACGGCAACCCGCAGGCGGGCAAAAAGATCTACCAGGCCATTCTCACTGGTCAACCCGAGGAACCGCAGAAGGAAGCCGCCCTGCGGGCCCTTCAGAAAATTAGCTAGCTTTCGCCCCGAAAGAGGCGTGCAAACTACCCTCGACAACCGGCGGTCGGACCACGGCTCATACCGTGGTTTGGCCGCCGGTTCTTCATCCGAGTGAAAAAGGATGGCCGTAATCACCGGCCCAGGCGATTGGAGAAACTTGGCGCAACACGCGCCGATGTTATCTTCCAAGCTGCTATCGTATTCGCTTGTCCGATCCCATCCTCGCCGCCGTCGAGCATGGGAAAGTTTTGTGTTCCACTTTATTCTTGGCGACCAGAACATGCGGCTTCGATTTTTCCTTTTCCTTCGACCCGCTTCTCCACCAAAGCCATCTCTATTGTTCACCTTGCTATGGCTCGCTTGTCCTCTTCCGCTGCTCGGCCAGATAAACGTCTCCGATCCCCCGATCGCCGCCAAAGTACCCCGCCAGACTCAGATTCATGGCAGAATGCTCCACGATGATTATTTTTGGCTTCGCGACCGCGAAGATCCGCGGGTCATTGATTATCTCAAGGCGGAAAACGAGTATACCGCCAGTCGCCTTCGCCCCACGGAGGCCATACAGGCACAACTCTTCGAGGAGATGCGCCAACGACTCAAGGAAGACGACGACACCGTGCCCGCCCGACGCGGACAGTACTTCTACTACTCCCGATTCCACAAGGGAAAGCAATACCCCGTCCACTGCCGAAAGAAGGGGTCACTCGCGGCCCCCGAAGAGATCTTGCTCGACGAAAATCAGCTGGCGAAGGGACACGAATACTTTCAATTGGGAGTCTTTCGCGTTTCCCCCGATGACGATCGGCTCGCGTATTCCGTGGATACGCTGGGGAATGAGCGCTACGCGTTATACGTCATGGACTTATTGAACGGTACGGTCATCGACGGCCCCATTCGCGACACTTATTACTCCGTCGAATGGTCCGCGGATTCGCGATTCCTCTTTTACAACACCGTGGATGACGCGAGCCGGCCTTTTCGGCTCTTCCGCCACGAGATAGGCACCCCGCCAACCCGCGACGTACTCGTTCACGAAGAAAAGGATGAGGCCTACTATCTCACGCTCTCCTCCACGCGAAGTCGCGAGTATCTGGTGCTCGAACTCGCGAGCAACACGACGACGGAACTACGCACGCTTCATTCCAACTCGCCCGTGGAACCTTTCGCAGTCTCTTTTCCTCGCGTCCCAAAAGTGCAATACAAACTCGACCATCGAGGAGAGTACTTTTACGTCGCGACCAACGTCGACGGGGCGGAAAACTTCAAAGTGGTCGTCGTATCGGCGAAAAACACGAGCCCCAACCATTGGAAGACAATACTCTCGCACCGCCACGACGTGAAGATCGACGACGTCGACGCCTTCGCCGGCCATCTAGTGATCTCGGAGCGAGAGAGCGGCTATTCTCAACTCCGCGTCATCGATTTCGCGGCCAACGATTCCAAAGTCATTCCGTCGGAGGAACCGGCACACACGATGACGGTCGGCGAAAACCTCGAGTTCAAAACCAGCACGTTGCGTTATCATTACACTTCACTTCGGACGCCCGACTCGACATTCGACCATGAGATGTCGACGGGCAAGTCGGAATTGAAGAAACGGACCGAAGTCCCCGGCTATAACGCAGCCGCTTATGTTTGTGAACGGCTTGAAGCGAACGCCTCCGACGGAGCCAGGATCCCAATATCCGTCGTCTACAAGTCGGGCTTCCAAAGGGACGGATCGCATCCCCTGCTACTCGATGGCTATGGGGCTTACGGCATCAGCAACGATCCGACGTTCGATGCCACGCGATTGTCACTTCTCGACCGTGGCTTTGTATTCGCCTTGGCGCATGTCCGGGGCGGCGGAGACTTGGGACGGCGTTGGTACGAGGAAGGCAAGTTACTGAAAAAGAAGAACACGTTCACCGACTTCCTCGCGTGCGCGGACGCCTTGGTAAGCGGAAAATACACTTCTCGAGATCGCCTTGCCATTCAAGGCGTCAGTGCCGGCGGCCTGTTGATCGGCGCGGTTTTGAACGAGCGTCCGGACGCTTGCGCTGCCGCCATCGCCGAGGTTCCCTTCGTCGACTTGATCAACACCATGCTCGACGCCTCGATTCCCCTCACCGTCACGGAATGGGAAGAATGGGGCAATCCTCATCTCCCCGCGTTCTTCGATTACATGTTTTCCTACTCCCCTTATGACCAAGTTCACTCGAAGCGGTACCCGGCGATCCTGGCCACCGCCAGTCTCAATGATCCGCGCGTGGGATATTGGGAACCGGCGAAATGGGTCGCGAAACTGCGCGCGACGAATGAAGGAGCGCGGCGCGTTCTTCTCAAGACGAACTTGGAAGCGGGACATTCCGGGGCGTCGGGACGGTACGACTCCCTGAAAGATCGGGTCCTGCAAGCCGCCTTTCTGTTGCATCATTTGCCGTCCGCCCCTCGGACGACTCCATCGAATTGAAATGGGAATGGATGCCCGGTTTGCTTGAGAACGGAATCAACTCAACGCCGCCGCTTGCCGCCCCCTTTACCTTCCTTCTTCTTGCCGCGCCGCTGTTTGGGCACGTCCGCCGCCAAACGCAGGTCCAACTGCCGTTGCTCCTGGTCGACGCGCCAGAGCACGCATTTGATCTTGTCACCCAGCCGATAACGCTTACCTTGACGGCGCCCGACGAGACTATGGCTCGCCCGGTCCAGCGAATAGAAGTCATCGACGAGCGTGCGGATGTGCACCAGTCCCTCGGCTGGCATCGCCATTCCCTGCGCGAATAGACCATACTCCTCGACGCCAGTGATGACCATGTCCCACTCTTCCCCCACGCGATGGCTGAGGTACTCCAGAAGTTTGACCTTGACCAGCTCCCGTTCCGCCTTCTCGGCCCGGCGTTCGGTGAAGGAACAATGCTCCCCCAACGCGACGAGGGACGCGTGATCCGAACCCGCCTTGCGGGTCCGAAGAAATTGGTCGAGCAGACGGTGAACCTGTCGGGGTCTGGATAACGGCGACGGGAGAAGTGAAATGGCAGTAGCAATCGCTCGCGGCTTTGAAATGCCCTTCATCCCTCCGGGGAGTACTGGGCTTCCCTTAGACTGCGTAAAAGTGCGTAGTTCACCGCGTGACGCCTCGGACTCTCGGCCACTTCCTTGAGAACCCGCTGCAGTTCGAAACGACTCCGGTAATCCTCGATGGTGATTCCCAACGATTTCGCGAATTGCGCGAACGCCTTGAGTTTCAACGGATCAGGGATTTCGTGGATGCGGCGAAGGAAAAGGATTCCCTCATCCTTCAGTTTGCTGGCGACCGCTTCGTTGGCGGTCACCATGAACTCCTCGATGAGCTGATGGCTTTCGTCGTCGACCGAGTAGTGCGCTCCAGTGATTCTTCCCTTGTCGTCATACTCGAGTTCGGGAGAGGGCATCGAGAGTTCCATGAACCCCCGCCGCCGTCGCCGCTCGCGAAGAATTCGCGCCAATTCGCGCATGCGGCCGAGGAGCGCCCGCACTTTCGCGCTAAAACGGCCGTGGAACTTTTCCGGATCCTCGAACAACTCCATGACCACTTCATACGTCAGCCGCTTCGTCACCCGAATCGCGGAGTTCGCGAAGTCGATGCCGGTAATCCGGCCCTCGGGATCGAACTGAATAAATACGCTCTTGGTGTAGCGAAGGTGCTTCTCTTGAAGGCTCGCGAGGCCGTTGGAAATCAATTCCGGCAACATCGGAATCACCCGGCCAGGCAAATAGACAGAGGTGCCGCGTCTGCGCGCCTCGTGATCCAGAGGGCCATTGGGCCGAACGAACGCCGACACGTCCGCGATATGCACTCCGAGTCTCCAGTGGCCGTTCTCGTCCCGGTCCAGGCTGATGGCGTCGTCGAAATCGCGCGCGTCGGTCGGATCGATGGTCACGATGGTCTCGCCGGTCAGATCGAGCCGATCTTCCGGCACCATTTCGTCTTCGTGAAGCTTGGCTTGCTGGCGCGCCTCGGCGAGAGCTTCGGGAGAGAACGCGTCCGGGAGATTAAATTGCCGGACCACCGACAACAGGTCAACTCCGGGGGATCCCTTCGGGCCGAGGACTTCGGTAATGACCCCTTCCCCCTCCAAATCGGGGGAGGGAAACCGGAGCATCTCGAAAACCACCTTATCCCCTTCCGACGCCCCTTTCGCTCCCGGATCGCCGACATAAATGCGTTCGTGAAAGATGCCGCCGTCGACGCGAACAAGCCCTTCCCCCTCGACCACGTGATAGGTGCCGACGAACGCGTTGCTTGCCCGCTCGACGACTTCGAGGATTTTGCCTTCGGGCCCTCGATCGCCGCGAGTCGACTTCCGCGTGATTTTGACGAGAACGACGTCGCCACTGGCGGCATCGTGCGTGTTCTGCGCGCGCACGAATACGTCGCCGGTAGGCAATCCTTGACCGGGCTTGGGCCGGACGAACCCGCCCCCCGCGCGAATGCCGCGGTAGACGCCCAGGATTTCGTCATGGGCACGCGCGGGACCAATCGCTCGACCCGCGGCCGTTTCCAATTCGCCTTTGGAAATCATGGTCTTGAGTAGCGCCCGGAACTCGGGGTACTCGGAGTCGGAAATCTTCAGTTTCCGCGCCAGTGCTTTTGGCTTGAGAGCTCGATAGTTTTGCGACCCGATCGCCGCGAGGACTCGTTCCCGTAGATTCTGTTTCATTGGTCTCCCAGCGCTCGACGAGAGCGCTATTTGTAATCGTCTCGCGGCGGCGAAAAGACATCGAATGCCTTCACCGGCCCATCGAGCGCGACCACCTTATGTTTGATGTTGCCCGGAATCCGATACACGTCTCCCGGCCCGAGCGTTCGAGTTTCTCCACCCACGGTAAATACCGCGCGCCCGGATAACACAATTCCCATTTGCTCATGCGGATGGCTATGTTCTTCCACCACCGCGTTGGCTTCAAATTCGACCACCGAGGTCATCAACCTCTCCAGCCACGCCGTGCGAATCGACACGCCTGGAAAAATATCGTGCTTCGGACAACTCGCGAGATCATAAAAGTATTCGCTCACCCCTACCCCCCCAATAACTCGCATCCCGCGCCTTTGGAACCTTTTGAACAATCCAATCCCGGCGCGCCAGGATCGGTCCACGATGTATTGAGGCCGCGAGCTTGATAGCACCCAATGGCTTGCGGACCAATCGGCCGTATCGCGACTTCACTACAGGCTGTTAGACGAGAAATCCATTCACGATTAACAGACGCATCACCGCTAATCCGTAGACGCCGGAAAGAATATCGTCGCTCATGATGCCAAGGCCACCCCCAAGCCTTTCCAACTGCGCGATTCCCAGGGGCTTGAGTATGTCGAAAAAACGGTGCAGCAGAAATCCCACGAGTAGCACTTTCCACGTGAAGGCGGGGACCATGAAAAACACGATCGGCACGGTCACGTACTCATCGTACGTCACTTCGCGTGGATCCGCGCAACCCAAAAGTTCCGCGGATCGTTTACAAATCGGAATCCCTAACAGGCAAAGAACCGCCAGGATGGGCAAATACCACGTCCAGCCGACCAGCGCATGTAATCCCATGGCCAGCGGAAGACCCAACAAAGCCGCTAGCGTCGCCGTCCTCGGCGGGACCATGCCAAGAAACAGGCCCGTTCCCAAAGCCAGTACGAACCAGTCCGACCAACTTCGTTTCATGGTGTCGCGGCTACCTCGGGTGCCATGCGGTGTTCGATGCCCTCCTTTCAAGATATGAACTTACCGTCCCCCATAGCCTCTTCTCGCCTCGGGTCAATGTCCGCGGCATTCCTACTGCCGCTCAGAAAAGTTTTGCCGTGGCCCGGCGCTACTTTTCCGCGCGGCAATAGATTCCGCCTTAAGGAAGCATCAGCCGTTTCCGGCCTTAACGCTCTTACTGACGGGCTTGGACGCCCCTTTCTCCGCTCCCTTGGGGTCCGCAGTGGGGGAAACGGATTCCGTCGTGGACGTGACGGGCGTATCCTTCTTCTTTGCCTTGACCTTTTCCCTGGACTCCTTTTCCAGGGTAGCGAGCTTGGTCTTCTGGTCCTCCGTAAGAACCGTTAGACGCTCCGTTTCAATACTCTTTCTGAGATCGAGCAACTCCGACCTCTTTTTTTGTAATGCCTCGCTCATCTGCTCGATTTCCATCTCCTTGGCCTCAAGTTTCTCGCGAACCTTTTGCTGAATGGCGAGAACCTTGGCCCTCTGATCATCGGTCAAATTGAGCTTCCCCCAGTTTCTGGGCAACCGTTCGGAGCGTTCCGCCTGTTTCCCGGCACGCGGTGAATCCTTGGTCTCTTGCGCGAAGGCAGGGGACAGACAGCCAGCCAGAACCAAACCCAGGTACATGGCGCGAATCGGACGAATTGGCGAAAACATCGCGTACTCCTTACCCATATAGAGGTGCAAATAAAGAAAAACCGATCTCTTAGCCTAATGGGTAATCTGCAAACCGCAAGAGAAATAGCAACAAATGTACACTGTTTTTCATGGATATGAAAAACCAAGAAGTGAGTTCGAAGCGTGGAAACCGCCGGCCCAAGGGGTCAATGAGCCCTGCTCTCCATGGCACCAGCAATGGGGTCGGCCAATGATTCCGGTTTACTGCGAAAGGCGAGAAACCAACACCAGGAGCCAAGCATCGTGACCGACGCGACGAAGACGACGAAAGGAAGGTGCGTCGAGCCGTCGAATAGAAAAGTAATCACGAGCACTGTGGTTAACAATCGCATCGGCTCGGCCCAAGAGATCCATGGTCGACTTTCCAGAATCGCGCCAAAATTCAACAGGCCAAACGCCACCAGCAAAGCCGGACCCGCCAGCCTCACAAGCGATACCGAGCCGGACTTCGACGCCATCACGTACACGCCCAAAAACAACGTCAGCACAAAATGAATGAAGATATAAAGGCTCATCGAGGCGCTGGACTTCGCGTCATACTTCCGGACAGTGGCGGCAGTAACTTCGGGAGTAGGCGGATGCTCGGGAAGTCCGCGCGGCGTCCAGCCAGGGGGCATGAACCAGATCTTGACCTTGTCGAACCAAAACGGCGCGGCTTTCGCCGTCTCGTAGATTTCGACGTATTCGTGCACGTTCGCCCAGAGGGGATTCCAACTCGCCAGCGGGCGGACGATCCCGTAGACCGGTTCCTCCTCCTCCTCTTGGAACGTGCCGAACATCCGATCCCAAATAATTAGCGTCCCCGCGTGATTCTTGTCCAGGTACTTAGGATTCCGGCCATGATGCACGCGATGGTGGGACGGCGTATTGAGGACCCATTCCAAGGGTCCCAGCTTGCCAATCGCCCGCGTGTGAATCCAAAACTGATACAGCGTGTTGAACGAACTCATTGCGGCGAACCATTCCGGCGGGAATCCCAAAACCGCCAGCGGCAGGTAGAAAACCCACGAGAAAAAAGGCTGGAAGGTCCCCTGCCTGAGCGCCACCGTCAGATTGTACTCCTCGCTTTGATGGTGGACGGCATGGGCCGCCCAGGCGGCATTGATCTCGTGGCTCAGACGGTGGAACCAGTAGTAGCAAAAATCGACCCCCAAGAAGAGGACGATCGCGCAGGCCCACTTCCCCGCCGGTGAAAACGTTCGCATGTCCCATTGCGCGAATCGGGCGTAGAGAAAGAGGTACGCCGCCGTCAGCAGGGTAACGGTGAAAACCGCGCTCACCGTCTGCAGTATTCCGCAGCTCAAATCGTTAATCGAGTCGTTGAACCGATAAAGCGAACGCCGTCCCATCCACGCGACAAGGAGTTCCACGCCGATCAGGAGAAAGAAAACCGGCACCGCGTACGTGATGTAAGGAATCCGACTTCCCAGGAGAAGATCGACAAACGTGTCCATGGGCTCTCCAGGCCTTTTATCCCACCACCCATACAACAGTCAGCCCGGGCCGGGAACGACGACATTGCTTTTCGAATGCTCGCTTTTGCCGCTCAGAAAAGCAATCCCGCGGCCGGCCGCCATTGGGTATTGTCCATTCTACGCGGCGAGGGGACATTCGCCATCCGAGTCCCCAAGCTTCCGGCCCTCAAACATGGGTTCGTGCCGTTCGACCGTCCGAGAAATCCGCGATGACCGTCGGAGAAGAACCATGGCGAGGCATTACCGAGGCTGCTAGACTGGCGACGCACCTTAGAGGAGTTCGATTCCGCTCGATGAACAAGGCATCCAAGATCGCCCGCGACAAGAACACGCGGGAGCCCAATCTCCGACCTGCGTCAACCCCGTCGTTGCCCACCACGCCCGACGGATTTCGCGGGCGCGATTGGCTTTTGCTAATGGCGATTCTCGGCCTCTATTTCCTGATGCGCTGGCCGTTTCGCGAGCTTCCCCTGATACGGGACGAAGGGGAGTATGCGCACATGGGACAGGTCATGGCCTCGGGCAAACTCCCCTATGTCGACGCGTATAACCAGAAGCCCCCCTTAGTCTTTCTTTGGACGGCCTTCGTCCAAGCGTTGTTCGGCAACAGCCTGAGTGCCTTTCGCGTGGCCACGAACGTCTATGGGACTCTCGCCCTCGCCTTGTGGCTGCTGTTCACTTTCCGCCATTTTGGAACCCTCGCGATGGCGGCGTGTGGCCTGGCCTACTGCCTTCTTGGCAACCAGATCGAAAACATGCTGCATCAATCGAGCACGGAATTCTACCTACTCCTTTGGTTTGCCCTGGCGATCCTGATTTGGTTTCGACCCTGGGAAAGCAGGGACTGGCTAAGGCCGCTCGTCGCCGGCCTCTGCGTCGGGTTCGCCATGCAA
>JAXMAQ010000033.1:0-76708 GCA_046350335.1 Planctomycetota bacterium
ATCGATCCCGCGCCTGACCCAACCATCGTGCGAAAAGAAAGCAGCGCGGCACCCGGGGAACCCAATGGAGACGCCACCAATTCGGAGGCCTCCACACCCGATTGGTACGAGAGGGATGAGGTCACTTTCACGCTGGAAGAAGCGGTGAACTTTGGTCTGCGAAATCGACCGAGTTTGCAGGTGGCGGCACAGCAGATCGCCAAGTCACGAGCCGGAGAAGCCATTGCGTTCTCCCCCTATTTGCCTCAAGTGCTTGGCACCTACCGCATGGTCGGAGGCGTGACGGACGTGCAGGGGTTCACGACCGCGACACTGCCGACCGTGGTGGGATTTGGTCCTGGCGCGGACAACTTCACGCTCGCAGAGATGCACGTGCAATGGACGTTGTGGGACTTCGGTAAAACTCGCGGCCGCTATGACCAATCGCTCGGCACGACGGCCATCGCGGAGTTGCAATATCAGCGGGCGAAACAAACGACCGAACTCGACGTTCGGCTTGCCTACTACCATCTGCTGTTCGCGGAAGCTTCCGTACAGGTTGGTGAAGAGAGCGTGCGCCGGGCCAAGTCTCATCTCTATGTCGCCCGCAACATGCTAGATCAAGGGGCCGCGGACCTCGATGACGTACTCCGCGCGGAAGTGCAACTGGCGGAAATGGAACAGAAACTCGTCTCCGCGAAAACTCAGGCACGCGTCGGCAGATCCGCATTGAACCTTGCCATGGGGCGAAACGCCAGCGAGCCGTTGCGAGTGGTCCCGATCGAAGGGGAGCCTGGTTTCGGGTTATCGCTCGAGGAATGTCTGCAAATGGCGATCGACGCCCGTCGCGAGTTCATCATCATTCAGCAAGCGATCCGAGTGGCGAGGTCCGGGGAACGGGCGATTAAAGGGGAATTTCTTCCCCGCCTTTCCGTCGCCGGAACGGCGGCGAGCATCGAAGGCGAAGGAGTCGCCAATAGTGAAGTCCTCATCGCGGGGATCAACTTCGACGTCGGCCTCTACGAAGGAGGAAGGAAGATCGGCGAACTCCAACAAGCGAAGGCCGATGTCCGCGCCTCCATCGCGCGGGCAAAGCAGGTCTGCGACAACATCGCCTTTGAGGTAAACCATGCTTTTTTCGGGATAGACGATGCTCGCCAGCGGATCGTTCTAGCGCGCACCGCCGTTCGCCAGTCGCTTGAGAACCTACGGTTAGTGGAGAACAAGTTTACTCAGGGAGCCGCAACGCCCACCGACGTCGTGGACGCGGAAACGACTCTCACTCGCGCCCAACAAAGTATGGTCCAGGCAGTCTGCGACTATCACAGTTCCATTGCCCGGCTCGTCTACGCCGTGGGGGTGGATATGCCAAACGATCTCGAACTGGACGAACAGGCCTCCCATCCAACCGGCGGGGAATCGGTGGAACTGGTCGAGGAGGAGGTCGATTTCGACGCCCGCCGGCAAGCGATGAATATTCCCAAGGCTTCCGCAACCATGACCGAGCTGAGCAACTCCCCCATTCGCCAATCCATTGCACCCTGGCTCGAAAAGGAGGTGGCGCCATGAGCGCGCCTGACGGGCCCACCACGCCGAATGAACAGAGTCCCGTGCCCAATCCTGCATCAGGTTCGCCCAACCGCCGCATTACGTAGCGCCAGCGTCGGCTAAGCCGCGTTGGACTCGCCGATCGGTGGTTTTGGTCCCTTGTCTTGTGGCTGGAATTGCCGGTGCGTTCTTCGTCATTCGGTGGGTCGAATACGAGGGCCTCACTCATTCATCACCGAAGACGCCTTCGTGCAGTCGCGCCTGGTCAATCTCGCGCCCAACGTGCCCGGCCAGATCGTCGAAGTCTTCGTGGAGGAGCGTCAGTGGATCCGCTGGGGAACGAAGCTGGCCAAAATCGATCCCACGGTTTATCAGCGGGCCCTTGAAATCGCGGAAGCAAAATGGTCCGCGGCCAAGGCGGACCTTTTGACGGAGGAATCCGCGCTCGCCAAGCTTGAAGCGCAGGTTCCGCTGCAAATCGCGATTGCGGAACAACTCGCCGCCATCGCGGGGGACGACTTGCGCAAGGCGACCCGAGCCCTCGATTTGACGACGCAGGACGTGGATAAACAGATCGTCGCGGCTCACGCGGAAGTGGACTCGGCCCGAGCGGTCTTCGTCAACGCGGAGGAAGACTACGTCCGGTATTCGAACTTGTTCCAGAAACAATCGGTTCCGCTTCGGCGATTTGAAGAAGCGACGAAAGTCTTCAAGACCGCGGAAGCGGACGTCCACTACACGGAAGCTCGTCTCGCGCAAGCCCAAGCCGCCAAGAATCAGATCCAAATCGCGGAGGAGCAACGGCGCTCGGCGGAGAGACAGACCCTTCGAGCGACGGAAGCTCTCAATCTCGCAAAAGTCGGCCGGATCGAAATCGAAGAATCACGCCGGCGCGTCGCCTTCAAGAGATCACTGGTCGAACAAGCGTCCCGCGAGCGCGATTTGGCGCAAGCCAATCTCGACTACACGGATCTCAAAGCCCCCTTCGACGGCATTGTCGTCAAACGGTACCGAAGTCTCGGGGACTACGCGGCGGCCGGCGCCCCGATACTTACCGTTTTCGATCCGAAACTCGTCTACATCACGGCCAACTTGGAGGAAACCCGCCTCCGCGGCGTCGCGCCCGGCAATCGCGTCGACATTACGATCGATGCCTTCGATGAACCATTTCGTGGGCGGGTGATCTGGGTTGGCTCGGCAACGGGGGCGAACTTCTCGCTTATCCCCCGCGACGTTTCCTCCGGCGAGTTCACCAAGATCGTGCAACGCGTTCCGGTGAGAATCGGGATTGCAAAAGACTCTCGCTGGGACCAATTGAAACCCGGGCTCTCAGCGACGGTAGCCATCGAGCATGGCCCTGGCGATCCCGATTGGGCCAAAAAAGCCGCGGAGGAAGAAATCCAGATCGAAACCATTCCGGGACCCACGCCATGAGCGAGCCCACGAAAACGGAGGAAAACATCTTCGGCTTGCCGATCCCCTGGTGGGCGGCGGTGGCGGCGGTTCCAACGTTTGCCAGCGTGTTTCAAACGGGAACCGTGTTCGAGGTCTCCGGCCAGGTCGTCACCGACGCGATCGTGGGGGACCGCTATAGCATGCAGTGGCCAAGCGGCGCCGCGGTCCTCATGCTCCTCTTGGGCATTTTCGTCACTCCATGGCTCCGGCTGAAGATCGGAAAACGGGCGATCTACATCGCGGGCATGATCCTCTTCATCCTCGGTAACGGCATCGAAGGAACCTCCAGCGGAATTCCCCAAATGACGGTCGGCCAAGGGATCAGCGGACTGGGCAAGGGACTCGTGCTCGCCAATCTGCGCGCCATGCTCTTTCAAACGCTCAAGGAATCTCTGCGCGGTGCCATCGCGTTCTACGGCCTGGTCGGGTATGCCAGCAGAGCCTTTTCTCCCATTGGAGCCGCGTACGCGGTCGATTACCTCTCTTGGCGCTGGGTATACGGAACCAACATCTTCCTGGGGTTCGTCGGGTTGGGACTGACTTTCCGCTTCATGAAGCATGACTGGCCGGCGATTCCCAACCGCATTCCTTTTGACTTCGCCGGACTCCTCGTTTCTCGGTTCGATGATCGGATTGGTCGTATTCGTCGACCGGGGCCAACGGTGGGGATGGTTCTCTTCCAACCGGGAATAGCGGAGCACAGCGGTTCATCGTTTCTGCGGCATTCGTCGGCGACAGTTCACCGCCGAACATCCTCATGAATTAAGGCGGCTTGACTGATACGCACGTACGCACGCGCAGTTCAGCAAGTCGATATTCCTGGTGACTCTTTACGCCTGCCTCGAACTTCTCTCGGAATACATGGCTGGCCTGGCTATCCTCGGCGAACAACCTCGATGGGTACTGGTTCCCGCGGAGTCGGGATGGCGGTTTCGATGTTCTTGTCCGGCCTACCACGCGACTTCTCGTCGCGTCGCCCTCGGTCTCATGCTCGGCATGCTCGCTTCCGCCCCACCACTTGGCAGCTGGAGCGCCATCGATTTGTACACGAGCAAATTCTTGGATCGCGGGCATGCTCTTCTTATGGGGCGCCTCCTTGGGAATGACGGTACTTCCCGTCCTCTCGCGCGTCGGCCAGTTCGGCCTGGATCCGAAAGCCACCTCCACCGCGGCGGGGATCGGATCAACCGTGCTCATCCCGCCAATCGTCCTCGTGCACGCCACGGTGAGCACCGTCATGACGCGATGGACCGACACGTATGTCGATTCGTTGAGTCTGCCGTTGGAGCATGGCAAGGCCGTCGTCGAGGATGCGTCATCAGGTTGCACAATCTTTGGAGTACAAGACAGGGCCGGGGGAGAACTGAATCAACGGGTGAAGTGCGCTCGCGGACTGGCAGACGGCGAACGCGAAGTTTTGGCGCTTATCAGACCGTGCTTCGGTTCGTGCGCGCCGCTCGTCCCGCTCCCAAGGCTTTTTGATCGCCCTCGATCGACCTGAGACTGACGGAACCGAGGACTACACGATGCCCGTGGGATCACGGGTGTCCCGGTGGTGCTTCCCAACCCTGATGGACTACGTGGAAAATGGCCTCAAAGCGTACGCGGATTGGCCAGATCAGCGCACGAAGGTGAGCACAATTCTCTTTGAGCCGCGCAGTTGAGGCAATAGTGGTCGGTATCGCGAGAGAGGTACACCACCGGCGGCAATGCGGTGATAAAACCCGTCGGCGGCATCCGCGAGGTGACAATGCAAAATCTGCCCGCCGATCACCGGATGCCATCCAGGTTCCGCGAGGTAAAGTCTTCGATCTTCGCTCATGGGCAAACCTCCGCTGGCACCTATTCCCTATTGACAAGTGTAGCCGATTACCTGCCGGGCGGGGAGAGGAATCGCATCAAGGAACCGACGCATCGTCCCGTCGAATCGCTCCGTTTCGAGAAACCACGCCTTCCCGCGAAATCGGCATATCTGCCATTGATGAAGCCGCAACCTGCAAGGTTCCGAGGAATCGGACTGGCTGTTCCTTCCCAGCGCGGTAAGGGAGGGAACCGGGAACGCCTCCAAGCCGTTCCCTGGTCGTTTACCTTTGAAACGCATAAGTGGTGCGACCCGATTCAACCGTCCCGTCAATCGGACGGGGACGAGGAATCGGCTTTCGAACGGTAAAAACGGCGACGACGTATTCGCGATGGGGAGAAATCGCTCCGGGAGATCACGAAGGCCTGCCGGAATGCGCCATCCGGAATCCGAGGAACAATCATGGCCACGCTTACGGTCGAAAATTACGCCAAAACGATCTATTCTGGGCGGCGAGGGAACGCAAAAATCGGCGAGCACTGGAGAACTGGCGCGCCGTCTCGGGTTTCCCGGCAGCGTCACCAGCATGCTGCGAACGCTCGCGGACTCAGGACTCGCGGATTATCAGGCTTACGAGGGGGTTCGACTTACCGAAATGGGAACGCGTCTGGCTTTGCGAATCTTGCGACGACATCGACTCATCGAGCCGCTTCTCGAGCAAACCCTCGGCCTGACCTGGGACGAAGTGCACGAAGAAGCCGAGCACCTGGAACACGCCGTCTCGGATCGGCTCATCGACCGCATCGATCAGTTTCTTCAATTCCCCGCCATGATCCTCATGGCGATCCGATTCCCAATCGGATGGCTCCCCGACGTCCATGCGAACGAACCGCTTGCTTGCTTTCACACGCAGACGCCGTTCATTCTCGAACGCGTGCTCGATCAATCGCCGGAGTTCCTGGTACCTCAGCCAATCGGGATTAGGGATCGCAGCCAGGGGAGTCGTGATCGAGAACCATCCCTCCTCCGCGGGGCGCGCTCATCGTCCGGTCGGGGATACGAATACCCTGGGGACGAACGGCAGCGGAGAAACTCCTCGTTCGCCCCTGGCGCAAAGATTGATGCATGGACCGTCGTGCGGGGCGACGCGAATCTCGATTTCGTCATGGGCGCTCCCCTGGAACCTTGTGACCAGCCGTCAATAAAAGCCGCGCTGGCGAGTCGGGAACGGTAGGTACCGGGAAAGCTCGGCGTGGGTCCGAGGATGCCGAAGATCTTGACCATGAGTCCCTTGGCATTCGCTCCTTGAACGCCTGATTCTTTTCGACGATCTGCACCAGCAGTTTCCAAAAGGCGCCGAAGTTTCCCGCCGCCGCGTAGGCAATCCCCAGTGCAAGCCGGGCATTCAAGTCGTCCGAGCGGTCGCCAACTTCGTTTTGCAATCGGAAATCGTTCCTCCTTCCTTCGCCTTGGCAAGGAACTCGAGCCGAGCCATAACGTTTTGAGCGCGCGTCCAACCGTCCGTCCCCTCCGAAACCTCCTCTGCCCACTGCGTCGCCTTCTCGGCGTCGCCCGCGTCGAGGTAAAGTGCCGCGAGCGCAGCCTGCGCGACGCTATTTTTGGGGTCTTCCTTGAGGGCCGTCTCGTAGAGTGATCGCGCCTGGGCCGGGTCGGTGGCCTCCAAGTCCGCCGCCTGTCGAATCAATTGATCGGCGCTCGAGGGAAGGATGGAATCGAAAAACCGTCGCGCTTGCGCTTCATCCACGACGCCGGTGAAATGACTAACCACCTTGCCGTCGACGAGCGCGACGACCATGGGAATGCCGCTTACTTGAAACTGGCTGGCGAGGTAGGGACAATCATCGACATTCACCTTGCCGAGCAGGAATTTCCCGCCATATTCCTCGGCGAGCTTGACCAATACGGGCGTGAGCATGCGACAAGGTTGACACCAACCCGCCCAGAAGTCGAGAACGATCGGCACTTCGCGCGAACGAGCCACCACGGAGGAAAATTCCGCTTCCGTCACGTCAAAGACAAATTTTGACTCGGCCATGGGTTTTGCCCCGCGCTCCTTCCTCGAAACCAAAGAATCTCCGGCGACCACCTTGGATTTATAGCCCCACTCGACGAAAATGTCCGCCGACGAACTTTCAGAACCTGGAGCCGAATTGATCATGGCCGACTTCACCTACGATGACATCGCCAAAATGCTGGACCATTCCCTGCTTCAACCCAAACTTTCGGACCAGGAGCTGGCAGCAGGATGTCAGTTAGCGGCGGAATACGGCGTCGCGTCCGTTTGCATCAAGCCTTACTGGGTTCGGCATGCGTCCGACCTCCTGGCGGGGAGCGGCGTCGCGGTCGGGACCGTCGTCGGTTTCCCTCAAGGAGGCAACACCACCGCGGTCAAGGCGTTCGAAGCCGAGCAAGCGATCCTGGACGGCGCCACCGAGCTCGACATGGTCGTGAACATCGGCAAAGTGCTTTCCGAGGACTGGGGCTATGTCGGAAGCGAAATCGGCACCATCGTTCGCATCGCGCGCGAGCATCAGGCGATCGTGAAGGTGATCTTCGAGAACTCCATGATCGAGGACAGACACAGAATACGCCTCTGCGAACTCTGCACGGCGGTCGGGGCCGCGTTCGTCAAAACCGCAACGGGGTATGGTGACGGCGGCGCGACCGACCATGACCTAAGGCTGATGCGGCAACATTGCCCGGCTGCCGTCGGCGTCAAGGCGGCGGGAGGGATACGAACGCTCGACCGACTGCTCGAGGTCCGAGCCCTCGGCGTCTCGCGCGTCGGAGCCACCGCCTCCAAAGTGATTCTCGACGAAGTCAAGGCTCGACTCGCCTAAGCGCCGCGACCTCGTCTCGAATTCGAGAAACCGAGCGCCGGGAGACCCACTGGCGGCGGGGAGCGGCCCCGGTTACACTACGTCCTTCCGGCGTGGCGCCGGTGGAAATTCGGGAACTGTCGGGGAAACCTTCCATGAAACGCCAGGTTCTTATTCTTCTGTCGGCGGCGGTTTTATTCGTTTCATCCAGCGCTTACGCGCAGCAAAAGACCGCGACCCCTCCCGCTCAAAAACAATCCTTCGACTCCAACGGCGTCAAGATCAACTACATCGTCAAGGGAGAAGGCGAACCGGTCCTCCTCATCCATGGCTTCACCGGCAGCTACCAAATGAACTGGATGCCGGTCATCGAGAACCTATCCAAGGATTACAAGGTCATCGCGTACGACAATCGCGGCCATGGCCAGAGCGGCAAGCCGCATGACCCCTCGGCATATGGACTCGAAATGGTCGAAGACGCCGTCCGCATCCTCGATCACGTCGGCGTCAAGAAGGCCCATGTCGTCGGCTACTCGATGGGAGGATTCATCACCGCGAAGCTGCTCACCGTCCATCCGGACCGCATGATTTCCGCGACGCTCGGTGGAGCGGGCTGGACCAAACCGGACGACGAGCTCATGACCACGTTCATGAACGAACTCGCCGAGTCCCTCGAGACAGGCAAAGGGGTCACGCCCCTCATTCTCCGCTTGCACCCCGCGGGCCGCCCGCCACTTGCTCCCGAAGCACTCAACAGCATCAACCAACTCCTCTCCTTGACCAACGACGTCAAGGCACTCGCCGCCGTCGTGCGAGGCATGCGCAACTTTCAGGTCACGGAAAGCCAATGGAAGGAGAATGAAGTCCCCGTCATGGCCTTGATCGGTGAAGTCGATCCGCTGAAGCAAGGGGTGGACGCCATGATCGGCGTGGTTCCGAATCTCGAGATTCTGGTGATCGAGGAGGCGGACCACATGAACGCATTCCGCCGGCCCGAGTTCGTCACCGCCATCCGCGGCTTCATCGGCAAACACGCGGAGGCCAAGGAGAACGCCACGGCGTCGACGGCGAACTAATCTTGCCACTGCGAAATTCGACCGTGCAAATTACGTCGCGCAAGCGAGTACTCGTCGCGGTCGCCGAATCGAATTTTACCGCAAGAAATCGTCTCTCCTTTTAACCGATTGAGAAATCGGGACGTTACCGATCGGTCCACAATCCATTTCTTTTCAAAAAGCAATCAACCACCACCACTTGTGGGCCGATCGTTAGAGATTGCATGGTTCGACAGACCTCTTTTGCCGCTCGGAAAAGTGGTCTCGCGGCTGAGCAACCGCTCGCGCCCTTTGCGACGACTTCGCGGATTCCCGGAAAGACATCACGTGCGGCGTCGCGGATTTGATAAGCTAGGGGCATGGAACAAGTCATTTATTCCCCTTGTGTCAGATTAGGTCAGCGGTAGGATTAGCGCCGTTTAACGTTTTGGCGGACGTTTCGAAAACAAGTTAGTTACTCCGCCCATCGCTGGCGGGATCACTTCCCTCCGGGACCAATGCCCCCCGGGACAACCTTTTGGAATGGAAAACTAGATGTCGGTTCGCGGGCGGAGAAAAGAGAACGCGTGGCTTGTTGCATCATCGCGGTGCATGGTCCACTTCCAGAGGTATGGCACATGAACGGCAACGCGAATTCCATGGATGGGAACGAAAAGGCTCTTTTTGAAGCGACGTTACCTTTTGCCACCGAGTGCCGATGGACGAGTTGGTGGCACGTAGCCTCGACCTTTCTATTGTTGGCCTCTTCAATGTTTTTCGCCGCGAGCCTGTCCTGGTGGCCGGCGCAATTGGCCTTTGCGATCCTTGGCGGACTGTTGTTCATACGCGCCTTCATTTTGTTTCACGACTTCATGCACGGTTCCCTATTGCACGGATCATCGCTTGCCAACTTGCTCTTTAGCTGTTTTGGATTCGCCGTGCTTACTCCACCTCAATCTTGGCGCCGCGGCCACAACGTGCACCATGCCCACGTCGGCAAACCGGTACTGGGCAAAAACCGACCAGCTCCCCTGGTCACGTCGGAAATCGGTTCCTTCCCTCTCATGAGCACGGAAGTGTATCGTCACGCAACCTTTCGACAGCGAATTGCCTATCGAATCGCGCGACATCCGCTCACCATTCTCGCCGCCTACGGGACCGTCTTCTTTTTCAATATTTGTCTCTTGCCGTTCGCGCGCTTCCCTCGGCGGCATTGGGACGGCGGCGTCTCCATCGTCGTCCACGCAGCCTTGATTACGCTCTTAGCGGTGCTTGGGGGACCGTCTGTCGTTTTCTTCGGATTCCTACTTCCCTTGGCGATCGGCGCCGTTCTTGGTGCGTATCTGTTTTACGCCCAACATAACTTTCCCGAGATGCGCGTGGTCCCGGCGGGGGATTGGAACTATTCGCGCGGATCGATGGAGTCATCGAGCTTCATGAAGCTGGGACCGATCATGAATTGGTTCACGGGCAATATCGGCTATCACCATATCCATCACCTTAATTCGCGAATCGTCTTCTATCGCTTGCCCGAAGCGATGGCGGCGATTCCTCAATTCCAGAATCCACCGCAAACCACCCTGCATCCCCGTGACATCTCCGCGTGTTTCCGGTCCAATCTTTGGGATCCTCGGAAACAACGGCTGGTCAGTTACCGCGAAGCGGCCAATTCGCTGTCAAGCCCGGCGACGGCCTCCGAGCCCACCGGTAATGCCTCCCCCCTGGGACTTGTGGTCCCCAGCAGCAACGCCGCCGTCACGCTCGTTGTCGAGCATTAGAAGAGCAATGCCGTTACCACGACCCGGCTAATTGGAAAGCCCATTCGCTAGCCGCCATTCGCGGCGTCCATGTAGCCGCCATTCGCGGCGTCCGTGTAGCCGCCATTCGCGGCGTCCATGTAGCCGCCATTCGCGGCGTCCATGTAGCCGCCATTCGCGGCGTCCATGTAGCCGCCATTCGCGGCGTCCGTGTAGCCGCCATTCGCGGCGTCCGTGTATTGGCATAAGGCCCCGACAGTAGGCTTCTTATCGGCAAGAGGCCTCAAAGCGTTTCGCCAATCCGCCTGACGCCATCTCCATTCTTGATACCACCCGCGAGGCGCGGCGACACCATTTCCCTATCCATAAATCGTCGTCCTCCGCACGAGGCTGGAAACTTGGCCGACCTCGAGTAGGGGGAGCGCCATTGCGGATGCGAAGGAAGGGTTCCGAGGATGCGGGATCGAGCGCGCGTGGCGGCGGTTGCGTGGATACGAAGCCGGGTGACCTCCTGAAGGACAATCTCGCCAAGATCGCCACCTGGGGGGAAGGGCGGCGGCAGATGGGGCGCGCCTTGCCCTGTTTCCCGAACTCTCCCTCACCGGCTTCATTCCCAACCATCCGACCGGCAACCACGAGACGTGGCTAAGAAACGCGGCTCCTCGCGGCGCGCCAGTTCGCGATCAAGCTCGATGGCGACGAAATCGGACGGCTGGTGAAGATTGCCGGCGAACACGAGATTCTACTATCCGTGGGGCTACTTTCGAGGACGCGGGCAACCTGCTCTACAACACCCAGGTGCTTGTCCGGACCTCAAGGTCTCCTTGGGCGATGGCGGAAGCTGCATATTCCGATGTTCGAGATGCCGTTCTATGTCGGCGGCGACGACGCTCCCGTCGTGGATACGCGGTTGGGACGCATCGGGATAAACATCTGTTTCGACGCGCTCCTTCCCGAATCGACGCGACTGCTCGCGGCTCAAAACGTCGAAATCGTCTTGATGCCGTTTGCCGCCGACCCTCCCCCCTGCACTCCCGAAGGCTGGTCCCGCTGGGCAAGCAACGCCGTTCGCAGCCGGGCCATGGAGAACGGCGTCTTCGTTATTGCCTGCAACTACACCGGAATCGTGGAATGTGCGGGAGTCACGCAGCGATTTCCCGGTGGAGGCATGATTGTCTCTCCCCGCGGAGAAATCCTGGTCGAATGGCAAGGTCCCGGTGGCGAGCCAGGGATGATTTGTTTGGACCTGGATGCTAACGTGCTCGCTGCCGCCCGCGCCGAGCCGGAATACCTCTACCGGTTCCGCAGACCTGAACTCTACGGCCCCCTCGCACATCGGTAACTCCCTCTCCGCTGGGAGAGGGCCTGGGGTGAGGGGCTTTCCGTCTACTCCCTCTCCCGCTGGAAGAGGGCTGGGGTGAGGGGCTTTCCGCCTTCTCCCTCTCCCACTGGGAGAGGGCTGGGGTGAAGGGGCTCTCCACTGTCTCCCTCTCCCACTGGAGAGGTCGGTGAGGGCTTTCCGCCTTCTCCCTCTCCCGCTGGGAGAGGGCTAGGTGCGGGGCTCTCCGCCTTCTCCCTCTCCCGCTGGGAGGGGCTGGGGTGAGGAGGCTCTCCGCCTTCTCCCTCCCACTGGGAAGGGCTGGGAGTGAGGGCTCTCCCGCCTTCTCCCTCCCCGCTGGGAGAGGAGCTGGGGTGAGGGGCTCTCCGTCTTCGGCTGTGCCAACAAATTCGTCGCGAACTCTCTTCGGCAATTTTTCCCAATCCCCCTTTATCCATTTTCATTCCTGAAGTATCACGCCAGTTCGAAATCCGGGATCGTGCGTTTTGCGAGGCAGGCGGGAAAAAATAAGGCTTTCAACTTGGAACTGCCAGACGCAGACCACACGGAGTCTATATAAGCTGGGCAATCTTCGGCTTGATCGCTGGCGTCATCGCCGAAACTGATCATACCCAGTCGGGATCAGGGGGATTGTTGGTTACCGCGGGGCTCCGGGTATTTGCGGGGGCGTTCGTCGGCAACTACGTCTATGCGTACTGCACCGGCGAGACGTACGAGATTACGCGGCAATTCAGCCTGAGCGGGCTCTTCATGGCGGTGTTCGGCGGCTTGTGTGTCCTGTTCGCCTACCGCATTCTGTTCGGCCGACTGGGTGGCGGCAGGGCGTAATCGAACGCGATGTCGTCGATTATGCATCGTGGCGATTTATCGACGCCCATTCATGGATGCCAGCATTCCGCTTCTAGCGCCCGATGCTCAATAACGCATCGCGAAGAGCGTAGTTCCATCTCCAGTTCCGCAAACGCCGTTTCCGCTCGCGACCGGTCTTCCGATCTCGGCGTCCTGCAACTGGTAGATGGCCAGCGACGTTCGCGGGGCATGAGTTCCCCACGGAACCTGCGAGCGTATGGAGCGACTGCCGTAGGTGTTCCTGGTCGCGTGATTCCAACGCGGCACGCATGCTCGACATCAATTCCAACGACTGTTCGAGAAACAGTTGCGTGATCTCCGCAACGACGGCGGCCTGCCCCCGCCTGCCGAAGCAGTTTTTCCCGATCGAATATCTCGGCAACGGGCGTGGCATCGTCGTGATTCTCGGCGGCATTACCTTCGAGTCCTCCTTGTCCTCCGACCGACCGCTCAACATGGATTCCATGACGGTGAAGAGCTGCTCGTCGTCGATCGGTTTGATGACGTAGGCATCCATGCCTGCTTGAAGACATCGGTCGGTCCCATATGGCATGCGCGTGAAGGCGATAATCGGCACGTGACGCCCTGTCGCGTTCAAAGTCGTATCCGTTCCGTCGCTTCGATGCCACATACCTTGGGCATCTGCACGTCCATGAGAATCAGGTCGACATCTTGGGACCGATAAATCTCGACCACCTCGGCACCATTGCGAGCGGGAACCACGGCGTGCCCCATTTCCCCGAGCATGGCGGCAGTCAGCTTGAAATTGACGGGGTTGTCCTCCGCGAGAAGAATTCGCGCGGGCCTGCGGGTTCGAAGAATGGGAAAGGCGCGCCGAGGGTGCTCTCCGTTCGCGCGATTACCGTCACTGCCGGGCGGGTGGATTGCCTTCGGTAGTCGAAAACGGACGGTGAAGTGAAACGTGCTCCCCTTGCCGAGCTCGCTTTCCACCCAGATCTCGCCATTCATCATCCGCACGAGTTGAGCCGAGATGGCCAGCCCCAAACCGGTCCCGCCGAACTTCCGGCTGGTGGAACCGTCCGCTTGCGTGAACGATTCGAAAATGATCGACTGCTTTTCCAGGGGAATGCCGATGCCGGTGTCCTCGACGGCCAGATGCAACGTCGCTTCCTCGCCAAGCGTCGGCAGCCGATCCACCTTCAGACTTACTCGCCCCGCATCCGTGAACTTGATGGCGTTTCCCAACAGGTTTAGCAAAACTTGCCTGAGCCGCGCGGAATCCCCGATCACCGTCTGGGGCAAGTCGGCGGGCAGCGTCGCCTCCAAAGAGAGCCCTTTTTCCCGAGCCGTCACCTCCACGGTTCCGACCGCGGCGCGAATGACGTCGGGCAAGTCGAACTCGGTCGGCTCGATCGTCAGCTTGCCCGCTTCTATCTTTGAAAAATCCAAGATGTCGTCGAGAAGGTTCTGTAACGAGACGGCACTATCGCGCACGGACGTCAAATACTCTCGTTGCTCGTCGCTCAAGTCGGTCCGGAGCGCGAGCCTGGTCATGCCGATAATGCCGTTCATCGGCGTGCGGATCTCATGGCTCATGTTGGCGAGGAACTCGGACTTCGCCTGCGTCGCCGCCAACGCCGTTTCCCGGGCCGCGATCAGGTCCCGCTGCGTCCGTTCGTATTCCAGCACCACGGAAATCTGGTACAGAAAGAACCCGATGAGAGGAACCAGATAGCCGATCACCTTGTAAAAGTAAGCGACGTGAAAAAAGGCGTCGAAGCCGGGCGTCGGCGAGACCATCGTGTTGGAGAAGAGCACCATGATCTGACCCACCGCGTTGATGCCGATCGCGAGCGCGATCCACCAGACGAGCATCTCCGCCTCTTGCGCGTACCTGCGAAGGTACGCTAGCAGCGTGCAAAGGAGCACGCCGGCAACCAGCAAATCGACCGGACGTGAAACCTGCTGGCCGCGGAAAAACGGCTGCGGGAAAGGTATCTGCAGCGTCACCGCCACCAACGTGGTCAGTAGTGAAACCGTGAGCGCAAGCTGAATGGTTTCGCGAAAGGAACCCATCTGCTTTCCCACCCACGTCGGTAAGACCAACGCGACGAGCAGCGTCAAGGCGAGAAGTAGCTGGCTGGCCACGTAGGTTTCGGGAAGGAGTTCCGCCCGGCTGATGGCGTTAAAGCCGAAAAAATCCCGCAGGCAGAGAATGCCATGCACGAACTCTTCCGTTCCACTAACGAAAAATGCCAGGCCGATGAAGAGGTGGAAACGATTGCCCAGCGCGTAGTAGCGAAGGATGAGGGCAAATCCCGTCACGAGTCCCAGGAGCGCGCCGACGATGGCGATCGTCGCGTGGAGTTCGAGACTTCCTCGGAAAGTGGAGTTGCGCAGTAACGGGAACGGAGCCGCGAGCAGGACCATGACCATGGCGAGCAAGGCGAGATAGGAACGCTGGGCCTCGCGGGGATGTGTCGGCAACGTCGCCGCACTTTCCAACGCGACATCCCCCATCGTCCGCCTGGACCACAAGGTAATCCGATTCTCTTTATTCGCTGGCTCGCTCATTGCTCCATCATGCCCGCCTACGCGGAAAAATGAAACGTGTATGAATGAGGATCATCGCCTGAACATTGTCACGTCAACCGGGAGTTTCCTTGCGAACGACACGCCGATGCCCGCGACAACCGTGGCATGGTGAATGGTTTTCCATCTCGAATCCGCGCGGGCGTTGCCGTCTTTCGGCCCGGAGGGCCATGACATGTCAGCGAAGGGCGAAGCCCTGGTGGTCATCGCCCCCCCAAACATTTTTTCATCACCCTGGCAGGGTGACACAAGGGGGTCATCGGCACAGGATCAACCCCAGGGATAGCCCTCATTCAGCACGATTCCATGTTTGCGAAACAACGCCGCGCACTCGACGTCGAAATCCATCTTTTGATGATGGGCCTCTTGGTTGGCTATATACGCTTTCACCGAACGCGCGTTCGACTCGCTGACGGAGAATGCCGCATAACCTTTTTGCCAAGCAAAATCCGCATAGCGCGGACTCTCGGATTTGATCCAAATGGAACTTCCCTTTTTCACCTCTTCAACGACCTTGGCAAGCGCGCAATTCTTCGAAAGGCTAAACAACGTATGTACGTGATCGTCCGTTCCACCGATCTCGAGCAAGGGGGAATCCCATTTTTTAAATATACCCGTTTGATACGCGTGCAATCGCGGACGAACGTCATCCGTTATCCATCGCCGACGATCCTCCGTGCCGTAGACAAGGTGAATGAGATTGTGCACCAGGGATTGTGGCATGGCGAAATGCTCCTTTTTTGTCGCCCCTCCGGGGCTCTGGATGTTCTATTGGTCGGTTTCCTAGGGCGTTGCCCTAGGCTAGCCTGTCGTGCCCCTCCGGGGCGGGGGAGAATGGCGTTCAACACGGATCCGCATTTTCCGCGATGCCCGTGGCATGGTGAATGATTTTCCATCGGTAATCCGCGCGGGACATTGGCCCGTAACACCCAGGCTTGGGAAAACGGCGTCCGAATTATTTTCCGCAATGCCCGTGGCATGGTGAATGGATTTCCATCGGTAATCCGCGCGGGACGTTGGCCCGTAACACCCAGGCTTGGGAAAACGGCGTCCGAATTATTTTCTGCAATGCCCGTGGCATGGTGAATGGATTTCCATCGGTAATCCGCGCGCCTGCCGGGGGCCGTGGACGGGTTCCATCATGCATTCGCGCCGGTCGCCACGGCAACCATTACCCGCGTGCCGTCGCGAATCCATACGTTAGCGCGTCTCCGCGGGCGTTGCCCGTCTTTCGGCCCCGGAGGGCCAGACACATGTCAGCGAAGGGCGAAGCCCTGGTGGTAATGGCCCCCCCAAACATTTTTCATCACCCTGGAAGGGTGACACAATGGGATCGTCGGCACGGCCCGACAGGAACGGGATTGCCGCCCGGGCACGACAATCCGGGGATTCCCATCGTGGTTCTCGGAATCGTTTGTGCTCCCCTCCGGGGCTCTGGTTGTTCTATTGGTCGGTTTCCTAGGGCGTTGCCCTAGGCTAGCCTGTCGTGCCCCTCCGGGGCGGGGGAGAATGGCGTTCAACACGGATCCGCATTTTCCGCGATGCCCGTGGCATGGTGAATGGATTTCCATCGTTTAATCCGTCCGCCGGGAACCGTGGACGGGTTCCATCATGCATTCGCGCCGGTCGCCACGGCAACCATTACCCGCGTGCCGTCGCGAATCCATACGTTACCGCGTCTCCGCGGGCGTTGCCGTCTTTCGGCCCGGAGGGCCATGACATGGCAGCGAAGGGCGAAGCCCTGGTGGTCATCGCCCCCCCAAACATTTTTTCATCACCCTGGAAGGGTGATACATGGGGGGCAATGGGCACGGCACGACGGGAACAGGATTGCCGCCCGGGCACGACAATCCGGGATTCCCATCGTGGTTCGCGGAACCGTTTGTTTCGCCCCTCCGGGGCTCGGATGGTTTTTTGCCGGTCTTCCTAGGGCGTTGCCCTGAGCTATCCTGTCGTGCCCCTCCGGGGCGGGGGAATCGACATCCATCTCGAATCCGCGCGTTTGCATGGACCCGTGGGCGTTGTCGGCTTTCGGCCCGGAGCCAGACACATGGCAGCGAAGGGCGAAGCCCTGGTGGTAATCGCCCCCCCAAACATTTTTTCATCACCCTGGAAGGGTGCACAAGGGGGGCAATGGGCACGGCCCGAATGGAACGGGATTGCCGCACGGGCGGGGGATTCGTGGAATCCCGTCGTGGTTCGCGGACGTTTGAGTCGCCCCTCCGGGGCTCTGGATGGTCTTTTGTTCGGTCCTCCTAGGGCGTTGCCCTAGGCTATCATGTCGTGCCCCTCCGGGGCGGGGGAGAATGGCGACGACCGCGGATCCCCTCGGGACGTTGGCCCGTAATACCCGGGCGTGGGAAAACGGCGCCCGAATTGTTTTCCATCGGTAATCCGCGCGTCCGCCGGGGGCAGCGGGCGTTGCCGTCTTTCGGCCCGGAGGGCCATGACATGTCAGCGAAGGGCGAAGCCCTGGAAAACGCGTCGCCCAACAACATTTTTCATCACCCTGGAAGGGTGACACAAGGGGGGTTTCGTGACGCGTGCCGACGGGAATCCGCGCCAATTCCGGCGTCCACGGTGGCGGGGCGGATTGGTTCCGTCAAGAAATGCATTTCCCCCGCGAGAAACGTGGGTCTCTCGCGGGGGAAAGTGGCTTTCAGGCTCTCTGGTGCTTGATGTCGGACACCCGATCCGCCTTACGGAATATCGCTTTCTCGGATTGGAATCTGAGCATTGCCCTTGTTTTTCTCAACGCCGTTGCCGTCTTCGAAATGAAGGCCGGGTTTCTTGTTCGTCTCGCCTGGTGATATTCCAAGGTTCGGCCCGACAATTCGGCCTCCGTCCGGCGTGACAAGTCGCGCCCAGATGTCCCCCGAGACAGAGTCGCTTAGAAAACGCGTACCACCGTCACACATCAAGATGTGAACACCTCCAGTATGATAACTGTTCGGATACGGAAATTGGCCTTCCAACAATCCAGTGATATCGCCATTGATGCCGCCAGATGTCGATCCGCGAGTGTTAGAGCGTTCATAGATGTATCGATCTCCTGGGGTACCAGAAACTATCACTTGCCCGGTTACGTCGCTCGTATTCAGAGCGGTTTGCACGAAGAAAGAAGTATTGGACGGATGCGGACAGGCCCAGTTTACTTGCTCAACAGTATTTGAACCACCGTACATGCTATCGGCAAAACCGGCATTAACGTTTTCGGACATCATGACAGTGGTGGTCGTCCCATCCTTCACGCTTTCAATTGTGTGGCGACGTTCCTTGGTGGGACCCTCCAAAAACATAAGCCCCATCCGGAACAGGTTGTTCTTGACCCAAGGACCCTGGTCCGTTGTTAAGTCACAGGCGCCAACGAAGGCCAGAGGTCGGGACGCGGCGAAAACCCACCGTTGACGACGTAACTAAGGTTACCTCGTCCTGGTTGAGCGGTGATATCGTCCGGGCACACGAAAACGCGAATATCGGTCTCGGTAAGCCCAGCGACGGTTCCAGTTCCCATGGCGGGACGCTTACCCGCAGACGTTACCACCGTATCAAGGTAGGTTCCATTACCTTGCGCTGCGGATGTATCCCAAAGATCGTATAAATCTGAGCGATCCAGGCGGGGAAGCATGTCTCTCACCCAACTATAACGCATACCTTTGTCATTCCCGTTGGTAGGATTCGTGTAATCACGTTTTTGATAAGTGTTTGTGGGGTTCGTGAGTTCAGTTGCCCAAGGTACCGGATTTCCACCAGATCCTGTAGGTTGCTCCCACACCCCGCTCGCAGGAAAGGAATTGCTTGCCGTCACGTAGTCAATCATGGCGACGCCGATGTTGCGCAGGTTGTTTTGCACTGTGCCCGGCGGGCGGCTCGACGGGCGTTCATCACCCCCGGCAAGATCATCGCGCTCAAGACTGCGATGATGCTGATTACCACCAACAGTTCCACCAGCGTGAACCCCAACCGGGGTTTCGCCGACCATGTTTTCCTTGAGGGTCGTTTCACCGCTTCTCTCCTCCTCGTTGTCCCCAGATCCCGCGTGACCACCAAACGATTCCTTGATTTTCGCTCTTGGGGCAGATGCCCCCTCACCCTGCCCTCTCCCAGAGGGAGAGGGTGGAATGCAAGAGCCCCTCACCCTGCCCTCGCCCAGAGGGCAACTCCCTCTCCCGGGGGAGAGGGTTGGGGTGAGGAGTTTCCCGCTCATCCCCGTTTAGGAGTATTCTTCGCTCGCCCTTCGTTCCGTTTCCCTCACTCACCGCGAGGGTGGAAGATAGATGCCCCACACTCGGAGCCCCTCACCCTGCCCTCTCCCGGGGGGAGAGGGCATTAATGGCTCGCTCTCCCACGGAGAGGTTTATTACTTCCGGGGGGAAATCCCGCTGGGAGAGACTGGAAGCCGGGAGCCACTTAACGCAAACGGAATGCCGGAATCAAAATTCCAGCACCGAATCCCGCAAGCCATTCTCCAAATGCATGTTAGACAAACTAACTACATATGTCAACGATGCAAACTTTTCCAGCACGGGAAACTTTCCCGTCGGATGCGGAGGCCGCTTACAGGAAAATTTCCCGTCAGACGCGCTCCAAAGTTCGTTCTGCGACCTGAAGCAACAACGCAAAACGCCTACCGCCGATCGCTCGGAGGTAGGCGTTTGCAGTCTTGTCCCTCGGAGTTCGGCGAACCGATCTCCGAGTCGCTTGGCGTTCTTGGAACGCTTAGTACATGTCTTCCATGCCGCCGCCGGCCGCCTTCTCTTCCTTCTTGGGAAGGTCGGAGACGAGCGCGTCGCTGGTGAGGAGCAAGGTGGCAACACTGGTCGCGTTAGTCAACGCGGTTCGGGTGACCTTGGTCGGGTCGATGATCCCTTGCTTGACCATGTCGACGAACTTACCCGCGCGGGCATCGAAGCCGTCGTTGCCGCTGGCCTCGGCGACCTTATTGACGATGACGCCGCCATCTTCACCCGCGTTGCTGGCGATCCAGTACAGGGGAGCGGTCGCGGCGCGGACGACGATGTTATAGCCGGCCTCTTCGTCGTGGCTGAGCCCCTTGGGCTTGACCGCCTTGGAGGCACGGACCAACGCGACGCCACCGCCGGGAAGGATCCCTTCCTCGACCGCGGCACGAGTCGCGTGCAAGGCGTCTTCGACGCGCGCCTTCTTTTCCTTCATCTCGCTTTCGGTCGCGGCGCCGACGTTGATCTTGGCCACGCCGCCGGCGAGCTTCGCCAACCGCTCTTCGAGCTTCTCGCGATCGTAGTCGCTGGTGCTCTTGTCGAGTTCGGCACGGATCTGATCAATGCGTCCCTTGATCGCCTTGGTGCTGCCCGCGCCTTCGATGATGGTGGTGTTGTCCTTGTCGATCTTGACCCGCTTGGCCTGGCCAAGTTGCTTAAGTTCGACGGACTCGAGCTGGATGCCGAGATCTTCGAAGATCGCCTGACCGCCGGTGAGAGTGGCGATGTCCTCGAGCATGGCTTTCCTGCGATCGCCGTAGCCGGGAGCCTTGACCGCCGCACAGCGGAACGTTCCGCGGAGCTTATTGATCACGAGGGTCGCGAGAGCTTCCCCTTCGACTTCCTCGGCGATGATCAAGATCGGTCGGCCGGCATTGGCGACCTTTTCGAGAACCGGAACCAGGTCCTTGACGTTCGAAATCTTCTTTTCGTGGATGAGGATGTAGGGATCCTCGAGTTCGCACTCCATCTTGGTGGGGTCGGTGACGAAGTAGGGGGAGAGATAGCCGCGATCGAACTGCATGCCTTCGACGAGTTCGATTTCGGTTTCGATTCCCTTGCCTTCTTCGATGGTGATGACGCCGTCCTTGCCGACCTTCTCCATGGCCTCGGCGATCTTCTCGCCTACTTCATCGTCGCCGTTGCTGGCGACGGTCGCGACCTGGGACATTTCCTTCTTGGATTTGACCGGGATGGACATTTTGCGGAGCTGTTCGGAGATGTCCTCGACCGCCTTCTCGATTCCCCGCTTCATGAGCATGGGATTGAGGCCGGCGACGACGCTCTTGAGTCCTTCGTTGTAGACCGCTTCGGCCAGAACAGTCGCGGTCGTGGTGCCGTCGCCAGCGACGTCGCTGGTCTTGCTAGCCACTTCGCGGACCATCTTGGCGCCCATATCCTCGTACTTGTCTTCGAGCTCGATTTCCTTGGCGACGGTAACGCCGTCCTTGGTAACGGTCGGCGAGCCGAAGCTCTTTTCGAGGATCACATTGCGACCCTTCGGCCCGAGCGTTACCCGCACGGCGCGGGCCAACTTGCTCACGCCCCGGCGCATCGCTTCCCGGGCTTCCTGATCGAACGCAATCTGCTTGGCACCCATGTTGCCGATTCCTCCCTTGGAAGTTGTAACTTCGTGACTTTATGACTCTTTAGATTTCGCTATTCGGTTACTCGATGATCGCGAGCACGTCTTCTTCGCGCATGAGGAGAACTTCCTTGCCGTTGGACTTGTACTCATCCCCGGCCCATGCGGTGAAATAGACCTTGTCACCTTTCTTGACCTGAAGCGGCTTACGACTGCCATCCTTCACGATCTTTCCTTCTCCAACCGCCAGAACGGTCCCTTGTTGGGGCTTCTGCTTGGCTGCGTCGGGCAATACGATTCCCCCCGCTGTCTTTTCTTCCGACGCTTCACGTTGGACCAGAATCCGGTCACCGATCGGCTTAATATTCATTCTGCGCCTCCCTGAGACTTACGCACCTTCGAGAATGCCCACCCCATTAGCAGATCGCATGCCGAGAACAAACGCATTCCGCAAACCATTGACGCCAAAGAACTAACAAGAATACGAGCCATTTCCTTACTGCTGCCGTTTTGACTTCTCAGGTTTGTAGCACCTGCATCCATCTGCCAAATTGGCACTAGCAAGACGTTTTGATTCCATGCGATTTGGGCTCGGCAAGGGGAAGGAAATAGTCGACGGAAGCTGGTTTTCGTGGAGTCGCGTGCGAGGAATTCCGTCGACAGGCCAAGCGATTTGGACGGGGCACGGAACATCGTTCCAAAGTCTATTCCCATTGGCATCCAAACTCGTTACCATGAGACCCGAATTGCTAGCGTCGAGTACAGGTGGTACGCTAGCCGCCTGTTGAGAAATCGCGATGATGCAGATCGGCCACAAGCCATTGGGCGTTATCAAGCTCGCAGCCACTATAGAGCATAAGAAGAGTAATGTCGTGTTCCCCGGCCCGGTCGCTTGAAGAGCCGTGGCGCAAAGCGTACCGGGCCCCGACATTACTTTTCTGAGCGGCAATATTTACAGCGGACCGAGTTCACGCGATTGAATTGTTCAACAGGCTCCTAGGTTTCTCCCCTATCCCGACACATTCGGGGTTTCCAACGTCGCATGCGGCGGAGGAAATCTTTTACCCGAACTCTCCACTGGTTGGGACATCGAACCTGGTGATCGGTGGGTCCATGACCTCCCTCGGTCGAAAAGCTGTTGGTTCGCGACGGATGTTTGAGCATGGTAATAAGCGGAACGCAACAAGATAGGCAACGACGTCCCGATCTGCCGGCCTGGGGGCTCGGCAAAGACCCGCGCCGACGTCCGGATCAATTCGTCACGACGAACTGGTCGCTGGTCCTTAATGCGCGCAAAGACAGCGATCATGCCGCCAAATCCCTGGAGTTGCTCTGCGCGGAGTATTGGTTTCCCCTGTTCGCATACCTTCGGCAGCAAGGTTCGTCGACGCATGACGCCGAGGACCTTCTCCAATCCTTCTTCGCGTGGCTGTTATCCGCGGATCTTGTCGAGCGAGCCGATCGCGAGCGAGGCCGATTTCGAACTTTTCTGCTGGTGGCGCTCCGGCAGTTTTGCGCGCGCGAGCACCGCTGGTCGAATGCCCTAAAGCGGCAGCCGAACACGAAGACGATTTCCCTGGATGCCGCGACCGCGGGCGCGCGGTTCGACCGATCTCTCGTCAACGACTGGACGCCAGAACGGCAGTTCAACCATACCTGGGCCTTAACCGTGCTCGAAGTCGCCATGAGCCGACTTCGCGACGAGTACGCGAATACCGGCAGGCTCGCGCGGTTCGAGAAACTGGCTCCCTTTCTCACGGACGAGAATCGGCCGGACCGGGAAAGCTCTCGGCAGGAATTGGCAATGAGTGAAGCAGCTTTTGGCATGGCGCTCGGTCGCATGCGCCGCCGATTCGGAATCCTTCTTTATGAAGAAGTGGCGCGAACGGTCGGCGAATCCTCGGATGTCGAAGATGAAATGAAACAGATTTTAGCCGCCATCGCCGGCTAAAGCGGCCGCTAGTTTTTTTCGAGGCGTCCCGCCCGGCGGCGTGGAGAAACTTTGTGGCATCGGCCCGATCCCTAACATCCGGCGCGAATGGGGAATGTCTCGATTGCTGCGAGGACAAGGAATGGCCGTGGACCGGATTGCGTGACGACAGGGCCCTCCAAATTCCACGAACTGTGAATACGATGATACTTTTCGGCGGCTCACGATTGCCTTCGAAGTCGCTGGTTTGCGTTACCGTGTATTGGAAAGTGAATCCATGATCGCCCCTCGCCACCCTTATCCAAATGTTTAAAGGGCCGTCCTTGTTATCGTCCCCGGAAGCCTCCTCGAATTTCTGTAGCGCCTGCGGTTCCAAGGTTCCGGCTGGCACGCCACTGGGCCAATGCCCGACCTGTCTGGTTCGACTCGGCCTGATGGCTGCGCGCGTTCAGCAAAGTCCCCAGCGTCTGACGCCGGCGTTTCCTCCCGAGGATATTGGGACCTGGTTTGACGACCTGGAAGTCGAGTGCTTGTTGGGCTGCGGCGGCATGGGGTCCGTCTACCGCGTGCGCCAATCCACGCTCCAACGCATCCTCGCGCTCAAGGTGGTATGCCTTGATCAAGGGGAAGACCCGCTTGTCTCCGAGCGTTTTTTCCGCGAGGCCCAACTTCTCGCACAGGTCAAGCATCCACGAGTCGTCACTCTCTATGAAATTCGCCAATACGACGACTATTGCTGCTTGCTCATGGAACTGGTCGAAGGTGGCAACCTTCGCGAACGCCTTGGCGCGGAGCCGATGCCGGCCGATGAAGCCTTGAGCATCGCGGAACAAATCTGCGAAGGACTGGAATTCGCGCATTCCCAAGGAATTGTCCACCGCGACATCAAGCCGGAAAACATTCTGATCGATGGCAATGGCTCGGTAAAAATTGCGGATTTCGGCTTGGCGAAGCTCGTGGTCGGAAACGACGAGGCGTCACTGACTCGAACGGGCCAAATCGTCGGATCGGCGAATTACGTCGCGCCGGAACAAATGGAGGGCTCGAGGGAAGTCGACCACCGTGCCGACCTCTACGCCTTTGGCGTGCTTCTGTATGAGATGCTCGTGGGAAAGCGTCCCGCCATCGACTACGCTCCGCCTTCGCAGGTGCGCACCATCGATCGGCGGTTCGACAACCTCGTGCAGAAACTGCTCCGTAGCGACCCAGACGCAAGGTACTCCTCTGCGGGAGAAGTGCGCAAGGAGTTACACGCCATTCAAACGACGCGCGATCGGCGGACCACGCGCATGGCGGCGGCGATCAGTATGGCTGTCGCGGCAGTGGTGATCGCGGTCGCATGGGGGGGAACTCGCGCCACGGATCGTCGGGAATCAAGTAAAGCGAGTCCGATGGGCAGCCTGCCGGACCTCTATTCGACGATCTCTCAATCGTACGTGGATCTCAAGAACCCTACGGCGTCGGCGGAGCACCTGTACGCGGAATTCTCCATTCGCTCGACGATTGACGGCATCGGCCGCGTGGGGGGCTGGGAGCTTGCGGAATGGATTTCCAGGGACCCGCAATCCGCCGTCTTCCAAACAACGAATCCGCTGCGCGCGGAACAGATTCTCTTCAAAATCCAGAATGATGGCGGCGGCTACCCCGGCTTCAAACCACAGCGATTTCGCCTCTATTACACCACCGACGCCAACCCGACCGTCGAGGATAACTCCATCCGATGGACGGTACTCGCGCGACTCGTCTGGAGTCCTCCAACGCGGAATCCAAGATCCGACTCGATGCGGACGGAGTCACGGTTAACGTGACGGGAAGCAGCAAAGTTCCGGACGACTACATCATCGTCACGGAAGGGCCGTTCGCGGGCGTTACCGGATTCCGGCTGGAACTTCTACTTGGGCCGAACGGCTATTTGGGTTTCGGCGGCCCCGTGGGGTTAGGCGTTCACATTTCCGAATTTGAAGTACTCTCCTATCCGCCGCCGGATTCGGGACGGAACCAAGTGCCAGTTCCACTTGCTCACGCCACCTCGACCATTCCCCGATATGGCATGCATCAAGTGAGTGAACTCATCGATGGACACGAACGGGGGGGGAGCTTTTGGACCATCAGCGCTGGCTTGCAATACAAGAATCAATCCGCCGTCGTTTGTCCAACCACGCCCATCACCTCGGACGGTTTGGTTTTCGAGTTCATGCACAACACGGCCTATTGGCATGAAAAAATGCAACGCTTTCGCATTTCCTATACCGCCGACCCCTCCCCTACCGTGAAGGATCCGTCCATACGTTGGATGGTCATTCGTCCCGACGAGGCGCGGTTCGAACCGTCCGGCCCGTCGGCGAAAATCCAGGCGGACGGAACCATCGAGGTCGACGATGCCGAAAAGGTGGAACAATGCAGTTACTTCGTGCGGACCAGCCAACGGTTTGAAAACGTAACGGGTTTCAAACTCGAGGTGCTCGTGGGGGACGGGAGTACCCTCGGGTTTCCGGCGACTGACGGCACCATGGCCCTTAGCGAATGGAAAGTACTGATTCCAGGCCCGCAAGCCAAATCAAGATAGAAACCTCTTACCTTCAATTACTTACGCAAAAATATTCATCAAGTCCTGCCTAGTTCGATCCTCGTCTGCTCCCCATTCCATTCGACCGTCTGAATAATTTTTTTCTCACGCGTTATATTCGCGACCTCTTTGCATTACCTACCGGTGTGGGGAGAAGAACGTTCACCCACCACCCAGCGTCTCGGGAACAAACGCACCTTGAAACCCCACCGGGAGTGAACCGATGAGCAGGTCCAAGAGTAAAGATCGCGCTCGTGGATTGCGCATACACAAGTCTCCAAGTCGTGCCCCCAGTTTCGAGCTCCTGGAGACCCGAGACCTGTTGGCCGGCACCCCGGTCGTCAATCTGGGGACCGTCGTCTCCATGACCGAAGGGTTCGGATACGGAACCACGTTGGTCGGCCACGGCAAGGCGATTGACACCACGGTGTTCGGCTCGACCGCGGACGCATTTCTCACGACCCCACTCGGACTGGCCGACAGTGGCCAATTCACCATGGAAGCCTGGCTCCATCCCAAGCCCGGAATCACCGACGGCGTCGTGTGGAATTTCGGCGAAGCCTATCAGCTGGTTCGCGTCAATGACACGGGCCTGCGCATGAGAATGGTCCGTGGGGGCGCGGTCGTCGCGGGCAATACCTTTGACGTCACGGTCAACGACGTACTCAACGCAGATGCCTGGAATCACGTCGCGATGACTTATGACGGCAAGACGCTGAAATTGTTCGTCAATGGTGTATCGGTGGCGGACGTTCCCGATGCCGCACCTTCCTATGCCGCCTTGACGTTCATCGAGCCGGCGAACGTCCGCTTCAAGGGAGCTGCGGAAGGGACGATTCCCTCGCGAGGCGCGGGCGCGCTAGACGACATGCTGGTCTGGAACGTCGCCCGAACCCAAGCCGAGATTCAAGCTGGCATGCTCAATTCGAGGACTGGGACGGAACCTGGACTGGTTGCCTATTGGAACTTCGACAACCCGGGCACGAATCAGGAAAAGGACTCCTCGCGAACCGGGAACACCATCACCATTTCCGACTCCATGCGAATCGAGAATCCGGCGCCCCAGATCGGCTATGTCGACGTCAACCTCGATCGGCCGGTGGAAAGCGTTACGGGCCTTTGGGTCACCTACACCATTCTCGGCGGTTCGGCCGTCCATGGTGACGATTTTCTCGGTTCGAGCTTCCGCAAAGTCTCCACCGATCCCGCGACGGAAAAGCTCGGCATCATCATTCCTCAAGGGGAATCGTCCGGCCGGATCTATTTCATCGCCAGGCCGGACGCCATCTACGAACCGACCGAAACTTTCGACATCTCCCTGTCGGATTACAGTTTTTCCGGCGGGCAAGATTACGTCATCGGTCCAGCGCGAGTTAAATCGCTTAGCATCACCGACAATGGAGCTTACAAGCAGGGAATCGCAATCAGCGATTCGAGCGGGCGCCCCGTGCTCTCGACCTCCCCTCTCTACGTCGATCCGACCACCCGAACCGCGACCTTCACGATTAAGCTTGCCAGCGAACTCGACTACCCGAACGTCTTTCCGGAGAGCCTCTATCTTCTCGTCCGATCCGGCCCGAATTCCTCGATCCAAACTCCCTCCGGAGCCGCGGATTCGGTGCAGTTGACGTTCACGCCCGCCAATTGGGACACGCCGCAAACGGTGACGTTGGTGGATGTGACGGGGGACGGCAGCTTTACGATCGAGGGGGTAGGCTATCCCGGAGCCACCTATCTCACCGCGCCGGTCACGGTTCCCTTTACGCGCACGCCACTCAATCGGGTCGACGTGGAGGAAGGAGCGCCCGGCGACTCCGCGTCCCTGACCCCCACCGCGAGCATTGCACTCGTACGGAACGTCGTCGAGGGGGCCGAACAGCCGGCGATCGTGAAAGTGATATTGAACACCGCCGCCCCCGTGGGCGGGCTCGACGTCTTCTATAGCGTTCTCGCTCCGACCAGTGGCGTCATCGCCGCCATTTCAGGAACGGACTTCAAGCCCCTAAACGGCATCGTTCACGTGGCAGAGGGCGCGCTCACCGCGGAACTGCCGATTTACGCGCTCAACGACTACTTCGACGAAGCGGACGTCGAGTCTTTCGTGATTCGCCTCTCTTCGAGCGTTCGATACTTGCTGGGCGCGCAGACGCAGGTCACCGTCACGATCACGGACGACGATCCTTCGGGCATCTCGGTCGTCAATCCAACCTACGTCGACGTGTTCGCGGACAAATCCTATTTGCGGCCGAACACGACCTTCGACGAGGGAAGCAATCGCTACACCCTGACCGAGGGAACGATACTGACACTTCCGCGCGTCGGGACGTTCGACGTTCCCACTTGGACCTATACGGGCGGCATTGCCTCGAATTTCTCGGGCCAGTCCGACCGTGACGTCGTTCAATTCACGCTTCCGACGATTGCCGATTCGTCGGCCAGGATTCGCATCACATTCAAGCCGACGAGCGTCAATGGTCAGCCGATCATCCTCACGCGGAAAGAGGGCGCCGACGAACTCACGAGCGTCGACCTGGGTTCCCTTTTCGATATTTACGGCGCGCAAGGAACTCGCATTAAAGGCGGGAACCTCACTTCTCCGCTCCGCGCCGTTGCCGTCAGTGACGACGCGCTGGAGTTCAACCTCGGCGGTCTTGCCGCGGGAACCTATCAGCTCGTGTTGCAAGCGACGTCCGCCTTGGCGGGAGTTCTCGCGAACAACGGCTCATTCAGCGGCGTTTCCTACGACTATGAAATGACCATGACCGGCGCGGCCCCGGCGCCGTACGCGCTCTCGACCACCGACACCATCGTCAATTTTTCGTCGACCTACGCGCCACTCGCGACGATCGAAACGACGCCGATTGTTCCTCTCACCACCGAGTCGAACAACACGCTGGCAACCGCCTATGATCTGGGAAGCGTCTACGGCGGTCTCACCATCGGTTCCCAGTCCATCGATCGCAATACCGACGTGGACTATTACAAGATAAAGCTCGACGGTTCGCTCGGCCGACCGGATACCTTGGCGCTGATTTTCTCCCAAACCCTGGGGGATTCGTCGCGCGATCTCCGGCTGGAGATCCTGAGCACGTCGGGCGCGTCGCTTGCCGTCTCCGATAAACTCACGGAAAACGAGTACATCGACCTGACCACGCTCGCGGACGGCGAGTACGTCGTTCGCGTTTCCGGACCGAGTAGCCTGTACTCGACAACCTTTTACTCGCTCAAATTCCGCAATCTAAAGAATCCGACCGAGCCGCAAGGAAACGATTCGCTGGCGACGGCGACTTATCTTGGCGTCGTCGCGGACGGCAACCGATTCGTCGATTTCGGGATCGACTCGGATACGGATGCCGACTACTTCCAATTCACGCTCGACAGCTCCGCGACGCGTCCCTCGACCGTCAGCCTCATTCACTCGCTCAGCGACGGCAATCTGAGCATCGTGCTCTACGATTCCTCCGGCAATCTGATCGCGTCACAGCCCAACAACACGGACACCAAGACCCTCTTCCTTCTAGGATTGGCGGATGGCGACTACACCGTCCGCATCACCCAGCAAGACTACAACGGCGCCAGAAATAAATACGACCTCGCGTTCGGTACGATCAAGCAGAAAGCCGGCCAGATCGATCCCAATCAAGTGGCGATCCGCCTGGACGCGAAGCCGACGTCGAACGTCACGGTTTATCTGACCAATAGCGATCCAAGCGAAGGCTCGCTCTCGGCGTCGTCGTTGCTCTTCACGACCACGAACTGGAATCAATATCAGCTCGTTCGAATCACGCCGATCGACGACGCAGTGGTGGACGGCGACATCAGCTACACCATCACGGCGACCGCCTACAGCGGCGATCCCAACTATCAAAACCGGACCATGAAGTTCAATGTAACCAACGTCGATCGTGGCAACTTCGTCGCTCCCGGCGTGGTCAACACCAATGACGAACCGACCGCGCCGGAAGTCAAGATCACGGCGATTCCCGGTAGCGCGCTGGCGGAAGGCCAGAACATCCAAGGCTTCATGATCGACCTTGCGGCTCCCTTAAGTTATGCCCTGACCTTGGCGGTCGACTTCACGCGGGGGACCGCGGTGCTGGGACAGGATTTCACCGTCGCCAACGCCGGCGCCAACTCCAACGAGATCGTCATCCCCGCCGGCGTGACTCGCTACATCGTCAACCTCACCTTGCTCAACGACGGCGTCGACGAATCCGCGGAGAACGTCAATGAGTTCATTCGCGCGACCATCCTGGATCAACCGGGCTATCGTCCCGCCGCGGGCGTCGATCCAGGCTATACCGCGAAAGTAGAAATCCTCGACGTCAACGTCGCGGGAATCACGGTCACCGGGCCGCAAGGGAACGCGCAGTTCGCCGTCGCCACCACCTCGGAAGATCAACAAGTCGCCGGCGTGCAGCATTCCGTGAAGCTAAACACCAAGCCGACGAGCAACGTCACCGTTTACGTGGCTTCGAACGATCCCGAATCCGGCGTGATTCAGCTCGATCCGACCAAGCCGGGAGCAAGCCAGGTCGCGCTCACCTTCACGCCCGACAACTGGAACGTGGCGCAAAGCTTCTACGTCAAGGGGGTGGACAACCTGATTGACGATGGGAGGAGTTCGACGCCTACCCCCAACGCCCGGCCTTATCAATTCGTTGTGTCCGCATTCAGCGAAGACGATCCTTATCGTGTGCTGACGCCAGCGGCCTACCACGCCGTCAATCTCGACGACGACACGCTGGGCATCACCTTGTCGCCTCCGCAGACGACCGTCGATGGACGAACGAACGTTTTCAGCATCGTCTTGACCACCAAGCCATTGGGCGAAGTCCGCGTCATCGCGAATCCCCAGAATGACCAGATCGGCATCAACGGCGCCCGTGCCGGGGAGCCGGTCACCTTTGTCTTTAATCCCGAAAACTGGAACGTCGCGCAACTCGTGCAAGTCGTGTCCGTCGACGATGGGATCGTGGAGTACTTCCATTCCAGCAGCATTAGCTTCCGCATCGATGTCGGGAAACGCATGGATGGTCCGTCCATCGCGAAAATCGATGCGCCCTCATTGGCCTATGACTTGGGAGAAATCGACGCCGGCCTGCGATGGACCAATCTCACGCTTCCCGCACTGGGCGATAGCCTCGTTAATCTCGCGGACAACTGGTACAAGATCCGGCTCACCAAGGTGGGGAGCCCCCTGGACCAGATTCGTTTGTTGACGGCGGGGGACAACCGCTCCGATCTGCCGACCTTGCAGCTTTACAAATCCGACGGAACCACGCTGCTAAAGACCGGCACGCTCGTCACCGGCCAAGGAAGCGCCTCGACCACTCTTTCGCTTAGTGGTATCGAGGCGGGCGAATACCTCATTCGCCTTGCCGACAACGGCGTCACGAGTTCGAAGACGCTGTTCGACCTCTTGATCGACAACGCGGACCGCGCGTTCGAAAGTCTGACCTTGTCGCCGATTCCTGTGTCCATCAAAGACAACGACTTGCCGACTGCGGAAATCGTCGCCGGCCCCACCGCGTCCGAGATCTTCAGCGAGCCGAGTTATTTCACCGTCCGACTCAACGCGCCTGCCCCGGCGGAGGCGGGAGACACCGGGCTCAAAGTTTATTTCCAGGTGACCGGGGGACGCGCCACGGTTGGAACGGCGGCCTCGACGCTGCACGACTACAGCGTCGTCGCGGATGGTTTCGACGCGACCACCGGCATCGGCTGGGTTCGAGTCGCGCCAGGGGACAACCAGGCGAACATCGGAATCCTCCCGGTGGACGACAAGCTCGTCGAAGATCTGCCCGTCCTGGTGCGCGAGCTGTCTTGGAATCCAACCGACGGCTATCGAATCCGCATCGCCGCCGTTCCGGAGGTCGCGGACCCGCTGGCTCCACTGGATTCGACGTACCTCCTTCGCCAGGGAACGGTAATCAAAGCCCAGATAGCACCCGGTAAGGAAGTCACGTTCACGGTGCGCGCGGACACCAATCTCGCGCTTGCCACCTATTTCACCACAACCGGTGGGCTGCGTGTCGAGTACGCCGCCGCCGTCAAAATTGACGCGTCGGCCGCCGACCTGCAATTGGCGACCGCGAAAGGTACCGAAGAGTACGGCGGACGGATCGAATCCGAACGTGCAAATCTCCTCCTTGCCGGCGCCCGGATACATTCTGCCGCTCGCGCCCGATAAGCAAGGCGGCGACCCGAGCATCCGCGCCAATCTCGACGCCACGAGAGTGACTGCGAATCTGACGATTTTCGACGACGATGTTCCCGGCGTGCAAATCATCTCCCAGGAAGAACACGTAACGTTGGAGGAAGGCGAGACCTCGACTTTCCAGGTTTCTCTCACCGCCGAGCCTTTGACCAACGTGCAAATCGTCCTGACCGCTGGCGCGGGTTTCGAGTTCGTCAGTCCCGTTTCGCCGGGCACCGCGAACGTCAATGAAGTTAGCTACGCGCTCGACTCGAGCGCGCTCGGGAGCAATATCGACATCAACTTCATCTCGCTCAGCGAGACCGACCGCGGCGTAACCGCGGTCTTTGACGTTCGGCTCGCGACCGTCACCTTTGGCACGAGCGCCAAGGTCTCCACAATGACCATTGCCGGAACCAACGGCGGTGGTTCAGAGTCCGTTCGATTCGAAATCCCAGGCGCCAATGACGTGGATTACGCAGGCGATCCCGTCGAAGGAACCTGGGACATCTTCCAACGCGTCACCGTCACCAACCTGAAAGCGAACGGCAACGGCTCCTACAGCTTCGACGTCAACCTGGACGGCGTGATTCGAACGGTAACCCTCACGCCAGCGACGAAACAGGTCACGCGCGGCACGACGACGCTGCAGTTTAACGGCAGTAATTGGTTCCAACTGCAGACGGTCACCATCCGAGCACTCGAAAACGACGTCGCGGAGCCGGGCGCCTGGCATAAGGATTTCATTACTTATGCGGTCGCGAGTACCGATGCGAACTGGAACGGGCTCAGCATCCCTGCGCAGGAAATCCGGATCAAGGACACGCTGCTCAATGTTGGCGACACCATCGAGGGATTGGGGGACGGCTTCAATCTTCTCGAAGACAGCCTTTTCGGATTGTCGCTCCCTCTGATCGGAAACCTCGGCGATCTCCTCAATCTTGGCCGCTCGGGAGTAGCGACGAGCCTCAATGCCGACCGGGCATCCGAGGCCGGTCCTTCCGAACCAGAGTCCCAAGGATTTTTCGAGGACTTCAATCGACCGCTAAAGAAAGCGCTCGCTTCCCAAAACGAATTGACCGTCTCCAAATTCCAATCGATCGCGGAAAGCGCCTTAAAGCCACTTGTCGACGCGGGACTCTTCGACCGCGTGCAAGTCAAACCCAAGGCGACGAACGACGACGTGAACATTCTCTTCCATCTCGACAAAGTCATTCACGTCGGCGAATTCAGTCTCTCGGCGGATCTGGGTCTCGAAGCCTTGGGCATCAGCTTCGCGACCACGGGAAAAGCGAAAGTCGACCTTGCCTTCAGCATCGACGTCGGCTTCGGCTGGAACAAGGAATTCGGGTTCTACATCGACACCGGCGCCACGGGCCTGCAGATGGGAGCGCGGCTTTTCCTGTCAGGTAACGGCGCCACCACGGAGAATCCTCAGAATCTCTTCACCGGCCGAGGATCCATCGGACCTCTCCAGTTGGATTTCACCGACGACCCGCAGAATCAGACGGAACTCGCCGTCACCTTCGACATCAGCTTGAACGACCTCGACAACGTCAACACGGTTCGCTTCTTCGACGTCAATGGAGACGGCTTGCTCGCGGAAAAGCCGTACACCTACCAAGTCGGCGTGGACGCCAACAACGACGGCCGCATCGACAAAGATCAAAACGGCAATCCGATCACGGCGTTCAAAAACGTCGCCGAAGCTTGGACCAACGTGACGGCCAACGGCGGCACCGAGGCATTCCCCACCATTCCGAACCTTACGAACGACGTGAATCTCAAGGACGCGGTGAACGCCAATTGGAGCACCGTCGGATCCAAGGCGAACACCTTCGACGAAGCCCAGTACGTCAAGCAAGAGGGAGTTTACCGCGTCAAGAAGGTCAACGACCAATCCTGGATCGTATACCTGGACGTCGACCGAGACGGCCAACTCGACATCAGTCGACGCAAGGCGGATCCCACGACCCTCGCCTGGACATCGCTCACCGACGCGGAGAAAAACAGCAGCGAGATCTGGTACACCACTTCCAATCCGAACGACATTCGCGAGCTCAAGATTCTCGTGACCGGGGGGGGCACCTCCGCGCAATACTTCATTGACGTCGATGGCGATCGAACCGCGGACGCCAGCGAAAAAATCACCACGAAGCTCTTAAAGAAACTCGATAAGGATCAAAGTCAGGCTCTTGAAGGAGACATTATTCAGGACGGGGAAGGCAAGTACGTCCAAGGAACCAGCATTGCCTTCTACGACGCCGACGGCGACGGCAAGCTCGACACCAACGAGAAACTCGTAAGCTACGGCTTCGGCGTCTTCCAGCTCGATAAGTCCGTCCTCGTCAAGGATTCCTCAGGGAACTACTTCCTCGACTTCAATAACGACGGGTCGTTTAACAGCGGGCAGATCACCACCGCCAACGAGTTCAAGCTGAAGAAGGACTCCGGAACCGGAAACTTCTTCCTCGACATCGACAACGATGGCCAACGAGATGACAACGAACCTCAAGCCAGCGCCACCAAAAATCTCCTTTTCATCGAACAGTCGGCTCTCGATCAGACGGGGACCTTTATTTCCTTCGACGGCGTTGGCCGCCAAGTAATCATCGCCAACGGCAAACAGTTCATCGACCTGGACGGCAACGGCGTCCTGACGCTCGATGGGAAAGGGCGGGCACTCGAGCCGGTGGCGGAACAGACAACTTCCGCCTCGTTCACGGACATCGCGCGCTTGGTCGTCGCCATCAGCACCGTGGATTCCGCAGCGGTCAGTTCCATCAACGCGGAGATCCAAAAATTAAAGGCCGAGCAAAACGTCAAGCCCGGCGACTCCCTGACGCAGGCGGAACGGCAGCGGGTGATCAATCAATTCGCTGCGCTCGTCACCGCCGGCAAGATCGTCCAGCAGCTCAATGACGGCGATCGCCTCACCCTCACCGAGCTCAAGGCGTTCCTCGCGGCAAACCGGCAGGCCAATGCCACGCGGAGCGACCGCGTCAAGGGGATCGCCGATCAGCTCTTCACCTACACGTTCCAAGGAGACGCCAACCTCGGCCTGAAAACCAAGACGAGCATCAACGGCAACTCCGTCTTGCCGAATTTCCAATTCGACCTGGCCGTCAGCTTGCCCCTCTTCAACTTCAGCAATTCGAAGGAAGCGAACAATAACGGCCTGAAAGTACAGTTCAAAAACGTCGCCATCGACCTGGGATCGTTCCTCGCCCAGTACGTCACGCCCATCCTGCAAACCACCAACGACATCCTCAAGCCGATCAAGCCGATCATCCAGGCGCTCAATGCCGATACAAAGTTGCTCGGCAAGTTGAACATGCAGGGACTCTTTGAAAGCGACGGCAAGCCCGGCATTTCGCTGCTGGAAATCGCCAGGAAATTCACGACCGATCCGGTGCAACAAGCGAAGATCGACAAGGCGATTCGCTTTGCCGACCAGTTGTCAAAACTCATCACGGCGATCGACAAGTTGACCGGGAGCGTGACGAGCGAGTCCGCGCTCATCACCATCGGCGATTTCTCCCTCGACGATTTCCGCGCCGCCAGCGACGACATCGCCAACTCCGCGGCCAACGCGCGCAATACGACGCCCACCAATGGAGCGCCCGCGGCCACCGCGACGCTCCCCAACGCGACACCCGCCAGCATCAACGCCCAGGCCCAACGGTTCAGCGGCCTCAAGGACAAGTACAACGCCCTCAAGCAACTCGAAGGCTTCGACATCAAGCTCTTCAACCCCAGCACCGTCTTATCGCTCATCACGGGAGAATCGGACGTCGACTTGATCACGTATGACGTGCCGGATATCGATTTCGCGCCCAAGCCATTCGAACTTCCCTTCCGGATCTGGGGACCAATCTCGGGCAAGTTCGAAGGCGGTTTTAGCGTCAAGACCGATCTTTCCGTCGGCTTCGACACGCATGGCATCGAGGCTTGGGCCAAGGCGAACTACGCGCCGGACAAGTCCTACCTGGTCTTCGACGGGTTCTACGCCGACGACTGGACGCCGAGCGGCACGGAGAAAGACGAACTCACCGTGCGGGCATTCATCGCCGCCGGACTTGGCATTGACGTCGGCATTGCCAGTGGATTCGTCAAGGGTGGCGTCGAGGGAACGATTGGCTTCGACTTCGTCGATGTCGGAGAACGAGCGGGAACTTCGGACGGCAAGATCCGCGGCAGCGACATCATCGAGAAATTCTCGACGAATCCAGCGGATTTGTTCGACCTGCACGGCAGCGTCATCGCCTTCCTCGGCGCCGAAATCAACGTCAACCTGCTCTTCTTCAAAGCCAAGGTGTACGAAGCCCGCCTGGCGAGCTTCGAACTCGCCAGGTTCACGCTCGACGCCAGCGGCTTCAAGGGCTCGGCGATGACCGGAAAGGTCCAGGCCGGCCCGATCGAGGGGGCATTGGTTTGGTTCGACGCCAACAACAACTTCCTCTTCGACGACGGCGAACCTTGGACGCTCACCGATGCCGACGGCGCTTACGAGCTCGACATTCCGGACACCTTTGATTTGACGACAGGTGAGATTCGCGTCGCCGGCGGAGTCGACGTGAGCACCGGCCTCGAAACGACGACGAGCTTCACGCTTCCTCCGGGCGGCAATGGCAACGTCACGGCGTTCACCTCGCTCATCGAACCCTTGTCGAACATCACGATCGACACCTCGGTCGTGGACGTCAATCAAGACGAGGTCATTGACGAATGGGACCAAGAGGTCTTCTGGGAAGTTTATCTCTACGATCCCGAAAACCCGCTCGTCGACATCGACCGCAATGGCGTCGTCAATGAACTCGACGCCGAAGAGTTCACCCGGCTATTTGAAATCGCCATGGGTGACGGCACCATGACCGCCGAGCAAAGCGAGGACTACGTCAAGCGAATCTTCAACATCGACCCAAGCATCGATCTGGAGAATTTCGCGCACTTTGAAGAGGCCCTCGCGGGTAATCCGCTTTCCATTCCGGTCCTATTGGGAATCAACAATCTCAACACCGTGGTGACCCAGATCGAGTCCCTGCTTGCGGGCGTGTCTGGCATCGCGCGGTCGGACAAGGCCTACAGCGCCTTTCTCAGCCGCGCCATTTTCTACTCGATTGCCAAAGAAATGCTCGACGGCAGATTGGATCTGGGGGACCCCCTGCAAATCCGCCGCATCGTCATCGAAGCGGCGACGCTGTCGTATGCCTGGCTTGCCGAACGAAACATCGATCTGGATATTCCCAAGCTCACCGAAGTTCTCAACGGCGCCTGTACGGTGATCGCGGCCTCCGTGATCAATCAGCGAAACCTTGCCAGCACCGCGAGTTCGCCCCAAGAACTCGCGCGACTCATCACCAAGGCAAAGGTGGTGGGAAATGGGAAGGCGGCGGAAGACTTGCGACAACTTGGCCAAGGGTTGGTCACCGTTGAACAAGTGGTGTCGGAGGTCGGACGTACCGACGAAGGGGCGCTCGATGAAATTCGACAGGTGTCCCTGCCTCCTCTCGTCGGCAACGTCAGCGACGTCTATCTCAGCGAAGATTCCGTCGCGGTGGGAATCGCGCTTCGCATCCAGTCGCAATCCGCCACTTCGAGCACGCTCAACATCCAATTCCTCAGCGATAACGCGTCCCTCCTTTCGGAGGACTCGTTCACCGTGACCCCGGGAATTGGCCAAGGAGAGTTTCTCCTTTCGATCGCGCCCCACGCCAATCGCAATGGAACGGCCAGGGTCGTCCTTCGCGTTACTGACTCGTCGGGTTCCTCCGTCGATCGGACGTTCCGCGTGATCGTCGCGGCGGTCAACGACGATCCGGTGGCGAATCGAGACGACGTGCTCGTCGTCGCGGGCCGAACCGTCGTCGCATAAGGCCCGCGGGCAACGATCAAGACGTGGACGGCGACACACTTCGCGTCGGTTTGGCGAACTCCCCGGTGACCGGAGAGGTGGTTATCGTCGATTCGCAGACTATTGCCTACATCGCCGAACTGGGGTCCGTGGGAGTTCATGGTTTCGAATATGAAGTCCGCGATGGCAATGGGGGTTTCGCGAACGGCGAAATCTCCGTTCGCGTGCTCGATCCCCTGCACGTTGATCACCAGCAGATTGAGGTATTTGAATCGGAGACGGCGCATAACTCCGGCACGTACGCGAACGAAGATGGAATCAGCGTCTCTCTCACCGCGTCCGTCGGCTCGGTTTCCATCGACGGCGAAGGCCGGTGGACCTGGACGTGGGACGACGCGGACGGCCCGGTGGACACGCAAATCGTCACCATCACGGCGATTTACGGCGGGAGCGCCATCGACCTGATTCAGTTCGAGTTAAACGTCAAGAATGTCGCGCCCACTCTTTTGCCGATTCAAAGCGACGCGCAGGAACAAGGTGGGGTTCCCACGGCGGTGCGCGGGCAACTCGTCTCGTTCAGCTTCGCCGTCATGGACCCGTCGGCCTCCGATCAAGCGGCAAACTTCACCTACAAGATTGATTGGGACAACAATGGGACCATCGATCAGGTGGTGTCCGGTCCCCATGCGGGCGTGGTGCCCCATATGTTCACCACCAATGCGGACGGCCGCTATTTCCGCGTCAAGGTCATCGCCGTCGACAAGGACGGCGCGGAAAGCGCGCCGGTCACCTATCTACTCCGCGTGGTCAACTCCGCCTTGCAGGCCGACAGCCAAAACCCGTCGCTGATGAACTACGTCATCGGAGGCACGGACGGCGTGGACGCGTTTTATTTCACGTCCCTTGGGGACGGTTCCGTGCGCGTCCATGAGTTCTTCCTCAACAATCGGGTGGTGAATCGCCAAACCGTCGTGCACGGCATCACGGGCAAAATCGTCGCGTATGGCGTCGGCGGCAATGACTTGCTCGACGCATCCCTCCTCCAAGGGATCTCCGTTGAGTTTTACGGACAAGACGGCGACGACATCCTCTACGCCAGCCAAGTCGCCAGTACCCTCTTGGGGGGCGCGGGGGCGGACCTCTTGATCGGCGGAATGGGTGGGGACCTGCTCTTCGGCGGGCTTGGCAATGACCTGCTCATCGGCGGAGCGGGCGCGGACTACCTTATGGGGGGCGAGGGGAACGACCTACTAGTCGGCGGACGATTGAAGTCGAATGACCGCGATCCGCTCCTCTACATTTTCGAAGAATGGAAACGCCGTGATTCCGAGAGCACTTTCGCCAAACGGGTTGAAAATATTCGCGGCACGAGCGATCGGGAATTCAGCTTTAACGGATCGAACGTTTTGGACGATTCGATGATCGTCGACGATGACGCGATCGACTCGGTCTTCGGCGGCAACGATGGCGATTGGCTCATCTGTGACGTCGACGAAGATGAGATGCTTCGACTCGGCATCGACGATATCGTCGATCCGCTGGACTGAGTTTCGATGGACCAGTTGCGAAAAATAGCTTGAATAACTCCGCTCGATCCGCCGTTCTCGAGAAACATCGATCGGATCGGCGTTGAAATTCGAGTACCGTGTCCGCTCTGGTGGAGGGACAACCGCGTGGCAAACCAGGTGACTGGTTCCGCCACGCGGTTTCGGCCAGGCGCGTTCGTCCAAGCGGGTCCGTTTGCTGACCTTTTCGAAGGAATTCCTTTCCAAGGCGTCGCTGTCCCTCTACTTTCCCCGCGTTATTTGCCACGGTCCTGCCCTTCATGGTAACGTTGATGAGCGATTGCTTTTCGCCCATAAAGAATCGCCCGAAGCATTCTCGCGTTACTCGAATCAACGATGAACCGATCAGAGAAACGGTACTTAATGCGATCTGCCTTTCCATGTGCACGCTTATTGTCCAATGCTCTGGTACTCCTGGCATACCCCGCCTTCGCACAAGAGAGGAGCGGGGATACCCGCAAGCCTGTCGTGATCACCGATTCCGCTCGCGAACTTCACCATTCGAGTCTGTTGATCGACGGACATAATGATCTCCCTTGGCAAATGCGCAAAGAGGGCAGCCTCTCTTTCGAAAAACTCGACATCTCCAAGTCCCAGCCGAAACTCCATACGGACATCCCGCGACTTCGCATGGGGGGTGTTGGAGCACAATTCTGGTCCGCGTATGTCGAGGCGGACACCATCGACAGCAAGGACGCGGTTCGGCAGACGCTCGAACAGATCGACGTGATCCACCGCATGATTCGCAGGTATCCCGAAACGTTTGCTCTCGCCCTTTCCGCGGACGACATCCTTAGGATCCGTAAGGAGGGAAAAATCGCCTGCATGATTGGCGTGGAGGGTGGGCATTCCATCGATAACTCTCTCGCCGTTTTGCGTGCCTACTATCAGCTTGGCGTCCGCTACATGACATTGACGCATTCTCGCAGCCTTGACTGGGCGGACTCAGCGACCGACGAAGCCAAGAGTGACGGGCTTTCACCCTTCGGACGAGACGTGGTGCGAGAAATGAATCGGCTCGGCATGCTGGTGGACATCTCTCATGTTTCGGTTGCGACCATGCGGGACGCCATCGAGACGTCCACGGCTCCGGTTTTCGCGTCCCATTCGTCCGCGCATGCCATCGCCCAACACCCGCGAAATATTCCCGACGAAATACTCCTTGAGATGAAGGCCAAAGGGGGCGTGGTAATGGTGAATTTTTTCTCGGGCTTTATCGTTCCCGAAGGGGCACGTCAAATGACCGAGATGTTCCACGCCGGCAGGGAGCTCAAAAAACGCCATCGCGATCCCAAGGAGTTTGAAGCCGCGATGGCGCAGTGGCACAAGGAACACCCTTACCCCGCTGGAACCGTCCATACGCTTGTCGATCATATCGACCATATCGTCAAGACCGCGGGCATCGACCACGTGGGACTCGGATCTGATTTCGATGGCGTAACGAAACTACCCGGACAACTGCAGGACGTCTCCACCTACCCCGTCATCACTCAGGCACTTCTGGACCGTGGTTACACTCCGGAAGGAATTCGCAAAGTCCTTGGCGAGAACCTGATGTCCATTCTCCGAAAAGCGGAGGCCATTCGCGGAAAACTGTAGTCGTTTGCCGTCCGTTCCCAAAGACGGGCCTGCAAATCATTAAATCGACCAATGGAACCATCACTGTCTTCAAGCGCAAGAACACCCTTGCAGAAATTCCTCATACTTCCCTCCTCTAGGCGCCGGCGCAAGGCATGATAGCGTGCGAACGTAGAAGCGCGTTTCGGATCGAGATGTTTCGGAGCGCGATGATGGTGAACTCTCGCCCAATGCCGACGTCATTTCGAGGAAAGGAATCAGGCATGGCCGGCTCCATTATCACGACTTTGCTACTCACGCTTTCCACGTTCGGAGCTCCCATCACCTACGAGGGGGACCTGTCAGGGTATGGAAGCGGTACCGGCGCGGTCGCGGGGGATAGCCATCCGACGCCAAGCCTCTGGAGTTACTGGACTTACACAGGCTTGGCGGGCGATATGCTCCGAGTTACCGTTCGCAGAACCGATGGAGCACTGGATCCCATATTCGCCATTTGGTTCGGCGAAGAGACCGACACGGACGACTTTTTCGACATGTTCAGTGATGGTGTGAACGCGACACGGATCGCCGACGCAGACGATGAACTACCACCCGCCTTGCCTGGCCCCTATGGCGATCCGACGCACTTTTTCATTCTTCCTTTTGATGGAACGTACACCATCGCGATCGGAGATCATACCGCCGATTCAACCCCCACGCTGCCGCTCTTGGGCTACACGATCACCGCCAGCGTTCCCGAGGTGAACTCGATGGTGTTGCTCTCGAGCGGAGCCGGCCTCTTTTGGCTCGTCCGGCGTCGACGCGCCACTTGAACCCTCCACGCGCAAAGACCAAGATTAGCCGAGACCCGTCGAGAATTCCCCGATGGAAAACCTTATTTCATGGTTGGGGTGAAGCGTTAACTACCCGTCCCTCTCGGCTGATGGCCGGGAGGAAGCATTGATCGCTCGAGTGCTTCGAGTTTTGGCCCCGAGGCTCGAACGCCGGTGTGTAGATAGAGCAAGACACGGCGTTTTTCGCCGTTCCAGGTGAGTTGATCGTTGGCCACTAGTTGGTAGCCTTCGTCGTCCAAAGTCTGAATGAACTTCTGCAAAAGAAGCTCGCGGTTGATGGCGAATCCGCCTCCCCCCGTGGGCCCCAAAAGTCCTTCATCGACGAACTGTTGAAATTCCTCCTCATTGATCCGCTGTCCGACCGCCCGGCGTTTGTATTCGTGAAACAAAAAGTTCGCCAGCGCCTCGATTGTACGTGAATCGACGATCACGATTTGCGGTTTGGCGCCGGCAAGGAGCAGACGAAAATCCTTGGACTCGATCAGTGAATGAAACGTGCGGAATCGCGTATCGTAGGCGATGCCATGATACTCCTGAGGTCCCATGATGGTCACTTTGCTCGGCCCGCCGAAGTGATCAATGGCCGCCCGAATGGTTTGCGCGGTTACTTGGTTGGATTGGGACGCGCGATACCAAGTATCCATGCTGGCGACGTCGGAAAACAGGTAAGCAACTCCCGCGACCGCGAGACCTCCCCAGGCCACGCCCCTCTTCCATGACACGTCCAACTTCGCCATGCCGACCATCGCGAAGATGAACAAAAAGGGATGGAGCGTATAGGCGTATTCCGCGCGCCGATTGGGGAAAATCAGGAACATGGCTGCAATCCACGCAAGCGCGTTCACGCCGAAGAGAGTCTCCGGCCACTTTCGGTTCTTGAGAAGCCCATAGAGGGCAAAACCCGCCAGCACCGCCGTGAGCGCCGTCGTCCGATTCGATTCCAGATGCGAGCCATTGATCGCCAGGCGCAGATACTCGACGAGCGGGACGGCGAACCAGGCATTGACGCTTGGACCCATCGTGATCGGCATTTTATTGCTCGATACGAACGTGACCGGCATGACGCCGAACTCGCGAATCGTATCCAACGCCGGCAGGATATTGATCGGAATGTAAAGTGCCAGAAACGCCAGACCACCGGCGACGTAGCTAAAGAATTTCCCCCACGTGATCGATTGGCAGTCCGTGAAATAAAGGGTGGCGAAGAACACCACCGGCGCGATGACCGCATTGTAATGCATCCAGAGCATGGTCGAACTGAGAAACGCGACAAGGAAGTAGTTCCCGCGCGTGAACATTCCTCGCTGGCGGAGCAGCAAGAGCAATAGAACCAGGTTGAGCAGCGTCAACATCGCTTCCGGCCGGGCAATATGCGAGAGCATGATGAACGGTGGCGCCAGCGACTGGAGCAGGACCGCCGCCATCGCGAAAGTGCGTTTGGTGAGGTGGGCAGTGATGACGTACGTCGTGAGCAAGAGGAGAATGCCGTACGCGAGCATAACCCCGCGCGCACCGGCCACGGTAAAACCGAAGAGGGAAAAGACCAAGGAAAACGGGGCCAGGAAAATCCGGAAGTTATACGGGTTTATCGCTTCCTTCGGAGGATAACCGTCGAAGAAATCGCCGATTAAAGTCCATGGATTTTGCGCATAGTTGAAATACGTTCCCTCATCGCCGGACGGATAGGAGTACGAAGGGAAGAAGGAAAGCGTCGCCCCACTCACCACCGCGTAAACCAGCAGGTAAAGGCCAACGATCAACAGGCAGGTCGACTTTCCTTCCGGTCCATCGAGGAACTCGAGCATCTGACGAGTGGGTGACGCGTTGGCTTGGGATTCGGCTTTCGTGGGTACAGAAGAGACATCGGACATGGTATCTGGTCAATTCCTTGTTGACTCGCGGTTGGGGATCCCGCCGACCCGTTGAAAATACTATCTCAACCCTCAGACCGGGATTTCGAGGAGGAAAAGGACCCCCTTTTCTGAAAAATCACTGAGGCATTCGCAGATCCGCGACCGCAAGGGAAAAACCCTCCACGCGGTTATCGTCGAGTTTAACATTTTTGGTCTCCGCTCCGATGCGCACCCCTACCCTGCGCATGGGGCCGCGGGTCTCGTGGATCTGGTTAGCGACCAGTTCGATGGCCTCGGTTTGCCCCATAATGTCGACGGCGATGCCGCTGTCGTCCCCGGAATCGAGGATGCGATTGTTTTCCAGCCGATTGCGATGCGGCGCGAAATCCTTACCTCGTTCAGGCCGAAAGAGTACTCCCACCCTGCCGCTGCCAACGATCTCATTGTCGCGAATGACGTTGTCGGTATCCCGATGGCCGATCGAGACGCCGACGTTGCGGTTGTTCCGAATCTGGTTCCCTTCCGCCACCCCACGCTTGACGCCCCAGCAAAAGAAAATGCCGATGTCGTTGTTCTCGATGCGGTTGTTCCGCATGATCGGCCGCTGCGATCCCGAGCCGGGGTGCATACCCAGTCCGGAATTGTCATGACTATGGCAGTCTTCGACGACGACGTCGTGGCAGATCTGCCAACTCATGCCGTCACCGTTGTAATTCCTCGCTTCGACGCCACGAAAACTCAAACGAATGCAATCCTGAAAGAAGAGGCAGCCAGCGTAATTCCCATCGAGGAGCTCGTTCTGCTCTTTGTTCCCGTCAAGCACTAGGTTTTCGATCGTGACATCCCGAATCTCTTCGCCCGTAATGAGTGGGAAAAGGGCCGACGCGGTGGACTCTCCCATGAGCCAATAGTTTTCGCGAAGCGCTCGATCCAGCTTGAATCGTTTTCCCGATCGAGCCACCAAGGTCCGTTTCGCATAGTTGATCGCGCCGTTATGAGGGTTCTTCGTCTTCAGACAGATGCCGTCGCCGACGCGAAAACCGGACGGATCGGCGAGCGTAATCTCTTGATCGTACCAATCGGAGTCGGCGGCCAATTGGGTGGTCACCGACGGTTCCTTGCGAAGGATCGTATCCGCTCCACATCCAATCATGCGGATATTGGAAGGGAGATAGACGCTGTTTCGCAACTTATATTCGCCGGGAAGGATTCTGACCGTTCCCCCGCCGAGTCGCTTTACGTAATCAACCGCGGCTTGAATCGCCTTGTCATCCCGGCCGACGACATCTCCCTTTTCGGGACCGACCGTCATGGTCAGCCGCTCTTTCCAGTCTGGTTCGCGGTCGTCGCTGGAGGTCGCTCTTGGATAATCGGCGCCCTCGGCGTCGCCGGCAAACCCACGGCGCGTCCCAGCGAAGAATCCCAGACCGGCGCTCGCCGCGAGAAAATGCCGACGTGAAAGGATGCCTGGTCGCAGCAACATTGGCGCCTTCATGATTTCTCCCCTTTTTACCGCCTAGAAAAGCAATTCCATCGGCCGGGTCCAGTTACCAACAATGCTCTCCAAGCGACCGGGCCGGGAAAAGCGCCTTTACCTTTCTGTTGCTTCCAGACGATTCGCCTGGGATGGGGGTGGCGCGGCGAACTGGAACTCCGCCTTTTCGTCCAATCGATAGGCTCGCAATTTGAGAAAGTGGGGCGTGCTCGAAACGTCGATTCGCATGAGGAGCGTAACTTTACCGGGCATGAGATCGAGGTCGAACCACGCCTCTTTACCGACCTTTTGCACGGGTGAAAGGGATTTTCCGTCGAGCCAAACCGTCGAGGCGTCTCCCGGTTCGAGAGCAAATCGGACCTTGCCCGCCTGCGACGTCTCGACCGAAACGGCGGCAAAGACGATCGGCAACTGCGGCTTGAGCGGCGAACTCGCGCAAATACACCAACCGGCATTGGCCGTGAGCGAAGGTTGCCAATCGGGAATGGATTCGAGCACCCCGCGCCCGCGGCCACCAGCTTTTCCTCCCAGGGACTCGCCGCTTCCTTCGTGTAGGGTCCCAGAAGATGCCAGTACCTGGCCATCAACTCTTGTTTGGGACCATATTTGCCTGGTTTGCCCAATTCGCTGAGGTATCGCGCGAGATCGAGAAGCTCATCGGCACTTAATGAATCCACGAGTCCGACGGGCATGATCGAGCCCCGGTCGCGATTCTTCGACGTCCCGAGCAGGATCGACACCAACTTGTTCCGCGTTGCGGAGCACGATTTCCTCTTCCGTCTTTCGGACGGGAATGCCGGTGATCACCTCTCCCGAAGCGGTGGCGACGATCATCGAATGATAGTTCTCCTTGACCTTCTTGTTGGGATCGAGGAGGGACTCGAGCAGATAATCGACCGGCGCGCTGGCACCGATCGTGGTGAGATCGGGCCCTACCTCCCCTCCCGTTCCACGAATGGCATGGCATTTGACGCAATTGAGCTTCTCTCGACGGTAAATGGCTTCTCCCCGTTCAGGGCTCCCTTGGCTGGCAACCTGAGCGGCCATTTTCTGCAATTGCTCGGGAGTGATTTCTCGCGTGGTTTCTGGAAGATTGCCGGCCTTGGCGAGCGCGGCCAGAAGATCCGTCGCGGGCTGACCGGAGGATTGCACCACTCGGACTCCTTCGCGAGCCACAACTTCCGATAACGTGATATCCGCGAGGGAACCCGCCAGCGCGCTCGGGCCCGCCTTCTGCTTGACGAATGCCTCAAACAACGCCGTCACGTCCTTCGCTTCCTTGGCGGACGCGAATTCCGTTTTCAATAGCGCCGCGGCCATTTTCGGATCCGTTCCAATCAGCGCAATAACGGCACGGTGACGCCAAGCCGAGTCTTGGAAGTCGTTGACCAATTCCCTCAGCCGCTTGGACGAATCCGCAGCCCCCAAAGAGCCCAACGATTCGATGGCGATCGATCGAACCGCTTCCGGCTCTGACTCTGACTTCGCGAGAGCCACCAGCTTTTCCGACCAACCTTCAAGCTTCCATTGTGAACCAAGACGAATCGCCTCGATGCGCGCCTTTTCCTCCGGGCCGTCAATCCAGGGAGACAGACTCGCGGCAAGGTCGCCGGACGGCTGTACTCCTCGGAGTCGATGGGCCTCACCGAGCGAACCGAGGAGCTTTATCTTTTCCTCCGGGCTGGCGTTGGCGAGTTGGTCTAGAATGACGCGTAATTCGTCCGGCTGCCCGAATTTTGCAATGCTGGCCAAAACCTTGTCCCGATCATCATCGGCAACGACCCCATTGCGCCATAATTCGAGCAGGGGAGCACTTGCCTTCGGAGAATCGAGAGCGAGCAAAGCGAAGGTCCAACGCTTGGCGGCTTGATCCTTGGATAGCCCAGGCGCGATCGCCGGAAATCCCGCGAGCCATTGGGGGGCCAACTCGCGAGCCGTCAACTTGACGGCGTACTCCAGGAACGGATCCATCGGTTGATCGAGCACTTCGAGCACCAGTTCGAAGGACTCCATGCTCGGCATCTCGGCCAGGGCTCGGACCGCTTCCAACCGAACCCGCGGGTGCGAATCTCGCACCAGTTTGGCCAAACGTTCTCTAGGATTCGCAACTCGGTTCAACCAGTACGACAGGACGCGCGTCGCCGCAGCGCGGATACGGCCATCGGAAGCGGCGAGCAATCGGTCGAGCAGCGGCTGATGGGGAAGGTCGAGTGTTTGATAAAGCCACACGGCGCGGAGCAAGACCTCCTCATCCTGCTGCGCGTTGGTCCACGTCTCCAGTTCCGGAATGACCCCCGAGCGTGGCCTATCCGCCAAGATCCGGCTGGCGAAATGCCGGGTCCATCCCTCCGGGGATTTTTGCTGTTCGAGCAATTCCGCGACGGCGGCGTGCGTCAGCGTGGGCCGGGTGACCAGCGGTCTATCCTTCGCGACCACGCGCCAGACACGGCCGTGCGTCTTGTCCCGACGAGGATCGCGGAAGTCGACTTCGCCGTGATTGATAATCGGGTTGTACCAGTCGCAGATATAAAGCGCACCGTCCGGACCGAGCTTGACGTCGATCGGACGAAACGCGGGATTGTCCGACGTCACGAGAGGTTCCAATTCCTCTCCCTCGAAACCCGATCCCGCCTCTTTCAGACGGTAACGGCAAACGCGGTGGGCGCGAAAATCGCACGTCACGAGATTGTCGGACCAATCTTCCGGAAAATGACGACCCGTGATGATCTCGGCTCCACAGTACTTCGGTTTGTCGCGTACGATGCTCGGCAGGAACATGCTTTCCCCGGGAGTGCGAATCAGTCGAGCGCCCGGAACGAAGTAATTAAGGGAGGTGTTGTCGTTGTCGACGCCGAACGCCTGTCCAAAGCGATCGAAGGCGATCCCCCAGGAATTGGTCATGCCGCGAACGAACTCCTTCAGCCACGCGGATTCCGGCCGGTATTGCCAATACCCTCCACCATCCATGCGGCGGACGCCCCACGGCGTCTCGACGTGGCTATGGATGTAGACCGCCTGGGCGAAATACAGGATTCCTCCCGGCCCCCAGCGGAACGTGTGAATGAGATGATGCGTGTCCTCGGTTCCGAAGCCGGCGAGCAAGGGGCGAGTTCGATCCGCCTTGCCGTCACCGTTGGTGTCCGAGAGGTGCCAAAGCTCGGTGGCATTGCCGACATAGATACCGCCGTCACCGATCTCGATTCCCGTGGGGATGTGAAGTCCCTCGGCGAAAACGCGCGCCTTCTCGGCTTTCCCGTCGCCATCCTGATCCTCGAGGACATAGACCTTGTCTTCGGGATCAGCGCCAGGGCGCAATTGCGGATAGCTCTGCGAGGTCACCAGCCAAAGCCTGCCGGCGGCGTCGAAGTTCATTTGTATCGGCTTGGCGATTTCCGGATCCGAAGCATAGAGCTGAATTTCAAAGCCTTCGGGGAGTTTGAAACTCGCTAATTCCTGAGCAGGATCCGCCGCGGCGCGGGTATTCTCCGCGACCGCGCCGGAGGGGACCAAGAACGCCGACGCGACTTGAACCAGCGTGCCCAAAAGGCAAACAAAACGTGGAACATTCATTGCGATTTAGTTTTCCCGGGTTAGCGAATATCGATGGGTCACGGGTTGGACGGCGGCATCAATCGCCGCTTCCATGGTTGCGATAATCCCGTTGAGTTCGTCGATTTCCTTGGCGTTTTGCCCTTGCTCATGACTACGGAACAAAAGCAGGTAGGTGATGTTCTGCGGCCGGTACCGTTCGAAGAACAGCTTATTCTTGCGGTGGACGAGACGGCGAACCTGTTCCACTTGGTCATGCTGGGGCGTGTTCCAAAGAGAAACTCCGGTCTGCCATTCCGCGGCGGCTCGCGCGGGCGATTTCGCGATCGTCGATCGCGAGCCGGTAGTTGCCGGTGGGTAGGCCAGTCACGCATAGCGCCGGGCGAACAACGCCAGGAAGCAGCCATGCGTCCTCTGGGACTCCCGTGATGCACGTCGGAAGCCTGACATCGAGTTGATCAAACTGAAGACCCGAAGCCGTCGCCTGGACATTGGAAATCACGCATCCCTCTTGGGATAAAACACTCCCCTTTGCGTCGAGGGACGCGGTGATCGCTTCTTCCTTCATGCCGAGAGATCTTTGAAATTCCTGAGCGAAGAGCCAGTACCCCAAACGGTTGAGATGGATGCCATTGTCCGTGAGGTTGGACAGGGAATATTCTCGTTGCATGCTCGACAAACCGTGAAAGAGATCGACAAACGGGAAGCGTCGATCGTTCGCCAGCAGCCGTATCGATTCCACATGGTCCACCAGCACGTGATTGTGTGCCGCAGCGTCCGGAAAGGGGGGAGCCATGTCCTCGTGGCGAATCGGCGAGATTAACACGACGTTTTCCGCGTCCTTGGCGATAACGTCGAGGAGCGATGCCAAACGCTTTGAGAATGGGGTTGAATTCGCGGGGTTCTCCAAGGACTCGGCCATTCCATAACCAATAAGGAGAACGGTGGGCTTTTCGCCTTTCGCTTGTTCGTGGAGTCGTTCCTTTCCTTTCTCCGCCGAATCGAAATAGACGCGGGAGAGCCCTTCCACGGTATCCGCGCTCCAGCCGAGATTACGAAACCGGAGCTTTCGACTGGGAAAACGGGACAGGAGCGCGGTTTCCAAGTACCCGTGCGTCTGATCCCTTTCGATCAAAGTGTCTCCCAGGAGAACGATTCGATCGCCCGTTCGCAAAACGAAGGGTTTTTCGTCCGCCGCCAGCCCAAGGGCAATGACGAACGGTATGGTCAACGGTGCTAGCATGTCGCGAGTCGATCCCCTCTCCGCATTTCGCGTCACGTCGGTTCGAGCAATGATGAGTATTTCCCGGCACTCATGAGCTTGCCAGATGCGCGCGGTGAGCTCAAGCGAGAAAAGGGGAGAAGAGAATGGGAAACAAAGGATGGCGTTGTCCGTCAACGCGAAGGGTGGAGCAACAACGGTTATCGCGCTAAACGTTCCGCCACTTGAACGAGCTTTTCCTGAAACGTGGATCCGGCATGACGACCGAAAAGGCTCATGGAACGGGGTTCATATTTGGGTAAATCGTCATAGCCATCGGGGAGCAGGTATCCGACGTAATCGCCGTTAAAGCTCGTCACGATCGCCGTGGTATCGGGTACTTTTTTACGAAGTTCCAGGGCCAATACGCCGCTGTAGTCGCAGGGTGTGCCCAGCAGAAGGGTGTCGCCAATGCGCAAAGCGTGCAGCCAGGCGGTCGGCGGCAGCAGCATGCTCGCGGCGAGCGGGGAAAGCCGCAAATGTTTGCCTAGCTTTACCTGTGGAGCTGGCAATGAGACGAGAAAGCCGTCCGCGCGAAGGGGAACTTCCCGACGGTATTCATCACGCCCGCGCAGGAGGCTCGCGGCGTCTTCGGCGAGTCGCTTGCCGAGATTCTCCGTCCTGGTTTCCTTGGGCCAAAGCGCGTCGGGGGGCGCCATGCTTCCGACAGCTCCGGCGAGAAACAGAACGACGCCCCCTGTCTGACTCGCCAAGGCACGCGTCAACGTACCGGGATAGTCGCCGGATATCCGCCGGTCGCTCGTTGGCAAGGAGGTCGCATGGGCACTGAATACAATGACGGTCGCTTGCGTTCTACGGGAACCCGGCTCGCGAAACGTCAACAGATCCAACCAGCGGTTTGCCGGGTCCGTGGCCACCGTACGATTGCGAACGAGCTTTTCGTCCACCTCGAGACTGGCGCTCAGGAATTCGCTCGGATGCATTTCCTCCGCCGCCCGAATCACGGTTTCCGCGATTCTGTTCGCCAGGCGTTCGGTGACGTCCGGCCGAAAGAGACCCAGGGAAACTTGCTCCGCCGCCGCGCCAGCATATCCCCCGGGACCCGAGTGCGTATGCGTCGCGCCGAAATAGACGCGCTGTCGAGTCCAGGACGAGTCCTTCTCTTGCAGACGCGCCAGAACGGCGGACGACAAAACGCGATTGAACAACAGAATGTCGGCAGTGACGATCGCCACTCGATTTCCGCCGTTATCCAATACCAATGCCTTGGCGTTCACCGGGTCGGCAATACCCGTATTCGAAAAAAAGGCCCTTTGCCCGTAACCTGCAAGCGGAAGATCCTCGACGAGATCCGTCAGAGTGCTTGTCGATACGCCCAAGTTAAGAGGACCGGTGCGCGCCTTTGAGTTAGGGTGGACCTTTTCCGCCAAGCCCTGCGGTCCGGATGGCGGTTCAATTTCAGTTAAAAGGAAAGTTACCCAAGCACGGGGCCAAGGTCCGAGGAACAGCCAAAGCATGACCAGCGACCAACTTGCCAGGTACCAACGGCGTTGATGCCAAGGAACTGAAGAGGATTCCGTTTTTATCGACAACGGGTCATGTCCTCGCCTCTGGAATAGACAAAATCCCTCACTTCGACGAACCGAACTCCCAAGAGTGCTGAGGCGGGCTTAATCCTCATCGGACCGAGAGAATCCGACTAACGCGTGAGTTCTCTAACCGCCGTGCAGTCAATGCGAAGGGCGCTTCAGAAAAGTCATGGCGTGTTTCCCGATCCGGTCGCTTGGCGGGCCTTGGCGAAAATCGGACCGGCCAACCCAAGTGCTTTTCTGATCGGCAAATAGATCTCCCCCTATCCAGGTACTCCGGCGAGGTGTTTTTTGCAATAGTTCTTGAAGAATCTCGGCCTGTCGCCGGCGTGGTCGTGGCGATTCCAAACTGGCGTTTGGCGCGGAAATCGCGTCGGAAGGCATCTCGAACAGGCGGGTTGTTGCGGCAAAAAAAGAACGAACCTTCGCCGAGGAAATGGATTAGGGGTGTTGCGAAGTCGCTTCCCGCGCGATGGCGGATTCCACGAGTTGATGGAAAATCTCTTCGACGTCATTTATGCCATATCGGTCGTAGAGTTCTGGCAAGGTCCCCTGGGCAAGAATCCTGCCGTGATGAATAACGGCGACCTCGTCGCAGAGCTTTTCCACCTCGCGCATGATGTGCGTCGAGTAGATGATGCATTTGCCTTGATCGCGAAACTCGAGCACGTTGCGAAGGACCGCGCGGGCGACGAGGACGTCGAGACCGCTGGTCGGTTCATCGAAGATGAGGACCGGAGGATCGTGTACGATGGACCGGGCGATCGATACCTTCTGTCTCATGCCAGTCGACATCTTTGAAACCGGTAAATCGCGAAACTCCTGCATTTGCAGGGAATCGAAGATTTTCTCCATGCGGGGATAGAGGACATCGTCGCCGATCCCGTACAGCTTGCCGAAATACTCGACATGCTCCCAGGCGGACATGCGGTCATAAAGGGCCGTGCTGTTGGACAGAAATCCGATGTTTTGCCGTACTTTTAAAGGCTCGCGGAGCACGTCGAATCCCGCCACCGTCGCGCGGCCGGCGGTCGGCTTGAGCACGGTGCTCAGAATCCGCATGGTGGTCGTTTTGCCGGCGCCGTTGAGGCCGAGCAGGCCGAAAATCTTGCCCGATTTGCATTCGAAGGAAGCATCGTCCACCGCGACGATTTCCCCCCGGCGGAGATCCTGAAATGTCTTGCGCAGATGCTCGACGACAATCATGAAAACTCCGCATGCCCGCGGAGGACGCTCGAGCGAGGGGAAGCCTCGACGCCTTCCGAAATCCAGCGAACCATGGCCCAAACCGTCAACGTGGCCCCGAGAATCCCTGTCACACGGCGAGTCCAGGCAATGACGGCATTACCGCGAGAGGTTCGTCACGAAACGATCGTGAGTGGATTCGTTTCTGGCAGGGGCAAGGGACGCTCCTCCAGAAGTTCGTAATGAACGTTCCTTTGACGCGGCGTGAAGCCCAGTTCGGCGATCGATTCCCGCACCTCTCTGAGTGTAAGATAGTGCACGGTTCCCGCGGAGGAGACGACATTTTCCTCCAGCATCAGGCTCCCCATGTCGTTGGCCCCGAACAGCAAGGCGAGTTGGCCGATTTTTGCCCCTTGGGTCACCCAGGAAGATTGAATGTTCGGGATATTGTCCAGATAGATGCGGCTGACGGCCTGGGTTCGAAGATATTCGAACGGTCCTACCGGAGGGACGTTCGCCATTTCGGTGTTCTCGGGCTGGAATGTCCAGCAGATAAACGCTGTAAATCCCCCCGTTTCGTCCTGCAGTTGCCTTAAACGTTCGAGGTGTTCGATTCGTTCCGCGAGCGTTTCGATGTGTCCGAACATCATCGTGGCTGAAGAACGGAGCCCGACTTGATGGGCGACGCGCATGACTTCGAGCCATTCGTCGGTCATGCACTTATTCTTGGTCATGGCGGCGCGGACGCGATCCACGAGAATCTCGCCTCCACCGCCGGGCAGACTTCCGAGTCCCGCTTCCTTCAGCCGCGCGAGCACTTCGACCAAAGGGAGCTTGTTGATCTTGTGAAAGTGCCAGATCTCCGGTGGGCTGAAGGCATGCAGATTGACGCTGGGGTAACGCTGCTTCAGATCCCGGAGTAAATCCTCATACCAATCGAGCTTGAAATCCGGATGCAATCCCCCTTGCATCAGGACCTGGTCTCCCCCGACCGCGAGCGTCTCTTCGAACTTTTTGTACAGCGTTTCCCGATCGAGAACGTAGGCGTCCGGGTCGCGTTTTTTGCGATAGAAAGCACAAAAATCGCAAACCGCGGCGCAAACGTTGGTGTAGTTGATGTTGCGGTCGATGTTATAGGTGCGGTACTTTTCTGGATGCAGACGGTCGCTAATGGCGCGGGCGGCCCGGCCAAGTTCATGAATCTTGCCCTTTTCGAGCAGGATCAATCCCTCCTCCGGGGTGATCCGAGTGCCATCAGTGGCTTTCTGCAAAATGTTCGCAACCGTGGAAGACACAGCAAGCTCCTTCGGGGGCCAAACCTCGCGCCGCCGCCAACTGGGCAAAACGCGTCAGCCCTTCCAACTCCTCCGCCCCAAAATCATGTCGAATCACATGTTCAAGGTAGTAGCGGCATCGAATTTCGTCGAGTCCCAAGCGTTCCGCCTCACGACGCGCGATTTCGGGAATCTCCGGCCGACCCCGTTCTTTCGCGCGAACGAACGCCTGCTGAACGCGTGGCGGAACTTCGACCCCATCCGCGACCGCCCAGAAGGCGAAGACGAATGGCAACCCCGTCCAACGGGACCATTCGTATCCCAAATCCAGGGTATAGGGAAAAGCGCCATACGGCACGCGCATCGCCCGGTCCCCAATCAGAAGCACCGCGTCCGTCGCGATGGTATCGAGGCGTGCGTCCATCGGCAAAGGAATCGTCTCGGGATGAATGTCGAAAAGATTGTGCAACAGGACATCCGTCAGCGCGATGCTCGTGCGTGAACCGGCGTCCAGGGAGAGCGTCTTGATTTTTTCGATCGGCATTTTGCTGAAAAGTTTGACGCTGATCACCGGACCGTACGAGGCGATGCTCACGCCGGGAATGATGGAATAGTTGCCCGCGCGGAAGTATTCGATTGACGGGATCAATCCGACATCGAGCTTGCCCGCTTTGAGATCCTCGGCCAATCGGCTGGGTACTTCCAGGACGAGGTCGATCTCGGGGGCCAATTCGGGCAGATGCGTGATCAAAGGCTTGGTGTTCAGGTAACTCACCGCCCCTACCCGAAGTTTTTTCACGCTGGCTGCCTTTCCAATTACCTTCCGTTGTCCCATGGCGTCACCTTCCCTGGCACGCGTCGTTCCATGGAGATTATAGAGCCTCGGGGAGTGGGAGCAAAGCGTCCGGGGCGGCCGACAGATTCCGCAAAAGGTTCCCCTGACCTCGAATCGGAACGGTCCATTCCACCCCTGATTCCCGGAATTCCATGTGAAGAGTCTCCCATTCCTCATTGTGGCTGGTGGAGGAAAAGGTTAAGTTACCTATTGGGCGATGGGAGCAGCGTAGCTCGGAGAGCCGTGGAATGCTCAAGATCTTGGGATCACGGAAACAGTTCTGCGACGGTATTACCCGCCGCGACTGGCTCCAGATCGGCGGATTAAGTACCCTTGGACTAGGGGTCGGCGAGCTCTTCAAACATGCCGCCCGCGGCGCGACGCCAACTGCCTCCCGAGGTTTTGGCAAGGCGAAGGCCTGCATTCTCCTCTTCCTTTACGGTTCTCCCAGTCAATTAGAGACGTTCGATTGCAAGCCGGAAGCCCCTGAAGATATCCGTGGAGAATTGGGCGTCATTCCCTCCAGCCTGCCCGGCATGCAGGTCTGCGAACTTCTGCCCCACACGGCGAAGGTCATGGATCGAGTGACGGTCGTTCGCTCGCTCACGCATCCATATCCCCTTCATGGCGTGGCTTTTGCCGCGACGGCGGTGCCCAGCATCGACGTGGCGATGGAGTTAAATCCACGCGACACGAGACATTGGCCCTTCATTGGCTCGGTGGTCGATTATGTCGAAGACCAGAAGGGTCCGACGGTTTCACCCGAGATTCCCCGAAACATCGCCTTGCCTTTCCCATTCAGCAGCCAACGCCGCGGCGAAGTGCCCCGCGCGGGCCCGTACGCCGCGTTCCTCGGCTCGGCGTACAATCCGGTTTGGACCACTTTCGAAGGGAAGGGAACCCGCGCGATTCCCAAAACTCTCGCGGGAGAAACCATTCAGGTCCATGACCCGTACGTGGGGATCGAGCCCACCGGCCGTTTTCTCTTGTCGGAATCAGGCAGCTTGCCCGCGGATATGTCGCTCGACCGACTCGATCGTCGGCGTTCGCTATTGGCTCAAATGGATGATGCGCGGCGGCAGTGGGATCAGTCCGACGCGGGACTGAGCTACGACCGATTTCACTCGATGGCGATGAACATGCTCACGTCGACGCGGCTACGGGAAGCGCTCGACATTGCTCGCGAGTCGCCGGCGGTGCGCGAGAGTTACGGCATGACCCTTTTCGGCCAGTCCGCGCTCGCGGCTCGGCGATTGGTCGAGGCAGGAAGCCGATTGGTCACCGTCTTCTGGGACGAATACGGCCTGGCGGGAAGTGGATGGGATACTCATTGGCAACATTATCCGCGAATGAAGGATGAACTGCTTCCGCCGTTCGATCGGGGGTTTGCAGGCCTGATTCTTGATCTCGAAGCCAGAGGAATGCTCGACGATACGCTTGTGGTCTGCATTAGTGAACATGGTCGCACGCCCAAAATCACCAAAGGGCAAGGGGGCGGCAGGGACCATTGGTCGCGCGCCTATTCCGCGGTCTTTGCGGGCGGCGGCATTGCCAAGGGGAATATCGTCGGACGGACAGACCGCATCGCGGGGGACGTGCAGGACACGCCGGTCTCTCCGAAGGACATTCACGCCACCATCTATCATCTGCTGGGGATCGATCCCGAAACGCTGATCACCGATCGGCTGGGGCGTCCCTTGCCCATCGCGGGGGATGGTCGAGTGAGGATGGAAATGTTGAGCTAAGGGCTAACGAGCCCGGAAGGTAATTCGACCGCGGCTGAGATCATAAGGAGATACTTCGACCTTCACCCGGTCACCGGGGACGATGCGGATGAAGTTCTTCCGCATCTTGCCACCCACGTGTGCCAGAATCTCGTGTCCATTATCCAGCTTCACGCGAAACGAGGTGTTGGCGAGCGCCTGCATCACCGTTCCCTCGACTTCAATCGCATCTTCTTTCGGCAAGCGGCCTCCTCGAATGGCTTCCTTGACTAATCATCCATTCCCAATGGTCGACGCCATCGTCAGCCAAACATAATAACCGACTTTCCAGGAACAGGGCTACTGATTTTGTTCGCGACCCAACGGGATTCCAATCCCAATCGCCGCGCGAACTCGATCATTAGGAAACGCCGGAAAAGTCATCCGTTCGAACACCCTTCGTATCAAGCCGAGCGAACCACCGGCTCTCGTCCCTGAACGTCGAGCGGTGGCAAGAGACTCTCAAGGCCCGAAAGCGTATTGGCCACGGAGCCTTGTTGTGCAAGGATGAACTCTCGCGCCCGTTCCCCAATGGCGTGGGCGTCTGCTGCATTTTCCAACCAGCCGCGAATGGTCGCCAATAGCTCCCGCCGATCGCGGACCTGAATGGCGGCATTTCGAGAAAGCAGCTTTTCCACCGTGTCCTTGAAATTCCATACCGCGGGCCCAAAGCAAACCGGTACGCCATAGCCGGCAGGCTCGATCATGCTTTGCCCACCGCGATGACATTCCAAACTCCCCCCCGTGAAGCCAAGATCCGCCAATCCCCACGCGGCCGCCAACTCCCCCAGCGTGTCGAGAATCGTGATCGACGCGGCATGACTCCTTGGTGAATCCACCCGGGACCGTCGAACGTAGTCGATGTTGGTCGCGGCAACCATTTCCACAACCGCTTCGAATCGTTCCGGGTGTCTTGGCACCAGGAACAATCGCAAGGAGGGATGCGCCTGGCGAAGCTGCTCGAAGACCGCGAGCACGATTTCTTCCTCCGGCGCCACCGTGCTACCCGCCAGCCAAACCGTGTCCGTGGATTGAAATCCAAGCAACCGGCGGAGTTGCTGAGTCTTGAGATTCAGTCGATCCGTGGGAGCCCCTTCATACTTCATGGATCCCGTTACGGTGACGCGAGTGCCTCGCGTTACCAGGTCGTCAATCCTCGCCGCATAGAGTTCGTTTTGGGCTCCCCACCATTGGATGGCGGCAAGCGGCTTGCGAAACAGGAAAAGAAACCGGCCGTAACCGCGGTGGCTTCGCTCGCTAAGCCTGGCGTTCACGACCGCGACGGGCGTTCCTCGGCGTTTCGCCTCGAGCAAAAGATTCGGCCAAAGTTCAAGTTCCGTGAGCACCAGCAGACACGGCCTAACGCCGTTGAAAATGCCTTTGACGGCCCAGGTAAAGTCGAGCGGCGCGTAGAAAGTGGGAATCTCGGGATATTTGCTCCGCGCGACATCCATGCCCGCATTGGTGGTGATGGAGAGAATGATCTGTAGATCCGGTCGTCGCGACCGCATCAACTCGAGGAGCGGCCGGAGAAGCAATACTTCGCCAACGCTGACGGCGTGAAACCAAACAACCGGCTTCTCGGAAACCAAGGCCGGCGGAATACCGCGTGCCTTTCCCCAAAGGCCAATGCGATATTTCCCCGTCGTCGCCGCCTTGTACATCCAGTACGGGAGCGTGGCGAACAGTAAGAGAAGGTACACTCCGTTGAGCAAATAGGGCATCAAGCCGTCATCCGTCCGTGACCCGCCTTGTTCATGCAACAATTCTTGTACTTTTTGCCGCTGCCACAGGGACACGGATCGTTGCGCCCGACCCGTTTGTTGCGGTTTCGGATGGGCTCGGTTTTTTGTTCTCCCTTGCTCATCTCGATCGCCGCTTCCTGCTGCTGCTGGATGCTTCCTTGTGGAGCCGACGGCGCCTGCGCCTGGTGGAATTGCTCGTGCACGGCATTCGTCACGCGCCACAGGTTGTGCACGAAGGAAGGATCGACCTCTTCGACCCGGAAGATCATGTCGGTGACCTTGGTTTCGAGCGTATTCCACATCTCGGAGAAGATGACTTTCGCTTCTCGTTTGTATTCGACCTTGGGATCGATTTGCGCATAACCACGCAGGCCAATACTGCTCTTGAGATGGTCCATGCCGTACAGGTGATCTTTCCAGCCGATGTCGAGGAATTGGAGCAAGAGAACCCGTTCCGCCTCGCGAAGTTCGGCGCGGTAAACGCTTTCGGCTCGGTTTTCGAGTTGCCGGCGAACGACATGCTTGCTCAAAGTCGCGACATCCAAATCGAGTGGCTTGCCGAACTTTTCCGCGGACCAACGCGACAGCGGCTCAAGATCGGCGCTCGCCATCGATTCGCTATCGGATCCACTCTTGAAATACTTGGCGAGTTCGCCGTCGATATCGCCGTAGAATCGACCGTCGCGATAGAAGTCACGACTGACGTTGAACAGATGCTCCTGCACCTGTTGCCGGGGAAGGTTTTTCTGCTCCTCGAGGTCCAGGTGGGCGTGAAAGCGATTATTCGCCCAATTGACAAGTCCTTCGCGGTCGTATCGAGCCGCCATGTTCGCGGTCTTTTCCGCGAGAAATCGCGTCAACCCGCAATGGACCGGGAACTCAATTTCCTTGTTCAAATAAATCTCGCGCGCCTTTTGCTTCAGGAAGGCGCTCATGACTTCCGCGTCCCGTCCCTCGGACTTCGGCAGATCGTCGAGACCGAGGGACATGCGGAACTTCTGATTCGACCAGCCGAGCAAACTTCGGATGCCGAAATCCTCGCGGAAGAAGACTTCGCCGGTATCGAGCGATACGTTCTCGATCGCCTGCTTGGCATGTTCGTAGATATGCTGACCGACGGCATCGCGGCCGATCTTCTTGAGGTCGTACGCCTTGAGCTTCAACCCCCAGCGCGCGTTGGACCATTGGGTAAGCGCTTCCCAATTCCATTCCCGAGGATCGGTTTCCTCGTCCAAGTTCTCGTCGATCTTCTCGATGATGAGTGACTCGGCGCCACGTAGCGATTCTTCCTTGGCGATGGATTCCGCCTGTTGGAAATCGCAACGCAGGAAGTCTTTCGGATCGAACTCCGTTCCCAATTGGTGGCTCACCCACGCCGTGAACGAATTGGTGCCGTAATTTCGATCGAGGAAGTTCTTCGTCGCCTTGTCGATCTGGTGATCGATCATCTCGAGAATGAGCGCCCTGCAACTGGCCCCCTCGAGAATATCCTGGCGGAAGCCGTAGACTCGCTTTCGCTGGGTGTCCATGATCTCGTCGTATTCGAGCAGGTTCTTGCGAACTTCGAAGTTTCGTTCCTCGACCTTCTTCTGAGCCGCTTCGATCCGCCGCGAAACCATGCGGCTTTCGATCGCCTCCCCTTCCTTCATGCCTAGCCGCTGGAGGATGCCACGCACCCAATCCCCGGCAAAGATCCGCATGAGATCGTCTTCCAGGGATAGGAAGAAGCGGCTGGAACCGGGATCGCCTTGATGACCCGCGCGACCGCGAAGCTGGTTGTCGATACGCCGGGACTCGTGTCGCTCCGTGCCGACAATGTGCAAGCCGCCGGGGTGGGATGAACGAACCAGACGAATGAGCTCCGCCAGTTCCGCAACATTCTCGATACCCTGGTTCTTGGCGAGCTTTTCCGGATCGTCCTTCTGTCTTTCGGAGGCATTGTTTACGACCTGGGCGAGCTTCTCCGGATCGCGGAGCTTATGCGCCTTGGCGAGATCGACCGTCGGGGGTGGCTCGGCGATCCGCCGGCCTTCCTCCTTCATCGGTCCCTCGTACGGCTCCATCGTCGCACGCCAAACTTCGGGGGGAACATCCAAGCGAGTTGCGAACTGTTGCTTGAGTTCCGACCACGCCTTGGTTTCCGGATTACCGCCAAGGATGATGTCCGTTCCGCGGCCCGCCATGTTCGTGGAGATGGTCACGGCGCCGCGCCGGCCCGCTTGCGCCACGATTTCCGCTTCGCGTTCCACAAACTTGGCGTTGAGGACTTCGTGCTTAATGCCATTGCGGTTGAAGATGTCGCTGAGATGTTCGGATTTCTCGACGCTCGCCGTTCCGACGAGAATCGGCCGGCCGGTCTTGTTCACCAGCTTCACCTCGTCCACGACCGCCTTCCACTTCTCCTTTTCCGTGCAGAAGATGACGTCAGGATAATTGATACGCTGCAAATGCTTGTTCGTCGGGACCGCGACCACGTCCAAACCGTAGATCTTGTAGAACTCGTTTGCCTCGGTCATCGCGGTGCCGGTCATGCCGGAGATCTTGCGATACAGCTTGAAGAAGTTTTGAAAAGTAATGGTCGCGAGCGTTTGGGTCTCTTCCTTGATCTTGACCCCTTCCTTCGCCTCGACCGCCTGGTGCAGCCCATCGCTCCACTGCCGCCCTTCCATCTTTCGGCCAGTGTGCTCGTCAATGATGATGACCTCACCATTGACCACCATGTAGTCCTTGTCCCGCCGATACAGGTAATGGGCCTTGAGCGAGTTGTCGATCAAGTGCGGCCATTCCATGTTGCCCGCGGTGTAGAAACTCTCGACCCCCACCAGGCGTTCCGCTTCAATCACCCCCGCGTCGGTAAGGTGGCAGGTATGCTCCTTCTCCTTGACTTCGAAATGCTCGTCTCGGCGGAGCAGCATCGCGATCCGATTGGCGTGCGCGTACTTTTGCGGATCGTCGAAGGCGGGGCCGGAGATAATAAGCGGTGTCCGCGCCTCGTCGATCAAGATGCTATCCACCTCGTCGATGATGGCGTAGAAGAGTTCTCCTTGCGCCTGAAGTTCCTTGGTGGGCTTCATATTGTTGCGCAGATAGTCGAACCCAAACTCGTTATTCGTGCCGTAGGTGATGTCGCAGGCATAGTGCATCTGCCGCTCGGCGGGTTCCATGTTCGATTGGATCGCGCCGACGGAGAGTCCCAGGCCGGTATAAAGCGGGGACATCCACTCGGCGTCGCGGCGGGCCAGGTAGTCGTTGACGGTCACGACATGTACGCCCTTGCCGGCCAGCGCGTTTAGATACGCCGGCAACGTGGCAACCAAGGTCTTCCCTTCCCCGGTGACCATTTCCGCGATTCGCCCGGAATGAAGCACCATGCCGCCGATCAACTGCACGTCGTAATGGCGCATCTTGAGGTATCGCCGGCCCGACTCACGGCACGCGGCGAATGCCTCGACCAACAGATCGTCGAGTGACTCGCCAGACTTCAAACGCGCGCGGAACTTCGCCGTCAGACCCTTGAGCTCCTCGTTCGAAAGCGCCTGCATTTTCGCTTCGAGCGCGTTGATCGCCTCCACGTTGGGCCGAAGCTTGCGCACCTCCCGTTCATTGCTGTTGCCGAAAACGCGCAAAAGCAGGCGATTGATCGACTCCATCAAGGAGTTGACCCCTTCGCCAAAACGGTCCCATGCTTCGCCCCAATCGACGCTCATCACTACTCCTAATGCGATTCATTCATCGCAGGTATGTGGACTCCAGGCACGCGGCCAACGATGAAGGAAAAACCTTGCGAAAGATTCATTCCCGAATGTAGGCCGCCGCGATCTCCTCCTCAATGCTCCCAGGGGTCTTGCCCCAAGGCGCTTGCCGATTAACAAAACTCAATTCCGAGATCGCCGACCCGCGTCCTAAGATTTTTCATGAACATCGGCCCTAATCCTCCTTCGGCTTCCTCTCCCACTTGAAGGACTCTCGCCTACCGTTAGACAAGCGAAGACTCGAAAACTCGCCCGTCGCCTTTTGATGCCCAGCCCGCAGCTATTGCGGGCCGATTCGTATCGGCTTCGATCGCTGAAGCCGCTCACGGCAGTCACGTCCGAGCCGGACTTGAGCCACCCGTGGCGCAACTCGCCTCCAGGTGACTCCGGCCATCGAGGCGGCGTAGTGTACATCGCTCAAAATTCGAGGTCAATTGACCTTACGATGGCCACGGCGAACGAGAGCTATTCTGTCAAATCGGCCGGTCTTTGGCCAGCATCCTCGCCTGTTCGTCACTGGTTCGCAACCCGCGGCAGTCAACGGCTCACCTGGAGCGCATAGCGTGCTCTCTCACAGAGATCCGCCAACTGTTCCGCCTCCCTACCACCGTTCTCCGAAAGCTTGATAGTCGATCGGCAATCTGCCGGTGATGATGATTCCGCGCTGATTCCCCCAAAAGGTAAATCGCCAGCCGTTCAAACGTCAAAATGAGCGAGGATCGGTCGTTGATCTCGCGGCATTCGAAAGGCGTTTTCTGTTTCTTAATGCCCAAGTTCCACTCAGCAAAAGACAAACGTTTTGACATCCAGTAGATGACGGCTCCCACGCAGACCCCGCCAGGAGGAAAAAGTCAACGAAAACGCCGTCCTCGGCTGCGGCAGGCGGGGCACGGCCTGGGGAAGCGGGGGGATCGAAAAACGCGGCAAGCTCACCGAAGGTAGTCGGGGCATGGAAACGTTGAATCGCGGAATTGTCAGCCGCGGCAACGCAGGTGGAGTCGGCAGATTTCGAGACCAGGACCGCACCCGCGACGTGGCGGAGTCGCCCCATTGACGAACGCTCTGGACCGAACGCTGAGCCTTCTGCGTCATGGACTCCAGCTGACGAACCGGCTGCTCGACCGCCGAGGGTCGAACCGAGGTCCCCGCCGCCCCGCGCAGCTCCCGAACATCTTGGGATTCGAGCGCCCGAATCGCTCGATCCAAGGACTTGGATTCCTCCATCGGTCCGCCGAGCTCTCGGAGCGATCGTGCCGCTCGAAGCAAAGTCGCGGACATGGCGTCCGATGGTTCCGACGAGAGCCGTGGATTGCCGGTGGGATTCCGCCCATCGACGAATGGATTGGGAGCACTTCCCAGCGACGCGGGCGCGCCTTGTCCAGGCTGTCGCGGCTGTTCGAGGGGATTCCGGTTCCGGAATTGTCGAAGGTCGATGGTTTGGGGTTGCGAAGAGTTTCCCGGCTGACGATTCCCATCAAGGGGCACCCGTCCCGGACCAGCCGCCGATCCTCTGTTGTTGCCCCGTTCCCTTGGCAATCGGCCAGCATCGGGGGACGGTTCACTCTGGATGGGTAAGTTTTCGGGATCGACTTTACCTACCCTGGGGGCAGGGTTTTCGCCTCTTGGACTGTCAGGCATTCCTCCGATTTTCGAATCCCCGGGTCGCGGCAACTCCATCGTGCGTGGCGGAGGCGCTGGTGCTCGCATGCCTGCGCCGTTTTCCACATTCGGAAACGGCTTGGAGCGATTTTGATCCGACCTCGGCCGTACTCCATCCCTTTGCGAACGCTCGCCCGAGGCTTTTGGGGTATCCATTGCCGGGTTGTCCTCTCGGGAATGGACCGGCTCGTTAATTCTTCCACCCCCCCGCTGATTTCCCGGGAAATTCCCCAACGCGGACCCAAGATCGTTGAGCGTGTTTTCCGGCAGATTCTTGGCGAGATCCTGCGCGAGTTTGCGAATCTCGGGATCGGCAAGCAGTTTTTCGCGGAGATTCTGATCCTGCTGAAGCTTTCGGGCCAGTTCGCTCCATCGGGCGCTGGGAGGAATCTGCTTGAGCGCTTTGTTCAATTTCTCCGAATCGCCAATCCGCTCATTCGCCTTCTGTGCCGCGCGCAACATGGTGCGCAGATTTTCCGGGTCCTTCGCGAGTTGTTCAAAGATTCTTTGAAAGGATGGCTTACTTCCCGCCGAGCGCAAACGGGCTCGAACTTCGTCCGGCGAAAACACTCGCTCTTGAGGATAGAGAGGCACGTCAGACGGAGGACCTTCCGCAAGCGTACGGTTGGTGCCGACCAACAGTATGGCGAGAAACAATCCCGCACCGGCCGTGGCAGCCGGTCCGGACCATCGAGGATTCGCAGGCATTCGAGGCTCCCTCGGGCCAGTCTCTCCTCATTCTAACCCCTACGTCCTCCGGGGAAAGTGGAATCCACGCGGGCCAGGTTCGCCCCGCAGCGCGTGTCGAATCAAGGACAATCGAAAACGAGTGGGATGAGGGGCACACCATAGTGATTCGGCCCAAGCGGCGGAGAGTCCGCCGCCTGGGCGTCGTGTGATGATGAACAACGGGAGGAAAGAGACGTTCTTACTTCCCCTTCATAAAGCTACGAAGCACGGTCTGCAGGATTCCACCATTCTTGTAGTAGTCCACCTCGACCGGAGTATCGATTCGACAAGTGACCTTGAACTCTTTGGTTACCCGGTCTTCCGAGGTCACACGAACCGTAAGCTGCTGAAGCGGCTTAAGATCTTCCGTAATCCCCAAAATGTCGTACGTTTCGCGACCGTTCAGCCCCAGAGACTCATGCGTCTGCCCTTCGGGGAACTGCAAAGGAAGCACTCCCATGCCCACGAGATTGCTTCGGTGAATCCGCTCGAAGCTGGCAGCCAGGACCGCTTTGACGCCCAAGAGCATGACCCCTTTAGCCGCCCAATCGCGTGAAGAACCGCTTCCGTACTCGACACCGGCAAGCACGACAAGCGGCGTGCCGCTAGCCTTGTACTTCTCCGCGGCATCGAAGATCGGCATTACTTCGCCCGTCGGAAGATAGGTCGTCACGCCCCCTTCCGTACCCGGGGCGATCTGATTTCGAATACGGATGTTCGCGAACGTTCCGCGCGTCATGACCCGATCATTGCCGCGACGCGACCCGTAACTGTTGAAGTCCACGGGCTTGATTCCTCGTGCCACCAAATACTTACCCGCAGGGCCGTCCGCCTTGATCGAACCCGCGGGTGAAATATGGTCGGTTGTGATGGAATCCCCAAATTTACAGAGAACCCGCGCGCCGACAATATCGCCGATTTTCCCGGGCTCGGCGGAAAGATCTTGGAAGAACGGCGGTTCCTGAATGTAGGTACTTGATTCGTCCCAGCTGTAAATCTGGTCGGAACCAGCATCAATGGCTGCCCATTCCTTACTCCCCGCGAAAACATCCGAATAACGTTCGCGGAACATTTCGGGCGTCACCGCCTTCTCGAGGGTCTCCTTGAGCTCTTCGTTGCTCGGCCAGATTTCCGCGAGATACACAGGCTTGCCGGACGGATCCGTGGCAATCGGCTCATTGGCAAGATCAATGTCCACCGTACCCGCGATCGCGTACGCCACCACTAAGGGAGGGGACGCGAGATAGTTCGCTTTCACCAGGGGATGGACGCGTCCTTCGAAGTTGCGATTGCCGGAAAGCACGGACGTGGCGACCAGATTCCCTTCCTGGACCGCCTTCGCTACCGGCTCAGGAACAGGACCACTATTGCCAATGCAAGTCGTGCAACCATATCCGACCGTCTGGAACCCCAATTGGTCGAGATACTTGTCAAGCCCCGCCTTTTCCAAATAGCTGGTCACGACGCGCGAGCCAGGGGCCAGACTGGTCTTCACCCACGGTTTCGACTTCAGCCCCCGCTCGATTGCCTTCTTGGCAACAAGACCGGCGCCGAGCATAACCGACGGATTGCTCGTGTTGGTGCAACTCGTGATGGCGGCAATGACGACCGCGCCATGGGTGATCGTTTCCGAATGACCGTTTACCGGCACGGTCGCCGACTTGGCAAGAGATTCCTGAGTGAGCCCAAAGCCCCGCTTCTCGACGGGCGCTTGCAAGGCTTTTTCGAATGTGCTTTTCATCTCTCGTACGGAAACCAAGTCTTGTGGACGCTTGGGACCCGCCATGCTGGGCACGACCTTCGAGAGATCCAATTCCAACGTATCGGTGAACTGTGGATCGGCGGATTGGTCCGAACGGAACAGCCCCTGCTCTTTGGAGTACTTCTCCACAAGATCCACGAGCTCTTCGGATCGCCCCGTTTGACGCAAAAAGCCAAGCGTAACGTCGTCCACCGGGAAGAATCCCATGGTCGCCCCATATTCGGGGGCCATGTTTGCGATCGTCGCCCGATCCGGCAGGCTCATTTGCGATAACCCAGGGCCGAAGAACTCGACAAACTTGCCGACAACCCCTTTAGCACGAAGCATTTGCGTAACCGTGAGCACGAGATCCGTGGCTGTCGCCCCTGGCGGAAGCTTGCCGACCAGCCGGAAACCGACCACCTCGGGCAAGAGCATGTAGATCGGTTGGCTGAGCATGACGGCTTCCGCCTCAATGCCCCCCACGCCCCATCCTAAGACACCAAGGCCATTGATCATGGTGGTGTGACTATCCGTTCCGACGAGAGTGTCCGGATAGGCAATCTTCTCCGAGCCCGAAGTGTCGAGGAAAACGCAACTGGCGAGGTATTCCAGGTTCACTTGATGAACAATGCCAGTCGCGGGGGGAACGATCCGGAGGTTACGAAACGCTTTCTGTCCCCACCGGAGGAATTCATACCGCTCCTTGTTCCGATCAAATTCGATCTGCGCATTGAGATCGAGGGCATTACTCGTTCCGAAGTAGTCGACCTGCACGGAATGGTCGATTACCAGATCCACGGGCACGGTCGGATTGATCCTCGCGGGGTCTCCCTTTGCCTTCGCCATTGCGGTTCGCATGGCGGCGAGATCCACGAGCGCGGGAACGCCCGTGAAATCCTGCAGAATGACCCGGGCGGGCTTGAAGGGAATCTCCGTCGGTTGTTCGAGCTTAGGGCTCCAATTCGCGAGTGCACGGACATCTTCTTCTCGAACCACCCGGCCGTCACAATGGCGTAACGCGTTTTCCAAAAGCACCTTAATGCTGTATGGCAGCTTATCAACGTGCCCGATTCCCGCTTCCTTCAGCTTCGAAAGCCGAAAGATACCCACCGAGCCCATCTTGGTTGCCAGCGTTCCTTTCGCATTAAAGGCATTCTTTGACTCGCTCATCGCCCCCTCCAGTTCCATTTCGCCGTAAGCTCTTGGTACATGTTTCCAATGACTATATTTTTTGGTGCCGTTTGCCATGCGTGGCATCCGAACCGAGGCAGAGCATTCCACTTGGCATTGCCTTGACGGATGCACGAATGCGTCGATCCGGCTCTTGGCGCGACAATGGAATCATCCCCATTGTCCCTCTGATGTATGGGAGGCGCTGGATTTGCACGACGATAGGTGTTGACGACACGGTTCGCGAATCTACCCCGACCTTGGACAGACACGCTTCGGACCTGAAGGATCAAATCCATCCCCGAATACCGACGACGAGAGGAATCCGGAGGCTTGGTCCTTTTCCCATCCTGAAAAAGGAGAATTCCATTCGTCTTTCACGGATCCAGGGGCCCAAAAACCTGTCAACCAACCCAATCACAGATTCTTTCAAAATCTTTGAACCGCCAAGAAGCCGCCGAAACACGATCCATAACATGCTTTACAATATAGACTTACAACATTTTCTACTTGGCAAGCAAAACTTTCAAAAAACGATCGAAAAAAATTCCAGAAAAACCGTTGCAATCGGCGCACCTTAGGGTAGACTGCCTCCCTGGGTGTAATTCTTCGGATGCAAGCCACAGGGCGAAAACGACAGGCAGTGGGTGTGTCGTCGCCAAGAGAGTTGCAACGAAGGCGGGAGGAGGCGAGCTGTTCACTATGAAAACTCTGCGGAATTGGGCTGTCGCCCTCGGGTTGTCTGTTTTGGCACTTGGCGTTGCCAATCGTGCGGAAGCCGGTTTTCTCGGCGATACTGTTTCTGTTAGCCTGACGGTACATACCGCCGGTGCTACCGATCAGACGGTTTGGTCGAATGACCCGGCCGTGATTGGCTCTGGTGTTGAACTGACGGGAACTTCGAGCCCCGGTACGGGCGGCGATATTCTGAATTGGGCGATCGATCTCGACGATTTGACGATCACTTTGACGGTCACCAACCCGAACGCGGTTGCCTGGAGCGTCGATCCGCTGACCTTGGTCATCAGCGGTCTTGATGCGATGCCGCTCACCAGCGCGGTCATCAGCACGGTTGTGAACGACTTCGGATTCACGAACGCTCAGCTTTCGATCGCTGGCGACACGCTCACCCTGTACGCACCGTCCGGGTTGAACCTGGTCAATGCGAGCAGCAGCCTGTCCAGCACGATCGTTCTAGCTGTGCCGGAAGCTTCTTCTGTGGTTATGATGTTGCTTGCCGGTGGTGTTGCGGGCGGCCTGGCGTGGCGTCGTCGCAAGATCAAGGCCTAAGCAGCCTAATCCTCTGATTAACCTTGAGAGCCGGGCTTGTCCCGGCTCTCTTTATTTCTTGCTCTTCCTTTGCAGATGACGATTTGATCCTGGACCTTCGTTTGGGGAAAATAGCTGCCTCGCTGACTCACCCCATGCAGTCCATCATGCCCGAAACAACGTCGAAGGGACTTTCGTACTGTTTCCATGAACGCTAGCGTCACGAATCGATTCGCTCAACCAATTGCCATCCTCGTCATCACTTTGACTGGCGTTCTCGCTTACGCGAACACGCTCCAGGCTCCATTCATCTTCGACGATATTCCGAACATCAGCGAAAATGCCAATGTTCACGTCGAGGAGATTGGCATCGGCCCCCTGTGGCGCGCCAGCGTCCAAAGCCCACTCAAAGGCCGCCCGATTGCCTATCTAACCTTCGCCATCAACTACGCGATCAGTGGCTTGGAAGTCTGGAGCTACCATGCCACAAACATCGGTATTCACATTCTCGCGGGAATCACCGCCTATTGGCTCTCACTGCTGCTCCTTCGCCAAGCGTCACAAAAGAACGACCGAATACTCATTTGGCTATCGGCGAACGGCATCACTTTCGCCTCACTTTTCGCGGGCCTGCTTTTCACCTTGCATCCCCTGCAAACGCAATCGGTCACTTACGTTGTCCAGCGCATGACCAGCCTGGCCGCCCTCTTCTACCTTGCCGCTTTCGCCTTTTACCTCGTGGGGAGAAAGTCCACCGTTCGGTGGAAGAGATGGTGCGGCTGGACCTTGGCCATCGTGCTGTGGATGCTCTCGTTAGGATGTAAACAGATCAGCGTTACTTTGCCGATTGTGATCCTGCTCTACGAGTGGTACTTCGAGGACGATTTGTCACTTGCATGGTTTCGTGAGCGGCTTGCCGGCGTCGTCGCCGTAGCCTTGGTGCTGATAACGGTTTCCGTTGTGCACATCATCCTCGTAGGAAGCGTCTTTATCCATTTCGAATCTCGTGACTTCACGATGTTCGAGCGATTACTGACACAAACCCGAGTCCTCTGCATTTATGCTCGACTGACGCTTCTGCCCATTCCTTCACAGATGAATCTTCTCCATGACGTGACCGTCTCGAAAGGCCTCCTGGATCCTCCAACGACGGCGATCGCCTTGTTCGCGGTCCTCATGTACTTGGCAATAGCGATCGGCGCGGTCCGCTGGAGTAAACTCGCCTCCTTTTGCCTACTTTGGCCCGTGATTCATCTGGCAATCGAATCCAGCATTCTTCCGATCGAATTGATCTACGAGCACCGGATGTACTTGCCGCTATTCGGCGTGACGCTATTGTCCGGGATCGGGATTGCCTCCGTGCTTCCTCGTTCAAAACCTTGGCTGGCCTGGGGAACGGCCTTGGGAATAGCGGCATTGCTAGGAGGACTGACCTATTCGCGGAACGAAACCTGGCGGGACCCCATTCGCCTCTGGAGTGACGTGGCGGCCAAGAGCCCAGCGGTTCCGCGCGCCTACCTCAATCGCGGGGGTGCCTACGCCGCCATTCATGAATGGGACTTGGCCATCGCCGACTTCAGTCATGCGATTCAACTCCGTCCAGAAGGGACCTCATTTATCGGCCGAGGCATGGTACTTCGCGAAACGGGCCGCATGCAGGAGGCAATGTCCGACTTCTCTGCCGCCGCGAGCAATGCCGAGACCGCGGAAATTGAAGCTATTGCGTTAAGAAATCGTGGAACCACCTGGTCTGCGCTTGGCGACGATCGTCGCGCGATCGAAGATTATTCCCGAGCCATCGAAAAATGGCCGGATGACATCAATAGCCGTTTTAATCGCGCGAACGCCTATCGTCGCCGTGGCGATTTCCGACTGGCCATGGCGGACTACCGCGAATGCTTGCGTTTGAATCCAAACTACGTGCAAGCCGTCAATAACATCGCGGCCTTGTATGCGGAATGTCCCGATCCAAACCTTCGGAACCCAAGGCTCTCGCTCCAATTTGCCTTGCGTGCCTGCGAACTGACGAATTACGGCGATTGGCAAATCCTGGATACGCTCGCGAGCAGCTACGCGGCGAATGGAGATTTCCGATCCGCCAGTCGCTGGCAATCCACCGCGCTCCAATTGGCGCCCGAGAGGTTCAAAAACGACTTGCGCGCCCGGCTCGAACTATATATGGCGCGTTCGAAGTCTCCATGACCTTGGGTGACTCAATTAGTGCAAATGCAGGAGAACATCGACCCATGACGCATGCTCGAACAATCGTCGCACTATTATGGACCATCGGCTTCACCACTTCTTCCGAGACCCTGGCGGGAGAACGAAACGGCGGCGCGCCATTACTTGCCGGACTGGGAGACCATCACCACGCGATCTCGACGAAATCCCCCGAGGCGCAGAAGTACTTCGATCAGGGGCTGGTCCTCCTCTACGCGTTCAATCACAACGAGGCGGTTCGGGCCTTCGAAGAGGCCGCTCGACTAGACCCAGAGTGCGCCATGGCGTACTGGGGAATCTCGTTCGCCCTCGGCCCGAACATCAACGCGCCAGCGACGGAAGAAGGCAACAAACGGGCGTTCGGAGCCATCGAGAAAGCCCAATTATTGGCGGAGAAAGCGAGTCCCAAGGAAAAGGCATACATGGGAGCTCTGGCCAAACGGTACACCAAAGAGCTTCCCAAGGATCGCGCGCCCTTGGATGCCGCGTACGCGGACGCGATGCGCGACGTGGCCCGACGATTTCCCGAGGACTTGGATGCCGCCACGCTTTTCGCGGAGGCCTCCATGGACACCATGCCCTGGAATTACTGGACGCCCGAAGGGCAACCTCGGCAGGGAACACAGGAAATCATCGACACGCTGGAACATGTCCTCAAATTGAATCCCGATCATCCCGGAGCCAATCACTATTACATCCACGCCGTGGAAGCTTCTCCGAATCCCGAACGGGGCTTGGCTTCGGCCCAACGACTCGAAACTCTCGTGCCCGCTTCGGGTCACCTGGTGCACATGCCTTCCCACATCTACCTTCGTCTCGGGATGTATCATCGAGCCTCGGAGATGAACGAACTGGCGATCGTGGCGGATGAAGACTATATCGCTGCTTGCAAGGCTCAAGGCTTTTACCCGGCGAACTACTACTCTCACAACGTTCACTTTCTCTGGTACTCATCGTCGATGGAGGGCCGCCGAGCCACGGCACTCGCCGCCGCTCGAAAAACCGCGGAAATCGTGACAGAGAAGTCCGCCGAGGAAATGCCGCATCTGGCCTGGCTCCGTTCGGTACCGCAATTCGCATTCGTCCGGTTCGGCATGTGGGACGAAGTACTGTCGGCGCCGGAGCCAAACAACCTCTTTGAAAAAGCATTGTGGCATGGAACGAGGGGGCTCGCTTTCGCTCGACAGCGCAAGCTGACGGAAGCAAAGCGAGAGTCAACCTCACTCGATAAAATCGCACGGAGCAAGGAGGTCGAGATGTTGGAAATGCCAAATTTCCCGGGCCTGTCGATCCTTCGAATCGCCGATACGATCCTGAAAGCGGAGGTTGCTGGCCTGGAGGGAAACAAGGATCAATGGACCATGACGTTGGATACCGCCGTTCACCTCGAAGACCAACTCGCCTACATGGAGCCTCCCTACTGGTATATTCCGACTCGCCATTTCCTGGGTGCTGCTTTGTTGGAATGCCAAAAGGAAGAGGCCGCCGAATCCGTGTATCGCGACGATCTGATAAAGCACCCGAATAATGGCTGGGCCCTATTTGGTCTGATGCAAAGCCTTCGCGCTCAGGGAAAAGCCGCGGACGCGGAACGAGTTCATGCCCAGTTTCTGGAGGCATGGAAACACGCCGACATCGCCTTGACCTCGTCCCGTCCCTGATGGTTAATGAAAGTCATGCATCGTTGATCACGGTTCCCCGGGAACGAACCACATGCCGGCTAATTTGACGCCACAGTACTCGAAAGCGGAGGAAGAGTACCGCCGCGCCCAGACCGCCGAGGAAAAGGTCGTTTGTCTGGAACGGATGCTGCAACTCATCCCCAAACACAAGGGAACCGAAAAACTTCAAGCGGACCTCAAAACGAAACTGAAAGAAACGCGGGATGAGGTCACGGAAGAAAAGAAGACTTCCGCGAAGAAGGGGAAAAGCGCGCGGCTTCCGCGACAAGGTGCGGGACAAGTGATCCTGGTTGGAGCACCCAATTCCGGAAAAAGCAGGATCCTCGCGGAATTGACCCACGCCAAACCCGAAGTTGCCCCCTATCCATTTACGACGCGAGAGCTAATGCCCGGGATGATGCCCTGGGAAGACGTGGTGGTGCAACTCGTCGACACACCCCCAATCACCGATGCACACTTCGAAAGCGCGATCCTCAGCCTGGTCCGTTCCGCCGACGCCGTGCTTTTGTGCATGGATGGCAGTTCGGATGACGCCCCCGACCAGACCCACGAGGTCCTCAGGCAGTTTGAAGCAAGAAAGACGGTCCTGGATAACCTTTCCGGGTTCAAGGAAGACGACTTTTCCGTCGTGCACGTGAAGTCGCTCCTCGTGGTCACCCATGCCGATGATCCAGGTTGTCCGGCCCGTTTGGAGTACTATCGAGAGGCGTATCCTCACTCTCTGAGGACCCTGCTGGTGGAACTCGAACGCGCGGATTCGATCACCGAGCTTCGGGACGAGATCTATCGACTCTTGGGCGTCATTCGCGTCTACACGAAACCTCCCGGTCGCCCCGCCGACATGACCCTTCCCTTCACGCTTCCGATCGGCGGCACCGTCGAGGATCTTGCCACCAAGGTGCATCGCGATCTCGCCGCGAAATTGAAATTCGCAAAGGTCTGGGGCGACGGTGCCCACGACGGCCAAAGTGTCGGCCCCGAACATGTCTTGTTCGACAAGAACGTCGTCGAACTGCATGCGTGACAGCATTCCTCGACGTCGGCATGCTCCCCAAGCCGATTCCTCTTCGAAGGTCCGGATGGCGCCCGTCTCGGCCCCCTTGGAGTCGCGAAAGGGCTCATGAACTGTCATTGTCCAAATCGAGAATCTAAGGTAGTATTCGGAAAAGGGAGATGTCATCCCTGCGACGCCCGCGAGGAACGCTGTCGCCGTTGGAGACTTCGCGATGGAATGCTCGCGATTGCTGGAGTCGGCACGTGGACAACGAACTGATTTCAAGGCCGTGCGTCACGGACCTGACGTTTCAAGTGTATGATCGCGCGGTCCATCCCGAGTTCATCGAAACTCGGCTGATGAAGAGTTTTGAACGGGACGGTTCGAAACTCGCGCTCCACCTGACTCCCGCGGGACACGTATTGGCTTGGCGGTACGGCACGTTGAGCCTTGTAGAAATATTAGGGGATCAATCCCGCCCCTTTCCCGAACTCGGACAGCTATTCTCGCACCGCGTCGGCGGAGAACGTTCCGAATGCCATTCCCCCAAGGAATGCGTCTCTTACCAAACCTGTTTCCAACTCGAACGTTTGCCGGAAGAAGTCTTCTTTCACGCGCATGACGAGCTCCGCCGGGACGGCGAAAACAACGGCGTGCTGCATCAGCTTCGACCGCAATGCCGCCTCGGACTCTCCCCCATCAGCTTTGTCGACCTGCAAGCCCGACCGGGCAGCATTCTCGTCCACGTCTATCACACCTATCCGGATGAGTTCGCCATCGTGAAAAGCCAATCCCTGATCGAGTTTCGGCCGGAAGAAGCGAAAAAGGGGCACTGAGCATCGGCTCGGTGACTGCATGTTTCGCGAGAATCCGAGCTTGCTCGACGTTTTCCCACGTGGGACAGTGTTGCAGGAAATCGCCGAGTTCTCGGCAACCATCGTCCATTCAGGAAAACAAACGATGAATCCACTTCTTCTGCGCATCGCCGCCTATTCGCTGGCCGTCGCATCCATGGGGCTCGGTTTGCTCCTGATGTTCGCCAGCTTTTTGTTCCTCACGCAGTCTCAAGGAGACCTGCTGGCGGGGCAGGCGGGATTCGTCGCGGGCTCCGTAGCGGTTGCCGGCGGCGTAATTGCCTTTGCTATTCTCGCCAGTTCCAATCTGCCCCGGGCCGACCGCTGATTCGCTCGGCGGGGCCTCGAGTTTCACCCCCCGAGAACATCCGTTCCCTTCGATTGGTATCGTGGCGAAATCCGACGCGGTTTAATAGCATGACCGTGCTCATTCAGGATCCCGCATCGCAACGGGGAAAGGCACCATTGTTTGACTGTGTCGGTATCGTCGGCGTCGGCCTAATCGGCGCTTCCATTGGTTTGTCCTTGAAGGAACGAGGACTCTGCGGCCGCGTCCTCGGATTCGGCCGGTCCGTCGAGTCCTTGCGCGCCGCCGAGAGGATCGGCGCGATCGACGCGGGGCACGTGGGACTCAGCGATGACTTGAAATCCGCGCAGTTGGTGGTGATCTGCGCGCCCGTCGATCGGATTGTCGATCTCACGATCGACGCGACGGCGTTTACCGCGCCGGAGGCATTGATCACCGACGCGGGTAGCACGAAAGCGAGAATCGTCGCCGCGCTCACCGAACGATTGCCGCCCCATATTCAGTTCGTCGGCAGTCACCCGATCGCGGGGAGGGAAAAAACCGGGCCGACGGCGGCCCTGGCCGACCTATTCAAAGGCAAGACATGCGTGGTCACTCCGGTGGAAAGGACTCCCTTGAATGTCATCGCGCAGGTGAGCCAGTTCTGGGATTCCCTCGGCATGGACATCCTGATCCTGCCGCCCGACCGACATGACGAACTACTGGCGCGCACCAGTCACCTGCCTCATTTAATCGCCTCGGCGTTGGCCTCGCTGCTCGGTGACGATGAAAAGCCGCTGGCGGGCTCCGGATTTCGTGACACCACGCGAATCGCTGCGGGAAGCCCCGAATTGTGGACGGCGATCTTCGAGCAGAATCGGCCGGCGCTGCTCAAATCCTTGGACGAATACACGAGAAGACTCGAGAAATTTCGCGCCGCTTTGGAATCGAATGACTCCGCGACCTTAAAGGAACTGTTGTCGGATGGCAAAAGCAAACGGGACGCTCTGGGAAGTTAGCATCACTACCAAGCCCGGCCAGCCGGACGCGGAACACGTCCGCGTTTCGAGCGAGGTGGGTTTGCTCGAACACACGATCCAGTCCCGCTTCGGGACCGGGGTTCCTCGTTTTCAAACGGAACGTGGCTACCTCATCGAGGCGAATCTCGCCGTGGATGACGTCACCACCCTTGCCAACGAATTACTCGCCGATGTCGTGATCGAAAAAGCTTCCGTCGCCGCCGTCGGCAAACATACACTTCCTGAAAACACGGTGACGGTCCTCCGAAAACCGGGGGTCATGGATCCCGTCGCGGACAGCGCGAAACAAGCCATGCAATTGCTCGGCAAGCCGGCGCTTTCGGTTCGCACTTTTCGCCGCTTCCATTTTCCCGAACGGACTCCCAGCGACTTAATTGAGCTGATCTCCCGCAAGGTCTTCGCGAATGAAGCGATCGAGCAGATCGCGGTCGGCAGCCTCGCCGAGGAACACTTTTCCCAGGGAGCGGACTATGAGTTCGTCAAAATCACCGTTCCCATTCGAGGCATGACCGACGAACAATTGATGACACTCAGTTCCAAGGGCCAACTTTATCTCAACCTCGCCGAGATGAAGGCCATCGCGGCTCATTTCGAATCGCTCCGACGCAATCCCACCGACGTCGAACTCGAAACCATTGCCCAGACGTGGTCGGAACACTGCTCCCACAAGACGCTCCGCGGACCGTACGAGTTCAACGGCAAACGGAGTTCCGCCGGTATTCTCAAGGACACCATCATGCACGCGACCAAATCCCTGGGTCGGGATTGGTGCGTTAGCGTCTTCGTCGACAACGC
>JAXMAQ010000034.1:0-72734 GCA_046350335.1 Planctomycetota bacterium
CTCGAAAGCGCCACGCACCGTTTCCGTCCGAGTGACGATCGGCAAGGAGGCGACGAACCAATGTCGCTCGTCGTGCCCACATAGGAAGCGGCCGTCCGAAAAACCTGGCACGGCGCCGACGTCGAGCACGAGGTGACGTTCTTTCGGCCGAACGTCGATCGCCGATACGTGGATCGATTCGCTCCGAAGAATGGTCAGTTGGAAAAACTCCTTCGCGGCTCGCCGGCGAACGTCGATGCGGAACGCGCCGCCTTCGTTGCGAATCCCCCTTCGGATGCCGGTTCGAATCTCGGTTTGGGCCCCGATCGCATCAAAGGCTTGCTCGATGACTTGGAACATGGGAATCCTCCTTTTTTAAATCCCGCCAATGTCCGTTAGTGGAGGGCAAGGGAATTGAACCCTCAGCATGGCAAGTCACGGCTCTTGCCAACGCGGCACGGCCCCACCTCAATGGCTGCCCCCCGAAAAGTCGCCGTTATTCCGCGCGTTACGTTTGGCGGCGAACGTCGCGACCCCGCTTCTCCACTCGATTTCGATGAATCCCGAGTGGATGGAATTGCGGGACGCAAGTGAGTCGTGAAGGAATTGAACCTCTCGTCCGCCACCTCGCTTTTTTGGGACAACGGCTTTACAGACCGCCGCGAGGAGCACGACCCAGGTTAATGAGCGGCTCGAATAGCACGGGCGGGAGTCGAACCCGCGGACGGTCACGAAGGTTTGAGCTTCGCCGCTTTTCCCATTTGCGTACCGTGCTGCGAGCGTCCCCGATGGGATTTGAACCCACGATCTCCTGCGTGACAGGCAGGCGAGCACTCCGGACTGCTCCACGAGGACGTAATCAGGCGTCCGTTGCCAGACCTCAGGATCCAGGTCCCGGTTTTCGCCGCGAATGTGCGTGCGTCCGGGGATGGCGACTCATTGCGAAATCCTTGTTGCATCAATCCTGACGCATGAAGCCCGCCATGGTCCCGGATGGACTCGAACCATCGTTGCCTGGGTGTAGGCCAGGAGTCGTAGCCGCTGGACCACGGGACCGGATTCTCCTTCACCTTGCCGAGCGGAAGCCGTGGGACTCGAACCCACAATCCCGATCAATCGGGACACCTGTTTTCAAGACAGGCCCCTCATCCAGCCGGATGACTTCCGTTGTTATCGAGCTCCGGAGGTTGGAATCGAACCAACGGCCTCCTGGTTCAGAGCCAGGCATTGCGTACCAACAGCAACTACTCCGGAATCCATCGCGATTCCGCGTGCCAACGTCGCGTCAGCTCGGGGAGAAGGATTTGAACCTCCACGACCTGGATCAAAGCCAGGCGGCCTACCCTTAGCCGATCCCCGAAAAACAGGCGGTGGGCTGGAGACCGCAGGCCATAGGTCATAACATCCATCCGATGCGCGGCCCCACGAAGCTGCGAGCCTTCGAACTGGCCGATGCCTTGACGCTTGCAACCTATAAGGCGACTCAGGACTTCCCGCGAGAGGAAGCGTGTGGCCTTCCATCGCCAATGCGTCGCGCGGCTGTTTCCGTCGCGTCCAACATCGTCGAGGTTGCGCTCGAAGCACCGAGGATGAGTATCAGCAGCTTCTCGACATGGCCCATGGATCGGCACGCGAAGTCGAATGGTGCGTGCTCTTCGTCGACACTCCTAGCGTGCTACAGCCTAAAGCCTCCAACCTTCTCCACAGCTGCGGCGGCAGGAATCGAACCTGCGTCCCAGCGCTTAACAGGCGCTTGCCCGTACCAGCACGGGCTCCACCGCAAAAAATGTGATTGGGCATCGTGCGTGCCTAGGGCCGGTCCCAATAGAGTTTCAAGTCGCGATCGTCGCGGTTAAGGTCTCGGACCCATTACGCGTGGTCAATGCAGGTCGAATGAATTGACGAGTTCGATTACTCTTGATGATCCCTAAAGCGCCCAGCGGGAGTCGAACCCGCGCTTCCGCCATGGCAAGGCAGTAGGCTGCCGCTACATCATGGGCGCGTGAAATTGCTGATCGAATTGTCAAAGAGCAAATGACAGGTCCCAGGCGTTGGGTGTCTGTCGTCGGGGATCAAGTTCCCGAAACCTGATCGTTGAAATCATGCCCCATGGGGCCGAAGGGATTCGAACCCTTACCTTGCCGCTTAAAAGGCGGCTGCGCTACCATTACGCCACAACCCCTCGATTCAGGAGCCGGGCTGGCGTTTGATTGAAAAGATGAGTTCCATTAGTGGCCTCCGTTTATCCGAAAACAGTCAATGACATCCAAAGGGAACGAGATGAATGTCACTCCCTCTGCCGCCGCATGACGATTGGCGTGAGGACTTGGATTCGTGCCATGAACAAGGCTCCATTTCAGTCCGTCAAAGGGCCACCTTGATTCACTTTTCGGATGCTCAATGACCACCTTGGGTCCCCTTCGTACGTACAGTAGTCCGGGATGGAGTCGAACCATCGCTGACGACATATCAGGTCGGCATGCTTCCGTTACAACACCGGACAGTCGGGAAGCTGGGAGTCGAACCCAGTTTCTCGTGTGCCCGAGACACGCGGGGCGCCGTTCCCCTTCATCCCGATCTTTGGCAACTTTACGTGAGCCGTTGTCCTTTCCATTCGGCGAAGAAAATGAGAACTGGTTTCGGATGCTCAATAGCTCGTATGGGAGTCGAACCCATCTCTCCGCCTTGAAAGAGCGGTATCCTCGAACCGATAGACGAACGAGCCATGTTCAATCCGCCAGCCAGCGGGTCGGGAGGCGCTCGAATCCTCGTCTGCGGCTTTTCAGGCCACTGCTAATCCGTCTCAGCTACCGACCCGTACTCGATCCTCGAAAACGGTGTCGCAAGTCCGGCGCGCACGCCGGGCCCCGACATTTCTTTTCTGATGCTCAGAAGTGGTGATGCCGACTCTTTGTCGTCGAGTCCGTTATCACGCAACAAAAAAGGCCTGGTGTCGCTTGGACACCAGGCCTTGGCGTAATCCCGTGATGGGGCCAAGTGTCACAAGTGGGGAATCGGTTCGGGACTCTGCTCGGTGAGCAAACCATCGCACCGTTCCGATCGATGATTGGCGGAGAACAGTTTGCCGGTGAACAAGGAATATCCCTTACCGTTGCATTTAATGTCGAGACTTGGTTGTAAATGATTCATGAGACGTATACCCGCGAAAGCGGCACCGAGTTTTACTGCATTTGAACGCATTCGATTGCATTCCGACGTTATTAGACTCCGTGGTTTGGAAAAGGGTTCACACCGGTTCGCGTGTTTTTCGCTTTTTCTCGAAATGAAGATATCGGGGAAACGTTTCCGCGCTTATCGGGCCGAGTATCTGGACCGTCCGCGTTACCCGGTTGAGTTCGCGGCTATTTCCAATCGGGCGTCACAATCCAATCCGGAAGCAAAATGGCGGTCAAGTCGAGGTGTTGTGTCTCATTGCTGGCGCGACGGTGATCAAAGCTTTTGGTTTAGAATTCTCTTTACACGCGCGAAGCTAGGCAGGTGTTTACTCAACTCACCCGGGCGGACTTTCGCGATCAAACGAAACGACTCATCACCCTTTGAATAAGGTGGATGACACTCGCGAGTGGCGTTCTTCAAATGGTCAAGTATTTGGGCTCTACCGCGCGCTTCAAGGTCATTTAGGTCCGGCAAGGCAGCCTCCCGAATGCATTTTGCGTAATATTCACGAAGTTGATCTCGATCTGCGACCATCCACGTTTCCATGCACGTGGTCATCAAGAACAACTGGTCGTCCGATGCATTCGCGGGCCTGTTCCAGTGGTCGCGACTTTTGAGGTGCGCCCAGGGTTTCTCGATGTCTTGGACGGGATCTTCGCTGTCGACGAGCATTGCGATGAAGTCACCGGGCCTCGCATTCTTCCAAGCCGTCTGAAAATCATCGAAAGTGGATTCCCGTCCGCCACACGCGACCAGTCTGGGCATTCTCCCCTTGAAATCGCACTTTTCGAGGAGTTTTCGAAACCCTTCTCGGCAACGAGCGTGAAGTTCCTTCGAGTCACCGCCCCCTTCAATGTAGATCTTGGCGTTCACCAGCGGACTCCTCCTAACTCTCCTCGCGTCCAGAGTTGCCCCAGCCGGTACTTTTCGAGCCACTGCTGCAATTCGCCGGTTGCTTCAAGTCGATTGCAACGGGTGCGGGCATCACGTTTCTCAACAATCACGACGGATTCCGGCTGTTCGGTCATGGCGTCGACGAATATGTCCGAATGGGTCGTGACGACGAGTTGCGTTCGTGTCGATGCCTCAATCATTAAGTCGGCAATTTTGGGAAGCAGATCCGGGTGGAGACCGAGTTCAGGCTCTTCGATGCAAAGGAGCGAAGGGGGTTGGGGGTCACAGAGAATCGCGAGCATGCACAGGTATCGTAGTGTTCCGTCGGAAAGTCGTCCCGCCGGCATGGTGAAACTGCCTTCCGTCAAGAACACTTCGACGGAGCCCCCTTTGATGCGGACATCGAAATCGTCGAGACCCTCGTAGAGATCCGAAAGCCGCTCGATGATTTTACGCTTGGCGTCGGGATGGCTTCGCAAATGGTTGAGGAAAAGTCCCAGATTTGAGAAATCCTCCTCGAGGCGATCGCTTGGAAGATCCGCTGGTTGCGGCGAGCGAAACACGGAGGTTCGGCCAAATGACCAATTGCGATACACGCGAACGTTTCCGTATGTGTCCGCAAGTCGAGCGAGTTCCGGAAACTGATCTGGATCCTTTCGTTGAGAGAGAATGGATTCGTCCGGCGCGACTGATTGCCTTTCGAGTTGGCGTTTTCCACCAGCATGGACCGACAGCACCGGCCGTCCTCTTTGGAATCTGTAGTAGAAGAACGGATCGCCGTGGCCTGGATCGGGATTCTGGTTTTCAATCGCTTCGTCCAGAAGTTCGAAACGAGACGCTGACGCGGTGAACTCCAGGCGATGCCGAATGGATTGGGGAGCCGATGGGACCGAAATGACAGCCTCCACTTCAGCATGATTCGTCGTTCCTCCCTTCCAAATCCAGTCCTCAACCCGCGAAGGACGGATTGGTTCCGATAATTTGGTGGCGGCCGACCTTAAAAGCCCGATGGCTTCAATCAGGTTCGACTTCCCAGATCCATTGGGCCCGATGAGTACATTGAGCGGCAACATGGTCAATGGGGGAGAATCCATTCCGAATGAGAGGATTCCGCGGAGCGAAAGTTCTTCTAGCACTCTCATGGCGTTTCCTCTTCTTGTACTGGCGCGACATTCCGTTTTGCTGGAACCATCGAAAACGGCCTTGTTCAACACAATCATCCGTCGTTGGAATTGTACGAGATATGTCGATTTCGGACTTCCCAAGGGCGTTCGAAGTCGTCCTCGTTTAGCCTTGGTCCATCGATTTTCCATCGAACAAACGGAGACGTGGTCAGGGCAAGCTTCATGCGCAAGTCACCGACCAAGTTCGAGGGGCGGAGGCTTGGCTTTCCGCGAGGAATCGATAACTCACTGGCAAAAGCATGCAGGGGCGGTTAGGTTCGTCGGCAAAGGGCGAGAGGTCGCGGCGGGCGAACCCTGCGCTCGTGCCCAAGGGGGCACGAGGTGTGGACAGGACAAGCATCTATCGATTCGAGGACGGGAATGACGATGATCGGGATTCGGCGGGCGCTCTTGAGCGTCAGCGACAAAGCGGGGCTCGTGGATCTGGCGAAGGGGTTGGTCCGGCACGGCGTGCAACTCCTTTCCACGGGCGGAACGCATAAGGCGCTCAAGGAGGCAGGTTTGCCCGTCACGGAGATCTCGGCGTTCACCGGGTTTCCCGAGATGCTCGATGGGCGGGTCAAGACGCTGCATCCCAAAGTGCATGGCGGAATCCTGCATCGCAGGGACATCCCCGAACATGTCCAAACCATCGCCGAACATGGCATCGAGCCGATTGACCTGGTGGTGGTGAATCTTTATCCCTTCGAACAGACCGTGGCTCGGCCAGGCGTTCGAGAGGAAGAAGCCATTGAGCAAATCGACATCGGTGGTCCTTCAATGATCCGGTCGGCCGCGAAGAATCATTCGCACGTTGCCGTGCTCACCGATCCATCTCAATATGGCGAGTTCCTGACGGAGTTGGACAAGGGGCAAGGGCGCGTGCCGCAACATTTGTTGCGGTCGCTGGCAGTGGCCGCGTTTTCGCGCACGGCGAAATATGATGCGGCCATCCATGCGTATCTGGTCAAAGCTGGAGCCGAGGGAACGGCGGACGCCGACCTGCCGACGGAGATTCGAATCCACTATCAAAGAAAGAGTCTGCTCCGATACGGCGAAAATCCGCATCAGAAAGCGGCATTCTATGTCGATCCCAGTTACCCTCATCCCTCGCTGGCACGCGCGGTGGTGAGGCATGGCAAGGAGTTGAGTTACAACAACCTGTTGGATCTGGACTCCGCATTGTCGATTGCCCGGGAGTTCGGCCGACCATCCGCCGTCGTGATTAAGCATAACAACCCCTGCGGCGCCGCCGTCGCCGACACGCTCGCCGCCGCGTTCGTCAAAGCGTATGCCAGCGATCCATTAAGCGCGTTTGGGTCGGTGCTCGGGTTCAATCGCGTGGTGGACAAGGAGACGGCTTTGTCCAGCTCCGAGCCGGGCCGTTTCGTCGACGCGATCGTGGCGCCGAAGTTCGAGCAAGAGGCCTTTGAAATCCTGACCACCCGGCCAAGTTGGAAGGCGAGCGTGCGGCTGCTGGAGGTGGGGGAACTCACCGATCATGAGGATGGACGACGAAAGATCATGGTAAACCGGCCGCTGGAAGGGGGATTGCTCCGTCAATCTCCGGACCTGGGTCCGGATGGATTCGCGGATCGGAAGATCGTCACGAAACGGGCGCCGACGGAGGGTGAACTCAAGGACCTTGCATTTGCCTGGTCGATGGTGAAACACGTTCGAAGCAACGCGATCGTGGTGGCGAAGGATGAGGGGACGCTCGGCGTGGGAGCCGGTCAGATGAGTCGCGTTGACTCAGTGAACATTTCGATCGGCAAGGCAGGGGATCGGGTGAAAGGGGCGGTCCTGGCCTCGGACGCCTTTTTCCCGTTCCGCGACAATGTTGATCAAGCGGCTGCCGCCGGCATTGTCGCCATTGTCCAGCCGGGAGGTTCCAAGCGCGACCAGGAGTCGATTGACGCCTGCGATGAACATGGAATTGCGATGATTTTCACGGGCATGCGTCACTTCAAACATTGAAATCACGAGAGCCGATGGTCAGGGGATGGACGAAAGGGATCAGCCATGCGTGGAATACCGTTCCGATGGAGAGTCCTGGGTTGCTCGATGCTCGTGCTGGCGACGAGTTGGGTTTGGATTCCCGCGTGCGGGGATGAAACGAAACCCGCATCACGCGCGATCGGCTCTCGATTGGAACCGTTGGTGGATCGGTACTTGATCGCGGAGCTCCGGGGTGTCGAACATGTGTCGGCCCGGCCGATCGATGCCGGTATTGCCGTTCCCTTCGATCAACCCTGGGAAGGGGCGTTTTGTGGTTACTGCACGGTGATCAAGGATGGCCCGCTATATCGCCTGTATTACCGAGGGCTACCCAAGGCGGGTCGTGACGGAAGCAATACCGAGACCACCTGTTACGCGGAATCGAAGGACGGCAAGACGTTCACCAAGCCCAAACTTGGGTTATTCGAAGTCATGGGTTCCAAGGAGAACAATGTCATCCTGGCGGACGCGGCTCCGTTTTCGCATAACTTCAGCCCTTTTCTCGACTCGCGTCCCGACGTGCCCAAGGACCAGAGGTACAAGGCGTTAGCGGGGACATCGAGCACCGGCTTGGTGGCTTGGGTATCGGAAGATGGATTGCGGTGGCGAAAACTGCAAGACGAAGCCGTGATCCAAGGGGGGGCTTTCGACTCGCAAAACCTCGCCTTCTGGTCCTCGACGGAGAACTGCTATGTCTCGTATTTTCGAACGTTCAAAAGAATTGGTGGCGAGGGATACCGTTGGATTTCTCGAACCACGTCAAAAGACTTCGTGCATTGGACGCCCGCGGAAGAAATGACCTTTGGCGGCGCGCCGCCGGAACACCTCTACACGAATCAGACCAGTCCGTACTACCGCGCGCCGCATCTCTATGTCGCGATCGCGGCTCGATTCATGCCGGGGCGCAAGGTCTTGACGGACGAGCAAGCTCGGGAGATCCAGGTCGATCCTGGTTACTTTAACGATTGCTCGGACGGGGTGATGCTCACGTCGCGGGGCGGGAACGCCTACGACCGGACGTTCATGGAGGGTTTCGTTCGTCCGGGAATTGGCCCGACAAATTGGGTGTCGCGGACGTCATATCCTGCTTTGAACGTGGTGCCGACGGGAGAAGAGGAAATGTCTCTTTACGTTTCGCAGAGCTACGGCCAGCCGACCGCGCATCTGCGCCGCTACACGCTTCGGCCCGATGGTTTCGCGTCGGTCCGGGCCACGTACTCCGGTGGTGAGTTCACGACTCATCCTCTCACCTTCGATGGATCGCGGCTGACGGTGAATTTCGCGACTTCGGCCGCCGGTGGAATCAAGGTCGAGATTCAGGATGAGGACGGCGCGCCGCTTCCTGGTTTCGCGTTGGAAGAGTCGGTGGAATTGATCGGCAATGATCTAGCACGCGAGGTCCGTTGGCAAAGTGGAAACGATCTCTCCTCTTTGGCCAACAAAGTAATCAAGCTTCGTTTCTCGATGAAGGACGCCGACCTTTATGCCCTCCAGTTCACGAGTCCACCAACGCCGACGAAGAAATAGTGCTAGATTTGGCCTACTTCCTGGAATGGACTCGTGTTGGTGAAATTAGGTATGAATCACAAGAAATTGGAAGTGTGGGGCAAGTTTATCGCGCTGGCCGCGATTTCCGCTTTTGCGATTTTCCTGATCTGGTTCGAAGAGACAGGAAGGCACTTTAGTCCAAGCGCGCTTATTGACTGGGTTCGATCCACCGCTCCGTATGATGAACTGGTGTTCATTCTGATCTGTGCGATCGGCATACCCCTCTTCCTGCCGGACACCGCGATGAATCTGGTCGGAGCGTTGGTCTTCGGCCCATTCTTGGGAACGTTCTATGCCTGGATCGGTGTTTTTCTCGGAGCGACCTGGGGCTATTGGTTTGCTCGTTTACTTGGCAGGGAATTCATCGAAGGGATGCTCGGTCCCAAATTCAATTCCTTCGATGAACGGTTTCGAGAAAACGGGTTTCGGGCGCTCCTGATGATTCGGCTGCTGCCCATCATGCCCTTTGGCATCGTGAGTCTCGCGGCTGGTTTGACTCGAATTCGGACCCGGGATTACCTGTTGGCGACCGCGATCGGCATATTGCCGGTCACGTTCATGCACCAGTTTCTCTTTTCCCAGATAGGCAAAACCGTCCTCAAAAACGGTATCACTTTGCGGGACTTTACCGATCCGAGCGTGTTGATCCCGACGGTGATCTACGTGGTTTTTCTCTTGATCAGTTACTGGATTGCCGCTCGAACCACGCCACCGGAACCGGTCGGCTCCGCGGCGGGTCAATAACGACGTCAGAACCCACGGTCGGAAGCGACGCCGGAGATCGGCGGCTTAACCCAAGAAACGTTGGCGAAGCTCGGGCGTGGGGATTCGGCATTGATCGGTCTTGCCGAACCAACGGTAGCGGTTGCGCGCCACCCAGTTGTAGCCGATATCGCGGAAAAATGGGGGAACGAGCAGAAAGATTGCCAGGAGAGGCCAAGGAAAACGGAGCATCATCGCGATTCGAAGGGCGGCGGCGGATCGTTTGTAAAAGCGGTCGCCCCGCACCAAGACCATCGAGTCGAGATCCTGGTTACTGAGCTGAAACTGCTTGAGCAGGCGTTCTCCTTCTTTCGACTGCAACGGGGCGAACCGAATCTGTTTTTTGACATCTCGGTCCAAAACGAACAGGACGCTGGAGTTGCAGAGGTTGCAGACTCCGTCGAAGAGCAATACCGGCCCGCTCGCGTCTTGTCCCATGTGGATTTACCTAATTCCTTTGACAGTCAATATCTTTGCCAAACCTTAGCGACGGATACCAACCTTGCAATAGATCGGCAATCGAACCCGCGGTTCCGTATCCCTCGTTGACTTCCTCTATTTTGGTCCTGGAAGGCACTCCCTGCAAGCGTTGACCGGTTTTGCCTTTCTTCGGAATCCCGCGAACGTGCCGGCAACAAATGCACCGTTTTTTGGCGGATTCGCCGCGATTGTTCTATGGTAGATTGTCCGCGGCGGACCAGGGGGAGAAGTGCCCGAGTGCAAGGGTATTCCTGTCGGCATCTCGATGCATGGCCGGCGACGCCGGCAGGTTGAATGCAAGAACGCTTCCTGAAATGGTTTGCAGTGGTCCGCGTGGGCCTTCGCTGGAGTTGTTGAACCCCTTCTCGGCCCTATGCGGGAAAATGAGATCGTAGCAATGGTGGGCGTGGCATGACGACATTGGTCACGATGACGATCGACACCGAGGAGGAATGGGACTGGAATGCCGGTTGGCCCACGGGCACTCCGTCTCTCAAAAACATCGATCACCTGCCCCGTTTTCAAGATCTCTGTTCGAAATACGGGATCAAAACGACCTACTTCACCAACCATTCGGTGATGGCGGATCCCAAAGCGTGTGCCGTGATGGTCGAGCTGGCGCAACGTCCGGGAGTCGAGATCGGCATGCACATTCATCCCTGGAACACGCCCCCGGTCCATGGATCGGGACCCGTTCGCGCCCGGGATACATTTCTGCACAATCTTCCGCGTGAAATCGCCGGGGCCAAGCTGCAGAGCGTCTGGGACGTCTTCGCCGCCAATGGGATGTCTCCCACGAGCTTTCGAGGGGGACGCTATTCCTCCGATCGGTTCATTCAAGGATTTCTGCGTGATCGAGGCGTGATCGCGGATGCTTCGGTTCTCCCTTTTTCGACGTGGGCGGATGACGGAGCTCCGGACTATCGGGATCGCGACCTCGCGCCGGTGCGTTTGCCCCCCAGGAATAGCAAGGATCGTCCGATGTGGGAGGTGCCGCTGACGCTTGGGTTCACGCGCAAGCCGTACCAGTTTTGGCGCCGCATGTACGAATTGGTTGAGCAAACGGTGCTACGCAAGCTTCGATTGATAGGCATCGCGGAGCGTCTGGGCATCGTGCGGAAAATGTGGCTGAACTTCGAATACCAGCCCGCGACCGACATGCTATCATTTTTGGAACTATTGCGGCCGATGAAGTTGCCGAGCGTTTGCCTAACGATTCACAGTTCGTCGATCATGGCAGGGAAAGCCCCTTTTTCGACGGCGCCGGCGGACCCGGAACATTTGCTTGCCGACATGGAACGGGTGTTTCGAACCCTATCGGAATGGCCGGACTTCGAAAAGGTAACCATGACGGAGACGGCACAACGGCTCGAGGAGGAGTATCTTGCGCGTTCTGGGAATTAGTCCGTTGGACAAGGACGCGACCGCGTCCTTCATGGAAGATGGCCGAATTCTGTTCGCCTGCGGCGAAGAACGGTTGTCACGGGTGAAGCTGCAAGACGGCTTTCCCCATCGCGCGGTGAAACTCGGTCTCGAACGGACCGGATGGACCCCTGACAGCATCGACGCCGTCGGCTATGCCTTCTTCGACGGCGCGACCGAGGCCAAGCTTATTGCCCAGTCAGTAGAAAAGGACCGCTTGGCGCACCGCTCCGATTGCACGGCGGACTCGCTCCGGCGTCTCCGAAAGGTTTCCTCCAACGGCTACGCGGTCGATCGTCGCGTGCTGATTCATGGCATCGAATCGGAACAAGACGAGTTCATGCCGAAAAAGGCATGGATCAAGCGGTTCGTCTACGATCTCGTGGCCCGCTCTCCCCGATTGGATTGGAAGGCGCACGAACATTGTTTCCAAGAATGGGTGAAGTCGGCGGTCGCCGACCATCACCAGCGAACGGCCCAGCTCATCGAGGGTCTCAAGCAATACGGCCTCGAAAAGAAACTCAAGCGTTTCAATCACCATGACACGCACGCGGCGAATTCGTTCTACGCGTCCGGCTTTGATGAAGCGCTCCTGGTGACCTTGGATGGCTATGGGTCGGGAAACTGCGGCGGTATATACCTTGGAAACCGCGACGGAATCAAGCCTCTTCATAAGTTCGCGTTTCCGAACTCCCTTGGCCAGTTCTACGAGCACGTGACCTCCGCGCTCGGCTTTACCGCGGGAAGACACGAGGGAAAGATCGTCGGCCTGGCGGCGTACGGCAACCCGAATGTCCTCCGCGAAGTGCTTCTCGACCGCTTCGAGTGCCACGACGGTGATATTTCCATGCGTGCGGGCGCGAATTACTTTTTCACCCGGGCGCTCGGCCAACATTTCGCGAAACGCGACGTCGCCGCCGCTTATCAGCAGGTACTCGAAGATGTCGCGAAACGAACCGTCGAGTACTGGGTGAAGAAGACCGGCATGAAGAAGGTCGCCGTTTCGGGCGGCGTACATGCCAACGTCAAACTCAATCAACGGATTATGGAGATCCCCCAAGTCGAGCAGGTGTTCGTCTACCCAAACATGGGAGATGGGGGATGTGGTTCCGGCGCCGCGATGCTTCTTTTCGACCGTTCGGTTTATACCGGCGAGCCGCTCGAGAACGTTTACCTCGGACCGGACTTTTCCGACGCGGAAATCGAAAAGGCGCTCCGCGCGGAGAATATCCCGTTCGAGCGACATGACGCGATTGAAGACCGAGTTGCGGCGTTACTTACCGAAAACCGGATCATCGGACGTTTCAACGGTCGGATGGAATACGGCCCGCGGGCCTTGGGAAATCGATCGATCCTGTACCCGGCCCAAGATCCCGAAGTGAATCAGTGGCTCAATCACCAGCTTGGCCGCACGGAGTTCATGCCCTTCGCCCCGGCCGCCTTGATGGAGGAAGCGCACACGCTGTTCAAAAACTTGGCGGGTTGCGAAAAGACGTCGGAGTTCATGACCATGACGTTCGATTGCACGGACAAGATGGTCAAGATGTGCCCGGCGGCGGTACACGTGGATCACACGGCGCGGCCGCAACTCGTCAGTCCACGAACCAACCCTAGTTTTCACAAAATCTTGCGGGGTTATTTCGAACGGACGGGGATCCCGTCGGTGATCAATACGAGTTTCAATATGCACGAGGAGCCGATCGTCTGTTCCCCCTCGGACGCGGTCCGCGCGTTTCTGCAGGGGAATATCGACTATTTGGCCATCGGCAATTACCTGGCGCCGCATCCGCGACTCAAAGAAATTGACGACCAGCGCCGCCGGTAATTGCGACGAATTCCCATACCCGTCCGGGCGCGTATGGCTTGCATGCGCGCGATGGGGTGAGGTTTTGACCTGGGGAGCATGTCATGCGGCCGATCGACAAAATCGCCTTTTCGGAAGCGGCTCATCATTTTGACGTCTGGCTGCTGGTTCGGCGGACAAATCCGAAGTCCTTGCCTTATATCGGCAAGCCGGGTTACGTCGCCAAGCGGATTGATTGCAAGGCCAAGACCGCGGATTTGGATTCCGAAGGCCATCAGACCGCGGGGCTCGTGGTCGATGCGTCCCTTCATCCCCATGCGTTCAAGTCCGGCAAAGCCGCCAAGGCGCTCGCCGAGTGGGATTCTTTCGCCCGCCAACAGGGCATCAACGACAAGAATGAAGGCCGCTATACCGTCGACCGGGATAAGAAGTCCAAACACTACGGCTGCGTTCAGTTCGACGGCAAATACATCCACGGCGACTACGACCTGTACGACATAATTCTCGCGGAGCAGCCGCAACGGAACCTCGCCGCGGTCGAAGTACTCCATGGCGTTCCGCATATGCGCGGCGCCAGGTTCTACGAGGTCATGACGTACATCAACGAGCGGATCGGCGCCGAGGTTGTCCAGCATGGCGGGGAGATGCAGTACACCGACCATTCGGAACAATCGATCGACGCGTTCGGCCCCAAAGGGGAAGAATGCACCATCCTGAACCGCTTCAGCATCGAAGCCTGGTACAAGGAACGTTTCCAGGGACGCAAGCCCATTAATCTGGCTAAGCGGTAGGCACGGCCCAGGGATTTTCGCGATACAGTGAAGCATCCCAACCTCTCGAATCCACTTGTCGACGATCCCCCCGCGCGTCGTAACGTATTGCCGCTCGGAAAAGTAATGTCGCGGGCCGACGAAACGTGCTGCCGGAAACGGTGAACGTTCCTTCGTCCCCGCATCGGTTCCCACCTTTGACTCCATTCCTCGGTCCTTGGTCATATTGTCCAACTGCGCGCTTGCTTTTGCCCGTCGCCCGCCATTACAACATGGAGCACGCGAAATGACGTTGGTTTTACCGGCTGCCGACACCAGGCGGCCGTCCATCTAAAAGTTCAAGGATCGGATCAGGGGAACGGATCGATGGGACACAAGCAGACTGCGAAACATCGTTACGGCAAGGGTTCCTACCACCAGGTAGGTTTGGTGCGTGGCCAGTTCGGGGACGTCCCCGAGGAACAGTGGCTCGATTTCCTGGCGGAAGCGGGGTTCGATGGTTGGGAGGAAGCGACCTGGGAACTCGATCTTTCCCGATGCGGATCGGACGCGGACGCGGAGAAGTACGCTTCCGAGCGTGTGGGGAAGGCCAAGAAACGTGGGCTCGAAATCTTTACGTTGGCAGCTCACTTGCAAGGTCAGGCCCTCGGGGACGAGCCGAGCGCCAAGACGCTGCAGTTCATCGGCGGCGAGCCGGTCGAAGCCTATAAGAAGTGGCGGGCAGGTGGAAATCAGCCCCCTCGCACCGACCCCTACTACGTGCCCGAATCGGTCGGCAAATTGATTCACGAAAAGGCGAAGGAGGACCTGATTCGTATCGCCAGGCTCGCGCACTATATCGGTAAGTTGCAGGATCGCACGTGCGCGATTTCCGGGTTCGTCGGCTCGCCGGCGAATTGTTGGAGCCACTGGTTCGAGTTCCCCCCCCGCCCCCGTTCGATTGGCGGCTACGACATTCCCGAGGTCCTCGACGTGAGTTTGGAGCTATTGGTCGAGCGGTTTTCTCCCGTCTTTTCCGCGTGCAAGAAGTATGGGGTAACCTTCGATCTGGAATGCCATCCTAGCGAGCGCGCGATGGGGGACTTGGAATCTGCTGGTGACTATCTCCGGGCGATGGAAAAGGCGGGCTTTGCGGGAACGGTGGGCTTCAATTTCGACCCCAGCCACATGGAATGGCAAAACGTTTCGCCCATCGCCTTCATCCGGGAATACGGCGCCTTTATCCACTGTGCTCACATCAAGGGGGTGCAGGTGATCAAGACCTATACCCGCGCCGGCCGGCTCGGGGGGCACCGTCCGATGGGTCATAAGGAGAACGGCTGGAACTTCGTCACCGCGGGCACCGCACGCGACGCCGTCGCGCTCGAAGATGCATTGTCGAACTGAACCGGGCGGGGTATAGCGGCGCGATTAGTATTGAATGGGAGGACAACGACGCGGAGAAGCACGCCGGCGGCCGCGCGCTTCTCGCCAACGTCCGCGGGCAGACCTCGCCCCTTCGGCGGGTGCCACGACGAGACCCTCAAGGCCTAAACGATTACCCCACGGCCTCGGCAAAGCTTCTCGCGGGGATCCGGCGTCTCAATCGCCGGATCCCCGTTTGCGTTTCGGCCCGTCGTTCAAGGCTGGTTGCGGGAGTCGGTACGTCGTTTTAGCTACTCCCCCAGATGGTCTGAATAGGGAGATTCTCGCCGTTCCGATCGTTCCAGCCGATCTCTGGCGACACCACATGCGCGAGAAATAAAATCGCGGCAGGGGTCGAAGGGAACCCTGCCGCAATCGTGGTATTCGTTGCCAAGCGAGAGACTGTCAGCGACTACTCTTCCTTGCGGTAGACGTCGTGGCAGTCGGTGCAGGATTTTTGCAGCGTGCCGCGGGCGGCCTTCGAGCCCTCCAGGTCGCGCTTCCCGAACTGCTTCGAAAGATTGACGGATGCTTCGCGCATCTCGTCGCACCAGCCCTTCCAGTCCTCGGCTTCATTGTGATCGCGAGCGACGACGGAGAGAATGGCGAGCAACTGGGCCTGAGCGCTCAAGTCCTTGGCGTCTTTTTTGAACTTGTCGTCCTTGCGCACGGCGGCGCCAGCGGCGCTATCGATCGCGGAAACCCCCTTCATCAGCGGATCCAACGGAAGTACGTCGGTGAACTTGGCGGGCGTCGCGTCGGCGGCGGGCGCAATCTTCGCGGGATACTCGCCGATTGTGTCGGAGGCCTTCTTGGCTTCATCATAGTTCTTTTCCTTCGCGGCCTTGGCGAGGGTGAGGCCCGCTTCGCGAAGTGTCGCGGCCTTCTTGGCGGCATCCCCCTCCAGGGTCACCACGCCGACGTTGCCGAGCCCCGCCACGAGATATCCCGTCAGCTCCGCCTTGCGGAAGCCACGCTGGAACGTTGCCTTCGAGGTCATCGACTTCTTCAGTTCCTCGACCTGCAACTTGACGAGCGTTTCCAGGTCCTTTTCCGGAACGAGCGTCTTCCAGGCGGCGGCATCCGTCGAGAGAACCGCTTCCGCGGCCTCGGCCTGGCGGGCTGGCCCGTTCGCCGTCAGCAGCATTCCGCCCAGCGACAGCGACGCGACCATGAAACAGAGCAGTGAAATCCGAGACTTCAGCATTGCAGGTTTCCTTCACAATTAATCCTGCGACGAATCCTTGGTGGGACCGGCAAACGATGTTTCGGCGGGATTTCCTACCAGCAACCTTCAATATACGGACAACGCTTCCCCGAGGCTGCAACTATTTCCAGGAACCTTTGTCGCGAGTGTTCGAGTTTTTAAGTCTCTTTCTGGCAATGGTTTGAGGTGTTCGGCATGGTGTCGGGTGGTGGTTGGGGAGTGGGGGGAACGGGGAGTGGGGCGACCCCTTGTTGGTGTGAACTGATCTTTAACGGTTGGAGCAATCTGCTATGAGGCCCCAACGCGCCCGCGGGTTACTGCGTCATTGGCCAATCTCGGCTCCGTTGGAAATGCAGCCGAACGTACGCGGTTGGAAGAGAAACGCACTCGAGAAGCAGCATCGGAGGAGTGGTGCAGGCAACACGGAGGCTGAATGGCGGGATTCGCAGGTCGTCGACACCATGCCCGCCAGGGAGCCTGGCTACAACTCTTTACTCCCCGTTGGCTCCTGGGGCACGCGGCGGTTCTTTTGGGATCGCGTTACTTTGGCCTTTTGATGAGTCGCTGTTTTTGATTGCGGACGGCATCTACAACGTCAACCCGCCCATCAATGGCGAACTAAGTCAGATTATCCTTTCGCTGAAACAATATGGGCAGTTGCTCGGCATCCTCTCTTCCTTGCTGTTGATCTTCGTTTTCGACGTGCGCCGGCGCGGTCGCGTATTCGTGGTCGGGATGATGGTGGCCTCCGCCGGCATGGGTTCCGGCTTGATCAAGACCGTGGTCAGGCGCGCGCGGCCCCTGGAGTACCAGGGCAAAACGGTCGTGCAGGGGATCGAAAAGGGGATCTCGGCGTCGCGCAATCAATCGTTTCCGTCCGGGCACACGGCTTCCGCCGTCGCGCTCAGCTACGGGCTATCGATGTACTATCCGCAAACGTCGATCCTGGTGTGGGTTCTCGCGGCGGGCGTGGCGTTCAATCGCTGGCTCACCGTGCTGCATTTTCCCACGGATATTCTCGCGGGGGCGTGGGTGGGATTCGTTTGCGCAGCTATCTTGGCGCGCAGCCGATTGGCCATGGTGGCGGGTGACGTGCTCAGTGAATGTTGCGCGCCCGAGCGAGTCCGCGGACTCCATCACTTTCGGTTTCAATGGCGCATGTACTTCCGACGCCTGATCGCCAGTCCGTTTCTCCTCTTTGCCGTCAGTCTTGCCATTCATTGGGCCGGGAATGGCTCCACGAATCTTTGGGATCGAGACGAGCCCCGATTCGCGACGGCGACGCGGGAAATGAAAGCGCGCGGAGACTGGATCGTGCCGACGTTTAACGGCGATCTCCGGCCGGACAAGCCCATTCTCGTCTATTGGCTGATGCGACTGTCCTACACGGTGTTTGGCGATGGCCCATTCGGCGCCCTGTTTTCCGGGATTGCCGGCAGCCTGGCCTGCATGGTGGTCTATTCCCTGGGTTCGAGAATGTTCGATCGAAGGGTGGGCTTGCTCGCCGGCTGGCTTCTTGCCCTTTCGCCGATGCTGGTCGTCGAGTCGAAGTTGGCGACGGTGGACGCGATTCTGCTGCTGTTCATCGCCACTTGCTTTTACGCCGTTTGGCGCGCGATGACGGAGCCGGAGTCGAAATGGCCGGCGGTATTGTTCTGGATGTCCCTCTCGGCCGCGCTTTTGGCGAAAGGGCCGGTCGCGATTGGCGTCCTGGCAGCGGGACTCGTTCCGTTCGCGATGTGGGAAAAGGATGGCCAAGTTTTCCACGGCCTCCGCTGGAAATGGGGCCTGCCGCTTACCCTCGTGCTGGTGCTTCCTTGGTGCGTCGCGGTGCAGTTGGCCACCGAAGGGGAGTTTCTGAACCGCGCGATTGGACATCATGTCGTCAAGCGGTCGCTGCAGCCGTTGGAGAATCACCGTGGATTTCCCGGCTATTATGTGATCACGCTGTTTGGCGTGATGGCGCCTTGGGCTTGGCTGTTGCCGTGGAGCGTCAAGGAACATTGGAGCCGATTTCGCGCGGATCGCCGATTGAGGTTTTTGCTCTGCTGGTCGATTGGTACCCTTGTCTTGTTCGAATTGGTGCGGACTAAACTCGTTCACTATTATCTGCCCGCGTATCCCGCACTCGCCCTTTGGCTCGCGTCCGCTCTCTTGGGTCGATTCGAAACCAGCCTGATCGGCGCCCGACGCCTCGATTGGCATCTTTGGTTAGGGGCGGTGCTGGGTGGACTTGTGATTGGAGCGGGCATGGTCGGCTTTGCCGTGATCATGCTGCCCGCGCCCGCGGCGCTTCCGATGGCCGTGGTGGGTATCACGCTGGGCGTCGGTTTCATCTGTGCGGGGATACTGCTTCGAGAGCACCATCTGCGAAACGGCTTCATGCTCGCCGCGGGTACGCTCGCCGTTTGCCTTTTCGTCGCTGGCCTTCAGCTATTCCCCGCCCTTGGTCAGGAACGCGTCATCGTGAAGGTGGCCGACCGACTGCGCGAATACAAGTCGAAGGGCGCGGTTGCCCTTTGGCATTACTGCGACCCCAGCTTGATTTACAACGTCGGCGGACCGCTTTTGATCGTGGACGAACTTCAGGACGATCCGCTGTTTCCGCAAGCCTACGACTTGGCTCGGCAGGCGGGGCGATTTATTTGTCCGCTTAAGCCGGAGCATCTGGCCACGATGGCACGCGATCCGCATCTCAAGCTAGAGGTGGTGGAAAGCATTTCCGCTTTCGACCTGCACGGCTTCAGGATTCGCACGGTTCATCTCGTTGCCATCCAGCCCGCGGATGGCACCGTCCATACGGTGGCCAAGCCGGAATCACCGACGTCTCGGTGAAAATCAGATTTCCATTCGCAACGAAAGGAAAGCGAGTCAGCCGAGAACTTCATCCTCGGTTTCGCTGATGACCCGTAGCGCCTCCGCGGGAGATTCGCAGGTTCGGAGTCGGTCGAGGAAACCTTCTCGCTGAAACATTCGCGAGAGACGTGCGAGAACTTGAAGATGGGTTCGCGCGTCGCGGCAGAGCACGAGAAAGAAGAGATCCGTGAGCTGATGGCGTCCGCCGCCAAACGGGATTTCGCTGTAAGTGCGGCCAAACGCAAGGACTGAATCCCCCAATGACTCCGCAAGGGGATAGCGGGGATGAGGAATCGCGACTCCTCCGGGTAACGCCGTCGGGTACATTTCCTCGCGTGCCTTGACGGCAGCGAGTACTTTGTCCGGTTGATACACCTGCCAGTTACCGTTGGCGATTTCGACAAGTTCCTTCAGAACTCCCGGCGCGGTTCGCGCGTTGAGCGGAACGGCGGTCGTTTCCGGGGACATAAGGTCACTGACGAGCACTTCGAGTTTGACGGTATCCACGACGTGTCCCTGGACGCCCGCCTCGACCCCTTCCAATTGACGATCGGTGAGGCCAGAGAACTCCCGTTCGAGCCAGTCATTGACTTCGGTGCGGCTGAAACGCCAATCGCCGGCCACTTTCCGCGCGGGGAGCCGACCTTGCGACGCGAGCTTCTCGAGATCCCGAGCATCCCGCTGCAAGTATTTCGCCAATTCCGCGATACTGAGAGAATCCGAACCCATGGAACCCACAGCCCTTTTTGGCAGGCAACCCGTCTCTTATATCATAGCAAGGGTTTGCCGATCGGCCCCATCGCTGGGCGCCTACAATGAGAATCCCCGCGGTTTGCCGGGCACCCAATCACGCCAGGGCCGCGAAAATCCCGCGATTTTTGGCTACGAGTTCGCTTTTGACGAGGAATCCCGATGGGTACCCAAAAACTTCGCGAAATGCTTGACGCACTCGGTGCCCTGCGACGGCCGGAGGACTCCGTACCGGTACATTTCGGAGACCCTGCGGCGGAATACGAAGCGGCGAATGAAATCGTCGGCCTGACGGACATTTCCTCTCGCGGACGATTGGAGATCACTGGCAAGGATCGCGTTCGACTCGTCAACAACCTTTGCACCAACGATATCCCCAAGACGGAACCAGGGTCGGGGCGCGAAGCATTCTTCCTCGACGCCAAGGGGCGGATCATCGACTACGCGGTCGTCTTTGTCCTTGCCGACTCGCTGTGGTTGGACCTCGCTCCGGGACGAGCCGGTTCCTTGATCAAGCATCTTGACCGTTACATCATTCGCGAAGACGTGCAGCTGCACGACCGTTCCCTGAATACTGCCTCGTTTCATCTGATCGGTCCCAAGGCGGAGGAAGTCCTCCAGCGAGTCAATATTGCCTTGGGCACGAATCTGCAGCACGCCGCGGCCGTCATCGGCGGCGCGACGTGTCACGCGTTTCGCAGGGATCGCTCCGTCCAGCCGGGGTATGACATTGTTGTTGACCTGGAAGACGCGCCAACGGTTTGGAGCATCCTTTGGGATGCGGGTCAGATAGCAGGCATTCGTCCCGTGGGAAGTCAGGTCATGGAGGTTTTGCGCGTGGAAGCCGGGATTCCCGAGATGGGCAAGGAAGTGACCGACGCCAACTTTCCCCAGGAGTTTGGCCGCGATCCGCAAGCGATCAGTTTCACGAAGGGTTGCTACATCGGGCAGGAAACGGTGGCGAGGATCGACGCTTACGGCCATGTGAATCGACAGTTGCGAGGCCTGATTTGGCATGGTCCGGCTGACCCGTTGGTCGGTCATAAAGTTTACTTCGGGGATAAGGAAATGGGGTCGGTCGCCAGCGCCGTGGCTTCTCCCAAAACGGGAAACTCCCTCGGCCTGGCCGTGTTGCGAACGGGTGGAAACGAACCTGGCGCGGAGGTTGTCGTCAAGGCCGCCGCCGACGAGGTGCGCGCAACGGTCGCTTCGTTGCCGTTCTCGAGTCCATCGCTCGCGTGATTTTTGAAGGAGGTTGGTCGTGAAACGTTTTCACGTGGCCATGCTTGGATTCCTAATCGCCACGGTCGCGGGGACCGGTGGGTTCAGAGCTGAAGCGGGGGAATACCCGAACGGCGAGATGCTGATGGAACCGAAAACACTGGCCGAAAAAATGGACGCGTTCGTAATCATCGACGCGCGGTCGGACAAAGAGTACAAGGCCGGTCACATCCCTGGCTCGATCTCTGCCCCCCATGACGATTGGCAAAAGGGATTCGGATCGGACAAAACGCCCACGCGTGGGGAAAGTACATCGGCAAACTCGGCATCGATGGCAAAAAGCCGGTCGTCGTCTTGGACGATCATGCCGGACTGCACGCGGCGCGGGTCTGGTTCATTCTCAAGTATTTCGGCGTTGCCGACGTCCGTTTGCTCAACGGGTTCTGGAAGGGCTGGCAGGAAGCGAAGCTCCCGATCACCAAGGAGAAGAAGGTTCCTGTTCCAGTCGCTTTTGCCGCCGTGCCGAACGAGAAGCTGCTCGCGACCAAGGAAGAGATCGTTGACTCGATCGCGGGGAAAGAAGAGAAGTTACAAATCTTGGATGCGCGCACCCAGGAGGAATTCGTCGGTATCAAGGCTCTGGGAAATCCGCGCGTCGGCCACTTGCCTGCCGCCTGTCACCTGGATTGGGTGGAATTGGTGGACACCAAGGGCTCACAGAGGTTCAAGTCGCCCGTCGAGTTGGACAAACTCTTAAAGAAAGCCGGCGTCGATCTTTCGAAGCCGGTCGTGACGCACTGTCAGGGGGGCGGCCGCGCTGCTGTCATGATGTTCGCAGCCGAGCTTATGGGCGCGAAGGAGGTCTCGAACTATTACTCCTCGTTCCAAGAGTGGAGCCGTGATCCGAACGCGCCCATCGAGAGCGAGAAGAAAGAAACGGACAAATAATCGAACCGGAGTCGATTCCTTGGATTTGAACGGATGCAAGCGTTCGACGAGGATTGTCGCGGTCAGTGAAGGCTGGGGAGGTTAGGCCAAGACGGTCTTGTTCCCTACTCCCGGGATTTCGCGAACGTATCTCGGGACCGCATAGCCGGGAAGTCGGCGACGAAGTTCCGCCACCAGCGAGCGTCCTTTCTCCTCCGGAACCTCGAAGTGCGCGGCCCCTTGAACCCGATCGAGTTGGTGTAAATAGTAGGGCATTACGCGAAGCTCGACGAGTCGACGGCAAAGTTCCGTGAGCACGTCCGCATCGTCATTGATGCCAGCCAGGAGCACGGCCTGGTTGAGAACCAGCACTCCGGAGTTGTTCAGGCGAGTGAGGGCGCGCGCCGTTTCGCCGTGAAGTTCTCTTGGATGATTGGCGTGAACGACGACGATGGGTTGCAATCGTCCCATGGTAAGCCATCGGAGAAGGGAATCGTTCACCCGTTCGGGCAAGACAATGGGAAGCCGGGTATGGATGCGCAATCGCTTTAATTGAGGGATTTGGTCCAGTCGTTCGGCGAAACGGGCCAGCCAGGCATCGGTGATCGCCAAGGGATCGCCGCCGCTGAGAATGATCTCCTCGAGACCGGCATCGGCCTGAATCTCGGTCAGGACGGGTTCCCACTCCTCGATCCCTCTGGGTCGCTCGGAGTAGGGAAAATGCCGCCGAAAACAGAACCTGCAGTTCACCGCGCAGGCGCCCGTGAGTATAAGCAGGGCTCTTCCCTGGTATTTTTGAAGCAATCCAGGCTGCTTTTTTGCGGGAAGATCTCCGACTGGGTCGAGGACAAATCCCGGGGGAGAGGACTCTTCCAACCCCAGAGGCAGGACTTGTTTGAGCAGGGGATCGTCGGGATTTCCTGCCTCCATTTTCTCCACGTAGCCCCGGGGAACGATCAAGGGGAAAAGCCGGTGGGCCCGCCGGGCGGGTTCACGGCAGCGGTCGGGCAGGGAGAGCAGATCACAAAGTTGGTCTGGGTCGCGAATTGCGTCCGCGAACACCCGTTGCCAATCGGAGGTGGGCTCGATGTCGGTCTCCCGTCCGATTTCAACCTGCCGCATCTTTCCAAAACCTCGGTGCGTCATACCATAACCGTCAAGCGCACATGCCAGTAAAGGACTTGATTTAGCAATGGCGTCGTACAACACCAGCGATTTTCGAAAAGGGATCAAAGTTCAGCTCGACGGGGATCCTTATCTCATGCTCGAGTGCAACTTTGTAAAGCCAGGGAAGGGTCAGGCCCTTTACCGAACCAAGCTCAAGAACCTGATCCGCAACACGGTCATCGAACGGACCTACAAGAGCGGCGATAGCCTGGAAGCCGCCGACGTTCGGGACGTGGACATGCAGTTCCTGTATCGGGATGGCGAAAACTTCGTCTTCATGGACCCGGATACTTTCGAACAGCCAATGCTGACGAAGGAACAGGTCGGTGAAGGAGCAAAGTGGCTTAAGGATGGCTTGACCTGCAGCATTACGTTCTGGAACGAAAAGCCGATCGACTTCCAGCCGCCGAACCAACTGGTGCTCAAGGTGGAATACACCGAACCGGGGGCTCGTGGCAACACGGCGACGAACGTGCTCAAGCCGGCGAAGCTCGAGACTGGTGCCGAGGTCGCCGTACCTATTTTCATCGAGACCGGTGAGTACATCAAGGTGGACACCCGCACCGGCGAGTACCTCGAACGCGCGCGCGAGCCGAAGTAAGGAGCTCGCGTCCATGACTGCCGGCGTCGGTTCCCACGAGGAGAACGCCGGTTCTCTCGAAACCGCGCAACTCATCCAAAATCTTCGCCTCCGTGCTCAAATACTCCAGCAGACCCGCGCGTTCCTGATGGACCGTGGGTATTGGGAAGTGGATACTCCCACGCTCTCGCCCGATAGCGTCGTCGACGCGCATCTCGATCCGTTCCTGGTGCCCATTCCCCCCGAGTCCACGACGTCCGAGCCTCGTCATCTCTACCTGCAGACCTCGCCGGAATTCGCAATGAAGCGCCTGCTGGCGATTGGCTCGGGCTCCATCTTTCAGATTGCACACGCCTATCGAACCGGCGAACGGGGGCCGTTGCATTGTCCTGAGTTCACGCTCGTTGAGTGGTACCGCGTGGGAGGTAACTACCAGGACCTCATGACGGAAGTCGGGGAATTGGTTCGAGCGATCGTCGGTTGTTCCCTGCCGGACCGAACGACATATCGCGATGCATTCCTGCGTCATGTAGGATTGGACCCATTGCTGGATCCCGTCGATCGACTAGCTAGCCGATGTTTTGAACTTGGCTGGACTGGTTCGGAAAGTAGCCGGGATGAACTCTTGAATTTCCTGCTCGCGACGTCGGTGGAACCGCATCTCGGACGCGACCGACCGACGTTTCTCTACGATTACCCTGCCTCGCAAGCGGCCTTGGCCGTCATAGACCCAGGGCCTCCGCCGGTCGCGCGACGGTTCGAACTCTACGTAAACGGAATCGAACTTTGCAACGGGTATCAGGAATTGACGGACCCTTCGGAACTCCTTGAGCGAAACCGGAAGGTAAACCAGATCCGTCATTTGATGGGTAAGCCGATCTTGCCGCTCGACTCGCAATTGCTCGGCGCGATGGAACGGGGACTTCCCGCATGCGCGGGGGTGGCTCTCGGCTTTGATCGATTGGTCATGCTCGCGGTGAATGCCTCGTCGATCGACAGCGTTCTCCCCTTCCCCAACGACTCTCGCGGCCGAGAGGCGACTTAAAACAGGCCGCGCGATTGATCGAGCGAGCACTTTGACGGCAAGGATTCGTTGTTCTCCATCCGTTTCGGATGCATAATCGAATCGCTGCATAACCCCAGGCGCCTCGCCGCGTTGCAATAGGAGAATGTTCGCGTCCTGAGTGATCTGTCCCATGGGCGAGGAGGAAGACATTTCTTCGCCGGAGAGTCGGAACCGATGATTGAGATCCTGGTATTCTTCCTATTTTTGGCGTTCGTATTTGTTTTGCATTCACTGCCTTTGTCTTGAGTCGATTGCAGAAAGTCGAACAACAATTGCGCCAGGTTCGCGGCACGCTTCACCGTTTCATGGAAGAAGTGGATGCAAAGAGCGTGCATGAGCTCGATAGGCCGGAGGGGAGCAAGGAACCCATCGCGTCGGGAACGGGAGTGCTTCCCGTCCCAGACCTATCGAGTATTTCGAAGGTTTTTTCGTCCGTTCCAGTGCCAGATTCGACGAAGACACGTAGAGCCGCGTCCAAGGAGGAATTGGAACAGGCCGCGGCCACGCCTGAGGCCCTACGTTCAACCCGGCAAGGGGAGGGACCACGCGCCGCCACGGCTACTTGGCCGCCGGAAACCATTCGTGAATTCGAACAGCGGGCTGGCCAGCGGTGGATGACTTGGGTCGGCGCGATCGCCTTGCTCATCGGCGTGCTGTTCCTGATCAAGTACTGTTTCGATCATGGTTGGATCGGACCGGAATTGCGTTTGGCGGCGGGGATGGTCACCGGGCTCTTGTTGATGATGGGGCGGAGAGTGGGCGGTTCGTCAGCGGTACCTGCCGTTTGCGCAAGGCCTACTCGCCGCCGGTTTATCCATATGCCATGCATCCCTGTTCGCCGCCTACCGATTCCATGACTTGATTCCGCAACCCGTCGCGTTTTCTGGAATGGTCATCCTCACGGTCGTGGGGATGTCGCTTGCCGTCTTTCATGATTTCCTCGCGTTCGCGGTGCTGGCGGTGTTCGGCGGTTTCCTGGCCCCTTTGCTCCTGTCCACGGGTAAGGATGGCCGAGACATGCTCTTTGCTTACGTCCTGCTCCTCGATCTTGGCGTCCTCTGTTCGCTCCTCGGTCGCAAGTGGCGTTGGCTGGACGGCGTCGCGTTTCTCTGGACGGTGGCGCTCTATCTTCTTTGGCACGACGAATACTATCGGCCGGAGGGTCTGGAGCCCGCGTTTGCCTGGCTGAGCGTGCTCTACCTGGTGTTCGTGCTCATGCCGGTGTTCCCTTTTTGGAGAAACGGCGGGCCGATGCCGCCGGAGCGACTTTGGCTGATCGTGGCTAATTCCGGGTTCGGGCTTGGCGTATCGAGCCTGCTTCTTCACGAGAATCATGGGTCCGCGCTCGCCGGCGTCGCTTTGGCGATGGCGATTCTATACGCCTTGATTGGTTGGCGAACGCAGGCTCGGTTTCCGGGCGAGTACCAGTTTTTGCTGACGATGACGGCGCTCGCCGTCGCGCTCGCGACGATCGCCATTCCCATCTATTTCGACCTGAAGACCGTCACCGTGCTCTGGGCGGTCGAGGGGCCTCTGTTGGTCTACCTGGGATATCTTTACGGCTACGCACCGCTGCGGTGGATGGCGGCAGCCGTGCTCGTGCTTACCGTGTACCTCGGAATTCGACAACTCGACCAGATCTTGCATGCACCGGACTACATGCCGTTTCTTCATCGGGAGTACTGGACCGCAATCGCGGTTCCCGTGGGGGCGCTCTTGTTCGCATGGATTCACGATCGGTTTTCCGACCGGCAGGACGAATGGGATCGAATGGCGGCTCCCGCAGCGGCGGTTATCGGAGGCATCGGACTGTTGGCGGTCACACACGTCGACGTATCCGTCTACCTCGACCGCCAAGGCCAACTCGGCGAGCAAGAGTTCTGGACGATCAAGCGGGACGCGTTCGCCGTGATTCTCTGGTCGATGGGAGCCGTGCTTTTTGAAGTGGCAGGTTCCATCAAGCAGTCCCGCGTCGCGCGATCGACCGGTGTGCTCCTCGCGGCCGTCGTTGGCATAGGCACAATGTTTTGGTTGTTCAATCCAAGTATCTTGCGCCTGATGCCGGTGTTCAATGCGAAGTTCAGCGCGGTTGCTTTCTCCGGGGGCGTGCTTTTGGTGACGGCGTGGCTTCGACTACGAGACCCGCGGATCTCCAGTTTGGATGCCCAGCGGTCCGCCTCGCTGTTTTTGGCGGTTGAGGCGATGGTCTTGTTTTGGATATTGTGTTCCACCGAGGCGTATTTCCACTTCCTCGCGAGACTGGGACATAACCCTCAAGGATATCGGGCAGCCCTCTCGTCTCTTTCCGTCGTGTGGGCTCTTTATGCCACGCTGCTACTTGCCTTGGGCTTCGCGAAACGCGTGCGTTGGCTCCGGTTGACGGGACTCGCGTTGTTCGGACTGACGGCATGCAAGTTGATCGTTCTCGATCTCGCGGGCCTCCGTGATTTGGCGCGGGTCGCTTCCTTTTTTGCCCTTGGAGCACTGATGATTGCATCGTCCTATCTTTATCATCGACTGGAAAAGAGATTGGACGCTCCAACCACGACGCATCGGTAAAGTTGGAGCATGACCGTTCTGCTTTCAGTCATTCACAATCGTGACTGGAAGTCACACGGACAACCGACGCAACACCTGAAAGCAAAATGACACTAGGATCGCAGTGTTCGCGACACTCAAGAAGGAATGGAAACGATGGAGCCACGCATCACGTTAATAACGCTTGGTGTCGCGGATTTGGATCGGTCGCTTCGGTTCTATCGTGACGGTTTGCATTGGCCGACGCAGGCACGGGAAGGGGACCCCGTCGCGTTTTTCAATACCTGGGGCACCCGGCTCGCCTTGTATCCCGTGGATAAGCTGGCGGAAGATATTTCGCCGTCGGTTCCGCCCATTCGAGGTGGATTCTCGGGCATCACGCTCGCGCACAATGTCCGGGAGAAAGAGGAGGTTGCGCGCGTGCTCGTCATGGCCGAGGCCGCGGGAGGGACGATCGTCAAGCAAGCCCAAGATGTCTTCTGGGGCGGGCACTCGGGATACTTCACCGATCCGGATGGCCACTACTGGGAAGTGGCGTGGAATCCGATCAATCCCTTGGACGAACAGGGATTCATGAACCTCGAAAACGGATCGTGACGGGAGATTGCATTCCAGCCTTGTTCTACTTTTTCGCGGCGTCCTTCGGCGACGGATCCCAAAGGGTCGCGGCTATGTAACGTTCCGAGGTGGGCGTGTCGTGAAAGTAGTAGACCACCACGACCTTCCCGTCCGGCCTTTGCGCGCTCCGCGGGTAACCGATGTCCCGGCCCCCCCCTTTGTTCCTTAGAACGATCGGTTTGGTCCAGGTCTTTCCTTCGTCACTGCTGAGCGTGGCATGGATGCCGTAGGGAGCTTTGCGGTATCCGTAGGTGAGACAAAGTCTGCCATCCACCAATTTGATGAGACTTGGTGGATTGCCCGAACCCGTGTCCGCGACGGGTTGGCTGAGAAACTCCCAGGTCTTGCCGTCATCCCTCGATCGCCAGGCATCGATCGTTTTCACGGTGGAGCCATGAACCCGAAGGGTGGTCACGAGCGTGCTCGGGTTGAGCCGGACGGTCGAGGGCATGATTGCGAAGCCAGCGGGTTCAGGTCCGATAAAGGACAGGAGTTTCCAGGTTCGCCCTCCATCGGTGGTTCGAACGCAGAGAGGACGTCCCTCTTTTCCATTCTGCTTTCCAGCCGTGAGAAACAGGGTACACGTTTTCTTGCCGTCGACGATGTAATCAGTTCGGGCGGCGATTCCAGGCGTGCCGAATTGCGGAAGCTTGAAGGGGCCTGACCAATGATGGCCGCGGTCCAGCGAGTAGTAGAAGCGAGAGGGGCCGACGTTCACGTCGTTCATGCGGATCGTCATGGCGAAATCCGGATGGGTGAAATCCATGCCGCCAGGACAGTCCGTCGTAATCTCGGGAGTAAGTCCCGGCGGCGTCACGCCATGGAGCGACTTGCCGACGGGAATGAGCTTTCCTTGTTCCGAGGGGTTTTCGATCTTCCAGGTGACGCCACCGTCGAGGCTTCGCGCGAGGAGATGCTCCTCCGCTTTGTCGTGATCAATGTTGTGTCGTTCAGGCCCGTTGTCTTTGTGATAACCGGCGCCAAAACCAACGAGGATTTCATTACCCCAGGACCAGAGGCCGTGATTGGCGGGCCAGCCTCCGAATCGGCCGGGGACGCGGTAGACCTCCACGTTCTCGACCACGGGGGAATCCTTTGCCGCCACGATTTCCAGGTTCGATAAAAACGCGCCCACGATCAGCCAACTTCTCAAAAACGTCATGCGTCAATATGCCTCGCTAAGTGTGTTGCGAAGTTCCAGAACCATTCGTTCACCAGACCGGGAGCTCGCGACGGCACGATTTTACCGACCGCGCCTTTGTCGTTTCGTTCACGTCGTACTGTAAGTTAACGTGTTGTTCGCAGAGTCGCTACTCGTTGGCACGGAGCAAAAAATGGATCGGGAAGACTCGCGGCGGGAGTTTGACGACGATGGGAGTCATTCTGGTCGTCTTCAGCGTCGTGGAGAAATCGGAAGATCACGTTCGTCCTAAACGAGTCGCTTGGCGTTATGCCGAAGGCGACATTGATTGCCCCGCGGTTAGAAACCCTTCTCTCAATAGGTAAGGTGTATGCGAGTCACGACGCTGGTTGGATTTCTTTTTGGTTTCCGAAACAGCGTCCTTGCCGTGGCGAATTGTCGGCAGGCGGCGTGGCTGGGGCTATTGTTCGTGATCTCCGCGGGGTTCGCGCGTGAGTACGACGCCGAGGATCTGCTTCATGACCCGTGGTACCTATTGCTCCCCGTTGCCGCGTCGTTGGTTACCTCGCTGATTCTCTTTCTTCTCGTGGAACTGCGTTTTTCCCGAAGAGCGAAAACGGAAGACGGGATGGATTCCGCGGAACCATCGGCCGCCTTGCCCCAAAGGCGATGGTTTTGGATCAAACGGTCCCGCTACCGTTCCTTTCTCGGCTTGTACTGGATGACGGCGCCCTTGGCTTGGCTCTATGCGATTCCCGTGGAGCGGTTTCTCGACGCGGGGGACTCCGCGCGGGCGAATCTTTCTCTCCTGGGAATCGTCGCGCTTTGGCGGGTCCTTTTGATGTCGAGGGTGGTCTCGATTATCTACCGACAGACGCAAATAGCTGCTCTCTTCGTCGTTCTGTTGTTTGGAGACAGCATCGCGCTCGCGGTCCTTTGGCTGACGCCGCTGCCGATTTTCAACATCATGGGGGGCATTCACCTTTCCGAGGCGGAGTCGACGATACTATCCACCAGTCTGATGGTAATGTTCATCGGCGCGGTGAGTTGGCCGGTCTGGTTGGGAGGGACCGTACTTTATTCGTTAATCTACCCCGAACATCGAGAGCCGTGGCGCGACGTCGATTTCGAGTCCACCCATTCCCCTCGCGTTTCAAATGGAGCATGGTTTTTGGGAGCCGCTTCGATCCTTGTTTGGTCGGTCGTGCTTCCCTTCACGCAGCCGGAACAAATGTATCGCCGACAAGTCGAAATCGATCTGCGTACAGGGCGAGTTCACGAGGCGGTTACTCTAATGTCATCGCTTCGTCCGGCCGACTTTCCGCCCCATTGGGATCCGCCGCCCCGCCTGGGATATGGAGAGTCGGAACCCTCGATCATTGCCGTGCTTTTGGAGATTCAGAAACAGGACGCGCCCCCCTGGGTGCGCGATCTCTATTGGGGCAAGATGAATAATCAAACGAGTACCGGGCATGTGAACCGTTTCGGTTATGCCATTCCGCTAGCGGAACTCGACGACCAAACGTTGGAAGGTTATATCGGGCTGATGCGGAAGTCTCCTTCGGGACCCATGCTCGCGAAGTACCACGAAAACGAGATTCGTTCGCAGCTTCGCGTTGGCGACGAGGACATGCCGGCAGAACCTCTTTCCCCTCGTCGCGAGGAGTTGCTTCGCTCCATACTTGAAGTCTTGCCAAAGGATGAACAACCGTCCGTGGATCAATGATGGAAGCGGTCTAAATTCCCACGGAGGACGGAGGTTTGGCAGTGAGCAGGGGGTTCTAGGAATGTGATCAGAACGATCCAAGGAAAGAGCCGAGGACGATGATCGTCACCAAGGCGAGAATGGGGCCGAGAATTCCGACGACCACCATGTCCATGTAGCCTTCGCGGTGGGTGGTGCCACAAACGGAGAGCAGGGTCACGACGGCGCCATTGTGGGGCAGGCTATCGAGCGTGCCGGCGCCGATGACCGCCACCCGATGCATCAAGGCAGGATCCAACCCCGTATCGGCGGCGACGCGCATGAACGTCTCGCCGAGCGATTCGAGCGCGATGGTCAATCCTCCCGAGGCGGAACCGGTCAAGGCGGCGAGTACATTGGTTGCGACCGTTAGGGATACCAAGGGCCCTCCTTGAATCCCCAAGACCCAATCTCGCACGATATCGAAGGCGGGCAAGGCCGCGATGACCGAACCGAAACCCACCAGGCTCGCCACGCTCAAGACGGGCAAGGCGGAAGCGTTGGCGCCGGCGTCCATCGTGTCGCGAAGACTGCCCAGCCTCCGTCGGTTGCATGCCACCAAGGTGACGATCGCCGCGATCAAGGCGGTCAATACCGACCATACGCCGCCAACCGCCGCGATCGACGTATTCCCCCAGGCGGGCTCCGCGAGGAACGCGACGTCCCAGCGTGGCACGATGAAAAGACTCATGCACAAGTTCACGCCGATCACCACGGCGAGGGGGAGCAAGGCTATGCCGATCGAAGGCAATGCCGGTGTTTTTGCTCCGTGGGGGATTTCCGCGAGATCAAAATAACCAGCTTGCGTCGAGCGTTCACGGAGCAAAAGCTCCGCGTTTTTGTCAATCTGAGGCTTTGCAAGATCCTCCCTTGGCGGGACGGCTTGGACGTCGGCTGGCGGCGCACCCTTGGCGCGCCGGAGCCAAATCAGGCCGAACACCAGCATGACAGCCGACGCGATCAAACCCAGGCCCGGGGCCGCGAAGGGGGTGGTTCCGAAAAACGGCATCGGGATGGCATTCTGGATCGCGGGGGAACCGGGCAATGCGGACATGGTAAAGGTCATGGTCCCTAGCGCAATCGTCGCGGGCATGAATCGTTTGGGAATCCGCGCCGCCTCGAACAGTCGGTTTGCCATCGGGACGAGCACGAAGAATGCGACGAAGAGGCTAACTCCGCCATACGTGACGAGGGCTCCGGAGATCACGACCGCGAGTATAGCGCGCTGCGCGCCGAGCTTCGCCGTGAAAAAATTGGCGATGGCGGTCACCGAGCCACTGTCGTCCATGAGTTTGCCGAACAAGGCGCCCAACAGAAAAATGGGGAAGAACTGAGCGATGAATCGGGCCGCGGACATCATGAAGGTCTGCGTCCAATGAGCGAGCAAGGGTTCTCCCGCCGTCGCTGCCGCGAACATCGCCGCCAACGGGGCCAACAGCAGCACGCTCCAACCTCGGTAGGCGAGAACCATGAGCAGGGCAAGCGCCAACAGAATCCCGAGTAATGCCATGGTTTTTACCTCAAGACCTGTCGATCAATGCCTGGATGTCCAGCGAAGAGCGCGCGCCGAGGCATTCCCCGTGCTGGCACAAGAACTCTTCCGCCGACCGCCGCCCTTCGTTCCTGAGCATGCAAAGGAAATCCCATTCCGCGTTGAGCTTGGACGAGTAACCCAATTCCGTCATCTTCTCGCTCGAAATGCGATGGATGCGCATGTGCGCCCAGCGCGCCCCTTCCCCGTTCCCCGGGTCCGCCATCTGACCGAGCAGGGCCATCATGCGAAGTTCCTTCAGTAACGGCGAGTTGAACGACACTTCATTGAGCCTGTTGAGGATCTCACGCGCGGAACGGGGCGTTTCGGACCGCGCGACCGGATTGATTTGCACGAGAATGGTGTCGCTGGAATCACAGTTTTGAATCAGTGGCGTGATGGTTGGATTGCCGGAAAACCCGCCATCCCAATACGGCTCGCCGTCGATCTCGACGGCTTGAAACATGGTGGGCAGGCAGGCGGACGCCAACAAAACCTGCGGCGAGAGGGACGCGTTTCGAAAGACCTTGCCTCGCCCCGTGTGCACGTTCGTCGCCGTTACGAACAACTGGATGGGGGAATTCCGCAGGCTTTCGAAATCGATGACTTCCGTCAGGATATCGTCGAGTGGATTGTACCCCGTGAGATTCAGGTCGTAGGGAGAGAAAAGCCGGGACGCGAGGTCAAAGGCGACGAAGAGAGGGGAGTTGTCCAAGGTCCAGCGGCCGAGCAAGACATCCAGCGGACTTCGACGAAAGGGGCTGAATTGCGCCGACTTTGAGACTCTTTGCCAAAAGCCCTCAAGCGCGGATTTCGCCCCCTCCGCGCCTCCCTGAAGGAAACCCTGGGCAAGGACGGCGGCGTTCATGGCGCCGGCGGAAGTCCCCGAAATCCCCTCGATCTTCAAACAGGGCTCGTCGAGAATTCGATCCAGCACGCCCCAGGTAAAGGCTCCATGGGCGCCTCCTCCTTGTAACGCCAAGTCGATCATTAACGGGCTTTGGGCGGAATATCGCTGCCGCAGTGATTCAAGATTTCCCATGATCGCCCCAGGCGGTTGCCGTTCAGAAAAATGGATTGAGAAACCTTCGGATCGACGGGACGAAGAGCGGACGTCCGAAGTCAGGCTCCCCATCCGTTGCTCGAAAACCTGTTGGCCAGATGGACCTCCTCCATGGGACCCTTCTTCCAGGAAGGGTGAGCCATTGCCATGCAAGCAACACTGGTGGTCTCCGAAACGCGAACTTCGAGCTTTCCTTGTTTTCTTATGACGATGGCATGACAAAGGGTAGTTAAGCAGCGGTCTCGAACCTTAATGACCATCAGAACGAGTCCTTCGTGGACGGTTCTCGGGGCGCGCCGCGTCAGAGCAGGGGGCTGAGCAACCGGGCGAGATTCTGAGCTACTTTCTTCCCGAATGGTCGCTGTCTCCATGCGGTCAACGACAACAGCCGTGCGTGGGAGAAATATCGAGCTTGCTCCGCGGATAACTCGACGATCGGCTTGGGATCGTAAAGCAACACCATCAATTCCGCATTCAGGATGAAGGATCGAATATCGAGATTGCTCGAACCAATGAGGGCCACGGAGTCATCGATGCTCAGATGCTTCGCGTGCAAAAAGTCCTTGTGGTAGAGATGAATCTGAATCCGGACTCGAGCAATTCCTCGTAATACGACTCTTGGGCGAGCAGGACGACCTTGTTGTCCCCTTCCTCGGAAACCACCAAATGCACGTCGACGCCACGCAATGCCGCGGTTTGCATCGCCTGTAGCAGGGGTTCGTCGGGAATGAAATACGGAGTCGTGAGCACGACGCGGCTTTGGGCGCCGTGGACGAGCGCGACGATCAAACGTTGATTGTTCGGCGTTGGAAATGCTGGCCCGCTCGGAAGCACCTGGGCCGGGATGTTTCCCGCGATCTCCGGTTCCGAATAGGTGGTCAACGCGTCCAAAACCTCTTCGGTTTCGAGATACCAGTCGGTGGCGAAAACGTATTGCAGTTCCAAGACGACCGGACCGACCACGCGAATCATCAGATCTTCGTACGCGATGCCGTCCTTGAAGTCCGCGGCGATGAGGTTCTGTGATCCGGTGTAGCCGACGCGCCCGTCGATAACGGCGATCTTGCGATGATTGCGCAGGTCCGGTCGTCCCTTGCGCGACGGGAACAAGCTCAAGGGGAGCATGGCGTGGATCTGCACCCCAAGGCCGCTTAGCTTGGGAATCAAGGTGCGCAGTCCGACCAGTGAACCGATAGCGTCCGCGAGCACGCGGCAGGTTACGCCACGTTTCACGGCTCGGGCGAGCGCTTCGATGACGGGCGCCGTCACGTGGTCGTCCGCGAAAATGTAGAAGAGCAGATGGACGTGATTTCGCGCCTCGTCGATGTCCGCCACCAAGCGGTCGATGGTTCCTTGATAGTCGGAGAGTAACTCGACGGAGTTACCACCGAGAATTGGGCTCTGGCCGAGGTTTTCCGCCAACGTGACCGCTTGGGAAAGGGTGGGCCCGACTTCAGGGTGGAAGATGCAGGGATGACATTGGAAGCGTTGAACCACGGGTTTCATGACGTCGTTCATCCGGGCCAGTCGTTGTCGCTGCCAACGGGGAAGCTTGACTCGGCCGATGAGCACGTAGATCAGAAAACCGAGAATTGGTTCGAAGAAAATGAGGAGCAGCCAGCCTTTTGCCGCCGCAGGAGATCGGCGAAAGGGAACGATCACGATCATGCCGAGCCGAATCGCCCACTCCGCGAGGAACACGATCCACGCCCAGGAGGTAACGTCCGTCCATGCCATGTCGCGGTCACGTCCCGTCAATGATTCCGCATGGTGCGAGTTCGAGTTCTACTGGAGGCCGTGCTCGGCTATTCCGTCCATCGCCGTTTCCAACGTAAGGTTTGGTCCCTCTCGACTTGAGACGATTGACGAATCGAGTGAAGGCAGCATCGATGGTCGGGTGGAGGCTAGCTCTTTCGTTATTTGGCCAAAGCTTCGTTCGCATCGCGCGAACTTTGAATGGTTCGCATCAACAGCCACAGGCTGAATCCCAAGACGATCAGTTCGGCGAAAAGGGTGATGATGAGCACCATCAGGTTGACCATGTCGGCGGCGGAGACCCAACTCGCCGAGCCACCACCCGTGGTTTGAATCACGGGAACTCCGGCTTGCGGCGCCGAGAGGAAATAGAAGAGCATTTGCGCCACTTCCACGAACATGACAACCATGGAGAAGGAAATGCTGATCACGCTGGCGCTGATGCCCGTCCAAACGATCCGCGACAAGGCCTTGTCCGTGGGACGCTTTTCGGGGCTGACGATCCGTTTGGCGACGAGGGTGTAGCGAAAGGACCAAAAGGTCGTGAAGAGAAGAAGAAGAACGTTGGCGATGCCCAGATACGCAATGATGGGCATCTCCGCGCGCGTTCCGGAGGCGGAAGGCGCGAAAATGTAGAAATAGACCATCAGGAGAACCGGCACGGCGCCGACGATGACTTGAAACCACACGCCGCACCATCCCAGGCGGTGAAAGACATTGGCCAAGCGAACGCTTTGATTGGGATTACGTGCTTCACTCGACATGATGGATGCGGTCCTTACTGCAAAAACATCGTTCCTTGAGTTCCCCTGATTATATAGAAGGTGGCGGCGACGCGCGACCCCTTATCGCCAAGACTTTTATTGCCGCTCAGAAAAGTAATGCCATGGGCCCGGTCTGCCCGCGCGACAATTCGGCCTCTTCATGCAATTCGCTGGGGAATCACAACCTGTTTCCGGGACGATTTCCGTCCTCCAGCATGCCCATCTCCCGTGTTGGCGAGGCGCGAGATGGGGGGTTAACTAGGATTTCGCCGTCGGCGCGATGCCGCCGGACCCGGGTGCTTGGATTTCGCTTGCCTTCTTTACGGCTTCGAACGGCGTTCCCGTGACTCCCATGGACATGTAGATTCCCGCGAAAGCGTCGATGCTCATGTCCGTGGGAAAAATGCATTCGTCGAGCATGAAAAGCATCGCGCCGCCGACCGGAATGGGGGCGGTAGGAATAATGACGATTCGGTAGTTCTTGCCGTCCAGAGGATAAATGTCGGGTGACGGCATGAGGGCGAGCGTGCCGGTACTGTTATTGCCTTCGCCGAATCGGCAAAAGACAACCTGCATTCCCTTGATATTGTCGACGTCGCTGCCCGGCATGAGGCTCAGGAATTTGTCCGTGGTCCGGTAAATCGCGCGCACCATCGGTAGTTGATAGATGGTGCGCCTGGCGATTTCCTGCATGGTGCGCCGCGCGCCGGATTCCAATAGCACGCCGAGAATCATGATGGCCATGACGAAGAGGGAAATGCCGATGATGTAGGCGAGCGTGAGGTTCGAGATCGGCGAGAATTTGTAGCCGATCTTTTGCAGTGTTTGGCCAAAGAGGGTCCTCGGGCCGATGTAGACGTCGATCGTTCCCGCGATCCACTTCAAGACGAAGATGGTCAAAAGGAGGGGAAAGACCGCCAAAAACCCCGTGATGAAATAGCCCTTCAGCCGGCTCGCCAAGCTCTTGATAGATCCCGTCAAGCGAAACCTCATTCCTGGATCATTTAACCGCCTGTTGAGAAATCGCGATTCTGCCTTTCAGTCCGCAAGCCATTGAGCGTTATCAAGCTCGCGGCCATTTTATAAATTGGATCGATTCCCGCGCGCCGGGATTGGATAGTTCAACAGGCTCCTCAGTGACTTGAGCAATCGAACGCGCTGATTCTATTCCCGGCACGTCCGTTTTGCAATTGTACCATGCTGGGATGGCGTCGCCGCATCACCAAGCCAAGGTGACGAGTCGGCCAGGTGAACGACGGTCGCGCGCCGGTTCATTCTCCGCCGGCGTGCTCCCCAACGGACGTCTGGGAAGCCCGCCGATCATTCGCGGGCCGGTTTCCCCAAAGCGACGGCGAGCATGATCCACGCCCAGCCGTTGAGAATGAGATCGACGCCAAAGAACATGCCGATCACCCAAAGCCCGGAGGCAGGCCATTGGCGATAAATCATCAATCCCAAGGCAAACGTCACTATGCCGTTGAGCAGGACTGCTCCCCAGCCGGGAAAACGGTCGAGCAAGGAAATCACGATGCGAAAGATGCCGCCGATGATCAAGAAGATGGCGATGAAGCGAGTAAATATGATGGCGCTGTCGACCGGCTGATCGATGACCATGAGTCCGACCAAGGCGTACAGGATGCCCAAGAACAAGTGCACGAGTCTTCCGCTTCCCTTGCCGGCTCGAAATGAGCTAACGATTTCCGCGGCGCCGCTTACGAGCAAAATCCAGCCCAGCATCCAGGTTACCGCGATGGTCAGGGTCGTCATGCACGACCAACTGATCGCCAGCGAGCCCGAAAGCAACATGACGAAACCCATCAGAAAGAACCATCCTCGCGATTTGCGAAGAACGTCAAGTTCTTCAGGGGTTGAGGGAAGGCCTGGCGCGGTTCGAAGCATGCTCATGGGTGACTCGTCCTTAAGTTGAATCGCGATTTCCAGACGGATACCAGGATTTCGTGATTCGATTGGGAAATGGGGTTTCTTTTCGACGCGCGGGCAACGCATGCCGTTTATTTCTTCGACGAACGGTTCCCGCAACTAGGTGCCATGCTATCGGCAGCGGGAAGAAACCACAAGTGGCCCCCGCCTTGAAATCAAAAAACCCACGGGAAGGATGACGTTTCTTGACGCCGTTGCCGTTTCTCCGGCCAGATTCGACGCGTCCGGGTTATCGCATTGGCGTTCCCCACGAGCATCTCTACAAAGCCTCATGAATCGATTGCCCGCGTAGGTGATGAAGGATTCGTGAAGAAATTCCGGGTCGCCGGAACCGTTCGATGGCAGATCAATATTTCGCATCAGAAAAATAGGTGTGAATTTCGCGGTCCGGTCGTTGGGAGGGCCTCGGCGCAAGGTGAGTTTGTCCACGACTTTCTTTTCTGGGCGGCAAGAAGCGGGGTACTCCGAAATTTGCCAAAGGTAAGCGATCGCCCACTGGGCAGGCCCGCGAATCCAATCGGCTACGCCTATCAAGGGGTATGAATGTCCCGATCTTGCACACATGCACCTAGAAAACCGGCAATGGGGTACCGTAACGCGTTCGCTGGAATTGAGGTGGTCATGAACGTCTCACGCGGTCGCTTGGATGTATTCTCCCGACGACTTGCTTTTTGCCTGTCGCTCACCTGTTTGTTTACCGCCTGCACCAGGCCGGAGGGGACGCGCCCCGAAGTCATTCGACCGGTAAAGACAATGGTGGTCGTCCGTGGCGAAAGCGAGCGAGTTCGCTCGTTTCCCGGAGTGGCGGAAGCCTCCATGACCGCGGAACTCGCATTTCAAGTTTCGGGGGTATTGGTCGACTTTCCAGTCAAGGAGGGGCAGAAGGTCGCCGCCGGCGACTTGATCGGGCAATTGCGTCCGACGGAATTCGAAGCCCGCCTCAAGGCGCTGCAAAGCCAATTGGACCAGGCGCGCGCGAACCTGCAGTCGTTGCGCGCGGGACAGCGTCCGGAGGAGATCATGCGATTGGAGGCACAGCTTCGCGCTGCCGACGCCAAGCTCGCCAATGCGAAAATCGAATACGACCGTGCCGCGCGCTTGCTGCGATCGAACTCGATTTCACGCGCCAATCACGATTTGGCCCAAACCGCCTACCGCGTCGCCAAAGAAGAGCAGGAAGCGGCCAGCCAGATGCTGGAGAAAGGGGCCGTTGCCCGCGAAGAGGATATCGACGCGCAAGAGGCTGTCGTGCGCGGGCTTGAAGCCCAGGTCGTGGAAGCAAACCTCCAACTGTCCGATGCGACCTTGAGGGCTCCCTACGATGGCGTCATCGCGCAGCGATTCGTGGACGTGAATCAGAATGTCGCTGCGAAGAGTCCGGTCGTCCGTTTTCAGGATGTCCAGGAATTGGTTGTCGCCGTCGATGTTCCCGAAGCCGTGATGGCGGGGATCCGCAGTTCCGAAATCACACGGAGCATCGCGGAATTCACCGGCGCGCCAGGCCTGGAGTTTCCCGTGACGCTTCGCGAAATGGCGCAGGTCGCGGATCCCGCGACACAAACCTTCAAGGTGCGTGTCGTCATGAAGGCGCCAGAAAACGTGAAACTACTTCCCGGAATGAGCGCCACCGTCACGATCACCTATCATCGCGCGGGCATCCTCGGAGACCGCATTCTCGTGCCGATACAGGCCGTCGTGAAGGAGGACGCGGGCAAGCAGACCGTATGGGTGATTGGCCCGGAGGGAGTGGTCTCCCGACGCGAGGTCAAGATCGGCGAAGCCACGGGCGCGGAGGTCGAGGTCCTGGAGGGACTCGAAGCTGGAGACCGGATCGCGGTGGCCGGCGCATCGATGCTGCGCGAAGGAATGAAGGTCCGCGATCTCGGCGACGAGCTCGGAGGGGGACAGTGATGAATCCTGGTGGATTCTCGGCCAAGAAATGATCGGGTGATCTTCTTCGCGATGCTCTTCGTCATTGCGGGGGGGGCCGTGGCCTACCAGAACATCGGTCGGCTCGAGGACCCGGAGTTCACCATCAAGGAAGCATTGATCGTGACCCCCTATCCGGGCGCGAGCGCGGACGAAGTCGCGCTCGAAGTGACCAACCCCATTGAAATCGCCTGCCAGCCACTGGGACAACTCCAACGGGTCGAGTCGGAGTCCAGCCGAGGTCTTTCGGTGGTGACCGCGGTAATCAAGGATCGCTTTCACCGCGACAGGATTCCGCAGGTATGGGACGAACTGCGTCGAAAGATCGCCGACGTTCAACCCCGACTGCCGCCGTCGGTTCGCGGGAACTCGATGGTGGTCGATGATTTTGGGGATGTCTTTGGCATCTTCCTGGCCATCACGGGGGATGGCTATACGGCCGCCGAGTTGCGACGTTATGCCGAGTTTCTCCGCCGCGAGCTGCTCTTGGTGCCGAACGTCAAGAACGTCTCGCTCTTCGCGGAACGGCAGGAAGTCGTGTACGTGGAGATTTCCCGTCAACGGCTGGCGCGTCTGGGGATTAGCGAGGACCAGATCTACGCTCAACTCCAAGCGCGGAACATCGCGGTCGATGGCGGGCGGATTCGCGTCGGCGAGGAGCACGTGGCTCTCGATCCCAAGGGAGGCTTTCGCTCCGCCGAGGAAATGCTCGACCTGGTGATCGGCTCGGACCGCACGGGGCGCCAGCTATTCTTGCGCGACGTGGCGACCTTGGAACGAGCGGAAGTGGATCCTCCCCGCCGACTCCTTGCCTACGACGGTAAGCCGGCGATTGGCTTGGGGATCTCCACCGTCGAAGGCGGAAACGTCGTCACCATGGGGGAGGGGGTCAGGCGAAAACTCGAGGATCTGCGTTCCATGCAGCCGATCGGCATCGAGATCGGCGAGATCAACTTCCAGCCCGAGGCCGTCATTCAAGCCACCAACGAGTTCATGTTCAATCTCGCCAAGGCGGTCAGCATCGTATTCGTCGTCCTCTTCATTACCATGGGACGCAAAACCGGGCTCATCATTGGGCTGGTCTTGTTTCTCACGATCATGGCGACCTTCCTGGTGATGTATCTCAAGGGGGACTTGTTGATGGAGCGCATCTCGCTCGGCGCGCTCATCATCGCGCTTTGCATGCTCACCGACAACGCCATCATCGTCATCGAGGGAATCAAGGTCCGCATCGAGCGCGGGGACGACAAGCTCACGGTGGTGCGCGAGGTGGTGGCGCAGAATCAATGGCCCCTTTTCGGAGCCACCGCGATCGGCGTGATCGCCTTTGCCGCCATCGGCCTTTCCGAGGACCGGACGGGTGAATACTGCAACTCGCTCTTTTGGGTCATTCTCATTTCCCTCAGCCTAAGCTGGATCTCCTCCATCACGGTCACGCCGCTACTCAGCTATCTATTTTTCAAGCCGGAAAAACGCGAGGGAAACACCAGTCACGACCCGTATGGCGGATTCTTTTTCCGCTGGTATCGCGCGACGCTTCGAGGGGCGTTGCGCTTTCGCTGGATGGTGATTTTCGCTTCGATCCTCGGGTTCGTGCTGGCGGCGTACGGTTTTACGAAGGTGGATCAGAGCTTTTTTCCGCCCGCGACGAGACCGCAATTCATGGTGGACGTGTTCCTCCCTTCGGGTACCCATATCCGCGAATCGGAGGCTTTCGCGGACGAGGTCCAGCAGTTCATTCAAGCCAAGCCCGGCGTGACGCACGTCACCTCGTTTATCGGTGGCGGGGGTCTGCGATTCTTGCTCGTCTATTCTCCCGAAAAGGAGAATCGAGCCTACGTCCAGTTTCTGATCGACGTGGACGACGAAAAGAAGATCGACGGCTTGCTCGGCGAGATCCAGGCGTACCTGGATCGGAAACAGCCGAACGCCAACGCGGTCGCAAAGAAGTTTTTACTGGGGCCCGGACAAGGGGGGAGGATCCAGGCCCGTTTCCGGGGGCCGGATCCCGGAACGCTCCGTGTCCTCGCCGACCAGGCGCGCAGGATCCTGGATGCGGATAAAGGTGCCGTTTGCGTCCGCCACGATTGGCGCGAGCGTGAAAAGGTGGTTCGCCCCGATGTCCTCGAAATGCAGGCGAGGCGTGCGGGCATCACTCGCGTCGAAGTGGCTCGAGCGCTGGAGTCCGGTTTCGAGGGACGCTTGGTCGGGTTTTATCGCGAACCTGGGAACGTGCGCGCGGGCGCGTTTCCCCAGGAGTCCAGGCTACTTCCCATCTTCGCTCGTCCCCCGTTGGAGGAGAGAAACGACGTGGACGCGATGCGCGGCATGCAGATTTGGAGCCCGGCCGCCGGACGCATGATTCCCCTGAGTCAGGTGGCCACTGGCGGAACCGTCGTCTGGGAAGATCCGGTCGTCATGCGCCGCGATCGTTTCCCAACCATTACGGTGCACGCGGATCCGAGATCGGGATTGCCAAGCGTCCTTTTCGATCGCGTTCGGGAACAAATCGAGAGTATTCCGCTCCCCGCGGGTTACTCTCTGGAATGGGGTGGGGAATACGAGGACTCGCGCGACGCCCGCGCCGCGTTGGCGCGGCCGCTCCCCATGGTGCTTGCGATCATGGTGTTCATCGTCGTGTGTGTTTTCAAATCGGTCCGAGCAACCCTTCTCGTTTGGTTGATCGTCCCCCTCGCGATTATCGGCGTGACGGGGGGGCTATTGGTCACGGGGCAGCCGTTCGGCTTCATGGCATTGTTGGGAGTCTTGAGCCTGGGGGGTGAACAGATCAAGAACTCGATCGTTGTGCTCAGCAAGATCGGGACGGAGATCGGACAGGGAAAGCCCAGATATGACGCGATTCTCGATGGCTGCGTGGCCAAGGTAAGGCCCGTGCTCATGGTGGCAATCACGACGGTCCTCGGGATGATACCACTTCTGAAGGATCCGTTTTTCGGCACGATGGCGGTCTGCATCATGTTCGGCCTGTCGTTTGCCTGCGTTTTGACCATGCTGGTCATGCCGGCCCTTTATGCCATCTTCTACGGAGTCCGGGAACAAGACTGAGTTTCCCTGGCTTTCCATTCCGTGAATCTTGCCAGGTTGGTTTATCGCTTCCCCGGTCGATCCATTTCAGGTTCGCTTCGGATTCACCTCCGGTTTGGACCAGTTCCCTGGCGGTGGTCGCAAGCAATCTGGCGTGAATGCCAACTTCTTTTCATGCGTCGATCCAATACCCTCCCAATCCGGGGAAGTCTTCGTTTTGCCGATTTGCTTGCCAGGAACGCCCGTCACACGGAAATCCCGAGGATTTCTGTAGATGTGGCTGCCTGTCCAACGTCAATTCGCGAACGCTAACGAAACCAAAGAATGGATTCTTTTTGAGTTTGTTCCGTCGGCATGCCAAGTGCTTTACTCCAAACGGGCGGAGAAACGAGGAGTCCGCCGGGCGTCAACAAGGGGACGAGACAGCGGGAAAGGACGGAGAGTGTCATGACTACTCGCTCGTGGAAGACCTGGATCATGGGAATTGGTATGGGCATTGGTGCTTGGCTGGCGGGAACTGACGACGTGCAGGCGTCTCATTCCCTGGTCGGAAAGGCGGCGCAACTTCAGCAACAGACGTGTGCCCTGGTCGCGACGATCGAGCAAGGATTCGTCGGGGCACGCGAGTATCATTGCCTGGTCGAAGCCAGTAGGCAGTTGGAGCGCCAGGCGGCCGAAGTCGCTTGCCTGGTTCGGCGGTCCTGTGACGTTTGCAAGGCGGAGCGCGTGCTCGATTGCATGGAGAATCAACTTGATCGTGTCGAAGATCTGATCGACGACACGAATCGCTGTGCAGCGCCTAAGCAGGTGCGCAAGCAGGCCAAGGCGCTGATGGGTCAGATTTGCCGAAGTATCGAATGCCTGGAGGATGCGGTTGCCGATTGTCGGCCGGGACATTGCCCACCCGCTCGGGGAGGGGTGGTCATTCAGCCATACCCTACGCCACGTCCCCTGCCTCCCAGGCACGTGATGCCGGCTCGGCCGAACTGGTCCAATGGACCAGTTACCGTCGGCTTCGGACGAATCCGGCTCAGGTTCGATTGACGAATGTAACACGCCTGTGATGCCTTCACCGGGCAGGAGGCTCGGTGGAGGCATGTTTCATTTCTTGGAGCGGGACTCACGATCCTCGCCAGTGCCCCTCGCGGCCTGTTGAGAAATCCCGGCGCGCCGGGATTGGATTGTTCAACAGGCGCCTAGTATTACTCCGTTAACTGATCTTGGCTGATTTTTCCGTATCGGGCAAGATCAGTGGCATGGATGCACGGAAGCTGACGAAACTGCGGAAGGATTTGGCGTCATTCCGGATGACGTCTGGGAACGCTGGGGAATCCCGACGGCGACGTTGGTGAGACCAGTCCGCGGCGTGCTGCTCGATGGGCAACGTAAGAGCATCGAGCCCATGTCGGCTCGATTGAAGAAGATCGAGAAAGGCAAGAAGACTACGAACAAGGCAGCCAACTAGTTCATCGGCCAGAGCCCTTGGGATGAACAGCGGTGCTCGACAACCGCAGGCTTGGGTAGGGCCACCATTGCGAGGAAGGTTATCTGATCCTGGATGATACAGGATTTCCCAAGCAGGGACTGAACTCCGTAGGTGTGGCCCGACCAGTACACGGGTACGTTGGGGAAGGTGGCCAGTTGTCAGGTCGCCGTCACACTTCAGTTAGCGACCCACATGAGGTACTCGGACTGGATGCCCTTGCTCCTTCCGCAAGCCTGGGCCGACGACCGGTGAATCGTTGCGAGAAATCGGCATACCGGCCGAGGTGGCGTACCAACCGAAGTGGCAATTGGCCTTGGCCATGCTGCGCGCGGCTCGCATGAACGGCTTGAGCGGCATCGTGTTGGCCGACAGTTTGTTCGGCACGGTAGAATTTCGGCAGCAATTGGCTGCCGAAGGTTGAAACTACTGTGTCGGCATCGATTCGACCTTGAAAGTGATCGCCGGGGACGCCGACCTGGGACCCGTGCCTGAATACTGCGGCCAGGGCCAACCGCCGAAGCGACCGCTGAAAGTCCGCGCCGGTATGCAACCGCACCGAGTGTCAAACAGTGGCCGTCGAAATGCCACCGGCTTCCGCAAAGTGACAGGCGAGAAGGGAGCAAGGGCAAGATGGCGGGACGGTCCGCTGCCTGGCGAGTCCGACCGCGCTTCGACCGGCGGCCGGTAGAGAACCGTTCGAAGCGTGCTGGTTGTTGGTCGAATGGCCGGACGGCTCGATGTCCGGCGAGCAACGCCGGAACTGCCGACGACGGCTCTCGGCGAGCTGGTGGTCACCGCCAAGAGTCGCTGGTGGATCGAACACAGCTATCGGGATTGAAGGATGAACTGGGCTTGGATCACTTCGAGGGACGCTCGTCGTGGCTGGCATCATCATGTCGTGCTGGTGCTGTTGGCCTACGCCTTCCTTCAAAATATTCGTCGCCACCGCGGCTAAAAGGGCGCACCGACGCTGCCAATGCTGCGCGAGCAACAGGTGTCAAATCCTCTTCGCCTGCTGGTGCGGCCGATGCCTGCTCTGCGGGCAAACCGTACCTGAATTTGTTACGGCAACCTCCGTAGTTAACGGAGTAATACTAGGAATCGCCATGCGGTTAGTCCGCGTGATGGGGGTGGCCGCAGTTGTCGGTCGCCAGTTGACAAACTTCGGCGCCCGGGCAGCTGGCAGTGGAGCAAGGGGTACTGAAAATCGCAGCGCGACGCGCCATCAGTTCCGGGTGGCTCAATTGAGGAATGTGTCCACAGCCTGGAACCATCATGAGGTGAACATTCTCGATGCCGGCGGCGAGTTCCGCGGCGTGCTTGGGATGGACGAGCCGGTCCTGTTCGCCATGAAAAATGAGAACCGGCTGTTGCAAACGGGGTTTGAAGGATGACAGATCGGTGGCATCGACGGCGAGGGCTTGGGCGGCGGCGGTACGGGTCGGAGTCCTGCCGCTTTCCACAATGAGAAATTCGGTTAAACCTTTTTCGCGTCGATCGAGTTCCGGCCCGTGGTTGTAGCGGGAAATGGCGTTCGCCAAGGGTACGCTCCAAAGCCGGCCCGGCATATAGCCAAACATGCGAATGGTGAGACGCTCGAACCAGGTCAACGGGCGGCGAGAGAATCCGCAACAGAGCATCGCTCGAGGTATTCTCGATGGCTCGGCGACCATCGCTCGAACCGTCACCGTGGTGCCAAACGAGTTGCCGATCACGCCGAAGGTTCGATCCCCCACGTGGTCCGCCAAGGCAAATAGGTCGCGGGGGTAGTCGTCGAGATGGTAGGCGCGCATGTCCGCGCCGTCTCCGTCTCCCACGCCGGCAAGATCGTAAAGCACAACGCGGAAATGTTCGGCGAGTTCGACCGCGAGCGAGGCATAAAGCCGGCGGGTGCAGCAAATCCCTTGCACGATGTAAAGAGGGGGGCCCTCGCCGAGCACCGAGTACCCGACGCGGTACCGGGGACCGTCGAAGAAGTCGTCCTTTTTCATGGCGTCAAATTGTTCAAGGTATTCGCTAAGCGACTTACGGGGGACCTCGGCGGAGGAATTGGTCTCCGGGGAATCGTGCACGTCAAGCTCGGCCATCCCATGCTTCCTTTCGTCCGCGATGCTGAGTCATACGCTTCGCGAGCCGCGATCGTTACCTGGATCTTGCCCCGCCTCGGACGGGCGAGTCGCGCCAACGGGTCGCGGGTTGGCGGGCGGGAGGGGCGATTCCGGCCTATGCAATTCTAGCGTATCAAATCCCTATTCAAGACCATCCCAGGGAAAGCCCGCTTGACCAAAATCTCCGAATTGCCTATTTGCGCGTTTGTGAGGGATCGCCGGGAGGGATTACGAGCATGCTTTGGCACGCCTTGTTGATCGCGGGAACCACGATGCTTCCCGCGCAGGACGACGTCTTGGATCTGACGCGGGGTTTGTTTCGAGGTGCCGCCCGTCGGATTACGGCTCCGGTACCCTCGCAGCCTGGTCCCCCTCCGCGGCGGACCGGATGGGGTCCCCAAATCAAGGACTATGTCGTTCAAACCGCGGACGGTTGGAAGTTGGTGCTGCACCGTTACCGAGTTCCCGGTCAAAATGATCCCTCCAAGTTTCCCGTCATCCTTTGCCATGGCTTCAGTTACAACGGCAACTTCTTCGACCTCAGCGCCGATGTTACTCTGGCCCGCTACCTCGCCAACCAGGGGTTTGACGTTTGGGTCGCGGACCTCCGTGGATCAGGCCAAAGTCACAAATGGGCGCTCACGATTCCCAATCCCTCCGAGGCGATGCTAGGCCGGCTTGCCGATCAATTGGAGGCAAGAGAGATTCCGCGACAAGGGTTCGTGAGCCTTGATCCGAAGTTCGCCGACTGGGACATGGATGATCACATCGAGCACGACGTCCCCGCGATCTTGAACGCCGTGAAACATTATTCCGGCATGCCTCGGGTCTCTTGGCTCGGACATTCGATGGGTGGGAACATCATGCTGGCCTACCTCGCCCGTCATGGCCAGGACAATTCCGTCGGCAAATTGGTTACCGTTGGATCGCAGTTGACGATGCCCAAGCAGGCGATCGTGGAGCAAGTACTCCTCGAAATGCTCGAGTCGCGCACGCGGCAGGTGTCGGCGGACCGGCCGGTGGTCAATACCTTCGCCGAGAGTTCGCGACGCGTGTTTTTCAACGAGCAGAACGTCGACTCGACGATTCTCGCCGGCGTGGAGAATTTTGCCAGCGACATGCCGTCCATCGGCCTGGTGCAACAATACATCGATCTTTGTCGGGTGGGAACCTTACGCGACGCCTCGCGGCGCCGGCGCTATGTCGATGGGCTGAACAAAATCCAATGTCCGTATCTTATCGTAAGTGGAGCGGAAGATCGGATAGCTCCCCCGTCCGTGCAGCAAGAGATCCTCGACCGCGTTTCGTCGCCGCAACGTTATCTCTTAATCCTGGGTAAACAGAACGGGTTTCGAACGGACTATGGACATTCCGACAGTCTTCTCGGTCGCAATGCGCGTGAAGAGGTTTACCCAGTGCTCGCCCGCTGGCTCGCCGGTGAGCGAGTGGGACGAACGGAATAGCCTTTGCATTGCGACCGGCCAAACAGGCTGTAACAATGATGCCGTCGATCGCGCGCTCTTCCGCCAACGATCCGACGGATCATTCACCGTCTGAAACATGGAAACTCATGGCCGAAATCCGCGACTTTTATCGCCAACGTGTCGTCTTGATCACCGGGCACAGCGGCTTCAAGGGGAGTTGGCTAACGCTCCTTTTACAGGAACTTGGCGCGGTGGTTCATGGTTACTCGCTCGGGTCGCAAACCAGTCCGAGTTTATTTCAGATCGCTAGGGTCGCAGATGCATGCGTTTCCCACGAAGGGGACATTCGGGACACGGCCAGAGTTCAACAGGTTGTCGAATCGGTGCGTCCCGAGGTGGTGTTCCATCTGGCGGCCCAGCCGATCGTTCGGCGGTCCTATGCCGATCCCCTGGAAACCTTGGGGATCAACGTCATGGGAACCGCGTCGCTTTTGGAAGCCGTGCGAACGCTTCCCGGTAACTGTGGAGTGGTCGTCGTCACTTCGGATAAGTGTTACGAGAATCAAGATTGGTCTTTCGGCTATCGGGAAACGGATTCGCTCGGTGGCCACGACCCCTATAGCATGAGCAAAGCGTGCGCGGAACTCGTCGTCTCGAGTTGGCGGCGTAGCTATTTAGACAATACCAATCGAATTCGCCTGGCGACCGCGAGAGCTAGAAACGTGATCGGTGGCGGGGACTGGGGGCAAGATCGAATCGTGCCTGATTGTGTCCAGTCATTAACCAGGCAGCAGCCGATTGGCGTTCGTAATCCGCAGGCGACCCGACCATGGCAGCATGTCCTCGACCCACTTTGGGGGTATCTGCAACTCGCCGCGGCGCTTGGCGGCGATCGAGGTCGTTCGTTCGCTGGGGCTTGGAATTTTGGACCGTCGGCGAGCGGTATTCAACCGGTTCGCGAATTGGTGCGTCGCATCATTGACGCGTGGGGTGGCGGGAGTTGGAGCGATCTGAGCGATCCCTCGGCGCCTCACGAAGCAAGAGCTCTCGCGCTTTGTTGCGACAAGGCACACCGAGAACTTGATTGGTGGCCCCAATGGGGGTTTTCGCAGACGGTTTTCAACACGATCGACTGGTACCGCCACTGGCATGCGGGCACCACGGACATGGGTGACCTAACGCGCCATCAGATCCGCGACTACATGCGCGATCAAGCGGAAGCGCGCGAAAGAACCTGAATTCGCCCCTTCCATTGGCGAAGGGTTGAATGGTTTGAGAAAAGAGAACCTTGCACCCCATCCCTCGGCCGGAGGGCTGAGGGTGTAAAGAGACACGAGTTACCTCGCTCTGTTCCCGGCAGCAGAGAGTCGAGTGCAACTGCCAGGTCAAGGGCCTGCTTTAGGTTCGCCGGACTTCAATTCACGCCGTTCCCAGACGCGGGCCAACGCGAGTAGTTGCGCTCGTTCCATCGACAACAGGGCTCCGTTGTTCTCCTTGAGCAAGCGGATAGCCTCGTCGTCTTTTCCTTGTTTCTTCAAGGCCAACGCCGACTCGCGAATCGATGCTGCGATCCATGTCCGTTGACCGGGCAAAAGGTATTCCGGGAAGCAGACGCTCAGGAGCAGTCGATTCCGCCGGATAATCTGCGGATCGGTTAGAGAAGAGGCATCCGCCGCGACGAAGGCGCGCAATTCACCGGTCGACGATGGAGCGGTTAACGCGGATTCCATGTCCGAAGCCGAATAGAAGTCCCGTTTTTCTAGTAGAGGATTCAGCGATTCGCGAACGATTTCGGTGATCGTGTCGCGCGCCTTTCGCATGCCCGTCTCCGCGGACCGTTTGGCGCGTAGTTCGACGATGGCGTGATCGAGCGCTTGGCAGTACTCTCCCACTAAAGTCACTAGTCGAGAATCCGCCGGTAACCCCTTGGCCTTTTCCTTCAACTCGACCACCGCTTTCTCCAACGCGTCGACAGGGGAAAGATCGTCGGGCGAAAGCGACTGCATTTTCGAGATCGCTTCCACGGTGACGGCGATTTGAAACAACGTCGCGCGCAGCGCGTCGGGGAGGAGTGCCGTCACCCGCCGCGCCGGACTGGGTGTCGACTCTTGACCTTTCGAGCGGAGCGACTGCAACATGCCAGGCGCGTCCAGAACGTCCCGTTTGTTCAAAGAATAGGAACCGAAACGATCGAGATAACGCCGAAACCACGAATAGGCGATGTTCGGTTGGGCTCGTGGCTGGTCCAGTTGACATTGACCGGTGAAATACAGCACGTCTTGCGGCGTCAACGCCTGGATCGTCCGGCGATATTCCAAGGGAACTTTCGTTCCAGCCATCATTTGCTCTATGGCGTTAGCGCTCAAGTTCTCCATGTCCAACTTCACGAAATCATCGATGGCATCTTGATACTTGCCGAGCAGTTGGGCGAGACGTGGGGACGTTTTTCCCTTGAACCAGGTGAGATTGACCGAGCGATAGAAGGGTCGCTTGTCGGCGGTGAACAGGGAAATGACCAGTTGCGGGTATTGCCAGACGCGCACCCCCTGATTTCCGGGAATGTCCTTGAGGGCGGCGGAGGCCCTGGCGAGCTCTTTGGAGAAGTCGAGGGTCAAGTTTGCGCGAAGTTGACCGCTGAGTCGCGATTCGAGGAACGCCATTCGAGGAGTGAGCATCTCGGTCTGCACGATGAGCAGTAGAGAGAACTGCTTTGCTTGTTCCTTCGAAACGGGATATGGGCTTTCGTCGACTTTCAAGGAATCGAGGATCTGGGGGTTGGACGTGAGTTCCTTGAGGGTCGCGACTTTGCCGCTGGGGGAGAGTACCGGAACACCGAGCGTGGGCTCGAAGAGGTAGACCTCGTCCTTGGCGAGCACGCCGCAAAGCCAGGGGATGATCGATTCCGGATGGTCTGCGGCGGGCACGCCAACCACGCAGCCGTGAAGTCCACTTTGTCTGAGCAGTTCGAGGAAAATCCAGGAACGTTCGTTGGCGCTTCCCGTGCCGCGTAAGCAGACGTCCATTGGTGGACCGTCCGGAAGCCAGCCTTGCGGAACCAGGGAGACTTGTTCCATCGTCCAGTCGAAAACCCGACTAGCGTAGGCGAGTTCCTCGTTGTCGGTCTTTTCCAGCGACTTGGCGATGGTTCGAAGAAACATCATTCCGCGAAGGTATTCGGTATCCGCGAGGGAAAATTCTCTTTTGGCCGCCTGAGCGGCGGCCTGCGGACCGAGCAGGGTCACGATCTGGCGGTGCTCGCTTTCCTTGAGACCACCCACGGCATCGGGACTTCGAGCCATGAACTGATTGAGCTGCTTGAGAACCGTGTCGAAGGTTGATTCGTCGGTTCGAGACTCGAGCATGGTAAGGACGCTGCGGAGCAATTGTTCCGCCTCGTGGTTGCTCTGCTGTTCCTTCCGATCACCGCCGTTCGTCGATGGCTTTGATGGAGTCGTGCGGCGAGCGCAGGAAGACAGGCAAATGCTGAAAACGCAAAGAATCCAAAGGGAATAGGAAAAACGTACCTTTCTCAACCAAAGACTCCTTGAATGGACCGAGACAAGCCGTCCGGGTTTTAATGGTCTGGATGTTCCTGAAACCCCTTTGGAACCAGCACTTCCAGCGAGGCGGGTTCTATGGTGAAAAGGGCGGGCAAAGCTCCGGCGGGATCCCCGTCCGCCTGGATGGCGACCGGGCCTGCTACTTCGACGCGCGCCTTTTCAATACTACGGTGCCGCACGTCGGGTAGTTCATGCAGACGTCCCGTCAGCAGCGCGAAGAGGTAGCGCAGAACATGGAAACGGCCGGGCCGTTCCAGCAAGATCAGGTCCAGGCGGCCGTCTTGCCCCGAGGCGTTACGGTGAAAGGACAGACGCAGGGCGTAGTCCGGGAGATTGGCGAACAACGCGTGATAGGCGACAATTCCAGTTGGTTCGTCGTCGACGAAAATGGTCATTTTAGGGAATCGATAGAAGCAAAAGGCTCGAATGATCGCGGTGGCGTAGTGCCAACGTTGGACATGGCCCGTCCGTTCCCGGTGGACGAGATCGACGACATGCGCGTCGAAGCCAGCGGTCGCCATTAAAGTAAAGCGGTGACCATTCACGATTCCGATGTCCAAGGGGTGCCTCTGGTTGTCGGCGATCATTTCCGCGACCGCGATCGGCCGCCTCCGAATGCCAAAGTGTCGCGCTAGCAGGTTTTCGGATCCAGTTGGGAAAATGGCCAAGGGAATGTCCCGCAGCCGATTGATGATCCATCCGATGGTGCCGTCCCCTCCCGCCGCAACGACACAGTGGCAGGTCGCGAGCGCCTCGGGAACTTCCAAGGCCAAGAGAAATCGCTCGCGATCGTGAAAGACCTCGGGCGAGAAGCCGCGCAGTTCGAGTTGATGGACCAGTTCCGCCAACCGATTCTTGCGTTTGCCAGTCCCTGCTTTGGGATTGGCGAGAATGGGAATCCAGCGATGCGTCGGTCCGACGTTTGGTTGAGGCGAAGCTTCCCGTTCCACGTCCATGTCGCCGCCTGTCAAACTCGGTCGTTTGCGTTGAGTCTTTGGATCCCGCTCGTCTCGATTCCCTGCCAGGGCAAATCTCGCGAGAAAAGCGTGACGGTTTTCCCAGGTCCCTCTTGCCCACCCCCTAGCGGTTGTACGATAATCCATGCATGGCGCATCGGAAACGAGATTTCCCCAACTCATCGTGAAGACGATGGCGATGCCCTGTTTCACGTGGTTCGCCAAAGAATCTCAAAGCGTCCGGCGTTTCCGTGGAGAGCCTTTGCGGGTCGATGTTCCGCTGCCGTCCGGCCGACGCGCGGCGTCGATGGCTTTTGCGGATCGAGTCATTCCTCGGGGGGAGGAAGTCGCTCAATCCCATGGACGCAGTCCTTTTCCAGGCGAAAAGTAGAGGTGGTCGATGCCGGCGCCAGAGACGATGCTCGATTTATACCTTCACTTGGCGTGCGCCTCGGATGCGGAAGGTCGGCCTCTGCAGCGGGACAAGTTTCTCATTCTCGCCGCCGAAATCGCCCATGTCTCGGGCTACGGCGGGATCGCCGAGCAGTGCCGAATCAGGGTGCTCGAGCGAAATCCCAACCATATGCTCAAGTACTTCGCGAGCATGCGCGAAGCACTCGGATCGGACGAGGTTCGCAGCTATACCCGTCAATTGTTTCGACTCTATCCCTTCGAGAGGGCGGAACATCTTCTCTCGAAGTACCGCGCGAGTGGATACACCGGCCATCACGGTTTTCACGAGTTGAACTCCATCGGCGATTCGTCCAGCTCACCTCGTAGCGGACCCAAGCGACGAAGGCGTTCCCCTCCCACGGAAATACACATCGATCGCCCCGCGTCGCGCGACAAGGGACCCCGGCCGGAGTTGGAGCGCGCGTTTCGCGAAATGGAGCGCCCGGTTCGAAAAAGCCCGCGCAACCCAAGACGCGAATCGGCGGCGCAGGCCACGGAAATCCTCCAAAATCGCCAGAAGTTCCAGACTCGAATCTGGTACCGAACGGTCGGCGCCTTTACCCTTGGACTGGTGATTGGAAGTATTTTGACCGCCTGGTGGATCACCGTCGCTCGCTGACTCGTCGGGATTCCCGCATTTTTTGAACCGATTCGGGGCGAGCCACGGAATGAGCGACGCATCGAAGTCTTTCGCACCAAGCCTTTCCAGAGATGAAGTCCGAGATTATGACCGCATCGCGATCGAGCGGGGCATTCCCGGGCCGGTGTTGATGGAGAATGCCGCGGGCGGAGCGTCCCGGCTGCTATTGAATCTCGGAGCGCATGGTCCTGTCGCGATCGTCTGCGGCAAGGGAAACAATGCGGGGGATGGTTTCGTCATGGCGCGATTGCTCCATGGGCATGGATTGCGGGTGGCGGTCGAGATGGTCGGCGAGCCGAGCGAACTTGCCGGCGATGCCGCGACGGCGTTTGCCCCACTAAAATCCCTGGGGATTCCCATCTTTCGAATGAACGGTCAAACTCTCTCGCGACTGCGTCAATGTCAATGGATCGTTGACGCCCTCTTGGGAACGGGAACCCGGGGTGAAATCCGCTCTCCCTTTCGAGAAGCGATCGAGTGGATCCACGAGGCGAACCGATCGGTCTTCGCTGTCGACCTACCTTCCGGCCTCGATGGCGATCTCGGTGTTCCGTTAGGTCCGACGATCCAGGCCCGGCACACCGCCACCTTTGTTGCCCGCAAAAAAGGGTTCGACAACCCCGCGTCTCAGCCGTACACCGGCTTGGTTCACGTGATTCCCATCGGGGCATGAGGCATCGTGCTGGTGTTGCTTGCCGCTCGGAACGAAGCACGCAATGACTCTGATCGGAGCGTTTTGTCGTATCTCCGCGTCGCGGATTGCTGGACGCTTTATCCCGTCAGGCCTGCCGTCCCGTATTTGATTCGCTTTTGAGCGGTGACGTAGGGCTCCTGAACCATGGTCGCAAGCGTGACGGACCCGGCCGAATCGATTCGGGGAAAAGTAAGCAATCGCGCGGTCCGTTCCACCAGATCCAATCCAGTGAATCCAAACGTGCGATCTATGAAGGGCCCATGCTTCTCGCGATGTAACGCCGTCATTCCACCATAGCGCATGCGGAGCAGAGGATAGATCTGATCGAAAGGGCGTCCGAGGCATTCGTCGCGGCTGACACCCAAAAACGTCTCCGCTTCGCCGTGAAGTTCGCTCACGACATCGGCATTATCGCAGACCAGTCCGCTGACATTATCGCATTGGCTCCATTGTCGCAGAATGGCGGTCGCCTCGGCTTCCATGGCGTCTTCGCCGGCATCGAGGATCGGCAAGGCCGTCCGCTCCACCAATTTGCCGGGCAAGAACGAGAGTCGATCCTTGTCCGCGTTCAACATTCGGTTTCGAACGCGATCGAGTTCTTCCATCCAAACATGTTTGTTCCGGGATAGCCGAGAGATCATTCGCTCAGTTTGCTGTTCCATGCCCTCGACGACGGGGCGTAGTTCCGCCGCGGACATCGAATAGAAGCTGTGTTCCGGAGGATGCAGGACGGTATTCACGAACACGTCGACGTCCCATTCGTCCCCGAAGAGGAGGTAGTCGCCGAACTCCCGCCAATTGGCCGGCATCAGGCAGTAGGTCAGCACCATGCCGGTCCCTCGTTCGCGCGTATAAGCGCGAAACCTTTTGAAATTCTCGAGAACCTCTTCGAATTTCGCGTTCACGCGGACTTTTTCGACCGTCGCTTTCGTCACGCCGTCCATCGAAATGGAAAAGGCGACGGGAAAATGATCGAGGATCCGTTGCACTTTCGCGTTGTATTGGGTTCCATTCGTCGTCACGTGGCAGGGAACGGAAAGCCCGTCCTCGATCATCATGTCCCAGATGCGAAACGATTCGTGGGAGAGGAAGGGCTCTCCGCCAAGGAACTTCAATTGTTTTAAATGGGGCAAATACTTGCGCAGGTCTTCGAAAAAAGCATCGCCGTATACCTTCTTGAGCGGGGGAAGCTTCTCGCGTCGCCCGCGAATCGAGCTCGACCACTCCCCGTTGCACATGATGCATTCGAGGTTGCAGGTGTTCGAGATCGAGATTTCCATCTGACTGGGCCAGAACTCATCCGCCGACGGGACGGGTAGTCGATCGAATTGCCGAGCGAAGTTATTGAAGTTCCCGTCCAACACCTGCCATTTGCAATACTCGCAACCCAGGCTGAAGTCGTAACGTTTGAGGGCGTCCCTGAGCATCGTCGCGCGGACGCCGTTCCAAATCTCGTCGAGGGATTTTTGGGAGATGTTTCCGAGGCTGTGCTGAAAGTTCTGGCAACAGACCCGCACGAATCCCATTTGATCGAAATACAGGGAAGTGAAGGGCGCGTAACAGGCGCTGCGGAACGGCTTGTCGGCCAACTGCCTATCTTCGTCGTACTTGCGGACTCGCTCGCTACTCATGCTTCCAGGATACTTCGAGAAAGGCCGAATCGTCTACCTCACTCCACTAGCATTGAGGAGGTATTTCCTCGAGCGAGGTTCTCCGATGCGAGTCCATGGTTGGATTGGATACGATTGCGGTCAGAAAAACAATGTTGTTCGCCGGTCCGCTTCGCGGCATTACGTTGTTAGGGCGTACGATGCGCGCGGCGTGCGCGCATGTTTGCCATGCGAAAACGAAACCCCTCACCCCGACCCTCTCCCTTTGGGAGAGGGAGTTCAATGCGGCTTCGCGGCATTACCATTCGGATGCGGAGTATTTGGAGAACCCTTCTCTAAAAAAGGGTTCTCCCAGTCTCGTTCCCGTTTCGCCTCATCGACGGGCCTACTTGTCGAGGTCGGCGATCTTCAAGTTTTTGAAATCGAGGTTCGTCGTTGGGTCATGGGATTGCAGCCCGATCGCTCCCGGCCCCGTGTACGCGCCGTTGCGGGCATTGTCCGCGGGTTTTCGGGTATCGGTCAGGTCGGCAACTTGTTCGCCATTGACCCAGACCCCGATGTACGGGCCGTAGGCGACGATGGTCTTGGTGAAGAATTGGCCGTCATCCGGCACGACCCGCTTGGTTTTCGCCAGGTTGTAGATTCCCCCCGTGCCGTAGTCGATGGGGTTGGTCCGCTCGCCGAACCACTGGTTGCGGATCTGGGATTCGTAACCTTGCCAGACCTGGCCTGGAAGCGCGCGGAAGAAGACTCCCGAGTTCAGAAACTTGCCGTTCGAGCGGATATCCAGTTGCAAAACGAAGTCCTTGAACTGAGCCTCGGTCTGGATTTCCCCCTGGCCTCCTGGTGCCGCGCCCGGAATCTTGGGGACGGAGACGTGCAGGTTCCCGTCCTCGACCTTCCACTCTTGCTTGAACGTCTTCTTGCCACCCGTATCCCGGTCGATCACTTTCCAGCCCGAAAGATCCTTGCCGTTGAACAGCGGCTTGAGGTTAAGCGGCTTGAGCTTGATATTCCGGAACTCGATCACGCTGCCGGGATTGTGATGCTGTAATCCGATATGACCGACCTTGTAAGCGGAATCGCGGTAGTCCACCATCGGCTGGCCGTTGATCTTGGTGGTGATGTGGTCCCCGTCGGCGACGATCTCGTAGGACCGCCATTCGTTCTCCCCTTTGATGAGGCTCTTGGCTTCCGCCTTGTCGTAGAGGGCGCCGGTGGTGTACTTGAGTCCCCGGGGATCGTTGTCATCGACCTGCGCTTCGTAGCCAGTGATGCCGTCGGGGCCGACGAACCGCTTTCCGTCCATCGCGCCGCGGATGAAGATTCCGCTGTTTCCCTTCGTGTTGACGCGGAAATCCAGCTTCAGAATGAAATCCTTGAATACACCTTTGGATTTGAGGTGATTGAAGCCCGCCTGCGTGCTGCAGGTGATGACTCCGTCCTTGGCGACCCAGTCCTTTTCGTTCGCCTTGTCCTCGGCGGCCCAGCCCATGAGGGATTTGCCGTCAAAGAGGAGAATCCAACCATCGGCGGCCTCTGCCGGCGTGAGCACGTTGTTTGCTGATTCCGCGGCTTCTTCCGCCTTCGCGACACTCGGGCCAGTCGTCCACATTGCCGAGGCCACCACGCCCAGGAGCAGCGCCTTGATTAGAGGAAATCCCGTCATCCTCGATCGTCCTTCCACGTTCCCCATGGTTATTGAACACTCCTCGTCTGCCAATCATCGAATCGAGCACGTCGTCTGACTCTACCGCTCCTTGACGCGATTTCCACAAAATTTCAGCCATGACCGCCGGCATCATGGTTCCCTCTTGGAGTAAAATGTTGGTCAATGCTTCCATGGGCCTGAAAGTTCGAGCGCCTTGGGCCGTTGATTCGGCGTCATCTTCGTGGTCACTAGAAGAGAATCGGTTGGAGTGAGGAGAAGGGGATGCGTGCCTCCGTCGTTCGTTCTACCTTTTTGAACTTTCCATTCCTCGGCGGTGTTGTCGGCCTGACTTGACTTTTGCCCGGCCTTCGACGTCATAGAACGAAGGATATGGAAGAGTCATTCGGCGGCGAACGCCCCCTTCAATCACGCGGATTACGATTGGATTGCCCTCGGAAACGTTGGCTTTTTCGCGGTGTTTTCCCCTCCTTTTGCTTCCCTTGGGCAAAGCCGTGAGCGACCTCTCGAATCCGTCCGCGAAATCCTCGTCGGCTTTGCAATATGCGAGTTTCCGTTACTATTCGGCGGCCCGCTTCTTTATGACGCTGGCCGTGCAAATGCAAAGCGTGGCCATTGGTTGGCAAGTCTTTGAAGCGACCGGCGATCCCATGGATTTGGGTTTGATCGGTCTTGCCCAGTTTCTTCCCTTTGTCGTGCTCACCTTGCCCGCGGGTCAGATCGCGGACCGGTTCGATCGAAAGTGGATTCTCACGCTCTGCTGCTGCGTGGAAACGCTGTGCGCGCTTTTGTTCCTTGCCTGGTCGTTGACTCCCGGCATTGGGGTCTGGCCGGTATTCGCCGTTCTCGTGCTATTCGGGAGCGTACGCGCGTTCTCGATGCCGACGTCGCAGGCGATTACTCCGAACCTGGTCCCTCTCGAAGCGTTTCCGAGCGCCGTCGCCTTCAATTCCTCCCTGGGCCACATCGCGACCATTGCGGGCCCGGCGTTGGGCGGGCTCTTGTACATTCTTGGCGCGAGCTTCGTGTATTCGGTCATCAGCGGGATCTTTGCCGTCTCGGTCGCGTTAATGCTTCGAGTCACCGTGCCGGAGCGTCTGCGGGTAACGCGGCCGGCGGCGACTTGGCATGACTTGCTGGAAGGCGTGCGGTTCGTCCGCTCCCGGCCGGTGCTACTGGGAGCGATATCTCTCGATCTATTCGCGGTCCTGTTCGGCGGCGCCGTCGCGTTGTTGCCCGCGTTCGCGAGTGAAATATTGCGCACCGGTCCACAGGGCCTGGGGATCCTTCGCGCGACGCCGGCGACCGGCGCGGCATTTGTTGCGATATTGCTCGTCGCACATCCGATCACTCGCAACGTCGGACGCTGGCTGTTCTGCGGCGTGGCTTTGTTTGGAGTCTCGATCTTGGTCTTCGGCTTTTCGCAGTCGTTTTTCGTCTCTTTGCTCGCATTGTTCGTCATGGGGGCCAGCGACATGGTGAGCGTCTACATACGCCACACCTTGATGCAGTTGGAGACCCCAGACGAGATCCGCGGCCGGGTTGCCGCCGTCAGCGCGGTATTCATTGGGGCGTCAAACGAACTGGGAGAGTTTGAATCGGGCGTGACCGCCGCCTGGTGGGGAATTGTCCCCGCTGTTCTCGTCGGCGGGACGGTGACCCTGAGTATTGCCGTTCTTTGGGCGCGCCTCTTTCCTCCCCTTTGGCACATGGATGAGTTCGCGGTACCATCGGCGAAGGACACTACGTAGTTTTTCGCGAATTCCGAGGCCTGGCTAGGGATTGGATTCAACGCGGCGCTCGAAACGGTTGGTGTCGCCTGATCTTCGTGTTATTTGCGGTAATGCAAGGATCGGATGATATTGAACAATCCCCCGCTAGAATGCAGCGTAACGACGCTTGGAGCCGCGCCGCGTGTTGATGTGTCATTCAAGACTCGAGGGTAGATCGGACAGATTATTGGAGGGATTCTTGAATGGCGTGGTTTCGATGTTTTGTTCGCGGTGAGAACTTTCCCGGTCAATTATTGAGCCAAGAGGGGCTGATCGGTTTTTACGTGACGCGATTTATCGAGGCCGAGGACGCCGCGGACGCGGAAATGAAGTGCGTTGAACTCCTTCGGCAAGAAACAAAGATTGCTCCTCCCCCGGGATTTACGCCCACAGGCAAGGCGCGAATCTATTTCGAAGAGATTGAAGCGCTTGTCGATGTCCTACCGCCCGAAATGCCGCCTGGATTTGTTTTCTTTCCCATGGACGAGCCCGAGTCGAAGCCGGGGCTATTCGCGTCGCTTTGGCGCAAGATCCGGCGGGCGAATTGACGTCGAATCCGACTGTTTTTTCCAACTTCCGCTTCTCTGCTAACTGCACCTCACGCCGAAATGCCGCCGATATCGACGGTCTTTAAATCGGTATTCTTTATGCTATTGATCGCCGACCATCGGCGAGTGGGTGTGCGGGTTCCGATGACAAAACGGCGAGTCCCCGGTTCCTCTTCGCCATGGAGAAGTCCGGCAGGAATGATCCTCATTTTCCTCAATGGCAATCTGCGTATAGTTTTGTGTCACGTTTTCGGGCTTTGACTTGCGTTTTTTCGGCTGATTGGAAGGGCCTGCAGGGGCAGGGTTTGCATGCCGGCTATAGCACGTAAATTATGAAAAAACAAAATAATGGTGATTTTTTGTCAGTTTTTGGACCTCTTGTGACGGTAGAAACTTATCTCAACATAGAAGGCCATAAGTTTTGATAAAATAAATTTGTGGTCGTCCGGATTTCCTTCAACGGAATTCGGAAGGTTCGCGTATTCTTTTCCGAGGAGGCGACATCATGAAGGCCGAAGCCGAAACGCTGAGCCTGGAGAAACATCGGTTAGAGCGGGAGTCCATTTCGGACGCTCGGCTCGTCGAACAGGTTCGGCAAGGAGATCGCTCGGCGTACGGCGAATTGGTCCGACGGTACGAGAAGAAGTTGCTCAGAACCCTCTACCGGATGGTCGGAAACGTCGACACGTGTGAGGATCTGGCACAAGAAGCTTTTTTGAAAGCGTACGATCGCTTGGATCGTTTCGATACTTCCAAGCGGTTCGGGCCATGGCTCTTCCAGATTGGGGTGAACACCGCCATCGATTGGCTTCGTCGCCATCGCCGGCATCACCAGGTCAGCCTCAGCGACATGGCGCAAGGGGAGGGGACGTTCGACGTCTCGGATCCCGATCCCCGACCTATCGCGGATTTGAATCAGGAAGTACACTACATCCTGGCGCAGATTCCTATCGATTATCGCACCGTGCTAATGCTTCGGGATCTTGAGGGTTTTCCGTGTTCGGAGGTTGCCGCCATCGTGGGCCGCAAGGAGCCGACGGTTCGTTGGCGCCTGCTCAAAGCACGGGAAATGTTCCGCGACTTGTGGGAACGCCGAGAGGGGAAAACGGCATGACCAAGGGGAAAGATGCGTACGAAGAGATTCGGCACCTGCTTCCGTTGCGGGTTTCGGACGACTTGACCGCGGATGAAGCGGCTCAAGTAGACCAAGAGGCCCGGTACTCCGAGAAGTGCAGGTCGGAACTCGAATCGTTCGCAGGGACGCTACAAATCCTCAGGGACGCGAGCGCAGAAAAACTGCCCACGGATGATCGGCCGTCGCTTTGGCTGCGGCTTGAGCCCAAATTGGGGCCGGCGGGCAAGCAGCGGCGGCGACGATTGCCGTTCGTGCAAACCTGGCAATTGGCGGCGGCCTGCGTGGCATTAATCGCGTTGACCGTGGTCGTCGAGTATCAACCGTCGCGGCCCGCCATCCAATACAACTCCGCGGGGAATACCGTGGTGGATTTCCGGGGGCCGGCGGATCCGGCGCGGGCCATTTCGCAAGCGGCGATTCGGCCCCTTCTGGGCGCGGTCGTGCAAGAGATGAATCCGGAACTTCGCCGCCGTCTTGGCGTGCCGGGACAGGTGGGCGTGGTCGTGATTGACGTGTCCCGGGGATCTTCCGCGGACGCGGCGCACCTGAAACGGGGAGACGTGATTCTGAGCGTCGATGGCGTTGCCATCGAAGCGCCGGCGGACATGGTGCGGGTGTTGCGTCATCGCAAGAGTGGCGATGAAGTACAGGTCGAAATTCTCCGGGGGGGAGTGCAGGTTCTGGAGTCGATTCGGCTTGGTACGCCACAAGCACGCAACCTCATCGATCCCAACCGAAAGTCGAAAGCCAACAACTATCACCAAGAGGCGTTCAATAACACGGAGCGGCATGACTTGGCCGAATTTTCGGATATCGGAAATTGGAGTCGGGTTTGAGCATTCGCAATGCGATGTCGTAATGTCCCTGTTCTGACAGAGCACTCCGAAGTCCCCAGTCCATGGCAATTGGGCATCGGAAAAGCAATGTCGTAAAACCCGCCCCGGTCGCTTGGAAAGCCTTGGCTCTACGCGAGATGGGCCAAGGCTCTACTTCTCCGAGCGGCAACAAATTCTCCAAACGTCACCATTGATAAGTGAAAGAAAACAAAGCGGGCCTGGGTGCCGCTCTGGAGCCTTGTGCGCCTCGGGACCGCGAAAAAGACAAGGAAAATTGTCCAACGGAAGGACAGGGCATCATCGTAATGTTTTCATCTGACGGAGGAATCCATGTTGCAGATAGGGAAACCGTTTGCTGGAGCACTCGCCTTAGCCATGGCTTTGGTGGTCGGTTCCAGTTCCACGGTAGCGGATACCCCGCCCGCTTACCTAGGAGTCGTGGGAGAGGATCGCGTAGATGACGCCGGGACCACCGGTTCCGTGATCCGCAGGATCAGTCCGGAGAGTCCGGCCGCCGCGGCTGGTTTAAAGGACGGAGACGTGATTCTCGCCATCGGCGACAAACCGGTGACGAATTTCAAGGATTTGGCGGCGGAAGTCCGCTCGCGAAAAGCGGGCGAAAAGATCGAACTGACGGTCAGCCGGGATGGAAAGGAAGAAAAGATTTCCGTCACGCTGGGAGAAATGCCCGCGGACGTCGCCAGTGGCGCGATGCCAAAGGAGTTTGAAGAGTTGCTTCGCGGCTTCGGACCGAAAGGTGGTCCGCGAGGCGCGAGTCCTTTCGGACTTCGAATGCAGCCATCGATTCGGAACTACATGCCCGCCAAACGGCCGATGATCGGCATTCAGTTGCAGCCCTTGACCGATGCCCTTCGGGAACGACTTTCCTTGAAGGATGTCAAGGGGGTGGTCGTGGCGGATGTCGTACCGGATAGCCCGGCGGCAAAAGCGGAGATCGCGGCCACGGACGTCATCATCGAAGCGAACGGCAAAGTGATCGAAGAGCCGAAAGTGCTCGTCGAGATGGTGAACCAGGCCAAGCCTGGTGAAGAGATCACGCTCAAGCTGATTCACGAAGGCAATACGGTTGAAAAGAAGGTCAAGATCGAAGAGATGGCGGCGGCGTTCACGCCCGGCCGGTTCCCCGCTCCAGGAATGGATCAAGAGGACACCCAGGCGGAGTTCGTGGAGAACCTGCTCGTGCCCGCTGCAAAGATGGAAGCGATGCAGAACCGGATAAATGACCTTGAGGCCCAGGTGAAAAAGCTGACTGCGGAAGTCGAGCAGTTGAATAGCACGCCGGCCAAGCCGTAGAAGGAATACCCGCTGCGAGGCATGGCCGACGACGTTACCTCCTCCAACGAAACGTCGTCGGCTTCCCTCGCGGGGCAATAAGGAGACATCGCAAGGCCGCTGCTATCCCAACCAACCCGTGGACACTTGACGGAGTCAAATTCCTCGGGGAACCAATGGCAGATAGGCCCCTCCGGGGTCACCGTCAGGCCTCCGACGGTGACCCCGGAACCCCCGCTCAAAAGCGTATTGGAAGCATCCTCCACCGAGAAGGCGTCGGAGATTCGGTTCGTCCGGTCTCCGGCGCCTTATATTTTGCGCCACGTCGCGCGACTGCAAGCAACTGCCGTGACGCGACGTTTGCCACGCCAAGGCGAGAACCTATTGCCGCTCAAAAAGTAATGTCGGGGCCCGGTGCGAATCCATGGACGCCGCTACTCGCGGCTAGCGCCAAGGCTCTCCAAGCGACCGGGCCGGGGAACACGACATTACTTTTTTGATGCTCTATAAACGGGCGGGGCGAGTAACGCGGCCACCAAGACTTATTGGCGTACCGAAAACTGATGCCGGGACCCGGCGTGCCACAATGATCCAAAGGGGAAGGGAAAGATCCTCGGCACGTCATTCCCGAATTTAGGCGTCGGGGGGCTGACTTTCTTCCCAGTGCGCTCGGACCAAGCGAAGACCATGGGCGCAAAGCTCGAATTGGTCGCTAAGGCGGCGGAGAACGGGCGCTTGCTCGGCGTGTTCTTGGGTATCCGAGTAAGTGCTCGCGATGAAGTAGGATTTTTTGCCTTGCTCGAAATAGCTGATGAGGGAATCTTTGCGGAAGCAGTTTCGACGTGTATTTATCGCTTCCGGGTAAACGCCGGTCCAGAAGAGCGAAAAGTCGCCGATATGCCGGAAGATTTCACGGCGTTTTTCGCCTCGATGCTCGGGGCGCTCGGCCTCGACCATCATCTCCGCAACCTCCTCGAGCCGTCGCTGGGAGGCGTCCTTGATCGCGTAGATCGTATCCCGATGGATGAACCGGGTCAGCATCTCGGAGAGATAATCCACCAGCTGAGTATCGGTGAGGCCCAGTTCTGAAATGAAAGTGTATTCCGTGAGCCCGGCAAAAAGTTTGGCCAAGGCTCTTGCATCGTAATTCGCCAGCACGTCATACCCTCCTTTCATCTCCCGCGTGCAATGTAAGTCTAGACCACCAGCGACGATGACGTCAACTGGACCTCCCATCCCAAGCCGATAGTATGCTAGTAGAATCGCGACAAGGTCATTTTGGCGGGAAACCATTTTCCTGGAGAACATAACGGCCGATGGCACAGCCGACTCACAACCCCTTCTACGTCCTCCTTCTGCTTGCCTGCGCGCTGTTGCTCGTGACGATGTTCGTCTACTTGATGGGCTTTTGGCAGTCGGTGGCGCCGGGGCTTCAGGGCCCGGCGGATCAGGAATATTCGCCGCTCCGTTTGTGGATGGACCGCAACGCGATTACGCTAATAGCCTGTGAAGTTGCCGCGGTCATCGTGCTCAGCGGGCTTACGATTGGCCTCGATCGGTTCTTCGACAAGAAGCCGACGGATGGATCGACTTCCAAGTAAATGCGGGTTGAAGGGGAACCGAAAAACGCCGTTCGCGTGGCTTGAGACGTCATGCATGCATGTCTCCTTCGTGGCACCGCGTACCTGCTAGGGAATCGAATCTCGCGATCTTCCGTCGATGGATGCACGTGTTTTTGAGTAAGCAAAGTAAAGGACTCTCCATGAAGCAGACATTTCCATGCACGCTACTATTCGCGCTAATAACGGTCACTTTGGTTCGGAATGTCGCTTACGCGGACGTTCAGGTCGACAAGAACGTCGTCTATGGGAAAGTCGGGGATAGGGAGCTCCTCCTGGATTTGTATCGTCCAGCCGGTGAAGTCCCCGCCGGGCACAAGTACCCCGGCCTGGTCGCTCTTTATGGCGGCGCATGGCGAATGGGGGACAAGGAGGCGATGGCGAAGATCGGCGAGTACTTCGCCCAAAACGGCTACGTGGTGATCGCGCCGAATTATCGTTTGGCTCCGGAACATCCGTTTCCGGCCCAGATAGAGGACGCAAAATGCGCGGTTCGCTGGTTGCGCGCGAACGCCAGCCAATACCACGTCGACGCGGGCGCGATAGCCGCGATCGGTTTTTCCGCGGGGGGCCACCTCTCCTTGCTCCTGGGCACGATGAATCATGACGACGGATTGGAGGGGAAAGGGGGAAATGACGGCTACTCGAGCAAGGTGCAGGCGGTCGTCAACTACTTCGGACCGACGACGTTCATGATCGGAGACTGGAACGAACAAGTGAATGGTTGGGTGAAGGATTTTCTGGGAGGGGAGATCACGGAAAAACGCGAGACATACGACCGCGCGTCCCCCGTGGGCTACATCGACGAAGGGGATGCCTCCGTTCTCACCTTTCATGGAACTCGCGATCCTCAAGTTTCTTACGCACAGGCCGTGCTTCTCGATAGCGTCCTTAGGCAGCATGGCGTGATTTCACGACTCGAACTACTCAAGGGAGTCGGGCACGGCTGGAAGGGAGAGGAGTTCGATCGAACGCAGCAGATCGCACTCGAGTTCCTCAATCAGCATGTCCGCGATCGTTTGAACAAGCCCAAGGATCTCGTTATCGAGCGGGACATCATTTTCGGCAAGGGAGGGGGCGAGGACCTAAAGCTCGACATGTATCGCCCGGCAAAACAAGAAGGGCCGCTTCCTGGACTGCTCGTCATTTACGGCGGCGCTTGGCGAAGCGGCAATAAAGAGCTCATGCGGATTTTCTGCGAACAGTTCGCTCGCGCCGGCTATGTGGTCGCGGCGAGTCAGTACCGACTTTGCCCCAAACACAAGTTTCCCGCCCAGGTCGAGGACGTCAAGTGCGCCGTCCGATGGATGAGGGCCAATGCCGCGAAGTACCAGATTGATCCCGATCGAATTGGCGCGATGGGGCCTTCGGCAGGGGGACACCTCGCGCTCATGCTGGGGCTCATGGACAGTCAGGACGGCATGGAAGGGGATGGCGGAAACGCCGAACAATCGAGCAAGGTACAGGCAGTCGTCAACTATTTCGGACCGGTCAACATGAGCATGCTCGACTGGAAGCCGAAGGATGAACATCTACTCGTCGACTTCCTGGGGAGTTCGATTGGCGACAATCCGGACGTCTACGCCGCCGCCTCGCCGGCAACGTACGTGGATGCCCACGATCCGCCGGTCATCTCCTTCCATGGCACGCAGGATCCACTTGTTCCCTATGCCCAGGCGGTCTTGCTGGACAACGTCATGCGAGCCAAGGGAGCGAACCACGAATTGGAACTGGTGCCCGGCGGCGTGCATGGCTGGTTTGGGCCGGATTTACAGCGGACCCAGCGACTGTCGTTGGATTTCCTGAACAAGCATCTCAAGGGCAATGGCTCGGTGAAAAAGGACCACTGAGCCGTTTCCCGACGGAAGAAGGCATCGGCGTCAAAGCGCGGAGTGCTAGTTCACTTCCTCCGCGCCGTCTGTTATGCGGGCGTTGATGAGCCGGTCCTGCGCCGACGCGACGCGCGCCCGGTCCGCCCCTTCGACGAGGTAAATCGAAGGTACATTCTCCATTAGCTTTTCTATCTCGCGTTCATTGGCGACAGGGATCATCGAAAGGGATTCGACCAGGTCCGCTTGCAACCGGGAATAGAGGTGGATGCGTCGATCCGAGAGGGAGAACGCGAACTGAGCCGTGGTCAGGCTATCTTCGTCCTCCGCTTCGCGAAGCCGATGGAGCAGGTCCCAGGGATTCTCGTTGTCGACGAGCCAGCGTCCCGTGGGTCCCAGCGGTTCGGCGATGTCGGCGATGAGGAGAACCTTTCCTTCGGGTCCGCAAAGCCGAACGGCGTTCTCTAGCGCGCTGGCAACGGCATCCCATCGAGCAGGCTCGTTCGACCGCGCGACCGTCGCCACGACCAGCGCGGGTGATTTGGCGGGCTTGGGAATGGTCCAATGCGCGGAGGCGTGTTGGTTGGCGGCATTTTGCACGCTCTGAAACTGCCCGAACCAAATGGTTTCGATGTCGTTTTTCCGGTCCAGTGCCACGCCGACGCCGTAAAAGAGCCCCATGAGCCAGGCAACTTCGTCGCAGATTTGCCGAGCCCTGAGGCTTTCGGTCCCTCCGCGGGCGTCCATGGCGAGGACCCGGCTCTGCCGTCTTGCTTGTGCATTGGACAACGCGGGGAAGAGGTAACTGGCCGTCCCGCGCAGTCCCACGAGGGGATCGAATCCCGTCCTGCCCACCACCACGCAAGCGTCCGCGTCGGTCGCGCGCCGATCCAGGTAAATCCTTCGACCTCCCTTGGTGCTGGCCAAATAGGCGTGCCCTTCATCGTCGGAAGGATTGTGCGTGACGACGGTGACGTCTTCAAAGTCCTCCGGCAGCGCGTCGATCATGTGCGCGATATTGGCGGCCCCTTCTCCGTGGGTACACAGAACCGTGATGTCTTCCGGCCTTACTTCGGCAACTTGCATGGCTTCGAACAAGGGAATGAGCACTTCGTCGGCACGTGGAAGTCCGCTGTCGAGCACGACGGTCACGTGATCGCCGGGCACGAGTGCGCTGGAAAGCGGGGGAGCGTCGACCGGTTCCGCCATGGCTTGCCGCATCAGATGGGTGCCGCCGGCGAGCTCGCTTGCGGGCCCGTGAAAGTGTCCTAGTAACTTTCGCTTAGGAACTCGGATCGATAGGGAATGGGTGCCGAACTCACAGAGCCACTGCATAGTTACAACCTCGCGAAACTGTCGATAAACGCCGCTCGCGGGGTTGCGTGACGGATCACGCGACGATGAGCAATCATTCGCCAGGCGGCGTCGCCTTCTTGAGCGTCTCGATCACGGAATCGACGAGAGACGGAACCGGCTGGGACGTGTTCAGCGACAACACGACCTGGGGAGTCAACTCGTCGAGGGGTTCGTAACGCTCTTTATGATCATCGTAGAGTTCTGGCTGGATTCGGGCCATCGTTCGGTCCTTCTTTCGACGGCGATCCAAGCGGGCGATGATCTCGTTTTTGGAGATGCGGCATTCGAGGAAAAGGCAGGGCACACCCAATTCCGCCGCCATGCTCGAAACTTTCGCGCGATGCGGTCGGGTGTGGAAATCCGCGTCCATGATCACGGAAATCTCATCGAGCAGGAAGTCTTTCGCCTCCGAACACATCTCGTCGTAAAGCTGATCGATCTTCACCGCGCAAAGTCGGATGGGCCGAGCTTTTTTGTCCTGCGAAGCAAACTTCCTTGAGTAAACGTCCTGTGCGGAAATGCGCTTCATGCCGAGCGTCTGCGCGAGTGCTTGGGATAACGTGCTCTTGCCGGCGCCGAGCAAGCCCACGGTGACGAAGACTCGCGCGCGATGGAACTTTTTGCAATAAACTCTCGCAATTTCGGCCAGCTTCCGTGCCCGTTCGATTCCCGCGGGAAACAGCGCTTCGTGCCGGGCATGCGAACAAGCGGCCATCGATTTGTAAAAGTCGAGAAGGGGCTCGTCGACCTTCTCGCCTAGCCGTTGGGCGAGTTCGATCCAAAGGGAATCCGCGAGTGGTTTGTGGCCCATTAATTCCAGATCCACAAGGAGCAAGGCAAGATCCTCGAGGATGTCCTTTTGCCTCGCTCGGTCGCTGTACTCCGCACAACCCAGGGCCACGGGTTGGGGCGTCATGCAGAGGTGTGCCGCGATCAACTCCCCATGGCCGTCCCGGATCTTGCCGTTTTGAACGCGTTTTTCCAATAAGTCTTGGTGTACGGCGATAAACTCGAGTTGCGCGGACTCGATGCAATCCACGACGAGAATCGGCGGTTCGAGATCTTCGAGCGCCTTGAGATTGGCGCGAAGATTGGCCTCGATCGCGCTCGGAGCTCCGGCGCGAGAGATTTTCTCACTCGTTTTCGCGGACTGATAAAAGCTGGCGAGGGCGTCGGCGAGACGTTTCAATTCGTCCGCCTCGAGAGGCCGTTCGCCGAGCAATTGGTCGAGCATGTGGTCTGCGGGAAGTCGCGGCATGCGAATGCAGAACTCGGTCGGTTCCCCGACACCCGAGAAGGACCAGTGCTCCGGCTCGCCAAAAAGAGGGAGCACGTCTAGCTTCGCGGCGGTGGCAAAACGCGCATTGAGCCGGGCCTCACGCTGGCACGCTTTTTCACGAAGTGCCAGCGTGGAATAGTCACGGCCGTTGATTTTCAGCGGCTTTTTGACTTTGTAGGCATGGGAGTCGGTGAGATAGATCCAGGATAGATCCGTCTCAAGTCGAGCCTCTTTGTTGGCAAGGACCGGAGTCTGCTCCGATTCCTCCTTCGTTGGAACCATTTCGGCCGCGTTCAACCTCGCCCTAGTGAAAAGAGGGGAAACGGAATTGTTCACAATCCCCTAGGTTTATCCTACCGTTCGAAAATCCCTTCGTCCAAAGGACTGGCCGCGATACACTGCAGGCGAGCACCGATCCGGATGGAAGAAGCGGGGCCGCCGCACCAATCCGCACAAGGAGGCTCACCGGGTCAATCCGCGGAAACGAACTAATTCCGCGAGAATCCCCCTTTTCCGTTCCCCTCGCGATTCGCGAAAGGTCGGTGCAATGTGACCGACTCTACTGGGGATGAAGACGTATCTTGTTTGTTTTTATTGGTTTGCGTAAATTGCGGGAGGCGGACATCGAAAACTCTAGTGCCATAGAAAAGACCGCCATGCTACGGCGTGGTCGTGTCTATCTCCTCGCGAGTGCCGTTCTGTGGAGCACAAGTGGCGTTTTCGTCAAAAACCTTGCACTCCCCGCGATCGTGATGGCGGAATACCGTGCGATTCTCGCCGGAATAACGCTGCTTTGTCTCGTGTTTTTCCGGCGGGTCCGCATCAGTTGGAATCCTTGGATGCTTGGCATGGTTTTATGCTTTGCTTCCATGAACTTTCTGTTCATAAGTTCGATGACTCTGACGACGGCGGCAAACACTATCTTCCTGCAGTACACCGCTCCCTTTTGGATGTTCCTCGCGAGCGTGCTTCTGTTAAGAGAGCCGATCGAGCGCGCGAATCTGGTTTCCCTGGGTGGAGCGATGGTGGGAATTGTCATCTTGATCTTGGGCCAGAGAAATCTGGATTCAGGTAATTGGTTGGGAATTGCCTATGGCCTGGGAAGCGGGGTGATGTTTGCAGGTGTCGCCGTGTTCTTGCGCGTCCTTCGATCCCACGATGCGATGTGGCTGGCAGCTCTCAATCACCTGAGCGCGGGAATCATACTCGCGACCGTGAGCTTTTCATGGTCCATTGCCAGTGGGACGCCGTCGGAAGTTCCTTCCTACGCGAATCTGGGATGGCTAGCACTTTTTGGCGTCGGCCAGATGGCGATTCCGTACGTGCTCTTTGCCCTGGGAATGCAATTGGTCAGTCCCCAGGAGGCGGGCATCATCACTTTGCTGGAGCCCGTTCTGGTGCCAACCTGGACCTTTTTATCGGTGGGGGAGAAACCTTCGTCGGCAACGCTTTTTGGGGGAGCCGTACTGATAGGCATGGTCCTGTTCCGGTATCTCCCGACGTGGCGATTTCGGAACAGGACGGTTGATCTGGCCTAGTCAGAGCTAGCGCAGACCGGGGAAGAAATCGCTCCGACTCATGAATCGGGTGCGGGTCCCGGTCATGGCGGGCTTAGTCCCCAGGTCGACGGCAAGCTGGTTGAATCGCTTGTCCGTTCGTTTCGACTCCTGCTGGATCATTTGCCGGTTGTTTGCAACGTCGGCGTTGATTCTTTGAATATTGTTGGACTGCAATCGATCGAATTGCTGCTGTTCGAGTTGCGGCAGAACGATCCCCTGGTAGACGACGGAGGGATTGCTCCCTCCGGAGAGCAGGTTGATGTAGGGACTCGTGACCGGCGGTCGGTAGGACTGCCGGGACTGGCGCGGCGAGCCGCCCCGTTGGAATTGTTGTGCGTTCGCCTCCGCGGTCGCCAGAAGCATGGCGAGGAGTGCTGCCGAGATGCTGAGTGCCTTTTTCATGTCCAACTCCTCACGTCCAAGTTTCGCTATCACTTGGGACCGCCGTCAACTTATCGTCCAAACCCGCCACCACCGCCGGTTCCGGAATTGTTGTTGAAGTTCCGGAAGGTGATGTTGAAGAGCGTGATGGTCGAGAGGATCCGTTGAACGGGCTGGATCATCTTGCCGAACACATTGTCCGCCGCGATCAACTGATCCGACTTAATATAGAGCCGGTCGCCCGGCAGAATCTGATAATTCGTCGCCGTCTGTCCGTGTTTGGTGATGGCTACCCAGTCGATGGGCAGAATCTCTGCTGCGTCCGGTTCTCCAGGAATGGGTCGGGCAATCCAAACATTGGTCTTGGCGGCGAATTGGGGAAGGCCGCCGATTTCCGACATCGCATCCAGGAACGTTTCGTGACCGGTAAGCGGTAATTTCTGTACTTCGTCGCCGTAACCACCGCCGTCCGTAATGATATAGTAAACCATCGAGTTGTAGGACGCAACGTCGACGGACACTTTCGGATCGACAAGTCCTTCATTCTGTTCGAGATGCTCGACGATCGCCTTTTCGATTTCCGGTAGGGTCATTCCGGAAACGAAGACTTCGCCATAAAACCCGAGCTTCACTTTGCCGTCCGGGCGAATCAGGTATTCGCCGCTAATGGGCCGGGCACCCTCGGGCGTGAGCTGGACACTTGGCTCGGAAAGCTCTTTCTGGAGCGTTTGCTTGATGGTTTCCTTGGCCTGGATCACCGTCTGTCCGTCAATCTTCACCTTACCGTAATAGCCCAGATCGACGGTGCCATCACCGGCAATCGTGTACGGGCCATCGATGGGATTGTCGGGTAGCGTATTGGTGACGGAGAGACTGATCGTTTCTCCCGCTTTCAATACTTGCTCGTCGGAGGTGGCCGCCTCCATTTCAATCGCGAGGATGTCCGGAGCGTTCGCGACATATTCCTCGAGAGTCACCGCCTTACCCTCGAAGGGACGAGGCCCAGGTGCCGGTTCGGACATCTGGATCCCCCGGCAGCCCATCATGCACGCAGCAAACCCGGCGGACAAAAGTACCTGCCGAATCATCTTTGGCAACCGGTTCATCACTTCCCCTTCTCCGACTTCAACGGTCAACGTTGGAGGACAGCCACTGTCCACGTATTGGATTTGATCGGCGCATGACGCTTCCGAATTTGCGAAAAATTCCGCAATTTTGGCATAAAACGAAAAACTGTCAGAATCTTCCCTGGCTTCCTGTCTTGCCTATGTCTCGCCTATTCG
>JAXMAQ010000035.1:0-72600 GCA_046350335.1 Planctomycetota bacterium
GGGCCGGAATTGCCACTTTTGCCCTCCCCTGCCCGAGGTCTTTCGCCCGCGTTGCTGGCGGGAAATCCGCTTTCGCCGAAGCATTAAAAGGGGGCATCGATCGCCTGGCGTGGTTTTTCGGGTCCAAGCCAGGGAACTCGGGAACCAGGAAAGGCACCTTTTTCCAGTGGGTGGTTTGATTCGAGAACGTTTGCGAGGCCTTGGAGAAAACCGACCTCGGCATCTTCCGCGACCATAGTTGGGGGGCACGAAAGCCACCATGCGACATTTTCGAAGTGACTTGGATCTCTCTCCCGAAGAAATGATGCGCGTTATCGAAGCCGCGCTTCGCCTCAAGCGCGAGCCACGAGACTCGGCCAATCGAAGGCAACTGCCCGGCCGAGTCCTCGGCCTGATGTTTGAAAAGCCCTCGATGAGGACCCGCGTGAGCTTCGAATCCGCCGTCGCCCACCTGGGGGGCGCCTGCGTTTTCATGACCCGCGAGGAAGTCGCCCTTGGACAACGGGAAACCATCGCGGATTTCGCGCGCGTCATCAGCCGCTACGTCGATTGGTTAGCGGTTCGGACGTTCGCCCACGAGGTGGTCGAAGAACTCGCCAAGTACGCCAGTTGTCCCGTCATCAACGCTCTCTCCGACTATTTACATCCCTGCCAGGCGCTCGCGGATCTTTGCACCATTCAGGAGCACTTCGGCCGGCTGGCGGGCATTCGCATGGTGTTCGTCGGGGATGGAAACAACGTCTCCCGATCGCTGGCTCTCGCGTCGCTGCAATGCGGGCTCGATTTCGTCCTTTGCTCGCCGCCGGGATTCGAGTTCAACCAGGAATTCATGGCCAAGTGCAAAACAATTCCGTCCACCGGATCCGTCTCGTTGGAAACGGACGCGTCGAAGGCCGTTCGAGGGGCTGACGTCGTCTACACCGACGTCTGGACCAGCATGGGGCAAGAGGAAGAACAAGCCCAAAGAAAGCTGATCTTTGCCGACTATCAGGTAAACGCCAAGCTTCTCGCGATCGCCAAGCCGACGGTTCGCTTTCTGCATTGCCTCCCTGCCCACCGGGGCGAGGAAGTCACCAGCGACGTTCTGGACGGTCCTGCGAGCCTCATCGTCGAGCAGGCGGCAAACCGGCTCCACGCCCAAAAGTCGCTGCTCCTTTGGCTCTTCTCGCATTCGGCAAGCTAGACGGTCCGCGCTCCGTCAATCTCAGACATGCATTTCAGTCAACACTTGTCCCATGCTGAGGTCGAGGATCGCGAGCATTTCGTCGATCTGTTCGGCGGAGCTGACGAGAGCGGGGCCAAAAGCGATCCAGTGCGGATCGAACCGGCAAAGCAAGCCATTTTGCAACGCGCGCTTCCCCACCCGGACGCCGAACGCGAGTTCCGGCGAAAACGGCTCCTTGGTTTTCACGTTCCGAACAAACTCGATCCCCTGGAACAGTCCTTTCCCACGAATGTCGCCAATCACCCCATGTTTGGTCGCCAGTCGTTCAAAACCGGCCCGGAGTCGAACCCCTTGCGCCCGCGCGTTCGCCAATAAATCCCGCTCCAGGATCTCTTCAATCACGGCAATGCCGACCGCGCACGCGATGGGATTTCCCTCGAAGGTGTGACCCTCGACGAAACCTGGATTCGCCTCGATCGGTCCCCAGAAGGCGTCCGCGATTGGCCGCCGGCAGATCATCGCCGACAGGGGCGAGTATCCCCCACTCATTCCCTTCGCGGTGCAAAGCACGTCGGGCACGACGCCGAACGTCTCCGCGGCAAACATATGGCCGGTTCGCCCCATTCCCGTGATAATCTCGTCGAAAATAAGCAAAACGTTGTAGCGATCACAGATTTCCCGGAGGAGAGGCAGATACTCCGCCGGCGGATCGATGATACCCCCCGTGTGCCCGATCGGTTCGACCATGATGGCCGCCACCGTCTCCGGGCCTTCCATCTCGATGACGTCCCCGATGAGCGTCGCGCAGGTCACGGAACAGCCGGGATATTCCTTGCCGAACGGACACCGATAACAGGTGGGGGGAAAGACGTGCAGAAATCCCGGCGCCAAGGGTTCATTCACCACCCGACGCGACTTCAGCCCCGACGCGGAAAGTGAACCGAGCGTCGAGCCGTGCCACGACAGATATCGACTGATGATCTTGTATTTCCCCGGAGAGCCCGTGAGACGATGATACTGCCGCGCCAATTTGATCGCGGCCTCGGTAACTTCCGATCCGCCACATTGGAATTTCGTGGTCGACAAGTCGCCGGGCGCGAGTTCCGCGAGCAGGTTGGCCAGACGAATGGCGATCGGATTCGTCCCATGCATGGGGGGCGAGAAATGCAGTCGGTCCAGCTGGGCTCGCATGGCGTCGATCACCCTGCGATTGTTGTGCCCCACCGACGTCACGTAGATTCCCGAGAGCGCGTCGAGGTACTTTTTCCCTTGGACGTCCCAATAGTGGACGCCATCGGCTCGCGCCATGATGAGTGGCTGTTTGGACCATTCCGCCATTTGATCGCGAACGAAGATCTGCCGAAGGAAGCGTTCCTCCGAAGACTGCGCCTCCGTGATCAATTCCGCCGCTTCCGAGGACGCCATTCGCGGAACTCCCTTCCCCCAAATTCTCGATGAATACCGTCGGGCCTAGGCGGTTCTATCAATCCCAAGCCGTCAGGCACAATAAGCAACGGCCGTGAGCACGTACAACTTCACCACTCGGATCATATCCTCGATATCCACCCATTCCCCAAGCGTGTGTTGCCCTCCCGCCCTTGGCCCATGCGTGACGGCGGCAACATTCGCGATGCCCCAAAAGCTGTTTCCATCGTCGACGAAGAGCTTGGGCCCCGACACCAACTCGCTACCTGAAATGGTGGAGTACGAACGCTGAAACGCATGAATTAAAGGATCATCCAGATCGAGCAAAAACGCATCCCGAACGAAACGGAAGTCGCAGTCGACGTTCGTGCCCGATTTTCGCGAAAGCTTGTTCAAAAGCTTTTTGAACTGCCGCTCGACCTCGTGACGATCGGTGCCGGGCAGCCATCGCCGGGTCCCCTCGAGAAAACATTCTTGGGGATATTGATTGTAAATCTCTCCACCGTGAAACTGGCCGACGAACACGCTTTCGGAACCAGCCAGCGGATGCTGACGCTTCGACAGCTTTCGGTCTAGCCGGCTAAGTCGACGAACCAACTTGGCGCCGGCGGCGATCACGCTGGGTTCGTCTCCCGGGCGCATCACCTCGTGGACCGGCGCGCCGTCCCTTCGGACGGTCACTTTCCACGTCGCGGAACCACGTCCCGCGATCGGGAGATGAGAACATAGTGGCTCGGGAATGAGTACGGCGTCGCCGTGAATCCCTTCGCGTATCAGTTGATCCAGCTGCTCCCCCAACCCCCAGGGCGCTTCGTGAAGGTCATGGGCAACGAAAAGAATGCCACCCCCTGGCAAAACGTTGGTGTCCCGCAACACTCGCAAAGCCTCGACGGCGACCGCCACGCCCGACTTCATGTCCGACGCGCCGCTCCCCCGAATCTGCCCCTCGATAACCGTGGGAGGTACGAAAGGAAGATGGACGGTGTCGAGATGCCCGTCGAATTGCAAGGTTTTGCCCGGCGCGCCGGTGTTCCAGCGAACGACCACCGCAGGGGCGGCGTCATGGCCACCGATGGGCCGCTCGACTGAAAACCCTTCGGAACTTAGTAGCTCCGCCAGGCAATCCGAAACCGCGCCCGCGTTTCCCGTCCAACTTTGGACTCCGATTAACCGGGTGGCGGTTTCCACCAATCGTGATGGATGGATCCCGTTCGTGACGCGATCGATGATTTCCGACGTGATTTCCATGCCCGAGAATTATACCTTCCCTTCCCCGGGCAAACCACGGCCTGGAAACGCGTTTGGAGAAACCCGCCCGCTCCGCTGTTGGCATCCATGCCGGCAGGCCGATACACTTTCAATGAGCGATGTGGTGATTTTTATGCAGCGCTCCAAACGGTAACCAATTAACTTCAGGACGGCCGAAGGATCGCGTAGCTAGCTCATGGAACTGCAGTTCTACCCCATCTGGCCTTGGCCATTCGTGCTCGCCCTGGGGTTGGGGCTGATTCTTTTTTCCCATTGGACCTATCGCAAGGGAACGCCCGGACGCCGCCTGTTCCTGGCCTTGCGTTGGGTGGTCATTTTGCTCACTCTCCTGGTTACCCTCCGTCCCAACCTCGTCTTCACTCGCAAACATAAACAGTCGTCCACGCTGGTACTCCTCGTGGATAAGTCCAAAAGCATGCTTCTGCGGGACATGTGGGACGACCAATCCCGTTGGGACGCGCTATCCCGCATGTGGAAGGAATCCGCCGACTCGCTAACGGAACTCGGTGAAGAGGTGCAGATTCGCGAATACCATTTCGATCAATCGCTTCACGAAGGGGGCGCGCTGGCCACTCCACCGGATGGCGATCAAACGGCGTTGGGAGCCGCGCTCGAGCAGATATTGGAGCGATCTTCGGGCGAACGGCTCGCCGGCATTCTACTTTTCAGCGACGGCACGAATACTTCCGGCACGTCCCCCCTTTCCGTCGCCAGGCAAATTGGCAGCCAAAAGGTCCCCATCTACGCGTTCGGCTTTGGACGGGAAACGGCGTCGGACCAGGTACGCGACATCGCCGCCCGCGCGATCCTCACCAACGCCACCACCTTCGCAAAAAACAAGCTGACCGTTCGCGGCGAATTCCAAGCCTCCGGCTATGCCAACCAAGCCATTAACGTCCGCTTGCTCTTCGATGGCGCGGAAAAGGCCCGAGGCGTTTTGAATCTCTCCTCCGACGCCGGACGGGGCATGATCGAACTCGCGGGCGTCCCTGAAGTTCCGGGCGAGGTGAAAATCACCCTCGAGGCTCAGACCCAACCAGGAGAATTGCTACCGGGCAACAATCAGGCCAGTACGTTCGTCACCGTTCTCGCCGGCGGACTGAGCGTGCTCGAGATCGAGGGAAAGTACCGCTACTGGGAACCCAAGTTCCTTCGATGGGCACTGGATCAATCCCCGGACATTGAACTGAGTCAACTTTTCCTCCTCGACAATGCGGGACGCGAGGAGACCATTCCCCCCGAGGTCTTCGCCCCGGGGCGTTTCGACGTCATCATCCTCGGCGACGTGAACTCCAATCGATTCAAGCCGGAGCAACTGAAGACGCTCGCAGAACTTGTTTCCAAGGGTACGGGTCTGCTCATGATGGGGGGCTATGAGAGCTTCGGGCCCGGCGGTTGGGGTAACACGCCGCTCGCGGACGTGCTCCCCGTGGTCATGCGCCCCGCGGATCGTCAGAAAACCGAGGCGTTGAAGATGCAGCCCACCGCCGCGGGACTACGTCATTTCATCCTCAGGCTCGCGCCCAACGAGGAAGCGAACGCCGCGGTTTGGAAGGAGCTCCGGCCGCTCGATGGCGGGAGCAGCTTCACGGGTCTCAAGCCGAACGCGCTTCCATTGGCGGCCAGCGCGGACGGAACCCCGCTACTCGTCGCCGAGGACGTGGGAGCGGGACGAAGCCTTGCCTTCGTTGGAGACACCACCTGGCGATGGCGCAAGGATGAAAAGGGTATCCTCGCCCACGCCCGTTTTTGGAGACAACTCATCCTTTGGCTCGCTCACAAGGAAGACGCCACGGGCAACGAGATTCGAGTTCGGCTTCCTTCGCGAAGGCTCGCCTCCGGGCAAAAACTCCCCGTCGAAGTGGAAGTCATCGGCGAAGGTGGCAAGAATCTCTCCGACGGGAATGTCCAGGCAGTCGTCGCTACCCCTTCGGGAACCGAAGTTCCGTTCCGTTGCTTCTCGACGGAGAGACCTATCGAGCCTCGTATTTCCAAACCGAGAGCCCGGCGATTACACCCTTCGCGTGGTCGGCACCAAGGACTCGACCGCAGCAGAGACAAGAGCGTCCAAGTTCTTGGTGCACACGGAGGATCGGGAGATGCTGCAGCTTGCCGCCGATCTCTTACGCTCCGCAGCCTGGCGACGACGACGGGCGGCGAGTTCCATACGCCGGAAGAACTTCCTCGATTCCTCGAATCCCTCAAGAAGCGGGATCTCAATCTCGAAGTCTCGCAACCGATTCGCGAACCCCTCTGGGACCGAGCGTCCGTGCTCTTCCTCTTCGTCGCCCTCCTCTCCGCCGAGTGGTTTCTGCGCAAGCGCAAAGGGCTGGCGTGATCTCCAGGAGGTTCCGCGAAAAGTCGCCCGCGTTATTCCGAATCGAAATCGAAGAGTGGAGGGATTGCTTTAAGAACCTTCAGTCCGGTCGGAGGTTCCTTGGCCAAATCGATGACCTGGTTCGTCTCCTGGCGAACTCCGTACGGATTATGCGTAATAGTGACTTGCGGCTTGCCGAACTCCTGTCCGCCCGACCGAATTACCTTGGCGAGGCTCTCGTCGCTGAGCATGACAAAGCTGCCGATCGGAAAGAGCCCGACGAGAGAAACGAATGCGCGAACGATTTTTGCGTCCCAGAGTCCTTCCTTGGCTTCGCGAAGGATCTGCTCCATGGCGTGATAAGGGAGCAGCGCGTTTCGATAAGGCCGGTCGTTGATCATGGCTAGATACGCGTCCACGATTCCAAGCACTTTCGCCGCCACGTAAGTCTTGTTTCCGGTCCGCTGCCTGGGATATCCCCTGCCGTTATTTCGCTCGTGAACCTGATAGACGATCAGTCGACAGCGACTGGGAACGCCGAGCACTTTCTCGGTCAGGTTCAAGGTGTGGATCGGGTGGCGCATGATCTCCAGCCGAGCGTTGAGGTCCAAGCTCCCCGTGGCCTCCAGAATCGACTTGGGAACCTTGGACATCCCGATGTCGTGGAGCAAGCCCGCGATGCCGGTGACCCGCACCTCTTCCTCCGGCATTCCCAACTGTGCCGCGAGCGCCATACCCATCACCGACATCTGCAAGCTATGGTTCGCCAGATAGTCATCTTTCCGGGGAACCTGGGACACGCTCAACGTGGCGTCGAGATCCTGGCATAGATGCCAGATGTAGGTGGTCGTCATCTTCTCGATCGAACGGCCGGGCATTTCGTTCGACCCTTCGACCAGTTCCGTCAATTGGCTGCTCAGGTCGCGAACATCCTTGTCCCGCTCGGACATGAGTTGATTGAGCATCTCGGTGTCGTAAGGCGCGCAGGGTCTCGGCTTGAAGTTTTCGATCAACGCCTTCCCATCGGGAATGGAATCCTCGAACTCAATACCGTCTAGTTCGCGCGTTTGATCCGTTTCCATGTTGACGCGGGCACCAACGCTGGACGCGCGGGCTTGGGGGATCAGCTTCTTGAGATCCTGATTCTTGATGAACGCCTGCGTATGTCCCCGATCCTGGAGATTTGCCACGAAGCGCGGAGTAATCACGGAGCCGCGCTTGAGAAGTAAAAGACCGTTCGATTCGAAAATATCGAAAGGCAATTGCATCCCCTCGCGAAGCGAAACGATCGGCACGCCTTGCATGCTCTCGCTCGCGGCCATGGAGGCGTCGTCCGACATTCCCGTTCCTGCCTTGAGTCATGAATCCACGAGGTCTGGGTAGTACGACAGCGCTCGAAGGCGAACATTCCACAAGGTCAAGTGGCGGCTGGGTTCCAGACAAACAACTCTTGTAGAGTATCCCTTGCGACGTATCCCATGTGACGTATGGCTGAAGATGCGCTGTGGTCCTCGGCCGGGGCGCAACGTCCTGGTTGGTGACATCATTGAGCATCGGAAAAGCAACGTCGTCCGCGGGACTTGGCCAACCTATGGTTGCTACTCCGAGCGGCAATACGATTGAGCCGCCGATGACACAAGATAGCATTTCACCGGTCGATTGTCAGGTATTGAGGAGCGGCCCGCGCATCCGCAACAATTCACGATACAAGTTCGGATGTCTTTGAAAGGACTCCCGGCCGTGCAGCCAAAACCGATTGTTGATTACCAGGATTTCTCCAGGAAACAATTCGATCATCTGGACACCGTCGGAATTCTCCAGCGACCGCGACATGGCGTCGAGATAACAAGCCTGTTCCCGGGTTTCCGGGTACGCAAACTGGTCGATAAAACAGATGGCAACGCCGCCGTTCCACGCACCAAAAGTGCGTTGCCGCACGATTCGATCCACATTCTTGCTCGCGGGCGCCTTGTAAAGAAATTCGTGGTTAGCTAGCGGATGACCGCTAAATGTGGCGAGTTCCCGCCAATCCGCGAGATGCAAAAGCCTCGACCGCCCACCGACGGCGTTCCGTTCCTCCATTTTCTGCATCAAGACCCAATCGGTCACTTCATCGACGTACGTGCCGTCCGTGTGCAAGGTCATGTTCCGGTAAGCCTGGCGGAGGTACGAGTCGCTTTGGTCCGTGTTCTGCACGGCAAATCTCGCGAAATAATTTCCCCCCATGGCGTCGAAATTGGGAACGCCTATCAGGTGCGCGATGGCGGTGGAAAACTTGACGAACTCCTCGATCTCTTGCGATTGATTCTCCACGCCAATCGTGAATCCGCCGGTCTCTCGGTCGTGGAGAATGTCCCGAAGCATCGTCACGAACGCTTCGCCCAGGATCGCCGATAGGCGCTGGGCAAGGACCAACCGCGAATACGGAACGTACGTCAAGGACTGCACGGAATCCTCCTTGCAGTGCTCCAAAAACGCGCGAATGGACGCGGGAGGCAAGGCGATCCGTACGATCCTAGGATGGAACGGGTGGCGCGTCCTCGCAGGAAGATGCTCCGCCGAACGATTGTCCCCGTCGTGTTTCTGGGTCTTTTGAGTTTTTTCCGTGAGCATGTCACCTGATTCCGGAGTTCTCCATTTCCAGTATTGTATCTCGGAACCGAGTCGGGAATAAAGCCGGCCCTCCCCTGAGCGCGTACGCCCATGGGACCACGTGGAAACGAGGAAGGAATTTTCACAAGATGGCGGGGATGCAAAGACGCGCTCGACCAACTCTGGCCCCGGAACTGTCGCTTCTTCCCACGCAACCTTTGGCACGCCAGTTTCTCTCCCACTTGGAGCGCGAGTTCGTCGATCCCGTTTCGTTTCCCCCCCTTTTTGCCAAAACCGTCGAATCGTGCCGTGCCCCACCCACGGAAGTTACCTCGAAGAAATCCGCGTCGTCCCCGTCGATCCGCCCCGATATCGCCATGCTGTATTACGGCTTGCTTTGCCGATCGCTTCTCCTAGTCGCGACGGGGACGAACGGTTTACGCAGCCTCGATTGGCAATATCCCAGTCACGCCTTGGATCTTGGCTGGCTTGACGATCATGCCGAACGATTGTCCAAGGAGCAGCTAGACACTCTGGTGTCGGCGTGGTGGCGAAGTGGGAATCCTCGAATCGCCGGCGACCCGCTACGGCAGGTGTTTGAAGAGCTCGTTCCGGGCGATCGCCGGCGTCATCGCGGAGAGTTTTATACTCCCGATTGGCTCGCAGACCGGGTCGTCGATGCGGTTTGGGATAGAGGACGAACTTGGCTTGATCCTTGCTGCGGCAGCGGCGGATTCGCGTGGGCCATCGCGCGTCGCGCCATGCGCGAGGCGGACGGTGACTGGCATTATTCGGGACTGGATCAGAATCCGTGGAGCGTTCTCGCGGCCGCCACCAACTCGGCTTTGGCACAAGCGTTTGTCCGAACTGAGAAATCGGTCGGCGACTTCACCATCCCCGTCGCTTGCATGGACGTGGTCGTCGACCCCGCGCTCCCGGTTCTTTCGCGAAGCCTTGACCGGATCGTGGGCAATCCCCCTTGGCTCCTCTGGGATCGCATGGAGGATTCTTACCGCAAGGCGACCGAACCTTTTTGGCGACACTACGGATTGTTCGCGGAGAGCGGCATGCGAACGATTTTGGGAGGAGGCAAAAAAGATCTCGCCATGCTGGTGACTTACGCCGCCGCCGACCGTTACCTGGCGAGCGCGGGGAAGCTGGCATTCGTAATCACGCAATCCGTCTTCAAATCCGCGGGGAGCGCGCGGGGCTTTCGGCGATTCGAACTCCCCGATGGCCGACGCCTCTCGGTTCGGCGAGTGGACGACATCGATTCCCTCCGCCCATTCCCGAAAGTGGGGGCCAAGGCCGCGGTACTGGTCCTTGAGATCGACTCTCCGACAAGTTATCCCGTCCCCTATCGCATTTGGGATCGACATGGAAACGTCCAGGATCACGAGGCTTGGCCCGCGGACGAACAGGATCCGCTCGGAGCATGGAAACACGTTCCCGCGGAGGCGGTCGCCGTCGGTCGTAACGTTCTCGGTCCTTGCGAATACCAGGCCCGGCTGGGCGTCAATACCGGAGGCGCGAACGGCGTCTATTGGTTCGAATGTCTCCAAAGCTCGAAGAAATCGCTCCGGCTCCGAAATCTGGTCGGAAGAGGAAAGAGAACGGTGGAACCCAAGGAGGTCGACCTTGAACGCGCGTTTCTCTTTCCCTTGCTGATCGGCAAGGATGTCCTTCCTTGGAGCGCGGTCCCATCGGCATGGACCTTGATGGTCCAGGATCCGGAGAAAAAGCGAGGCGTGAAACCGGAAATACTTCGCGAATCGGCGCCCGATACCTGGAATTACCTGCGTTCGTTCGAACCTCTGCTGCGAGAGCGGGCTGCTTTCAAGCGTTATTTCGTCAAGGGAACCGAGCACCGCGCGGTCGAAAAAGGCGCGTTCTACTCGATGTTCAACGTGGGGCCCTACACGCTGGCGCGCGTGAAGGTGGTGTGGAATCGAATGGGACACCAACTTGCCGCCGCCGTCGTTACGGAGCACGAGAACCAGCCGATCTTGCCGCAGGAGACCCACTGCTTCTTCCCCTGCGATTCCGAGGAGGAAGCCCACTATTTGGCGGCTTTACTCAATAGCCCCGCGGCGCAGGCCGCCTTGGAGATGATCGGACAGGTGGGGGGCAAGAGTTTCGCCACTCCCTCCACCATGCACCGCCTCCGACTTCAGCGTTTTGAATCCGAAAACCCCCTTCATCAATCCCTCTCCAACATCAGCAAAGCCGCGCACCGAGAAGCGGCCGGCCCACCATGTTCGTATCCCTCGAGGGAAACTCTTTTGGAAGTGGAGCGCCTTGCCTGCCTCTACTGGGACATCGACAGAACGTAGGGTCGACACATCCATGGCCGTCCTTAAGAACGATCTAAACAAGACGTGGCGGGTGCTGGTATACTAATAGCCGATCCCGGACCAAGTGACTGAGCCGGGTATCAGGCCGAATCCTCGATGGCGGCCCTTTTCCACTAGGGGTATCTGGCATTCGATGGAATGGCGTCTCTGTTTCGCGGGAAGTTGGTGTGCTGGTGAAAATGGTTAGAGTTCCACTGCTCTTGATGGTCACCTTGGCAGGTTTGGCGTCGTCGGCCGGCGCGCAGTTGAGTGAGAATCTATCGAACGCGGAACGGTTGCTCCTCTTTCGCGCGGGTACTGGTCGAGTCAGTAATCGGACCTTCGCTCGCTATGCCATTGCCGCGGACCTGATCAATCAATCCGACCGCTTCCTCAGTCAAGACTCCGCGCGGCAAAGGAATGCCCGCCTCCGCGCTTTGCAAAACCAACGCGCCCTTGAGAATCTCATGCGCACGGGCGAATCCGCGCCGTCGGCGGGACGTTCGTCGGACGCGACGGCGAATGCACTGGCCAATTCGAACGTATTGCAAGTATGGAACGCTTTCGGCGCAAGTTTTTTTGCCGCCGACCCCGCGGTGGTTCGAGCATCCGCCTAAATTTCGCGGTGGGCTCGAAGTGGCCGCTGTTCAGGTCAACGGACCTGCCGACAAAGCCGGATGGGTTTTGGGCGACATCCTTCTGGGAATGTACAAGTTCGAATCGCGTCTTACTCGGATATCGCCTATGTCGCCACCATGCCCGCCTCGCCACGCTCGGCCCGCTGAACGTGATTCTACTCAGAGGCAAAGTCATTGACTCCACGATCTCCCCCAAGGGGAGTTCGCAGGACAATCCGTCGGGTACGCCATCCGAGCCCAGTTCGCCCGAGAACGAGCTCGAAGAGGGCCGCTCGCCTGGGAAGATCGGCGCAAGTTGGAAATTACTGAAGTTCAAGGACAGGAGTTCTACAAAGCGGGGCTGAAAATCATGGAGGTTCGGGAAGGTAGCCCAGCGAAGAAGGCCAATTGGCGAGACGGGGATGTCCTCGTCGGACTGGGTGAGTTCAAAATGGCAAGTCTCTGGGATCTCGCGTTCGTCGCCACCGACCCGCAACGAGCTCAAGACAAGCCCACGCCTTACCTGATACTCCGTGACGGAAAACTCGAGAAAGGGGAAATTCAGCTTCCCATCGTCAGGTACAACCCGACGGAACCACCACGTGGCAACGAATAAGAAACAACGCCGTAGACTGCCCCGGCGTCCGCGCGATGCCGAAGGAGCATTCGCTCCGATAGTTCAGCGTTTGGAGAGGAAGATGTCGACGCCACTGGTCACGCGAATCTCGCTGCTCGCGATCCCGCTCGTGGTTCTAGGAACCTCCGCGCGCGGCGAGCAACCGGTGGGTTTCAACGCGACCATTCGTCCCATTCTGGCTCAACGGTGTTTCAAGTGTCACGGACCGGACCTGCACGAGGGCGGGCTCAGGCTGGACCACGAGTCCGCCGCCACGAAGTCCCTCGAATCGGGAAGCCAAGCCATTGTTCCCGGAGATGCGGGCCGTTCGGAGTTGCTCGCGCGAGTTCGCGTCAATGATCCCGATCAACGCATGCCCCCGCCCAGCGAAGGTCCTCCGCTTACCGAAGCGCAAATCCAGCAGATCGAACGATGGATCGAAGAGGGGAGCGCTTGGGAAACCCATTGGGCGTATTTGAAGCCGACCCGGCCGGAAGTTCCCAAGGTCTCCCGGTCGGATTGGATAATCAATCCGATCGATGCTTTCGTTTTGGAGCGTTTGGACCAGGAGGGGCTCGAACCGGCATCGCGGGCGGAAAAGTCCGTGTTACTTCGCCGGGTAACATTGGACCTGATCGGCCTACCGCCGTCCACGAAGGAACTTGCCGATTTCCTGGCAGACGAGCGGGAAGACGCTTACGAGCGGGTGTTCGATCGGCTCCTTGCCTCGCCTCAGTTCGGCGTGCGTCAGGCGCTCTGGTGGTTGGACCTGGCTCGCTACGCCGACTCCGACGGCTATCCCTTGGACGGCGAGCGGGTTATCTGGCCTTACCGGGACTGGGTCATCGATGCCTTCAACGCGGACATGCCGTTCGACCAATTCACCATCGAACAATTGGCGGGAGACCTTTTGCCCAACCCCACGGATGCCCAATACCTCGCGACGGGATTTCATCGAAACACTCGCATCAACGTCGAAGCGGGAGCGGATCCGGAGACCTACCGACGGAGGCGGTGTTCGACCGAGTGGCGACGACCGCCTCGGTTTGGCTCGGTTCGACGCTCGCTGCGCGCAGTGCCACAACCACAAGTTCGACCCGTTCACCCAAGAAGATTACTACCGCATGATGGCGTTCTTCAACGACTGCGAACCGGAGACCGTCATCGATGACGCGGGGCGAATCACCAATGTCAGCCCCAAGCACTCCTTCTTCACGCAAGCACAAAAACAAAAAAGGCAGACGCTGGAATCCGCGCTAAAGTCGGCAAGCAAACCAGAGGAAAAAAGAAAGTTACAAGCGGAACTGGATTCAATGCGGCCCACAAAATCCTTGGTCATGCGCGATCGGAAGGAATCCAGAAGCACGTTCGTCTTGCTGCGTGGGGATCCCAAGACTCCGGGACAATCGGTTCAGCCAGGGGTTCCCACGTTTCTCGATCCCCATGCCTCCCCCGTGTCGGATCGACTCCGTCTGGCGAAATGGATCGTCGCGGAAGAGAATCCACTCACGGCTCGCGTGGTCGTCAATCGATTGTGGATGCACTATTTCGGGCAGGGGATCGTATCCACGGCCGATGATTTTGGCACGCAATCCGCGATCCCCACGCATGAAAAACTTCTGGATTGGCTCGCGACGGAGCTTCAACGTTCTGGGTGGCGACTCAAGCCGATACATCGGCTCATGGTCACGTCCTCCACCTATCGACAAGCCAGTGTGGCCACGCCGGAAAAACTCCAGAAGGATCCGCTCAACCACCTTTATGCTCGCGGAAGCCGCGTCCGCTTGCCGGCGGAGATCGTCCGAGACAACGCCCTATCAATCGGCGGGATACTCGATGACAAATTGGGCGGGCCGCCGGCCATGACCAGCAGCATGGGCGCCAACGGTCAACTCGCCAGTTCGTACCGACGTTCCGCGTACGTCTTTTGGAAACGACAGCAACTGGATGAAACCTTCGAGAATTTCGACGCGCCCACGCGCGACGTCACCTGTTCCCGTCGACTTCGGACCAACACGCCATTGCAGGCGCTCAATCTGCTCAACGACCGCGTTTTCGTGGACTCGGCTCGGGGACTCGCGCGGCGAATCGTTCTTGAATCTCCGGGGACTTTCGAAGAGAAACTCCAATTCGCGATGAGGCTTTGCGTCGCGCGCCCTCCCAATTCCTCCGAATCCAAACTGCTCCGCGAGTTCTTCGATCGCAGGCTCGCGGCCTTTCAAAACGGGCCGCAAAGCGCGAAACAATTAATGAGCGAAGGGACGGTCATTCCACCGGAGAATGCCGAATATCCTGAGTTGGCCGCTTGGACTCTCGTCGCCAACGTCCTCCTCAACCTCGAAGAGACGATCACGAAGGAATAAGCCATGCGGCCCTCCCTTGAACAGACGCGGCGACAGTTCCTGGGAAGGAGCGGTTTCCAATTGGGGGGGATCGCGTTGGCAAGTCTTGCGGCACGCAGTGGCGGCGCGGAAGCCATCGACGGCATGCACCAGAGACCTGCTCCTCCCACCAAGCCTCCCAAGGCCAAAAACGTGATCTATCTGCAGATGTTGGGGGGGCCGTCGCAACTCGATCTCTTCGACGACAAGCCCAAACTGCGCGAACTTCACGGTACGGATGTTCCCTCGAGCCTGATCACCGGCGAGCCGTTCGCTTTCATCAAAACGACCAAGAAGTTCCTCGGCTCTCCCTTCAAGTTTCAATCCCATGGCCAATCGGGGGGGACGGTTTCCGAGCTTTTGCCTCACCTGTCCTCGGTCGTCGACGATCTGGCGTTCGTCAAAAGCGTGCAGACGGACCAGTTCAATCATGGACCGGCGCAGATTCAATTGAACACTGGTTTTGCCACCATGGGAAAGCCGAGCATGGGGGCATGGATTTCCTACGGCCTGGGAAACGTGTCGGACAATCTGCCTGGTTATGTCGTGCTGGTGCCCGGCCAACGCAACTCGGGGGGAAAAGCAATGTGGGGAAGCGGGTTCCTGCCCGCGAAACATCAAGGAGTCGAGTTCCGGGTTGTCGGCGATCCGGTTCCCTTCGTCCGCGATCCGGTGGGAGTCGATGGTGACGCACGCCGCGACACCATTCAAGCCATTACCAAACTCGACGGCCTGCGTCTTGAAACACTGGCCGATCCACAGATCGCCGGCAGTATCGCCGCTTACGAACTCGCGTTTCAGATGCAGGCAAGCGTTCCCGAATTGGTCAACGTGGACACGGAACCGGACCACATTAAACAGCTCTACGGCGTGAGCGTCGGGAAAAACACGTTTGCCCGCTCATGCCTGATGGCCCGGCGGCTGATTGAACGGGGCGTTCGGTTCGTTCAAATTTGCTACGAGGGGGAACCGGGTGTCGCCATCTGGGATTCCCATGGCGATACGAAACGTGCCTCCCTGGAGGTCGGGTTGCCTATCCTATGCAAACAAACCGATCGGGCGACGGCGGCCTTGATCATGGACCTGAAGCAACGGGGACTCCTGGACGAAACGATCGTAATCTGGGGAGGAGAGTTCGGCCGAACCCCGATGAACGAAGATAGGCCAGGAGCAGAGAAGGGATACACGGGCCGCGATCATTGGCCCAGGGCGGGAACGATGTGGCTAGCCGGCGGGGGCATCAATGGTGGAATCACCGTCGGGCGAACGGACGAGATCGGCTACCGCGTCGTCGAGGACCCGGTGCACGTTCACGATCTGAACGCGACGGTCTTGCACCTCCTCGGCATCGACCACAAACGTTTGACCTACAAATTCCAAGGGCGGGATTTTCGTCTTACGGACGTACACGGTCGCCTGGTGGAGAAACTTTATTCCTAATGCTCTCGAGGGAACGCCAACAACTCCATGCCACCTGACGTCGTATTGGAATGTCTTCGCGAATGCGGGGCGTGTGAAGGAATTGGAGAGGATGAGATTCGCCGCGTCGCGGGGATGGTCGAATACATGGCGTTCCAAAGTGGAAGCGTCATCTATCGGCAAGGAGATCCCGCGGACGCGTTTTACATCATTGTGCGCGGACGAGTCCGTTTGATCCTCGAACGCGTGCAAGGGAACGTCGTACTCAACTATCTCGGGCCAGGAAACCATTTCGGCGAGATCGCCTTGCTTACGAGCGGGCCGAGAATCAACACAGTCGCGACCACCATGCACACGGACGTCCTGCGCTTGCCACGCGAGGCGTTCTGGGAACTGATGCAATCCATTCCCGGTTTTGCCGCCAACATTAGCCGTTCGCTGGGGATGTTGCTTCGCGGCGTATCTCAAGAGGTTCGGCGTTCGAGTCGAGCCGCCGTGGTGGCACTCGTGGGGAGTTCCCCTTTCGCGCGGTCCGTCGTCTTCCATCTCGCTGGCGGCCTGGCCGCGAAAAAAAGAAAAGTGACGATCCTTACCGATCGCATGGACTTCTTTCCCCCCCGTTCCGAATTCACTTTATTGAGGCTTCCGGAAGCCGACGACGTCGACGAGAGACTGGACAAGATCCGCGAACAGATCACGCTAACCCTCAAGGATCGAGACTATTTGCTCGTGGATCTTGCCGAAGCGCGACTCGATTCCGACTTGCCCGCCTTGTTGATGCTCTGCGAAGAGATCTTCTGGCTGGCGGAACGCGCCGACTGGGAAGCGACCTTGGACCGCGTGAGAATGTTCGTCCGGCACCGCCCCATGCTTTCGGAACGACTTCATTGGCTCTGGGTCCAAAGACGAGACGACGGCGTCGTCCCCTTGATGAGGGATCCACCTGCCATGCGCCAGCCGGTGCTCCAACTGGTACTGCATGGTCGCGACCAGCACACGACCGTGGACCCGGCATCGCTGAGCCGGCTGGCGAACCATGTCATGGGAAAGCGCATTGGCTTGGCGCTGGGGGGAGGGGGCGCCAAGGGGATGGCACACATCGGCGTGCTTGACGTTCTAACCGAGGCCGGCATCTATTTCGACATGGTCGCCGGCTGCAGCGTCGGATCCCTGATCGGACTGTTCCACGCGTCCGGCGTCCGTCCAGAGCGATTGCTCGAACTCGTGGACCTGGAACTCGTTCCCCGGGGACCTTGGCTGGCCACGCCGTGGAGCAAACAACTCTTCTTCTGGTGGATGTTTCGAACGGGCGGTTGGGAACGAAAGCTACGCCACTACTTCCACCGCGTGGAAATCGAACAACTCCCCCTGCCGTTCCATCCGGTCTCGGTGGATCTCATACGAGGAGAATCGGTGGTGCGGGAGTCGGGGGACGCCGTCCGGGGCGTGCTCGAGAGCATCAACTTCCCCGTCATCGCCAAGCCGATTCTCCGGCAAGGCCAGGCACTGGTGGATGGTGGCGTGTTGAATAACGTGCCGGCGAACGCGCTCCGCGACCGGGGCATGGATCTCGTCGTCGCCGTCGACATCATGTCCAAGATGTCGATGCGCTACGGAAAAAACCGGCCGAACACCCGCACCAAGCGGATGCGCTACCCGGGGCTGATGGAAACGATATTCCGACTCTTCGAGATTCAACAGCACGGGTTGGTTCGTGCCGAGGAATTCCACGTACTGATTTCGCCGGACACTTCGGGCTTCAGCTTCTTTGATTTTTCGAAGGCGGCTCGCTTGGCGGAACGTGGCCGCGAGGCCGCGCTCGCCGTTCTGCCGGAATTGAAGGCGGCCATCGACAAACTCTATGAACCCAGCTGACCCACCTCCCCTACTCTTGCTTCGGGGAGGGAGCACTGCTTCGTCATGTCGAGGTGATGATGCGTTCTCCGCGCGCCACCGGAGTAACCGGATCGAGCACCGGCATCTGTGACTGGAAAGCCAGATCGGGAATCAGGCAGGGATGCTTGTATTGTTCCGAGGTCCCGCCGGTCCGCTGCAAGCGCGCGCGATCCCATTTGCGCCACGCGCCCGTCGGAAGGAGTTGCAGCCGAATCGCTCCCAGGCGGCCGGAGGCCCGTTTTTCGTGATATTCGGAATTCATCCGTCGAAGCTGCTGCTCGACGACCCGGACCAGATCTTCCGCCTGGCCGAGGTCGGCAAAATCCCCTTCCTCGACGAAAAGGCCATAGTAGGGATGACGATCGTCCCAGCAGGGTGCGAGAGTGAAGGCGGTCAGGCGATGATCGAGTTCGACCAACGCGTTCTCCACCGACTTGGCGACTTGATACTCGGACACTTTCTCGCCAGTGATGTTCGAGAAATTGCTCCCCTTGTTGAGAAACGCGAGCAACGGCGTCTTCTCGAACCACCCCACGCAACGAACCACGTCGAAGATGTTGTACCGGTACAATCCGCTTGATGTCGTGAGCAGGATGTAATAATCCCGCCCTTCCTGAAGTTCATGCGATTCGAGAACCGTCGGCTGCGGGGAATGAATTTCATCCACGGGGACGAACTCGAAGAAGCTCGAGGTGATCTCGAGGATTCCTCCGGACGTATTGTTCTCGATGGGAATGGTCATGCGGCCTTCGCTGGCAACCAGTCCGATATCGCGAATGGAGGGGCTACCGTAAAACTCGGGAAAATGCCGCATGTAGGCGCCGACGCTTCCCCCGGTCCAATTGCCGATCGCGCCAAAGAACGGCCAGACATCCTTGGGCCGGAAGCCACCCGTCTTGTTGACGATCTCCTCGAGGGCGCGCGCCCGTTCCGGCTTGGCCCGAAGCCGCTTGTGCTCGACCTGGTAGATCTCCTTGGGAACGGGGAAGTCCTGATGAATGGTGCCGTCGTGAATATCGCGGATCAGCTTTTCGTAATTCTCGCCGCCGAAACGCGCGAACGAAACGATCGTGCTGGGGTTCGCGGACACCATGATGCCGACGTCGCGCATCAGACCGAGGCGCCACGCGAGATAGTACTTGGCCTGAACGTCCCGGATCTTGGAACTGACGGGGGGCAGGCAGTAGGTCTTGCGGACGATCAATTTCTGCACTTGCGCCGTCATTCCGCTGATCGAGCCACACGGAATGCCGGCGGGCGTGCGAAATTCGTCCCAATCGCTGGCAATCTGGATCATCGTCTTGAACCAGAGATGCTTGTGTGTTTCGAAAAGATGCAAGCCCCAGATGGTCCAGCCCCGGCGGTAGTCGTCGAGGTAACGTTGGGTCACCGGAATGAACTTGCGCGCATCGGTAGTACCGCTGCTCATGGCGAACATGAGCACCTTCTGCCGATGGAACATCGCCTCGGTGTCGCCGTTCTTCACTCGTTCGATGTACGGCTGGTAGTATTCGTAGTTGGTAATGGGGAGATGTCGGCGAAAATCCTCCACCGATTTTATGGATCGGAAATGGTGGTCCCTACCAAATCCGGTGTCCTGCTCCCTCCGGATCTGATCGAAGAGGTGCTTGCGCTGCACTTCGGTCGGCCGTTGGGTGAGATTTCGAAATCGTTGTCGCATCCATTTGGCGTGCTTGTGAGCGACTTTGCCGAGAATCCACTTGTACATTGAAACCATGTTCGGCTCACTTCAAGAATGGCCACGCGTCCACGACAGGGATGCGTGGTTACTTTTGGCGAACGCGTTGGTCACGAAGCCGCGGCGTTCTTTTCGCAGGAATCCTTGCCGCCCGACCCGAGTCCATCGGTGGAACCATTGACGGAGGCTTGTGGACCGCGGTGCCCGGGTTCGCGAGACGGAGTCTCGCCGGCGATGTATCGATCGAAAAAGTCGCGGACCTTCTCGCGGTACGCGTCTCCCGCCTTTTCGAGGCAGGCGTTGTGCTTGGCCCCCTTGACGATCCAGAGTTCCTTGGGGCCGCTGGCGAGGGCAAAAAGCCGCTCGGCAATCTCTTGCTTGATGTAGTTGTCCCGACCGCCATGAATCATGAGGAGCGGACGTTTGCCGTACCGCCGTACTCCCCGTTCGACGCGGCTGTAAGTCGCCCGATGGCGCCAACGCATCTTCACGAGCGCGTACTCGCCGACCATGGCGTAATACCAACGCGGCAACAACCGATACACGTTGGGGAGTTTGCTGTAAATCTCAACCCAGACCATTTCGTAGTACGTGACCGTTCCATGAGTCGGAAACGCGCCATCGGTGACCACGGCACGGAGGTACGGATTCCTTCCCGCCGCCACCAGGATCGACCCCCCACCTTTCGACACGCCGAAGGCGCCGATCCCTTTCGGATCCGCGTCCGGGCGGCTTTGGAGGAAATCCACGGCTCCCAGGACGTCCTGGACTTCATATTCGGTCACCCATTGCAACGAATCGTATTGGGGGACCGACGAACTCTCGCCGTGATTGCAGAAATCGAACGTGAACAAGTCGTAGCCCGCGTCGCGCAGATAGCCGATGTACGAGTTACAAAGCCAGCGATTGGCGCTGTACTCGTGGCCGAAGAGAATCACACCCTTGCGAGTCGGCGAAAGCGAGCGCAAGTAACTGCCGCGTAGACTACGGCCGTCCCGCGACCGGAACTCGACTCCCTCGGCGTCGGGAACAGGGGTTGCCTGGGGCGCGACGAAGAGGGGTTTGTGCTCGAAAACGCGGTCGATGTGCCGCGTGTACGTGATAAGCACGTAAACCGTAAACAGGACCGGCAACAAAACGACCAAGCCAACGACGGCCAGTCCGATGAGCATCCACGGAACGGCAACCACGCTGACATGCTCCTTCTTGCCACCATGCGAGGCGGCCTACGCTCCGCGATCTTCCGGTCGCGTTTCAAGACACTCTTGTTTTGGGAGTCGAGCCTACCGCCGGTGGGAGACGGCCTGGAGGTTCTCCACCTGGACTACGACGCGTCCTTGAAACGGCTGATAACCAGCGAAATATTCTGACCGCCAAAGCCGAAGCTATTGGAGATCGTGTTATCGACCTTCGCCTCGCGCGCCTGATTGGGCACGTAATCGAGGTCACAATCCGGATCGGGATTCTCGTAGTTGATCGTCGGCGGCAGCACGTTGTCGCGGATGGCCAACATGCAGGTGATCATTTCGACGCTTCCCGCCGCCGCGATCAAATGTCCCATCATGCTCTTGGTGCTGCTGACGGGGACCTTGTACGCTTGTTCGCCGAACACGTCCTTGATGGCGATGGTTTCCACCCGATCGTTGACGTCCGTGCTCGTACCATGCGCGTTGATGTATTGAATGTCGTTGACGCCGAGCGAAGCGTCTCGGAGTGCTTCCTTCAGGCAAGCGATGGCCCCCCGGCCGCTCGGATGCGTATCCGTGATCCTGAAGGCGTCGGCGGTCGAGCCATAGCCTGTCAATTCGGCGTAGATGCGCGCGCCACGTTTCTTGGCGTGTTCGAGTTCCTCGAGGATGACCATGCCCGACCCCTCGCCGATCACGAAACCGTCCCGATCCTTGTCGAACGGCCGGCTCGCCTTCGTGGGATCGTCGTTTCGCGTCGACAGCGCCGTCAGCAGGTTGAAGCCGGAAACGCCGAACGGATGAAGCATGCTATGCGTGCCTCCGGAAATCATCACGTCCGCGTCGCCGCGTCGAATGATCTCCGCCGCCTCGCCGATCGCCTGGCTGCTGGCGGCGCAGGCGGTGAGGCAATTCAGATTCGGTCCCTGGGCGTCAAAGAGGTCCGCGAGGTGACATGCGGACATGCCCGGCTCTTGTTCCAACTCGCGCATCGCGTGCAGATGCTGCAGTCCTTCATGGATGAACCGCGCGCTATCGACCACTTGCTCGTTCTTGTTAAAAGTCCGCGCGACGAGGTTGACGAAGTTGAAGAAGTCCTGTTGCCCTTCGCCGGCGCCGAGATAGACGCCGGTCCGGTCGGGATTGTAGCTTCCGTTGTCCCGGATGCCGGAATCACCAACCGCCTGCTTCGCCGCGGCGATCGCGAAACGAATATGCCGGCCGCAACTCTCCCACTCGGACTCCTTCTCGCCAAAATCCTCGATGGAAAAGCCGCGAACTTCCCCGGCGATCTTGGTGGGAAACTCCGAGGCATCGAAGAGGGAAATGTAGTTAATGCCACTTCGGCCGGCCTTCAGGTTCGACCACACTTCCTCGGGGGAGTTACCCACCGGCGTGACCATGCCGATTCCCGTAACGACGACGCGTCTTCTCATTTCGATGTTTCCCGATCTCCTCGGCGGAGCGCCTTCGAGGCGGCGCCGGGGACACTAGTCAATCCAAGCTGCAAGATCGTGGCGCATGAATCGCGCGGGAGCGCGCCCTTTAGCCCACAAAGGGACGGAGCACCAAGGCGCCGCACTGGCCGCTGACGCTGAGGTCATACGCCAAAAACGGTTTATTCGGAAAATCGACGCTCTCGCGAAGAATCCTCAACGCCGGGGCTCCGGCGTCCGGTCGTGAATAGTTCAGCGTCGCCGGCAGCACGCCATGCTTCATGGCGAACAAGCTTGCGGCGAGTTCGACGGCGCCGCTCGCCGCCGCCAGGTGTCCCATGTAACTCTTGTAGGCCACGACGGGAACCGCGTTGACCGCGTCTCCCAGCAGGCTCGCGAGAGCATGGGACTCCACTCGGTCGTCGTCGACGCAGCCGGTGCCGTTGGCCACCACGTGTCCAAGTTCGGAGGGCTTGACGCCCGCTTCGTTTAGCGCGCGGCTCACCGCCAACTCGATCGCTTTTTGATGATTGGAGGGAAGGCAACTCGCGCCAAACCCGATCACCTCGCCGTATATTTTCGCGCCCCGGGCCTTCGCGTGCTCCAACTCTTCGAAGACCAGTAGGCCGGACCCTTCGGCCGCGACCATGCCGTCGCGGCTCGGAATCGAAAGGACGGCTCGCCCGCGGGATCGTCATGCCGTTTCGTCAACCGATGCAAGAGCCGCCAAGCGGACGATGCTCAGGGGATGAATCTTGCTGTCGGTCCCACCGACGATGAAAACATCGGCGGAATCGCGGGCGATGACGCGATACGCCTCACCCATCGCGAGCGTCGCGGAGGCGTCGCCCGCCGTGATGGAGTTGTTGGGTCCCTGGGCGTTGTAGGTGATCGAAATGTGGCACGCGGGCATGTTCGGAAGATACTTAAGCATCCAGAGAGGGAACAACTGTTCCATCCCCTCGGAGCCCCATTTCTTGAGATCGAATTTGCGCGTGCCGTTGACGCTATGGTCGATCGGTCCGCCGAGTTCGTCCAGGTCGGTGGCGATAAGGCCCGCGCCGCAGTTGACGCCGAAACGAGTCGGGTCGATTTGCGCGGATTCGATGCCCGAGTCCTCGACGACAATCTGGGCGGCGCCGACGGCGAGTTGAATGTCGCGCGCCATGACCTTGAGGCTTTTGCGCTGCTTGACGTAATTCTTGGGATCGAAGTCGCGAACCTCGCCTGCGACGTGCGTGCCGTTGCCGTCGGTGGCAAAGGCCTGCAGCTTCATCACGCCGCTTTTGCCGCTTTTCAGCGAGGACCAAAAGGCGTCGTTGCCCGTCCCCAGGGGAGTGACAACGCCCACACCGGTAACGACAATTCTCCGTTTCGATGCGCTCATGGGTCCGGCGTCCGTGGTGCTCTTTCTCGAAGCGGCGGGGAGTAGGCACCGCGCCGCCTACGACACGAAGGCGGGGTGGGGTGCCAGTGACTCGAAATTCGCGCTCGTTCGAACTTGGGTTATGGGTTACTCGATCGACCCACCGGGCCGGTCGGTTTGTCGTCCGTCCGCGGTTGGCTTTCTTCCGCGCGGGACGACTTGTTCAACTGATGCGTTCCCTTGGCCATCCGCAGCAACGCCATCAGGTGGTCCTTGGTAAACACAAAATTCTTCGCACTCAGCTCGCTATCGGCTCCTCGCGACTGGTCGAGATGGGCGAAAACGATTTCCGCTTCCGCCATCAGCGTGCCGTTCTTGAGAACGCGAGCGTCCACGACGGCCCCCTCGGGGCGCAGGTCGGTGAGGGTGACTTCGTAGCGGAGCACGTCTCCCGCGAGGGCGTGATCATGGAAGGTCACGCGAGGAATCTTGGCGAGCACGACTTTCTCCGCGAAATCGTTCGCCTCGCCGACCAGGATCCCGCCCGTCTGCGCCAGCCCTTCGATGATAAGCGAATGGGGCATCACGGGATAGCCAGGATACTGCTCGTGAATGTGATCCTCGGCGACGCTCACATTCTTGACCGCTTTCGCGCTGCGGCCACTGTGAAATTCCTCGAATTGATCGATCCAAATCCAGCGCACGGGTATTCCTCACGCTTACGGGCCGCGCTTTCATCCCGCGGTTAAGCGGCTGAAAGCAAAACTGCCATCCATGGATCGGGAATCAGGTCGGTCGATTGGGCCGCAAGGGAAGGGGCAGACCTCCGAGTGAAGCCTTTCTCCGTTTTCGCGAGCGGCCTTGCCATCCAACGCTCGCGCGGGCTTTCCTGGAGAACGGCAATCCGGCCCATTCCCGGCACGCGGTACCGATGCCAACGTGCCTTCCCAGGTTCCCTCGATTACTTTCACACCTTGTCGCATACTTCGGAATCCCTCGGCGAAAACTACCCGAGGGAACCGCGTGTTGGACAGGGAGGAGGCAACCGACTCCGCTTCACTCGGCGCGCGATGTTTTCCAAACCTCTCGCCCGCCATCGTCCGCGAGTCACGTTGCCAGCCGGATACCGGAACGGGGAAAGTGTTTAACGACCCTGCTGCCGGCGCTTGTAAAACGGCCGGCACCTCTCCCGTGTCGTTCCTTTTCCGACGCTTCTTAGAGCTTGCTCTCGATGTACTTGACGATCATGTCGACCGTGAACAGGCTGCTGATCTCTTGCACGTCCGGATTCTTGGCGAACGCATCGACGTCCGCGTAGGGCATCCGAGCACGCAGTTCCTTCAGGCCGGCGTCGGTCATCTTGCCATCCTGGACGAACGTCGGATCGGTGAAGAGCTTCTCATCCGGGAACAGATCGCCACGAGGAATCTTGATTCCAAAGTTCTTCTCGAGGCGGAACACGATGTCGAGGAAATCGATCGACTCGGCGCCCAGGTCTCCGGTCAACGTTGCCTTCGAAGTTACTTCATCTTCTTCGACCCCGAGGGCATCGACGAGCGTGCTGGTAACCTTTTCGAAGATCTCTTGCTGCGACATTCCATCGCTCCTTTCAACAGGTGAAACTATGGTCCGGCTGCGAAGCACTGGCCGTCGTCTCCGTCCGGGGTCGGCTTCGCCTGCGTCCCGCGGAAGGTGGATATCGTCCTTGAGCCGTCGGTGGACTAGGCTTGAGCTCCCAGGCTCAAACCACCGTCGACCGTCAACACCTGGCCGGTGATGTAGCTACTCTCGTCCGTCGCCAGGAAAACCGCGACGCTAGCGATGTCGTCGGGTTGGCCGTACCGTTTCATCGGAATCGCGGCCTGGATCTTGTCGCCCGCCATCTGGCGGACCGTGTTGGTCATTTCCGTTTCGATGAATCCGGGCGCGATCGCGTTCACGCGAACCTTGCGGCCGGCAAGTTCCGCGGCAAGAGTGCGGGTCAACGCTTCAATACCCGCCTTACTCGCCGCGTAGTTCGACTGACCCTTGTTGCTATGTTGGGCGGCGACGCTCGAGATATTGATGATCGAGCCTCGACGCTTGCTCATCATCTCCCGGCCGGCAGCCTTGCAAAAGAAGAAGGTTCCGTTCAGGTTCGTCTCGATCACCGACGTCCAATCCTCGGGGCTCAGCTGGAGGAAGAGTCCGTCGCGAATGATCCCGGCGTTGTTGACGAGGATGTCGATCTTCTTCCAGGCGTCAACCACCTGAGCAACGATTTCCGCCGCCCCTTCGCTATTGCTAACGTCGTGGCGAAACAGCAGGCATTCCCCGCCCCCTTCGCGAATCTTCGCGGCGACGGCCTCGGCAGCTTCCTGGCTGCGGTTGTAGACCAAGGCCACTTTCGCGCCCTCGGCGGCAAGCTTCTCGGCGATCGCACGGCCGATGCCACGACTGGCACCCGTCACAATTGCCGTCTGTCCCGACAGTCGCATTCCTATCCTTCTTCCCTCGCATCGCCTTTCGGCTCGCGGACATTAAAAAGTCGTCGTCTCAGGAATCAGTCCCTGCAGCTTTTCGCGAACCGCGGGAACCGCAAGCATCTGGAAGGTTCGAAGGTGGTGGGCTCGCAGGCGCTGGTCATCGCGGCGGTAGACCGGATTCCGATCCTGCAAGTTGAACCGGGTCAGGATCACCTTGGCAGATACACTGCTCTTGCCCTCAATCTCACCCGTCGCCTTCAAGACCGCGTCCTGGCCATCGTCTTCGAGAAGCTTGCACGTCACGACGAGCTGCTTACCCGGTGTCACGAACTGACCGTATTTGACCGTCTTGGCTTCCTTCAGAAGAATCACGCTGTGCGTGAACTTCTCCGTGACGCGGATCAACCAGGCACTGGATTGCGTGATCGCCTCCAGCATCATGACCCCTGGCATCACGGGGAAACTCGGAAAGTGCTCGGCGAGATACTCCTCGGCCATCGTCAAATTCTTAATGGTTCGAATCGAGACACCAGGCTCCAGTTCCTCAATTCGATCCACGAGATTGAAACGCATGATTTCGCCCGCTTCGCCGCAACCCTATGCCCGGCAGACTCTTCCGGACAGAGACCCGTACTGAACCTCGTTTATAGCCAAACCCCCAATTATCGGCAAGGGGTCTTTGGCTCCCACGGCGGCGGTGCTTGCGTCCTCAATCCGCCGCCGGATCGCCTCTCCGATTCCCCGTTTTCCACCCCCCGAGAGGTGGTCTGTTCCCCCCGGGCGAATAACGGTCGTCCAAGACAGTTCCATCTGGCCTTCGCGTCATCACCACTTTGGGTAAACTAGGTAGTCGTTGACGCTGACTTCAACGAGAAGATAACACAAAGATCCAAAGGCAACTTGATCTTTTGGCCATCCAAACCGCAATATGGGACGAGTCGAGGACGTTAGCTTGAGTCTAATCCGCACGTTCGAAATGACCGTCCGATTCGCGCCCCGTTCGTGGATGCTCCACAGCCGGGTCCCGACCGTCACCCTGTCGACAGTAGTGTTTATATATACACTAATTTTAGCGTCTGTCGGCGTGGCTTCCGGCCCGTTCGAGTTTTCCACGGCGTCATGGTCGCCCGATAGCCGGCAATTCGCTTTCTTGGCGTCAGCGGGGGACGAGAATCTCTTTTTCGACGACGGTTGGCTCTTTGGGGGCAGCGCGCTCACTCCTGCCGGCTCGCCGGCAGCCTCAAACACTTGCCAGCTCTGGGTCGCGACCGTCGCCCTGGGAAAATCGGAACGAATCGACGAAACGGCGGGGCGCCTCTCCATACCCTGCTGGTTTCCCGACGGCAAATCACTCCTCTATGTCCGGTTTCGGCCAGCTTCCCTGGACGGTTTGCCCGATATGCCGGAACTTTCGTCGAATCACGAAGTCGAGGGAACCCTGGAACTGGTTCGACGGTACAGAACCGGACGCTCGGATCAGGTTTACCAGAGGCAGGGGTCTTGGCCGCTCGGCGAGTTGCTTCGGCTTCCCGTTCGATCCACCGCGTGCTCCGATAACGGACTCCATGTTGCCCTTCCCTGGGTTGGCTCGACGCGATTGATCGTCCTTTCCCTTAGTGATCGAAAGGTGGAAGCGGAGTATCCGGACGCCGACCACGCGAATTTCTCGCCTGGCAATCGGTACCTGGCGTTTGGCAAGACCACGGAACCATTTGGAGTCATGCTTACCCCGATCGGAAAATGGACGGAAGGTTCACTCCTCTGCCCCCACGTCACGGTGCAAGAGCCGATCTGCTGGAGCCGGGGGGGAACCCATTTCTTCATTCATCGCAGAGGTGATCAAATGCCTCCCTCGCGGCGGCATGACGCTCAAGAGCCTTCACGGATGGAGATTCGCCAGGTATCCACCACCGACGGTTCCGAACGAACGATTCAAGGGTTGATGCTCAACGGGGAGGAACCTGCGTCCAAATCCCGAGCGATGCTCGCGTTCGATCCAGCCAAGGAGATGCTTTACATTTCCGTCCTTCAGTCAGGATTCCCCCCTGTGATTGAAAGCCTGGACACGGAAACGCTGGACAAGAAGACATGGCATCCCCTTTGCGACGAGCTTTCAGAGCATCGGGTCCCACTGGGTGCGCAATCCGTATCGGCGGATTCGAAGTACCTTTTATTCCGCTACGGACTGCCAGAATGGTGCGCTCCCCTGGCCCTCTACGATTTGCCTCGAAACCGCTGGCGGACATGGGTTTCAAATCATTCCCTTCGAGTTCGCGGGTTATGGGCGCTCGCGACGACGGCACGAAGAATCATTCGCAAGGTGCCGGCGGAGGCACCGTCCCCGTTTATCGTCACGGAAAAGATTTCCTTTCGCGACCACTTGCGCGTCGCGGAGGAACTCACGAGCCCGCTCGATTTGTTCGATCGACCGAAAGACCAAGCATCCCGCGACGATCAGCAGCGTGCGGACATCGATCGCCTCGCCAAGTTAGGCCTGGAAATGCTGGAATCGGACCGCAGGATCAATGACATCGAATGGTCGCGCCGGCGCGCGGAACTGCTGCTTTTTTTCCACTATGCCCGCGAAGACTACGGTTCGGCGCTCGTAGCCGCCGGTCAAGTTGAAGAGAATTGGCCCGCCGACGAACCGATCGACCATCGCATGGCATTGGCGACGGTGCGCGTCCAATGCATGATCGGTTCGGGCAAGGGAACCACCGCACGACCGCTTCTTTCTCGACTGATTCAAGAGCGGGCAAGACAGCTCGCCGGCGCGGATGGCAATCAAGAACGAAGAGAACTCCTGCAGTCGGGAATTGATTTAGGGGCAGTCACGAAAAATCTCGCGACATCGGGCTCCGACCCCATCTTGGAACGGTTGAACAATCTACTCGACATTGCCGAGGAATCCACGAATGCGCGTGGAACCGACAGCTCTTCCGCTTCATCCCATTGAGCGTCAGAAACGCAAGGTCGTATTTCCCGGCCTGGCGCCGACGCGTTAAGCGGAGAGAAGCTATTTGGATTGTTGCTCCTGCCGACGTGCCCGTTCCTCCATTCGCGTTCGCAGATTCATGATGTCGGGCAGTCCAAGCAGGTTTTGGATGCCTTGAAATGTTTCCATCTCGGGAATCATGCTATCCACGCGGCCGGACTCACGCAGTGTTCGGGTCAGCTTCTTAATAATGTGCGCCGTGCAAAGCACGCTCTCGATCGGCCAAAGGACAATCTTGAAGCCAAGCGCTCGCAGGTCGTCGACGCTTTGCGTAGGCGTTTGCCCCCCCGTCAACATGTTGACCATAAGTGGGGTGTCGATACGCTGTGGCAATTCGCTGAGTTCGGCGACGGACTGAGGAGCTTCGATGTAGCAGATGTCGGCGCCCGCCTCCGCGTACATTTGAGCTCGTTCAATCGCGTCCTCCAAACCGTGAACGGCGCGCGAGTCAGTCCGCGCGATCAAAACGAAGTCGGGGTTCTTGCGGACATCCAATGCCGCGTGGATCTTGAGCACCATCTCCTTTGGCGGAATCACTTGCTTGCCGGCGAAGTGACCGCATCGCTTGGGCGTGATCTGGTCTTCCAAGAGCGCGCCCGCGGCTCCCACCTGTTCGAATTGCTGAACGGTGAGTTGAACGTTGTGCAGATCGCCGTGCCCGGTGTCGCCATCGACGATCACGGGAATCTCGACGGACTGAACGATTCGCCGGGCGATATCCGTCATGTGATTCATGGTGAGGAAGTTCATGTCGGGCAATCCGAGCATGCTGGCGGACGCTCCAAAGCCGCCGATGAAAAGACATTCGAGTCCGGCGTGCTCGATCAAGCGGGCGCTCAGAACGTCGTGCGCACCCAGGCAACGAACGATCGGTTCGTACTTCAACAACGCGCGCAGCGCGCGTGGACCGGAGAATTGACCCTCATGAATGTTTCTGCTCATGGTCTTCTTTCACTCAAGCCAAACGTGGTACTGCTTTGGTGGTTCATCCAGTAGAAAAAGTTCTCGCGGCGAATAGCCGCTTTGGCGCACTTCCTTGGCGAGTTTGCCCACGTCGATGCCGCGTTGGCGGATTCGAGACAACACATCTCCCTCAAGATACTCCTCCAGGTCGTCGACTGCCAGTGCGGGGAGCGTAACCTTCACTTTGGTCGCGTTATTTTCCAAAACGTGGATCACGAGATGGCGGGCGAGGGATTGAAACCCGCATTCAGCGTCCCGATTAACGGGGAGCACGAGATTACCGGCTGCCGACGCCTGGGATTCGAGAATCGGCCGACATTGCCACGTCCAGTTCACCGGCTCGTTTAGCTTTTCCAGATAATAGATCAACCCGTGAAACGCGCGCATCAAGAAGAGAAGCGAGGCTGGGCCGCTGATGCGAAAATTCCAGCGGTCGTCGCCAAGAATATCCCCAATCCGCTCCGACCGCCGCCAGCCGCCAAGCTGGTACGGAGCTCCGGCGACGAACGGCTCGAACATTACTCGGCATAGGGCTGGAAGCTTACTTCGCAAGGGAGCCAATGTCTTGGGGTCAAAACCCATGAGGAGGAACAGCGCATAGGGATCGTCACTGCCCAAATCCATCGTCGCCCGCATCAATCGAACCAGCGCGAGACGGGTCTTCTCGTCCAATCGAACGCAAGATCCGAAGTCGTAAAGAATAATCTCCGGCCCCGATTTTCCTCGGCGAAATCGGTAATTCCCCGCATGTGGGTCCGCGTGCACGATGCCCCGCTCCAAAACGCTTTTGCAGAACAGCAACAAAAGCTGGCGCGCCAGTGCCCGTTTCTGATCGGAGGGCCAGGCGGCGCAGACCTGTTCGATGTCCTCTCCTTCCTCCCATCCCGTCACCAGTACCCGTTCACTGGAAAACTCGAGGAAAACACGTGGCACGACCAGTCCGGGAACATCGTGCATCAATAGCGAGAAATCCCGTTGGTGCTCCGCCTCGACGCGGTAGTCGAGTTCCTCCTCCAGATCTCGGAGGATTTCCTCCCGATAGGCGTTCATGTCGAACCCGCGTCGCAAGCCCCCCACGGGAACGGTAAGCCAGCCAAGCAGCTTCAGATCCTGGAGAACGGCATTTTCTATCCCCGGATAGCGAACCTTTACGGCGACGAGTTGGTCGTTCTTGAGGCGAGCGCGATGTACCTGTCCGAGCGATGCGGCCAGACCACGAGGTTCGATCTCGTGGAAAACCGCGCCAGGGTTCTCGCCGAGTGCGTCCCGGAGTTCCTGGTGGATAACTTCGAACGGCACAGGTTCGGCAGCGTTGGTCAAGGGGAGGAAATCACCCGCTTCGTCGGACGATCCCATGGAGAGAATCTGGCCGATCTTTTGTGGCAAGCCGCGAAGACGCCCCATTTTTTCGATGAGCGTCAGACGTGCGTTAGCGGCGACGGTGGCGTCGGCGGGACCTCCTTTCCACTGGAACGCGGAACGTCCCAGGCTCAGTAACTTCAGCGTCCGGCCGAAGAGTTCCGCCATGAGTTTCTCCCGGTTTGGTATTGCCATCGGAGGATGGCCTGTCAGAATAATATCACAGGGTCGTGCGACACGCAGCACGACGGACTAGCGGCCCGCCGTTCGCTTGAGAGCTGGACTCTAGGTGACGCGGGGAATTCTAGTAGAAAGGAGGTGGTCTCAGTGAATTCTGGTAACCAGCGAGGTGGCTGTTCGTAGAACTGCCGGCGGGTTGTCCATGCGGGCAGCCACCACACCTCCGGACTTTAGCATCCGGACATGAATCCAAGGCCCGTTTTCGTAAAAGAAAGCGGGCCTTGGTACTTTTACAAGCAAAGGTATGAAAGGAAGTCGTCGGGAACGCCATGATTGTCGTCATGAAACCAAATGCCTCGCCGGCACAGATTGAGCAAGCTTCCCGGCGTGTCGAAGAGCTGGGTCTGCGTGGCCACGTGATCGTGGGAACCGAGCGGACCGTGATTGCCGCCGTCGGATCGGAGCGCAATGCCGGACTACGCGAAGCCCTGGAATCGGTCGAAGGGGTGGAAAAAGTCGTCCCGATTCTCGCACCGTACAAAGTGGCCAGTACGGAAGTTCAAAAGGACCGCACGATCGTGAAGGCGGGGACACTGGAGGTGGGGGGCACCAAGATCGCCGTCATCGCCGGCCCCTGCTCCGTCGAAGGGGAAAAGCAGATCCTCGAATGCGCGAAGGCGGTACGCGACGCTGGCGCCACCGGACTGCGCGGTGGAGCCTTCAAGCCGAGAACCAGTCCCTACAGTTTCCAGGGACTAAAAGAAGAAGGGCTCAAATTGCTGGCCCTCGCTCGAGAACAGACGGGCCTTGCAATCGTCACCGAGGTCATGGCGCCACAAAACGTCGAGCTGGTCGCGAGCTATGCGGACGTGCTTCAAATCGGCGCTCGGAACATGCAGAACTACGACCTGCTCACGGAAGTCGGCATGCAACCCAAGCCGGTTCTTCTCAAACGTGGACCGTCGGCGACCGTTGAAGAATTCCTGCTCGCCGCCGAGTACATACTCGACAAGGGAAACAAACAGGTCATGCTCTGCGAGCGTGGCATTCGCACGTTCGAAACGCACACTCGATTCACCTTGCCCTTGGCGATCATCCCTTATCTTCGCGAGCGGACGCACTTGCCGATCGTGATCGATCCCAGCCATGGCACGGGGGTCGCGTCGCTGGTAACTCCGATGGCGATGGCTTCCGTGGCGGCGGGGGCGGACGCGCTCGCGGTCGAAGTTCATCCCGAGCCGGACAAGGCATGGAGCGACGGCGCGCAAACCTTGAACGTCCCCGCGTTCAAGGACATGATGGCCCGCTGCGCGCGAATCGCAGAAGCCGTCGATCGGACGATGTAAGCAATTCTGGGCAAGATGCCGATCGCGGCTGTTCCACGTCGGCAGCCACGAGCCACGGACTCTGGAGTGGTTCCGAAGCCGAGAGAGGACCTGGCAAGGATGCCGGTCGAAGGATGAAGGAACGGCGTGAACATGGACGGAAGAATGCCTAAACGACATGGGGAATCGGCGCGCCATCCACTTCGCTTGCCCGCGATTGCCAATCTCTCTCGCGGCCTGGCGTCGTCGACCGGATGGGGACTGGCGCGTTTTGACGCCAATGGGCAGCCGCTCGAAGGGTTGCCCCAATTTCCATCGATCACCGCGTGCCCGTGCTCGCCGACGGGCATCCGATCGGATATCTCGGCCTGTTTCCTCGGAGGCTTCCTCGGTGACGACGACTTCCCCGCTCCGACCTCATTGCTCGTCAGCCTGGCGGAACTCATCGGTGGATGGATCGCCGCTTTGGAGTTGGCCAAGGACAGTGACAACGAACTGTCGTCCCTGATCGAGATCACGCGTCTCTTGACCTCGTCCGTGGATCTGGGGCGAATCCTCGAGATCGTTTGTGAAGCGGCCACCCGAGCGACGGATGCGCGTTCCGCGGTCCTCTGGCTGTTGGACGAGAGCCGAAGTCGATTGCAAGTCGTCGCCGCGTTTCCCCGCGACTCTCGACTCGCGGAACTACCTGCGATCGACGTAGAGAAGAGCCCGCTCGACCTCGACGCGCTGGGAGGAGACCCTGTCGTGGTGCACGACCTGACGGCGGACGCGCGCGTCGATGCATGGCCCTCCCAGGCCTGGCACGGGTCCCGCACCGCCATGGTGGTGGGCCTGATTGGCAGGGACGGTCCGCTCGGCACGATGCACTTATACTCCCAGGATCAGACGGAATTCTCGGTCCACGCGTTTCAACTTCTCACCGCAATCGCCAATCAGGCGGCCACCTCGATCGAGCAATCCGCGCTCCTCGACGACATCCGCGCCAAGGAACGTCTGGCTCGCGAGTTGGCGGCAGCCTCGGAAATTCAAGCTGCGCTTCTTCCGCGCGCGATTCCCACTTTTCCGGGCATCGAGTTCGCCGTGCACTTCGCCCCGTGCCGCGACGTCGGCGGAGACCTTTACGACATCATTCCGATCGACAAGCAGAACATCGGCTTGGCGATTGGCGACGCGAGCGGCAAAAGCGTCACCGGAGCCCTGATGATGGCAATGGTGCGCGGGGGACTCCACGCCTACGTCGAGGACATCTACCACATTTCCGAAATTGTCCGCCGCCTCAATCGCTCGGTCCACAAAGCGACTTCCGGCGAGCACTTCATGACGCTGTTTTACGGCGTTTTGAATCTGGCGAATTCAGAACTCACCTACACCAACGCGGGGCACAACGCGCCACTCTGGTTCCATCGCGGACGATGCAGCGAGCTGGCCGGCGGAGGGATCGTCCTGGGCGCGGACCCTCACTGCGATTACCATATTTCACGCGTTCAGCTGATCCCGGGGGACGTGATGGTCTTTTACACCGACGGCCTCAGCGAAATGATGAGCCATTCCGACGAGCTCTATCAGAAGCGTCGGATTCGGGAAGCGGTTCGTCCAGTCGCCAAAAAGTCCGCGCGGGAAATCCTGGACGCAATCCTGCACGACGCCAGCCAATTTCGAGGAGAGGTACCCCCTCGTGACGACCTCACCGTCATCGTCATGCGAGTGGGCTGAATCGGCAAGCTGGCCAAGATTTTCCGCCTCCCTCCCGGAGAACCGTATGGCAAAGCGGATTCCGCCAACCCGCTAACCCTTCGCGAAGATTTCATCCAGGGCCTTGCTGGATTTGGGCTAGCGGTGAAATACAATTACGCTAACTTTTCACAACGGACCGCTGGTCGCTCCACTGAACGCTCGACTGGCCGGAGCGCAATCCGCCGAATGCTTTCCCGAGACCGTTGCATCGAATTCCCAAGGCTGGGCTCGTGCTTTCTTCTGGGAGTGGGCAGGAGACACCCCAACGAGAGCCGGCAAAACCTTGTGCTCAAAGAGGTTGAGAATGATCCGTAATGATGTTCGCAACGTGGCCATTATCGCGCACGTCGACCATGGAAAAACGACGCTCGTGGACGCCATGCTCCGCCAGTCCGGCCAGTTCCGCGACAGCCAACTCCAAGGGGATTGCATCCTCGACAGTAACGATCTGGAGCGAGAACGGGGGATCACCATTCTCGCCAAGAACATCGCGCTGATGTACGGCTCGACGAAAATCAATCTGATCGACACTCCCGGCCACGCCGACTTCGGCGGGGAAGTGGAGCGCATCTTGCGCATGGCGGACGGCTGCCTGTTGTTGGTCGACGCCTTCGACGGACCGATGCCACAAACCCGATTCGTTCTCAAAAAGGCGTTCGCCGCCGGCCTGAAACCGATCGTCGTCATCAACAAAGTCGATAGGCCGGAGGCGCGTCCCAAACAGGTCCTCGACATGGCCTATGACCTGTTCATTGACCTGGGCGCGGACGATGAGCAGGTGAACTTCCCATACATCTTTTGCAGCGGCAAGGAGGGTTGGGCCAGCCACGATCCCACCACCCGGGGCGGATCGATCGCTCCTCTTTTCGACTTGATCGTCAAAGAGGTGCCCGGACCAGACGTCCAACCGGATCAGCCACTGCAAATGCAGGTCACGTCCATCGATTGGTCCGAGTTCGTCGGCCGGATCGCCGTCGGAAAGATCATCTCCGGCAAAGTCCGGCGCGGAGACCGGGTCAACTTGATGAAGGCGGATCGCAACGTCATCGAGACGGTCGAAAAGCTCTTTGTGTTCGACAAGCTTGGTCGGACGGAAACGGATGCCATCGAAGCCGGTGACATTGCCGCCATCGTCGGCATGGAGGATGTCGAGATCGGCGACACCATCGCCAGCCTCGAAAACCCGGTGGCGATTCCTCGAATCGCCGTCGAGGAACCGACTCTCACCATGCTTTTCACGATCAACGATTCTCCGTTCGCCGGCCGGGACGGCCAGTTCGTCACCAGCCGCAACCTCCGCGAGCGGCTTTATCGCGAACTCGATTCAAACGTTGCTCTCCGGGTCGAGGATGGTGAAACCAAGGACGAGTTCCTCGTTTCCGGCCGCGGACTGCTCCACCTCGGCATCTTGGTGGAAACGATGCGCCGCGAAGGCTACGAACTCTCCGTGGGCAAGCCTCACGTCATCATCAAGCAGATCGACGGCGTCGCGCACGAACCGATCGAGACCCTGGTGATCGATGTTCCGACCGAACGGGTCGGCCCCGTCATGGAGACGGTCGGCAGCCGCAAGGGGGAACTCGTCAAGATGCACGCGGACAACACCCGCACCTACGTCGAATTCACGATCCCCGCGCGCGGACTCATCGGACTTCGGACTCGATTGCTCAACGCCACCAACGGCGAAGTGAACATGCACCACACGTTCCTCGAATATTCCCCCGTCAGAGGAGACGTCCCCCGGCGCGCCAACGGCGTCATGATTGCCAACGTCAGCGGCAAGGTCGTCGCCTACGCGGTCGACGGACTGCAGGAACGAGGCGTGATGTTCGTCAAGCCCGGCGACGACGTGTATCCGGGCATGATCATTGCCGAGCATTGCCGGGACAACGATCTGGTCGTGAACCTGCAAGGAAAAGCAGTTCCGACCAATATGCGCGCCTCCGGGTCCGACAAGGCGATCCTGCTCAAGCCCCCACGCGACATGTCCTTGGAAGTCTCCCTCGAATACATTGAGGATGACGAGCTGGTCGAAGTCACGCCGAAGGTCGTTCGGCTGCGGAAGAAGCTTCTCTCCGAGGAAGACAGAAAACGGGCCAGCCGCGCACCCAAGCGAGTCGCTTCATGATTGCGGAAATCCTGTCGATCGGCAGTGAACTGACCAGTGGCGCCAATCTCGACACCAACGCCCGCTGGCTCAGCGTTCGTCTCTGTGAAGCAGGATTTCCCGTCGGCTTTCACACGACGATCGGGGACGACCTCGACGTAAACATCGATACTTTTAAGATCGCGCTCCGCCGCGCCAACATCATCCTGGCAACCGGTGGCCTTGGTCCCACGGCGGACGATCTTACCCGCGACGCCTTGGCGAAAGTCGCCGGCGCCGAATTGGAATTGCACCAACCATCGCTCGATTTCATTGAATCCCTTTTCCGAAGCAGAAAACGGGAAATGCCCCCGAGCAACCGCGTGCAGGCGATGTTCCCCAGGGGCGCCATCGTCATCCCCAACCCCAACGGCACCGCGCCCGGCATCTGGATGGAAATGGGGGACCGAATCGTCGTTTGCATGCCTGGCGTGCCACGCGAAATGTACGCCATGTTCAACGAATGGGTCATGCCCCGCCTGAAGGAGAAGTTCGGCTCGACGCGCGCCATCGTCCGGCGAACGTTCCGCTGCTTTGGCGCGGGTGAGTCGCAGATCGAAGCCAAACTCGGCGATCTGACGAGTCGCCATCGTCAACCCGAAGTCGGCATCACCGCGTCACAAGCAACCATTTCCCTGCATATCGTCGCCACCGCGCCAACCCCCGAGGAAGCCTTTGCCGCCACCGAGCCCGACGCGAAATTCATTCGCGAACAGCTCGGCGACCTCGTCGTGGGAGAAGGAGATGCCGAACTCCAATCCGTCGTCGCCCAGCTTCTCCAAGAGAAGGGAAAAACGCTGAGCACCGCCGAATCCTGTACTGGCGGGCTCGTCGGCCACCTGCTCACGGAAATTCCTGGCATCAGCGCCAGCTACATGGGAGGCGTGGTCTCCTATTCCAATACGGCCAAGATGGACTTGCTTGGCGTCCCGGCGGAACTACTGGAAAAGCACGGCGCTGTCAGCGCCGAAGTTGCTGAGGCCATGGCTGCCGGTTGCAGGAAACGATTCCAGACCGATTTGGCGGTCGCCATCACCGGCATCGCTGGTCCAGACGGCGGCACTCCAGAGAAACCGGTCGGCCTCGTCTTCGTTTCCCTCGCGCACGAGGACGGATTCAAGACCGTTCGCTTCATTTGGGGCAAGGACCGGTCGTTCACCAAGGTCTGCAGCGCGAAAACCGCCCTCAATCTCGTCCGGCTCCGCTTAATCGGCTCTCTTTGATCGCCTGTTTGAGCAAATGCTCTTCCAAGTTGCCACCCTCTCCTGCGTGTTCCACCACCGTCCTTTCTTGACGACGATGACCAAGAACGCTGGCGGTGTTTTTATCGAGCCTTGAGCAACGCCTGGGACTACGCTTGAAGCGATCGGCAAATCCTGACAATCATTCGCCAAGGAGAGACCAAAATGCGGGAGAGACTCATTACCATCGTCTGTTCGGTGGCCGCGACTCTCGGAGTCAGCCAGGCGGTTCCGGAACGGCAACGGGTTCTAGACGTCGACCGGCTCATTGTTCGCCAGGAACTCATCGTGTCGGATTCCGGGGAACCATGGGAGAAGGGTTACGAGGTACATCAGATCCCCAGGGGGATCTACGCGCGCTCCGTGCGAGATGGTGGCGAGGCGGGGGGACTCTGGGTTCGAAGCCGCCTCATCAAGGGAGAACTCGACGACCCTTTCGACGACCGGTTTCATGCGTTGGAAAGAGACGGCAGTATGCGGCGGTCTCCCGGCCACATCTCCTGGAACATGTGGCTGGAGGGCGCCTGGCGGCAAATGGCCATCATTCAAGGGGAGGGATTGGAACCGATCGAAGTGCCCACGGAACAATGGAACGGAAACACCCACCCCGGAAGACTCCGGTTTCAAACCTTTCGGCCGGGACATGGAGAACCTTTGACCGATGCGTTGATTGGCCAGGGAAAAATGTCACTGGGAGGCGGGGGCTTTGGCGGCGGGGGACTCCCCTTCCCCGAAAACGTTCTCCACCTCTGGGGTGGTGGAATCGCCACGACCGAAATTAATACGCCTCAAGCACCCAGGATCGTCAAGCAGGATGGTACCGGCGCCCATGACTACGCAATTGTTGCCGTCGACGCCGTGGGCAATCGGAGCAAACCTGGCCCAATCATTAAATCGCTTGGTCGCGCCCAGCTCGCCTGGGACAGCATCCCGGGCGCCGACGCGTATGTGATTTTTAGGGATGGCAAAGAAGTCGCGGGCCCATTGCGCATCGAAGGATCGGAAAAGGTCTGGACCGACACCGACAAATGATCGGTGTCTTGGAGAGCTCTCTATCACTCCGTCGTTGAGGGAAAAGCTTACCGGCAAGACCTTGAAAGGTTGCCGGTGTCCGCTCCGGGCGAAGGGAGCATTCCACGCCAGTCGTGAGGAGGCATCACGTCTTTCGCGGCAATCCATCCAAACTCCACGCTCCGGGGCCATTGGCGATGATCGAGACCATCGCGCCCATAAGAGCCAGATTTTTCATGAACTGGATCAGTTGCTGCTGTTTGGCCTGCGGATCGTCCAGGGTCCAGAAGTCGTGAAAGTAATAGGTCGCCAACATCAGGAAGACGAGGAGCAGTCCCGCGCCGATACGAGCCTTGAAGCCGAGAACCACGGACGCGCCTCCCACGAGCAGAAACACGATGGCTCCCGCGAGTAGAAATCTCGGCATCGGCACCCCCTCGGCCGCCATATAGTCCGAGACGGCAGCGAAATTTGGGATTTTGTTCCCCGCCCCACTGGTGAGAAAAATGGCCGAGAGCATCACTCGACCCAAAACACTTGCAACTCCCTGGAAGAACTTCAACATGACTCGCTCCTTTCCGATGAAAACGCCTCTAGATCATGCAAGATCAAAGAGAAGAATCTCACTCTCCCGATTGGCCGTGATGGAAACCGCTTCTTCTTCGCTAAACGCCACCCCATCCCCGGCCGCAAGAACATCGCCATCCACCGTCACCTCCCCGCGAAGGATCTGAAGCCAGGCATGCCGCCCTTCCTTCAATGGGTGCGTGACGCCAGCCCCCTCGTCGAGCCTCGAAAGATAAATCCTCGCGTCCTGATGGATGGCGAGCGATCCCTCCTTCGGCTCGCGGGCGGCGACCAAACGGAGCTGGTTTCTCAACACTTCGTCAGGGAAGCTCTTTTGCTCATAGCTGGGAACGATTCCCTTGCGATCCGGCTTAAGCCATATCTGATAAAGATGAACCGGTTCCACGGGGGAGGGATTAAACTCGCTATGGGTGATGCCGGTTCCCGCCGACATCCTTTGAAACTCGCCGGGACGTAAGACCTCACCATTTCCCATCGAATCCTTGTGTTCGAGCGCCCCTTCCAACACATAGGTGACGATCTCCATGTCGTTATGCGGATGGGTTCCGAATCCTCGCCCCGGCAGCACCCAGTCCTCATTCATGACCCGCAGCGCGCGGAAACCCATGTGCCCGGGATCGTAGTACGAGGCAAAAGAAAACGTGTGGTAGGTATCGAGCCAACCATGGTTGGCATGTCCACGGTCCCCCGCTCTTCGAATGGTTCTCATGATTTGCGACTCCTATCAACTTCCCAAGCCGGGCTGGCCCGGACCACGGTCCCGTCACACCTCCCCGGCAACTTCATCACACGCCAATTATTTACACGTAAACTATTTGTTTAAAAAATTAGCCCCCCGCCGCGGACATGTTCGCGCGCGCCTTCTCGAGCAATTGGATCAACTGCTCGAGTTCCGCGGATGTCAGATGTCCCATGAGTTTCCGGTGCAAATCGTTGACCGGTTCGTCCATGCCGGAGAGCAAGGACAACCCCTGCTCCATCAACGCCACATAGATGACGCGACGATCCTCTTGGCACCGTTCCCGCTTCACCAATCCCAGTTTCTCGAGCCGATCGATCAGTCCAGTGATGGCGGGGACCATCTGAATCATCCGCTCGGCAATTTCCAACACCGGCATCGGCTTCCCCTCCCCGCGCAAAATCCGCAGGACGTTGTACTGGGACGCCGTCAGGCCGAACTCGCGAAACAACTTGCCAAACCGGTTCTGGAACTGATCACTGGTCCGCAGAATGCTAAGCATCGCCTCCTGTTCGAGCGACTCAAACGCGTTTCGCTTGCGAAGTTCGTGCTGCAGTTTTGGCATGGTTCTCCTCGCAATTAATTTATATATAAATTATCGTCATGTCAACCGAATGGCGTGAGTTTTTTCTCGAAGACCGCACGGCTGAGGTACTCAAGAAATCAGATCGTGAAAGGCGCGCAGACAGGGTTTGGCGGTGCGGGACGGCCAAAAATCGCCCCGTCGTCCCCTGAAATGAAGGGCTAGACACTGAGAGAGGACTGGCCGAAAACCTGGATCCGGCGACTGAGTTCAGGCACATGGGTCACGAAGGCGAGATGCCCCGCGGCGGCAATCTCTTCATAACGCCCGTGCGGAACCTGATCGGCGAAAGATTTCGCTTCCCGAGTCGGAACCATGATGTCCCGTTCCCCATTGAGAACGAGCGTGGGAACTCGAAGCGAACGAACCTGGTCGCGAATATCGTACTCCTCGAGCATCGCAAACCTTTGAGCCATCACGCTTTGATCCGTCTGCCAGCAGCGATCGACGATAAAATCAAACCGGTCCCCCTCTTTCCGTCGTCCCCCGATCAGCACGCTAAAGAACTGATTTACGAAAGGGTTATCAAAAGGAAGCGGAAGCCGATCCAACACACGCCGCGCGACGTCGCCGAAGAGGCCTGGAGCGTAGCGATAACTCGACCCTTGCACGGCGAGGAATGAAAGTCGATGAGAGTTCCGGGTTGCGAAATCGAGCGCAATGGCGCCGCCAAACGAAGCGCCGATCAAACCGGGACGCTCGAGAGCGAACTGGCAGATCACTTCGTCCAAATCCTGAACCAACTGACGAAACCCGAAGCGGCGTTCAAACAAACCCCGCTCCTCGCCCCTCAACTGGTAGGCGAGAACCCGAAAATGACCGCTGAGCTCTTGAATCAACGGCTCCAGGAGCGCAAGCCCACCCGCGAGCCCCGGCACGAGAACCACCGGCTCACCCTCGCCCGCATCAATATACTCGGCCGTGTAGCCGTCACGGAGCTGCACATAGCCCGTGCTCATGCGGCGATACGGTTTCAGGCAAGCCACCATAACTCTTCTCTCCTCGCAAGCAGTCCAAACAGCATGTCGTCACTATGCTAATGGCGCACCAAACCAACTAATTTGCATTCTCGGCATAACCAAATAAATTGTTTAACTTTACAGAAATTGGCGAAGTATCGATTTTTCGTCAGCTAGCGAAAATCGACGAAAAATTGCCGTTTTGTCGATATTTCGATAAACTTGCGCGTAACACCAGGTAGAATTGCAACGATAGGCACGCAGACGCGCAACGTTACTTCAGGCAGTCTGGATGAAATCTCAAGAGTGGGTTGACTTTCTGTTTTCATCCCTGAGTCGCCGTTCCATTCTTCGGACCTCGGCGATCGGCATCATTATCTATTCCGTAATTGTTTTGAATTACTCGAACCTCGTGCCCGACTTGGGGATTCGTATTTTTGGCGGGTCGGTACGAGGGGTGAGCGAGCATGCCGTGGCGGGAGCGACGCCCGATGCCGGCGACAAAGTCCTCTCCATCGCCGGAATCGAGATCAATTCGTTGCCACGTTATGTCAATACAATCGGCAATTTACGCAATGACGGGAAACTCAAGCCCGTATCCATAACCCGTCTGGATGAATTGGATCGCCTCACGGCCTCTGCCGCCAAGATGGGAGATTCCCGATTCGTGCGTCTCCGCTTCGAACGAGGGGAGACTGGGGGAAAGATCCTCGATGGATGGTATCAGGTCCGGGACCTGCCTTGGCAGACCTCGGTGATCTCCATGGCTTGGTTCGCCATGGAAGCCCTTCTCTTCTGGATGGGGTGGATCATCTTTCGCCGACGCCCCGAGGACGATGGCGGCCCTGTTTTTCCTGATGTGCATCGTCACGGTCAGCGCGTACATGGGTGGGTACCACTGGCTGCAGATCGCAGGCAGCCCTGCACTTACGTTTATTTGCCGCCCGCGCCATGGCGGTTCCCCAGGTCAGTCTACACTTCTTTGGTCTACCCAAACCCAAGCGAATCGTCCAGAAACATCCGAGACTCGCGCTCTCGCTCATGTACATCGGGCCAGCGGTCATGCAAATTGCCATTCTCTGCACCATCGGATCGGTGGTATCGCTCTTCGCCATGACTTCCCCGCCGAGAGCATTCAAATCTACGTGCAACGACTCTGGTGGCTGATCTGGCTCTATATTGCGTGGGCGCGGCCATGTTCATTGGCTGCCTGGTCTGTCTAATCCACAGCTATTGACCGCGCGACAAGGGATTCAACGGACCCAAGTAAGTTGGATCTTGGGAGGCGCTCTATTCGCGGGCCTTTTTGTCTCCTACAGCCTTTGGCTGGCGATCCGTGCGCCCGAGGATTTCGCCCTCGGCGGGGCCACCTGGTCCATGTTCGTCGCGTCCCTCATCTTCGCCGGCGCCTACGCCGTCAGCATCGCGCGTTATCGGATGCTTTACGTGGACGATATTCTGGAACGGGGCGTACTCTATCTGCTCATCAGCTTTGCGGGGGGGCTCTGTTATTACATGCTCCTCATTGTCGCGTTCTGGTATTCGCCACGCCTGGCAGCCGACACGTCGCATGGGCAAGCCCTGCTGATTTCTACCTTCATCATTTTGGCGCTGTTGACCCTATCGACCAGTGCACGCGAGTACAAAAATTGTTGATCGGCGTTTCTTTCGGGAAAAACATCAGCTCGACCGGACTATCCGCCGCCTGGACATCGCGGTCGGAAAACTGGTCGATCGAGAGACGGTAACGAAGCGAAGCCTGCTCCTGATCGGCGATATTCTGAATGCGCGACGCCGCCATCTATCTTCGCAAGGCAGACGATCTCGTGGAAAGTCTCAAGGAGGACGGGCGTATGAACTTGGCGCGGCAAATCCCACGACTACGAACTCAGTACCAGTCCGGCCAACGCGAATTTCCCCCTCGTTTCCCGAAGAATCACGCGATGATCCGGGCGCTCGAAGGGGCGGCACTATTACAAACCAATCCCGGACCGGTTCTACCCGGGGATTCTCACTCGCCCCTACTGCGCAAACTGGACGTTGAATTGGCTCAGCCCTTCCTGCTAGACGGTGCTCTTTTTGGTTTCCTCCTGGTCGGCCGCAAGGAGTCAGGAAGCTATAGTGCCGAGGAGCTTGAATTCCTCACGGGGATTGCGGACCTGGTAACCATGGCCCTCCACAGCGCGGAAACGCAGCAAACGCTCGAACGTCTCAATGAAGACCTGCGCGCCAAGGTTGAACGAGTTTCGAGACAAAAACAACAGATCCTCGCGCTGCAGGCTCCAGCACCCGCTCCGGCCGACCCAGGCGAGCACCCGATGAATCTGGAGGCGATCAAGGGGAAGAGCGCCGCCACCTTGTCGATGGTGGAGTCGATCCGCAAAATCGCGGCGAGTTCCTCGACCGTGCTCGTTCGGGGCGAAAGCGGCACCGGCAAGAGTTTGCTCGCCGAAGTCATCCATCGGAACTCGAGCCGGTCGGCGGGCCCGTTCGTCACCGTGCATTGCGCCACTTTGTCTCCCGGCGTGCTGGAAAGCGAACTCTTCGGGCACGTCAAGGGAGCCTACACCGGCGCCATCAAAGACAAGATCGGCCGTTTTCAACTCGCCAACAATGGGACCCTTTTCCTGGACGAAATTGGCGACATCAGCCTGGATATTCAGACCAAGCTGCTGCGCGTACTGCAAGAGATGACCTTCGAGCCCGTGGGGTCCAATGAATCGGTCACCGTGGACGTCCGCGTCATCGCGGCCACGCACCAACCGTTGGAGGATTTGATTCGGCGCGGTCGATGGCGCGAAGACCTCTTCTACCGCCTCAACGTGATCAGCATTCGAACGCCCGCCTTGCGCGAACGACGAGAGGATATCGGGGAATTGGCCATCTACTTCCTCTCGAAATACGCCCAGCGGAGCGGCAAACGAGTGGAGGGTATTGAGGAGGAAGCGTTTGATCGCCTGATCAGGCACGATTGGCCTGGCAATATCCGCGAATTGGAAAACGTCATGGAACGCGCGGTAGTGATGGCGGACTCCCCCCTGATCACGGTGATGGACCTACCGACGGAACTCAATGAATTCTCCCATAGCTTCACACACGTGCCGGAACGGTACATGGCACCGGCGATGGCAGGCGCGGCGCCCGTGCACGCGAATCTTGCTCCCTTGTCGTCCGAGTTGGACGCCCTGGAACGCCAGCGCCTTTTGGACGCGCTTTCGGCGAAGGGGGGAAACAAATCCAAGGCTGCCGAGCTTCTAGGGATTCCGCGTAGTACGTTTTGTAGTAAGCTGAGAAAGTTCGGTATCGCGTAAGTCCGTTCCCCTCGGGCCTTGGGGGTCGCCACCCTGGAACCGCACGACCCGACGCTTTTGGCCAAGACGGGAAATGGTGGTCAATTTCACGCCATTTCAACGCCGCCTTGGTAAACTGCCGACAATCGATATCGCGACAAACGGTCGTCGGAACATGCCAGGGGACGCGGCCGGACCCCGATTAGGTCCGACCTTGTCGCGGAACCGTCGACTTGCGACCGCCGACAGTGGCGGACGCCAAGGGAGATTACCGAGGAGATTCTTGCGTGAAAATTGGGGACATCTACGCCAACGGTCGGTTCGCCTTGTCCTTCGAAGTTTTCCCTCCCAAGACGGAACAAGGTTTGGAACCGATGTTCCGGAGCGTTGAGGCTTTGACGAAGTATCGACCGGGCTTCATTTCCTGCACCTACGGTGCCGGGGGTAGCACGCGAGATCAAACTCTCGACATCGTGACGAGGATTCGCAGCCGATGGAATATCTCCACGACGGCTCACTTCACTTGCGTGGGATCGACCATCGCCGACATTCGCGGCTGGCTCGGGCGCGCCAAGGACCTCGGTGTCGAAAACATCATGGCGCTTCGTGGGGACCCGCCCCAAGGCCAGAAATCGTTTCAGGCCGTGGAAGGGGGATTGAGATACGCCAGCGAATTGGTCGCGTTGATCAAGAAGGAGTTTCCGAACTTCGGCATGGGGGTCGCTGGCTATCCCGAGACGCATCAAGACGCGCTTAACCCGGAATCGGATCTCGAAAATCTGAAACGCAAAATCGATGCCGGCGGCGACGCGGTGTTCACGCAATTGTTTTACGACAACGTTGACTTTTTCCGCTTCCGCGATCAGTGCGAAAAAATCGGCATTCACGCGCCAATCATTCCCGGCATTCTCCCCGTGCTAAGCCTGGCCCAGGTGCAACGCATCACCTCCTTGTGCAAAGCGAAGTTGCCGGAAACGCTGCTGGAGAAACTGCGTGCTTGTGGCGACGACGCGAATCGGCAAATCGACGTCGGCGTGGAACATGCGAGCATGCAGTGCGCCGGTTTGTTACGCGAAGGGGTTGCCGGCATCCACTTTTACGTCCTTAATCGCTCGGAGCCCACCTGTCGAATTCTGGAAAACGTCGCGGAACTCTTGCCGACAAGTTGACGGTGAGCGTTTGGGGATCGACAATGGCGTCCGCTGAAGAGATTCCCTGGGAGGACGCCGCCGTGCACGAATCTTCATCTCCACGGATTCAGACAATTCTTTCTCTCGCAGGTCTCGCCGCTTTCACTTGGTTCGCCGCGGATCGTGCTCGAGGCGAAGAACCCGTGACCCTGGCCAATGTCGCTTCGCCGGTCGCGATCTCGGCGACGGAGCCGTTAGCCGCCGAATTGTCCCTCGCGCGCGCCGCACGCTCCATGGATACTGCCGCACTCTCCTGGCAGAAGACGCATAACTGCGGCACCTGCCATACGAACATCATTCAACTCCTCGCGCGACCGGCACTCCGTTCCATCGCCGCCGAGCCCAAGGAGGTTCGTGCCTTTTTCGAGGAAATGGTAACGTCTCGGTGGGATGATTTGGGGCCTCGATGGGACACCGAAGTGGTCGCGGTCGCGGCCGCCCTGGCAATCCATGACCGATTGACCACGGGACATTTGCAGCCGACCACGCGAAAGGCGCTCGATCGGATGTGGACGCTGCAGCGCGAAGACGGCGGTTGGGACTGGATCAATTGCGGCTGGCCCCCCATGGAATCGGACGACCACTATGGAGTGACCTTCGCGGCGATCGGCGTCGGCATGGCTCCGGACGACTACGCGGAGACCAAAGCAGCCAAGAAGGGACTCGACGGGATTCGCAAATATCTCAAGGAAAACCCGCCCCCGTCCCTGCACCACCGCGCGATGATCCTCTGGGCTTCCCTCTACGTGAACGGATTGGCGACAGATGCCGATTTGGAGCAAACGCTCGCCGATTTGCTCAAGGGACAAACTCCGGACGGCGGCTGGGCGATCGCAGGCCTGCTGGCGGATTGGAACGAGCATTCGCGAAAGGACAAACTTCCTCAAGTGCTCGACAAGGGAGACGGTTACGCCACCGGGCTCGTGGTTTATCTCGCGAGAAAGAAAGGACTCGCCGCGGACGACCCTCGTTTAGCGCGCGGCATCGCCTGGTTGAAAGCCAATCAACGAGAAAGCGGCCGCTGGTTTACTCCCTCACCGACAAAGGATGGCAAAAACTACATCACGAACGCCGGCACCGCGATGGCCGTCCTCGCGCTCCAGGAGGAGGGAGGAATACCCAACAGGCCGGCAGTCGCTTCGTCGCCGTCGCCCAGTCCTTGATTTCACCGACCCAAGTTTCATGACTTGGGCCGCGGTTCGTCACTTTATGTCGCGAGCGATTCGCGGGGCTGACAACTTTCCTTCTGGATGGGAGGGCAAAGCAAACAATGAAGAAACGCCCGACCGAGGGTCTCAACAAGGATCCGCTCTCTAGATAAGCGATTATTTAACCTTGCTTTACGTCAAAAACTAGCGATGTACCTGATATGCTAGAAAGATCGGCGTCATCGAACATTTCTCCGACGCTCTCGTGGAACGTCGAACGGGTAATTCTCCGGGCCCGATCGGGTCGCCAAACCCACGTCACCGAGAAATAAGCAACGGTTTGTCCGATTCGTCCCTCATCTCTTTTCCCTCCCTTTTTCGATCGCCCCACCCAATCCTCCCTGGCTACCCATTACTCCATTCGCCACGCCGCGTTCCGGACTTAAAATGCCCCGTGGAACAGCACTTGCAGTTTTTCAACAGCATTTTTGCATTTTCTTTCCACTTTTCGCAAAATAAGGATTGCGAAACGCTTCGGCAAGGTAGACAATTCCACTCGCAGACTCCCTCCCTATTTGCCTCGCCAGTAGCGTCCAACGGGGAGGGCAATGTCGGTTCGGGAATTGGGGAGACCGAATCACGGCGTTGAGCGAAATGTCTGCGAAGAGCATTGCCTGGTCCATAAAATGGAGGAGTCGGTCCATGGTGGTAGGGAACCGGTCTGCGTTGCGCGCGGTCGCCGTGTCTTATCTTGTGCTGCTCGCTCCAACTCTCGCTTCCGCAGATTACACATTCCGCGTGGCAATCCTTGGGGACAACACTGCCACCTCGGTGACCGACCTATTCCGCGTTGCCATCATGGGAGACAGTGTCAGCGCGGGGAGCTTCGGCGATGGAGGCGATCCCAATTGGAACGAACAGCTCGGCGCGACTGGCGTGTTTTATTTTGAAAATGAAGCGGAAGGCAGCTGCGTCGACTGGCACGGTCATAAATGGAACACAGTTACCGAATGTCGTATCGCTCGCGGAGAATGATCTCATCGATGCGTCGGTGCTGATCATCGGGGGGTCGACGCGACGGAGGGAGCTGGTTTCGACCAGATATTCGAGGGCAACTACTCGATTTTCGCCAACGCTTACTATCAAAACGTCAAAACGATCCTCGACACCGTCCGAGCGGCCAATCCGGACGTTCTACAGGTTTTTGGAAACATGCCGGACGTCACCGTGGCGCCCGCCCTTATCGAGGCCGCTGCGGACCTAGGCATGGGGCCCGCGGAACTGACGATGCTTAGCCAGGCAATTTCGGAAGCAAACCGGCTCGCCAATGACTATGCGCTATCCCTCGGGATCCCGGTCATGGATCGCTATCACGTCAGCAGGGACTTCAAGAGTTTTCTACCCTGGACGCTGGGTGGCCACACGTTTACCTCGAGCTATGCTCCCGATAACTATCATCCTGCTACCGTGGTGCAAGGCCTGATGGGAAACATGGTCTCGACCGCTTTCAACGAGGTTTACGGACTTTCGCTTCCGCTCCTCTCGGATCAAGAAATCGTTTCCAATGCGGGGTATTTGCCCGACTCACTGGAAACCTATTTCGACGTGAGCCCCTATGTCCTCCTGCCTCATGATCTGACGCCCGTTCCCGAGGTCTCGTCTTGGTTGATGCTGGGATGCCTCATGGGTTCGACGGTTGCTTGGAAGCTTGTTCCTCGAAACAAGCGCAACGTTTGAACTGGTAAGAGGTCATTCGGGTTTTCTCGCTCGCAACGGCTGAGAATAGAATCGATTTCCCTCCACGGCGATCGTTCTGGCATTATCGCGTCTTTCCTTGAGTACTCTTGGGCCAACCGAAGTTCCGTTTACCCGCAGCCGGATCCATCGGCCCCGTCGGGAGCGACTTCTGCCAGGCTAAGCCCGTTTCGGACAACCGCCGCACCACGTCGGGATGCTCCTTGGTCAAATCGGTGAGTTCCATTGGGTCGCGCGTTGGATCGTAGAGTTCCACGCGGCTGCGATCGGGATTAAACAACAGCTTCCAATCGCCGTCACGGATCGAGAGGATCGGACTGTGATGCAAGGGATGCCCGGCAATATTGAATCGCCACTCCCAAAAGAGTGGCTTGGATCGGCTTGCAGGTCCCTTCAGGAGAATCTCACTCACGTTTTCGCCATCCGCCTGAAAGTTCGCGGGAAGATCGGCCCTGGCGAGAGCGCTTAGCGTGGGAAAAAAGTCGACGGCGGAAACGACCGACGTATCGTCCACTCGTCCCGCGGCGACGTGACCCGGCCAGCGGACAAGGAAAGGTACCCGGATTCCCCCCTCATAGAGACTCCGCTTGCGCCCCCGGAAGGGTCCCGTGCTCCCCACGCCACTATGGCCGGCATTACTAATCATGATGTCTTCGGGTCCATTGTCGCTGGAGAAAAGGATGATCGTGTTCTTATCCAGTCCAAGCTCGGCGAGCCCATCGAGCAATCGACCGATCTGAGCATCCAGATCCGCCACGGAAGAGTAAAAAATGGATCTCGCACCCTTGTGCGCCCCCGCCCCCTTGCCAGGACCGTATCTCTCAAAAGGCTTGAGTTGCTCGGGTAGCGGATTGAGCGTTGCGTGCGGCAATAAGGTCCAAAGTTGCAGGTAAAAGGGTCGGGATCGGTTCGCCGCGATGAATGCGAGCGATTCGTCGACGAAGAGACGCGTTGACTTCGCGCGGAAGAAGGGATCGGCATTGGCCTCCGTCCAAGTATCGTCCCCCGAAGTCGTCGCCTTCACGAAATCAAAGCCATAGTCCTTGGGGGAAGGCGCGCCGGGGCCGTGCCCGAGATGCCATTTTCCCACGTGCGCGGTCGCGTAACCCACGGCGTGGAATTGATCGGCGAGTGTTGGAACATTCGGGTCCAACCAGTTGGGCATTCCACGAGCCTGGTTTGCGTCATGTGTCGACAAATGACCATGGATCCCATGCCGCGCGGGGAAATGCCCCGTGGTGAACGCCGTTCGGCTAGGGGAACAAACCGATCCATTGACGTAGAACCGAGTGAAGAGCGCCCCTTCTTTCGCCATTTGGTCCAGACGAGGCGTCGCGATGGGATTGCCGTAGCAGCCAAGGTCTCCCCAACCCAAATCGTCGGCGAGAATGAACACCACATTGGGGGGACGGTGGTCCGTGCCGTCGTTCTCGCTTCGCTCCGCCACGCACGGGAAACAGGAATACAACAGCGCTACGAGGGCACCGAGAACTACCTTCCGTTCGGACATCCGCTTCCTCCCGCGACAATTCGTGAAAATCCCAGCGACGGCGGATCCATCTTCCCCTCGCTCGACGTTAATGCCAAGGAAAGAGCCTCGATTTCCAATCAATATGGCAGAAACGGCTTGCGACATTTCGTCCACAAGTTGTCCAGGGGAACGCCAGGTGAAGAATTCTTCTTGCTGGACACGAAGGAACAAGCCGCGCATGTTACTTGAATGGAATCGGTGCATGGTCTCCCAGACGTGACGGCCGTGGAGAGAGTCCGCAAAACTCCGGTTCACCTTCCGAGGCAAGAAGACTTCCAGGACGTCCCACCGTCGAGCCGTTGAACTCGGGTGGGGGACACGTCAGGATCCCGAGGTGCTTTAGGATGAGCGATCAGGGAGGATTGTCGGGGCTCAATCGCGCTGGCGGAAGCCGTCGCCACGCTTCAAGGGCCGTTACTGGTCCTCGCGGGCGCGGAACCGGCAAGACTCGCGTCATCACCTACCGCATCGCCAATCTCATCAAGCATGGCACCCCACCGGAGCGGATCCTCGCCGTCACCTTTACGAACAAGGCGGCACGAGAAATGCGGCGGGCGACCAAACTGCTTGGGCACCAGTTGGATTCGACCCCAGTCATCGCGACCTTTCATTCCCCTGTGCGTTCAAATCCTACGCCGGCATGCCGAGCGACTCGGCTTGCCGGCCAAATTTGCCATCTATGACAGGGGAGACCAGGAGAGTCTGGCACGATCCGCGTTGCGCGAGCTGAAAATCGAAACCTCCAAGCTTAAGCCCGGCTTGTTTCTCTCCTTCGTCGGTCAATGGAAAATGAAGGGAATGTCCCCGGGCCAGGCGGAAACGGACCTCATGGACGAGACCGAAAAGCTCGCGTGGCACCTATCGGCGGTACCAGCAAATGCTACGTTCCGCGGGGGCACTGGCTTCGATGATTTGTTGCTTTGCACCTCGAATTATTCAACGAGCACCCCGTTGCCCTCATGCTAGAGCAAGACCGGTTCAGCCATGTCCTGGTCGACGAATACCAGGACACCAACCTCAGCCAATACCGGATCCTGCAACACCTCTGCAAGAAGCACAACAATCTCTGCGTGGTCGGTGACGACGACCAGTCGATCTACGGTTGGCGCGGGGCGGAAGTGCGGCATATTCTCGGCTTCCACAAGGACTTTCCCAACGCCAAGGTCGTCCGATTGGAAGAGAACTACCGTTCCTGCCCCAACATCATCAAATTGGCCAATCAACTGATCCGGCGGAACGTCGAGAGGCACGACAAGACGCTGCGCGCGGTCCGCCCGGCGAACGATCACCCGCGCTTCGCGAAGTATGAAGATGAACAGACCGAGGCGGAAGGAGTGGTGCGCGATCTTTGCGGTACAGCCGCCAAGGAGAATCTTCCTTGGCGATCGTTCGCGATTCTTTTTCGGACGAATGAGCAGCCACGGCTTTTCGAAACCGAGCTTCGCGCGCGCAACGTTCCTTACGTGCTCGTCGGCGGATACTCCTTCTTCGATCGCCGGGAAGTCCGGGACGTAATGGCGTATCTGAAGGTGGTGGCCAATCCCGCCGACGAAGTCGGTCTCTTGCGAATCATCAACACGCCCGCGCGCGGCATCGGAGCGTCCATTGTGGAGAAATTGTTGCAGCGAGCGACGTCGGCCGGGGTTCCGCTTTGGAACATCCTGCCAGAGGCGGTCGCGCAGGGGCTGCTTCCTTCCAAGTCGAATGGGGCGTTGGGTTGGTTCGTGGAACTGATTCAAACCTTTCAGGATCGTTTGTCCCGCCCACCGCTCGTCGGCAACGTTCGCGATCTCATCGATAAGATCGGCTATCGGGCGGAGATCGCCAGGAACTATGAGTCCCCCCAAGACCAGGAATCACGGTGGGCGGCAATCGGTGAAATCCTCAACATGGTCGAGCATTATGAGAGGCGCGTAAGCGCTCCGACCCTGTCTGGATTCCTGGAAGAGATCACGCTTGATAACAAGGATGACCAGAAGGATGACGACCATCAGAACCGGGTCACGTTGATGACGCTCCATAGCGCCAAGGGGCTCGAGTTTCCCCACGTTTATCTGGTGGGGATGGAAGAACGGCTTTTGCCTCACGAAAGGAGCCTGGATAGCGAAGCCACCATCGCCGAGGAGCGACGGCTCGCGTACGTGGGAATCACGCGAGCACGCGATCGCTTGACGATCACTCGAGCCCAATTCCGGTCTCGGTTCGGCCAGCGGTTGCCAACCCAGGCGTCGCGGTTTCTCCCTGAAATGTACGGGGTATCGGCGTCGGGCGAAGCTTCGCTGGAGGGGGGGCCGCCGGGCAATCGCGGATCCCACGGCAATCCCGGAGATACCGCCTCCCCCAAGTCGTCCCCGCCCCGTGGTTTCCGAAACGGCAGATATTCCCGAAAGCCTTAGGTTGCTTGACCATTTCCTCCGTCATTCCTAAAATTGCGCGGTTGGGAATTTGCAGGGCTTTCGTCGCAAGGAGGGGCGTCAGGAGGACGACGCGACGTGGAGTACCAAGCCACTAAGGTAGGCGGCCTTGAAAACGAGCGGCCTCTGTCCCGGCCTTTCCGGCTACAGTATGTTTCCACGGGAATGCCAGTTACGGATCGATCTGGCGTGTCTTCGAGTTCTCTTGACGAAGCAACGATACTCGCGTTGATTCGATGAATCGGCAGGGCTTGCGAATCTTGCCGAGAATCGTTCATCCTGCATGGTGCCTCCGACGATTGACCTTGCGTGCCGAGCCTTGTTCCCTGTGTGGTCGCCACGGTCTTGCGGTGAAATGGGTGCTTATTGGACGACGTAACCGCGGAAATCAAACGAGCCGTCGATATCGTCGACGTGATCGGGGAGTACCGCCCCTTGGAACCGATGGGGTCGAAATTCCGCATCCTATGTCCGTTCCATGACGACCACAAGCCATCGATGGTGGTCGACCCGAAATTTCAGAATTATCGGTGTTGGGCCTGTCAAGCGAAGGGGGACGTGTTTACATTTGTTCAGGAGATGGAGAAGATCTCGTTCGTCGAGGCAAAGGAAAGACTTGCGGAACGGGCGGGTATCACCCTTCACAAAAGGGGTGCTGAACGTAGTGATTTTAGGCAATCGCTCATGCGCGTGCTCTCCTGGGCCCAAGAACAGTACGAGATCTCGCTTTTTAGTGAGCGCACGGGTGCCGAAGCGCGGCAATACTTGCGAGATCGCGGATTGACGGAAGAAACCGCGCGGAAGCATGGATTGGGTTTCGCCCCTCCCGCCTATGAATGGTTGATCCATCAAGGGAAAAAGGCGGGCATTGGCGTCGAGCTCTTGCAACGAGCAGGACTCGTCAAACCCGGGGACCGGGGAGTACCGTATGAGTACTTTCGCGGTCGGCTCATGTTTCCGATCCGAGACGAGCGGAAGCGGGTTTTAGGTTTTGGAGGAAGAATCCTCCCCGCGTTTGCGACGGAGCATACGCCGAAGTACCTGAACTCTCCCGTCACGGAGGTCTACAACAAGAGCGAAGTCCTTTATGGAATAGATGTTGCGGCTGAAGAACTAACAAAACGACCGGCCGGAGGAAACGATAAGTCCGCACCGCGAACGCCCATCGTGATGGAAGGGTATACCGACTGTCTCATGGCGTATCAGGCGGGGCTCAACACGGCGGTGGCCACGTGTGGTACTGCTCTGACTCCCCAACATGTCGCGAAGCTTCGGCGTTATGCCGATCGGGTCGTACTCATGTTCGACGGGGACACGGCAGGCCAAACGGCCGCAGACAAGGCGATCGAACTTTTCCTTAGTTCGCAGCTCGATTTGCGTTTATGCGTGCTACCGGACAATCTCGACCCTTGCGACTTTATTCGAGAAAAAGGGGTGGAAGTCCTTTGCAAGCACGTTGGCGAGGCGCCCGAGGCCCTGGATTACCTGATTTCGCAGGAAAGACGTCTAACGGCCGGAGGATCGATCGACGAGGAACGGCGGGCCCTGGAAAAAATCCTTGATCGGCTGAGTAAGATTCCGCTGATGGCGGGCCAATCGCCGACCGTCAACCTTGCGATCCACCGGGTCGCGCGGGAATTTGGGCAGCCCGAAGATGTGATTCGGCGGAGGATTAGGGAATTACGGGAAAACTCGAGCGGATTCTCGCGAAAGCCGGAGCCGGTGCCATCGGAACAAAACGTGCCGATGGATCCGCGGGAACGACAGATCGTACAGGCGTTGGTGGCGTTTCCTGGCAAAGCGGGCGAGTTTCGGGCGTTATTTCCCGTGGCGGAGATTCGGCACCCTAGTCTCCGTAAACTAATGGAAGCCTGCTACGAACTGAACGAAGATTTGGGAGACGAAGCGACGATCCACGGACTCCGCGAACGCCTGGACGAGCGGGCCCTGGATCGATTGCTCATGGAATTGGTGGAAGCACCTGAAACCTGGGAGAACCCGGATCAGGTACTTGCGGACATCCGAGCCCGCTTGGAGGAAGATCGCAAGCGGTCGTTGAAATTGGCTGTTCGGCAGCACGGTGCCAGCACGGACGATTTGGAAGAAGTGGAGAAGCTCAGACAGGCCATGCAGAGGTTGCGAGAAGGCAACGTACTGTAAACGCCCCCTCCCCTTCGCCCGACACGATGGTTGCTGCCGAACTCGGCAAAACAGGCAGCGAACCGAACGCGAGGTTCGCGAACATTGGTCATCCTTGGGAGTTGTCCATGGAGAAATCGGTAGACGAAACCCTCAAGTCGCTCGTCGAGTCCGGTAAACGCAAGGGATATTTGACCTACACCCAGGTCAACGAGGCCCTGCCGGATGAAGCGACCAGTCCCGACAAGCTCGACCAGCTGCTCATGACGCTCGAAGAGCAAGGGATTGAGGTCATCGACGAGGCGGACGCCGAAGATCGCGAAAGCAGTTTTGGCGATGTCTCCGCCGACTCGGTCGCGGAAACGACCATTCCGGTCGCGTATGACGACGAGGAAGAGTTTCGTCCCGCCGACGAGGGGGACTTTGCCGGCCGGGGTATTGATGACCCGGTTCGCATGTACCTCACGCAAATGGGCGAGATTCCCCTCCTTAAACGGGAAGAGGAAATCGCGCTCGCCAAAAAGATCGAAGTGACCCGCCGCTGGTTCCGCGGCAAAGTGCTCGAATGTGATTACGCTCTCCGCCTCGCCGTCAACGTCCTCCATCAGGTCCATCGCGGCGAACTCCCTTTCGACCGAACCGTTAAAGTCTCCGTCACCGAGAATCTCGAAAAGGACCAGGTCCTGGGCCGCATGCCCAAGAACTTGGAAACCCTCGATTATTTGCTCGAGCGAAACGTCGAGGATTTCCGCAAGCTGATCAGCAAGAAGACGCCTCGCGCGGAAAAGGAAGTGGTTCACCGCCGACTCAAATTCCGCCGGCGCAAATGCGTTTTGCTCGTCGAGGAATTGAGCGTTCGCACGCAGCGCATCCAGCCGATGATGAAGAAACTGCGGCAGATCTCCCTCCGCATGAACGAGCTGCGACAGGAGATCGCTCGCCTCAAGGAAAATCGGACCTCCAAGGAAGACCGCGCTAACGCCGAGAAAGAGCTTCGTGACCTAATGCTCATGACGCTCGAAACTCCCAAAACCCTCGCCAAGCGATGCATGGCGATGCAGCGGCGCTTCAACGAATATGAACAGGCCAAACGGGAACTGTCGGGCGGAAACCTCCGACTCGTCGTCTCGATCGCCAAAAAGTACCGCAACCGCGGCCTGAGCTTCCTCGACCTGATCCAGGAAGGGAACACCGGTCTCATGCGGGCGGTCGACAAGTACGAATACCGCCGAGGCTACAAGTTCAGCACGTATGCCACGTGGTGGATTCGCCAGGCAATTACCCGGGCCATCGCCGACCAGGCGCGTACGATCCGGATTCCCGTTCACATGATCGAGACGATGAGCAAACTGCGCAACGTCTCGAAGAAGTTGCTGCAAGAGATGGGTCGCGAACCGACGATTGAAGAAACGGCGAACGCCGCAGGCATTTCGATCGACGAAACGCGCCGAGTACTCAAAATCTCTCGGCATCCCATCAGTCTTGATCGGCCGGTCGGCGAAAGCGAAGACAGCTATTTCGGCGACTTCATCGAAGACGGCAGGGCCGAATCTCCGGTCAACGCCGCCACCCAGGAAATGCTCAAGGTGAAGATCGACAACGTACTCAAGACCTTGACTTACCGCGAGCGGGAGATCATCAAGCTCCGCTACGGCCTCGGGGACGGCTACACCTACACCCTCGAGGAAGTGGGCCGAATCTTTAAGGTTACCCGCGAACGTGTCCGCCAGATCGAAGCCAAGGCGGTCCGCAAGCTCCAACATCCGGTCCGGAGCCGACAGCTCGAAGGGTTCCTCGACGCCGCCCGGCGCCAGTAATCGACGACGCCAGCATTTCGATCAACCACGCGACCCAGCCCTATTCCGCTGGGTTGCGTCGTTTCTTGATTCGCGTCCGTTTCCCAAATCTCAACGCGATGAGCTCGTTGTGGCTTCCCAAGTCGGCCGGGCGACCTGCCAAGTCGTCAACAGACTCTGCCGAGCTTTGGACAAAGGAACTTGGATTGGGAGTACATTCGGAAGCAGGAAAATCGGGGACGGCATTCGACGGAGCGCGCGGACTAAGCGAACTCAGATTTCCGGCTCAGATTTCCAAATGGGACCAGTGGGCGTCCGTTCGCCTGCTATCACGATGGGACGTTTGTTTCGGTTCCAAACGCAGCACGGCGGGGAATGCCAATGCTGCAAAAGCCAAACCAGAGACCGAATCCGCGTTCGCCATTTCGGCGAATAGATCGTCAAGGTCACCGGTCGATTCCGACTCCGCGTGAATCATGTTCTGAGAACTGGTCAACCCCGCCGACGTGAAGACGACATCAAGCGCCATTCGGTCGTTGGCGCGCGGATCATGGAACGCTTGACCAGGATTTCCCTCGTTTGGCGCAGCTTCGGGCGCGGCCTCTTCCTTCACGCCCTCTTGAACGCCGGTCTGAAGGGCACGTAGGATCGCGCTAGGCCAAAACACGCCGTCCACGACGCGACCAATCGAGTTCATGAATCCGCTCGGCAGACCATGAAGCACCGATTCCTCGGTCCGGGCGGCAACGGCAGCCGCTTGCAAGAGAGCTTGTTCACCCGTGAAATTCCGCCGGCTGGGCTCGATCGGGCCGAGCGAGGGATCGAAGAAGAATAGGTCGTCCGGAAACGGCGGACGGAACGCCAAGCCCAATTCAGGCCGAGTCAAAAGTGCCGCGCTCGGCGCGAACAGCAAGGTAATCGGAGTCACAGGCTCCTGGTCTGGACCGGGAGGAGCTGGCGGCACCAAGATCACCGAGATTGAGAAGGTTCCCTGGAACAACTCATTGCCCGAGGTATTGAAAACCTCGAAATCGAAGGCGTCGCTGGAAGTCTCCGACCCATCATGCAAATAAGTCAGCCGGCCCGCATCAATATCCGCTTGCGAGAATTGGTCACCGGCGGTCAATGCAACGCCATTGAGCAAGAGCGTGCCGTTCACGGGCGTTTTGAGAACCGTGTAGATTATCTCACTAGCGCTTCGACCAGGTACGGTGACCGCCAAATCGGAGACGTTAATTGTGACCGATTCTCCCTGCGGAACCGTGGCGCCATTGTCCACGATCGTCGGTAGACGTAGCGGTGCGTAGTACGCCAATCCATTGGCCGAGCTGCCTGCGTTCGGAGAACCGACAAAATAATAGTCTCCCGCGACCGCAACGCTCCAACCGAAGAGCGCTCCTTCACCGCCGTTGGCAGCCAAGAGTTTGTTGACCTCGGCCCAGGCGCCGCCGGCCTTCGAGAACAGGTAGGCAGCCCCCGCGTCCACGCCAAGTTCCGCGTCGTAGCGCGCACCGATTAAGAGGTCCGACTCCGAGACGGAAACCGAATACCCGAATTGCGCCCCTTCCGAGGCGTCCGATGCGGTAAGCGTGGTGTCGAGGGTCCAAATACCCCCCGATCGCGCGAACACATAGGTTTGACCGGCGTCAAATCCAACACCGGTGACATCGTGCTTGGGAGCGCCCACCACGATGGTGTCGCCATCCACGGACACTGAGGAGCCGAACTCGTCGTCCGCTGCTCCATCAACCGCCGTCAGTTTCGCGATCTCGGTCCAACTGGCAACGGCGCCTTGGTAAACGTAAGCCGCGCCGTGGTTGCTCCCGGTTCTGTCCTTCCAAGGAGTTCCCACGACGATGGTATTGCCGGATATCGAGACGCTGTTGCCGAAGAAATCATCGTCCGCGCCGTCACTGGCGGTCAGCTTCGCGACCTGTTTCCACTTCGTACCGTCGTGGTGGTAGACATACGCCGCGCCAGGAGTGAACGCCGTGGGGCCCGCCATCGAGGCACCAACGACGATGGTGTCGCCGTCAATGGCCACGTCCACGCCAAACCAGTCGTTGGCGGACCCGTCCTTCGCGGTGATCTTGGCCTCGTAGGTCCAGTTTTCGCCATCGCGGCGAAAGACATACGCGGAACCGGAATTATTGCCTTTGGGATCGTCGAAAATCGAGCCGACGACAATGCGGTCCCCGGAGATCGCCACGGAAACGCCGAAGAAATCCTGGGCCGCGGCATCAGGGGCGGTGAGTTTGGCTTGTTCGAACCAGGTGTCCCCCACGCGGTGATAGACATAGGCGGCGCCGGCGTTGGCTCCCATGGAATCGTCGCGGAGGGCACCAACGACGGCATAGTCGCCAAAAATGGCGACGTCTTGGCCGAAGAAATCCTGGGTGTGCGTACCGTCCGCTTGGACAAAGTCGCCGAGGAGCAATGTGGCCGGAACGGTGCGATCTTCCAGCGGTTCGATGTGCATGGACGGAGACCGAACTGCTGTTTTCATGGTGAGGGGTATCCTGAAAAGAAGCCGCCCTTCCGAATCGCCTCCCTGTCGACGGTGCCAAGCTTCACTGTTGATTGTTTCAATTCTTGGCTTCTCGCCGATAAAGACAACCCGTACCGGAGCGTTTACCGACGTCGCCTCGTTTCACCGAACGTGATAACCGTCAAAACAGGCAAAATACCGATGCCGCCAACGTCACAGGCGGTGTCGTTCCATAGGCGTTGACCCGTTTTTGAACACACCGAAACGTTCGGACACTTGGGTATAAGCAGACCCGAAAAAATCCGGACGCCAATCTTGGAACCGTCGGGCAATTTTCCAACCCTGAACGGAATTACAGCCGGAGATCGGAATCCACTTGATACCAACGACCATCCGAGGGCGCGGACGGAAGAGGCGTGATGGAGTCGAGGTTCGATTCGTTTTGGACGGTTGGAGACAATGGTCAAAGCATCGAGACCGGATCGACATCGACGACGAATTCCGCGTCCCCGGGCAACTCGACGCCGTCGAGTGCCGCGTCCAGCAACGCCTGGCGATCAAAGCCATGAGGGACGTGGATTTGAAAATGCATGCGGTGATAATCCTTCAGGCGAGGGATAGGTGCGACGGCGGGACCGAGAACGCGCGCAGATTCCCTTCCGACGAGCACTTGGCGAAAGCGGCTGGCGAGAAGCCGACTGGCTTCCTTCGCGTGTGATTCCAAGGTGGAGCGAACGATGATCCGCACGAGTTGCTGATGGGGGGGATACCCGTATTCCGCGCGGATGGGCAGTTCCCTTTCCGCGAATCCCAGATAGTCGTGCCGGGATGCCGCCAGGATGGACGGATCGTCCGCGCTAAAGGTTTGCACCAGCACCCGGCCTGGCGTTTCACCCCGTCCCGTGCGACCCGCGACCTGGGCAATGAGTTGAAACGTCCGCTCGGCAGCGCGAAAGTCGGGCAGGTTGCGCGCCGTATCCGCGGAGATCACCCCCACGAGGTGCACGTTGGGAAAATCCAATCCTTTGGCGATCATTTGCGTCCCCAAAAGAATATCGATGCTCCCCTGCCGAAAGGCGCTCAGTACTCGCTCGTAATGCTGGGCGGAACGCATGGTGTCGCTATCCATTCGCGCGCAGTGGTATTGCGGGAACCGCGAACGGACTTCCTCTTCCAACCGCTCGGTGCCAAAGCCGGAAAATCGGATCGCGGGGAGTTTGCATTCGGGGCAACGTTCAGGCACGGAAAACTCCGCGTCGCATCCATGGCAGAGAAGTCGATCCAGCTGTTTGTGGAATGTGAGCGAGATGTCGCAGTGCTTGCACTTTTCGACATGCCCGCATTGAGGACAGAGAAGCGCCGTCGAAAACCCACGCCGATTCAGCAGCAGTATCACCTGCCCCTTTTCTTTAACCGTGCGATCGATGGCATGGGCAAGCGGCCGGCTGATCGCCTGCATCGCCTGGCCTGGCTTGTACTCGTTCTTCAGATCGATGATGTCGACCTTGGGAAGGAGCAGATCCTTGACTCGCTCGGGGATGGACAACATTTCGAAACGTTTTTCCTTCGCCGCTAGATAACTCTCCAGAGACGGCGTCGCCGAGCCAAGCACGACGGGGACCTTTTCCAGCAATCCACGCTGGATCGCAACGTCGCGCGCGTGATAGCGGGGGGTGTTTTCCTGCTTGAACGTCGATTCGTGCTCCTCGTCGAGGACGATGAGCCCCAGGTTTTTACATGGGGCGAAAATCGCACTCCGCGCGCCCACCACGACATTCACTTCCCCGGCGGCAATCCGACTCCAATGCCACCTCCGGTCCACGTCGGAGAGATGGCTGTGCAAGACGGCGACATGATCGAATCGGCGGCGAAATCGTTCGATCGTCTGGGGCGTGAGGCTGATCTCCGGAACGAGCACGATCGCCTCCCGTCCCCGCTCGACGACCTCGGCGATCGCGCGGAGGTAGACCTCCGTCTTGCCGCTTCCCGTCACGCCATGCAGCAGGAAGGTCCCGGATTCGTGGTCGATCACTCGCTGACGGATCCGTTCCAACGCCGAACGCTGGTAGGGATTCAATTCCGGAGGTTTATCCCAAAGGACCGGTTCAATCTTTGGCGCGCGACTCACCACGCGCTGCCGCAGGGATTTGGCGTACCCTTTCTCCACCAGCGATTTGACGCAATCGGGACCACAGCGCGCCTGCTGGCCGATCTCTTTTATGAGCGCGGGACGCTTGAACTCGATCAGAGCGTCCAAGGCGCGCTGCTGCTTGGCGGTCAGTGGCGTCGCCGGCCGTTCCTCCTCCGCAACGGGAATCAGAAAGAGGGCCCATCGAGTCCCCGCCTCATGCTTGACACCACGGGGGAGGACCGATTCTAGGACTTGCCCCCAACCGCATCGGTAAACGTCCGCGATCCATTGCGTAAGACGGAGCATTTCGCTTGAAAGCAAAGGTTCTGAATCGAGAACTGCTTGGATGGATTTGAGTTTTAACGCATCTCCACCATGCGTGCCCGAAGGCGTCTCATGCGTGACGCCAACGCAGTAGCCGGTGGTGCGATGACTTCCTTTTCCGAAGGGAGCCAGGACTCGTTTACCTGCTTGCGTTTTAGGAAGCAGGTCGAAGGGAATCTTGTAGGTGAAGACAACGCGAAGGGGACGATCGAAAACCACCTGAGCGTAGACGCCGGAATCCTCTCCCTCCCAGGGATTGGCGTTCACGTCGAAGAGATTCTGCTGGCGCGTGCGTCCCATGAATTCGCTGCCCTACTCGCCGCGACGTCCTCAATCGACTCGAAGGTAAACCGCTGGAGATTCCAGGGGAAGATTTCGCGCGAATCCTCAATCCCATGCGGGCCATTGGTCCGTGCTCGCTCGCTTCAATCCTGACCGTCCCATGGTTGCTGGCGCGCCTGTTCCACCTGCTGAAGAATCACTTGCATCGGATCGAGATTCCGTCGTTGAAACGCCTCGTTCCACGGCATCCATTGCGTCAGTAAAGAAAGGACCACGACGAGGGCGGAGATGCCGGCGATGAGGACCTTCCGCTGGGGCATCAATACCGCCCGGCCGAGGAGATATCCCAGAACGGCTCCCCCGCCGTGCGCCACGTTCGCCACGGACATCATGCCACCACGAGTCAGGAAAATGCAGATCACAAACCAAATCACGAGCATCTGCACGGTGGCTGGCTGAAGGATCTCTGCGGCAAAATCCTTGTAGCGTCGCAGCGCGAATAGCGTTCCGAACATACCGTAAACCACGCCGGAGAGCCCGACCGCCGGCTGCCCGGACGCGAGAAACTGGGCCGCCATCGGCCCGAACGCCAGCAAGAGGAAGTATCCCAAGAATCGGCCGGATCCCATCCAGGATTCTAGCGGACCACCAAAACGCCAAAACCAATAGAGATTGAAGGCGATGTGCAAGATTCCGCCGGTGGAGAAGCCGGCGTGGACCAAGGTGGTGGTACCCAGTCGCCAAATCTCGCCATTCCACACTGCCGAGCGAAACGAGATCAAATACTCCCCCCAGTCCGGGAACACCCAGTTCAACAGGGTCGCCCCAACTGCAAGGGAGACAATCGTTAGTGTGACGGGAAGATAATCCTGCCGGACCACTGCGCGCGGCGCGACATATTTATTGCGCCGCCGCTGGGCACAATTCGGGCACCGCAAATCGTCGGCGGCACCAAACATCTCTGATCGGGGAAGTTCAACCCCACATTCCACGCAGATCGACATACCAAGAACTTACCCATTGCTGGGACGATTGGCCAGCGATCCCTTTCGCCGCGAGATTCAAGTCCCTCTTTTCCACAATCCGATATTGCATATGGACACACGTACAATATACTAAAGTACATAGTTGGGACCGGGGAGCTCGGATTCTAGTTGCCCTTTCGCTCATAGGTTTCGCCTGAAGGACCCGTCGACCTCGCCCGGTCAGTGCTCTCCGCGGAAACGCCGAGGGAGGCCAGAAAGGAGGCCGATAATGGCCAAAGTTCGCAAGCTGACGAAACGCCAGCAAGAGGTCTATGACCTGATCTTGGAGAAGATTCGAACCCGGGGATACGGGCCGACGGTCCGTGAGATTGGCTCGGCTTTCGACATCAAGTCCCCCAATGGAGTGATGTGCCATCTTTCCGCTTTGGTGAAAAAAGGGCTCATCAAGCGTGAGCCGAATATGTCGCGCGCCATCTCCGTGATCAATGATGGTGACCTGGCAGCGGGAATCCCTCTCTCCGGCACGATCGCGGCGGGTCAACCGATCACTACCTTCGAACAGTCCGAACGGCTCGATCTACAAGACATGTTCGGCAAAAGTGGTGATTTCGCCCTCAAGGTTCGCGGCCAATCGATGATTGAAGACCACATCGAAGATGGCGACTTCGTCATCGTTCACAAACAAGCGACGGCTCAAGATGGACAGATTGTCGTCGCGTTGGTCGATGGGGAGGAAACGACCCTCAAACGGTTTTACCGCGAGCGCGGCCGATACCGCTTGGAGCCTGCCAATAGCTCCATGAGCCCGATTTATTGCGACAATCTCGAGATTCTTGGCGTGGTGGTTGGCGTCATTCGAAAATTTGAAGCCGTGCATTAGGCGTATCGCGAAACCGACCATTCTCGTTCGCCTTCTCCGCGAGTTCGATGGACACGAACCCTGGGTGCTGGATTGCTTCGAGGGTAAGTAAGCGCGGCATCCGAGCCGCCGGGCGTGCCACGTTTCCATCCTGTTGGACCCGATCCCGTGGATCCCCGTTCGGGGCGTCCGCCGTGGGGTTCTGCGCCAGCAGCGACCGGCTTGGTAATCAACACCCATCGACTCCAGACAGCCCATGCCCCGCAAGTATTCCATTTCCGCAAATAGGCGTATTGGTCTGGTATCGTTCTCTGAGGCCAGCTATGCAGCGCTCATGCTGCAGAATCTCCGTCACCAATCCACGGCTCTGGTCGTGACCGTGTTCCTCTGCGCCCTGCCCGCTGGTTTTGCGGCAGCAAACGAAGAGGATTCGCGTCCGACGGAAGGTTCCGCACACCAAGGCCCCGCGATCCGTCGGCAAGACATCGAATGCACCGAAGGACCCACGATTCCCGCCGCATCGAACGGCTCAACCGTCGCGGAATCGCCGACTCTTCCTCTCCCAGGAGACGACTCCGGCGAAGTGTCGGAAGAACGGGAAATCGTTCCCGGGGTTTCACGTGCCCTAAAGAGCGATTCACCTCTCGGGAGCGCGCAGGAAGATTCCTCAAAGGGAGAAGCGGAGAATCCCTGTTGCACGTCCCTTTCCGATTGCTTGACGGTCCCCAATTTTCGCGATGACTTCCACTCGTTCCCCGCTGGTTTGTGGGACGACACCAAATCCCTGTTCACCGTCGGCAACGGGATTAGCCTCGCCCTCAACGCGGGGATCACTGCGATCATCGCGCATAACTGGGACGATGAAGTTCGCGACGACGTTGCTCAGCACCCGCGCCGCTGGGGAGGATTCAACAATGTCATGGATGTCGTCGGTCACCCGATCACCCATGCAGGGGTAGCGGGAAGCCTCTACGCCGTCTCGCTCATTACGGACAATCCCAGGGAACATGCCTTTGCCAAGGCATTGATCAACGCGTTAATCCTCACGGATGGTTTGACGGTCGCGCTGAAGTACTCGTTCGATACCGAACGACCCAATGGCCAGGATTATGGGTTTCCCTCCGGACATACTTCATCCAGCTTTGCCGTCGCAGCCGTCATCAGCGAATACTACGGACCGACCGCAGGCCAAATCGCCTACGTCACTGCGGGACTCGTCGGCTGGTCGAGAATCGACAACCGCAATCACGATCTGTCCGACGTCGTTTTCGGGGCCGCCCTCGGCTACATGATTGGCCAAACGGTCGCGCATCACCACCTCCTCGAGGAGCACAACCTCAGCGTCGCTCCTTATTCCGACCCGAACAACGGCATCCACGGCATCTCCATTGAACACAAGTACTGACAAATGATCAACTTAAAGATCACATCCACGCATACACAATCCACTAGCCTCTAACTTCTTTACCTGACAACCCACTTTACGTTTGCCAAATTGGCAGATCATCCCTAGAATAGACCGAAACCAAAATTAATTGCCAATTTGACAGCAGGAATTGACAGGTAGCGGAATGAACGACGAAACGATTCGCGTCCTGGTAGTCGATGATGAAGTTGCCCATGCGCAAGCGGTCGCGGAAAGCCTGGAGCGCGCGGGGTACGAGTGCACTGTTGCCTCCAGTGGTGCCGATGGACTGGCGAAGATTCAGAGCGAAGAGTTTGACATCGTCATCACCGACCTGGTCATGGGGGACGTGGATGGACTGGAACTCCTCAAGCGGGCGCGCCAGGAGTTGCCGGAAGCGGAAGTGGTGGTAATTACCGGCCACGGCACCATCAAAACGGCGGTGAGCGCCATGCAGCAAGGGGCGACGACCTATCTCACCAAGCCGCTTGACATCAACGAACTTCGAACCGTCGTGGCCAAGGCAACCGAGCGACAGCGTCTGCACCGTTCCAATTTGGAACTTCGACGGCAGCTCAATGAAAAGTTTGGCTTTGAAGGTGTCGTGGGGAACTCGATGGCCATGAACCGCGTGATGTCGCGGTTGCGGCTCGTCGCTCCCTCACCCGCCACCGTACTTATCTTGGGGGAAAACGGAACCGGCAAAGAGTTGGTCGCCAGGGCCATCCACAACAACAGTCCGCGAAAACATAAGCCGTTCGTCGCTCTCAATTGCGCCTCTCTCTCGGAAAGCATTCTGGAAAGCGAACTTTTCGGCCACGAAAAAGGCGCCTTCACCGGCGCCGATCGGATGCGAAAGGGACGCTTCGAACACGCCAACGGCGGAACGTTGTTCCTCGACGAAGTGGGCGATCTCCCCATGTCCACGCAAATCAAATTGCTGCGCGTGATCGAGAGCCGAGAGATCATGCGTGTTGGCGCCAATGACGCCATTAAAGTCAACGTTCGCCTCATCTCCGCGACCAACAGGGACATCGAACAGATGGTCAAGGACGGTCTGTTCCGCCAGGACCTTTACTATCGGCTGAAGGTGGTGAAGATCCAATTACCTCCGCTTCGTGAGCGGCGGGAAGACATTCCCCTGCTCTGCGATCACTTCCTCAAGGAGTTCGCGGAAACCCATGGACGATCGGCGCCGACGATTTCGCCGGCGGTCATGCGCGTGTTTCGCGCGCACGATTGGCCGGGCAACGTCCGCGAGCTACGCAATATCCTCGAGAGCATGATGGTTATGGACGAGGATGGCCGGCTCGATTTGGACGATCTTCCCGAGGAATTACAAGGGCACCAGGAAACCGGGCTTGGCGGATCGCAAGAATCGCTGATCGGCAAACCGCTGGATGTCGTCGAGGCCTATTACATCGAGCAAGCGTTGAAAATGACGGGCGGGAATCGAGAAGAAGCGGCCAAGATGTTGCACATCGGCGAACGAACCCTCTACCGAAAGATCCGCGATCATCAGATTCCCAGCCCCAAGAGCGAACGTCGGCGCGCGCAAAAGGCCAATGACATAATTCCCGTTCCCTGATGTCGTGCGAGCGTTCTTTCGTCCCATTACCCGGTCTTTAATGGAGAATCAGGTTTGGGATCGCGACGTCATCCACCCCTTCCAGGTGGCTGCGGCAAGAGCCAACCAGGCGACCAACGAACCGATGGAAACCGACAGGCCAAGCAGGAAACCGGGAGGATGGAAGCTCAGTTCCACCATATACTCGCCTGGTGTCGCCATCGACACTCCTTGCCAATAATCGTCAACCAACCCCACGGTAGAGTCCACCGGCGACATGTCCGACTTGCTTGCCGATACTTGCTCAGCCGATGTTTCTACCGGCTGCCGCCTGACCGTCGCCGACCACCCGGGCAGATACAACTCCCCCAACACCAGCAGGGACGGTTCATTCACCTGAACTTTCCAGGATCGTGAATGCCGGGTTCTGGATATCATCGTTGCGGTCCCGGACGTCAATGCCGGCGGGTTTGTGTAGAGTCCCTGCCAACGTTGCTTCGGACCCAACAAACCACCAACATCCGATGCGTCATAAAACCGAGTCAAGGGAACGACCAGCGCGGGAACCGAAGGCTCAAATAGCTTGAGAGCCGACTGCACGCGGATGCCGCGATCGCGCAGTCGTCTACGTGTATAGGTGCTTCCCTCCAGCCACCAATCCAGTGCTTCATCCGCGTCGACGTAAAGACCAGGACCGGGCGCGAGCGCTGGCGTACTGGCGCGCGTCGCCAAGGGATGCTCAAGCACGCCGGCGATCCCCAAGAGCGAGTGGGGCGGCGCGCGCAATAGCTCATCTCCTCGCGGAAAACCGATGTCCAATTGCGCCAGTGTTCGCCCTACCGCCTCTGGCATGGGAAGATCGAGAGTTCGAAAGCCGCGGACTTGCGCGACTCCTTGCGAGATCAAGAAGTTGGAACCCGGGCCAAGAACGCGGCTTCCTTCAGGCAAGTCCCGCAGCCGAGCCAATACGGTCCCCCGAGACTCCAATTGCGCCGGCAGCGCGCTTGACTCCGGAAAGAACCAACGGAACATGCCAAAGTCCATGAGGCAGAAACCGACGATGATTGTCGGCACAATCCAGCGGATCCTCGCTCGCTTGGTCCACTTGTGAATCGATGCGAGAAGTATGAGCCCGACGATCACCAGGACCACCGTCGGCAAGATCTCGCGCAGGATGACGTCGCTCCAATGATCGACCAGCCGGGATTCGACGTCCGCCCGTCCCGCTCGCTCCCATAGTTTCCAGGTGTAGGGATCGGCACCGCGGCGGGAAGTCATTTCGCCTAGGATGGCGTAGGTCGCGGACCCTGGAACGAACGGGTTGCAGTAATCCGCGCACTCGACGAGCCAAATTGGGAGCGAACCGCCTCGTTGAGCCGCGTTGTCGAGGAGGTACCACCAGCTTCCCGCCAGGAGCAATACCGCGACGAACGCGACCGTGTAATTGCGCCACCAGCGGCAGAGTCTTCGCGGCGTGCGGAGATGATCGGCGCCGAACCCAGCGAGAAACCCGAAACACCAATGCGTCACCATCGACCATCGAGCGGCACAGCGAAAGAAAGAGAAGCCGGGCACGTAGCCAAGCCACTTGCCCCCCGGAAGAAAGGAGCCGAAGCTCAGCAACACCGAGAGGACAAGAAGAATCGTCCAAATGCGCACCACGGGAAGGCGACGCCACCGGAGCATGGCGCCCATCGCCAGCACCATGGGAACAATGCCGACAAATTGCAGGCACTCTTCAGGCGACGTCCGCATCGTCGTCCACGCGACGCCGCGCCACAATGGTTCTCGAAAATACAGGTAGGGTAAAAAGAGGTTCACTTCCATCCATGGAGGAAGGGCAAAGAGGGTAAGGTAATCTTCCGAAAGATTGTAGGGATTCATCACACGCAAATACGCCGCAAGATAGGCCGTGGGGAGCAGTTGGCTTCCTGCCAGGCCATAACCCATCACCACCGCGATCAGCCAAACCGGCCAACGTTTCCAAGACCTGGGCTCCACATCCATGCCGCTTAGACGCCGACGCCAAACGAACCCCATCCCGGCATAGAGCGTCATTGTCACCAGTGTGTAGAACGCCAACTGAAAATGCCCGATCGCCAATTGAAGGGCCAGGCACCACGGGAGCGCGAGTAACGCGACTTGGGAACCATGCAGCAGCCAACGGTGGGTGAGACAGACGGCGAGGGGGAACCAAACGGTACTTTCCACGGACCAGAGATGGTCCAGATGCACGATGGCAAAGCCGCCGGCGGCGTATACCAAAGTGGCCACCCAGCTTCCCAGCGTTCGCAGCCCCAAGCCTCGGCACGACGCATAGGCAACCAGCACGATCAGCAGGCGGTGGATCAGATAGTTCCAGCGGAACGCGTCCTTCGCCGGCATGAGTTGATACAGAACGAAGTGCGGGGGATAGAACGCGCCGACCTGACTTTCCGCGACACCCGCGAAGCCGAAACTCCACCGTTCATTCCAGAAGGGAAGCTCCCCCTCCGCCAACGCGTCGGCATAGTCGGACATCAGCCCGAACATGAAAGTCGACTTATCCCCCCCAACGGGTTGAGCACCGAAAAGAAACTGCTCCCCATGACCCAAGGACACGAAGAGGCACAAGCTCAGGATGGCAACCACGTCACGGAGCCAAGGAGAACGAAACAACAAACGCTAAACTCCCAATGTCTCGAGTTCGAAGGAACGAAAAGAGGCATGATTCCCATCGAGCGTCAGATTAGTCATGTCGCCATGCCCGGCTCGGTCGCTTGGCGAGCTTCCACGCTAGCCACGATTCGCGGCGTCCATGAATTGGCGCCGGGCTCCGACATTACTTTTCCGAGCGGCATTAGTACGATTCATAACAGCGTCCCCGTGAGTCCATCGACTCCTCGAAAGCCACGGACCGACGCTCGCATTCTACCGCCTTCCTGCGTAGAAATAGCCCCTGCCGCGGAACTCAATTCGTCCTGCCGGACGAACCATCAAGATTGCCAAAACGGTCGTGAAAGTGACGCCACTTTGAATCTCGTTCCCGTCATTTTACTGGCGATTGCGCACTGTTTGATCGACAGTTTTGCCCTTTTCATTCAACCGTTGTGGCCCGACCTGGAATTGAAAGTCGGCTCAACACAGTGGCTTTACGTCTTGTGGAGCATGACGTCGAGCGCGACACAGCTTTTCTTTGGCTACTTCGGCGACCGATACCGTGGCCGATGGATGGTGTGGGCCGCCCCGATCGTCTCCGTGGTTTGCCTCAGCGCCCTAGGCATCGCGAATAGCTTCTGGTCGGTGTGCGCGATCTTGATCATCGGCGGGCTCGGCGTCGGCGCGTTTCACCCCGAGGCCGCCGCCATGGTCGGCGCCTGCGCCCCCAAGTTACGCAGCCGGGCGATGTCCATTTTCGTTCTCGGCGGCTCGATCGGTCAGGCGATTGGCCCCGCCTATAGTGGCTTCGTGACCACTCACTTCGGCTTGCCAGCCCTCGCCTGGAGCGCCACCTGGGGCATTACGCTGGTGCTACTCATTGCTTGGTACCTGCGGCGAATTCCTGATGACACGCCGCAACACGCCCAGACTCGACGACCGTCCGCGAAGATCGATAGGGAGAAGCGGGGAACGCTATTCCTCGTCCTCGTCATCGGCATCCTTCGGGTAATCCCACCCGTGGGGGTACTGCTCGGCCTGGCGTTCATGCTCAAAAGTCGCGGCATGGCGAACGAAGACATCGGCTGGGCCCAATCCGTGTTCCAATTCGCTTCCGGCGCGGGTGTGTTCGGCTGCGCGGTGCTGGTCCGACATTCGCGCGAACGATTGATCCTTTGGCTTTTGCCGTTGTTCGCGATTCCGACGTTGTACCTATCCGCGACCGCCAGCTATGGTTGGTTGCTCGTTTGCTTGACCTGGACCGGATTGGCCTTCGGAGGGGCGACGCCCGTGCTCATCAGCTATGCCCAACAGCTTTTGCCCAATGGTCAACGGCTCGCCAGCTCGATCACCATGGGAGTCTCGTGGGGCCTGGGAGGCGCGATCGTCGCCGGCATGATGAGCCTGTTCGAAGGCATGGGCGCGCCCCATTACATGTTCTACGTCGCCGTCCCCGCGGCATTCCTTTCCAGCCTTCTCTGCGCCTGGCTGCCGGTCCACGAACACGAGACAACGTTCGTCGAAGCGACGCCCCCCAAAGGAAAGGCCGTTCCCTCGACGTAGACGTGACCCATCCAGCAATTCGTGGCACTGTGCGGCTTGCCCGCCAGTGCTTTGGCATAGGAGAGCGATTCCGGTTGTAAAGAACAATTGCAGGCATCCTGGGTGAATGGACAGCGTGGCACTGTGCGGCTTGCCTGACAGTGCTTTTGTAGCTCGTCGCCATGGATCCATCGCCCGAAGCGCGGGCGTTCTTAGCCGGGTGGATGGGTGGGCCGGACAACTCGTTGTCCGGCTGCCGTAGGCACCAGAGGGTCCCCGTCAGCCCAGCCTCCACAACGCCTTGCCGAGGCCTCCTGTCCATGGGTATCATCCAATCTGGAGGACGAATTCCATGAGTATCGAACTTTCCGCGGACACGAATGCATTCATTGAGAAACTGGTCGCAGAAGGCCACTTTCCGGATCGACGACATGCACTCGATCATGCCGTCGAACTCCTTCGCGAGGAAACAGAGACCCTACGGGACATTACCGAGGGCCTTGCTTCGGTTGATCGAGGCGAAGGCGTACCTGCGATTGACGCCATGGACGCATTGCGTCGGAAATACAAAATCCCCGAAGACGCATGACCTACCGCGTCATTTTTCAGCCGCGTGCCTTTGCTCAATTAGAGGACCAATATCGGTTCATCGCCGAGAAAAATCCCATAGCTGCCGCGCGTTGGTTCAATCGCTTCAAAAAGGCAATCGAAGATTTGTCCCATTTTCCCGAACAATTTCCACTTGCACGCGAAAGCGCGTTGGCAAGACGTGAGATTCGTCTAAAGATCATTGGAAAACGGGCGTCTGCTCGGCGAACCTACTATGTCATCGACGGAGATACAGTGCGAATCCTCTGTATTCGACATTCTGCTCGGTCGGACGCGTCGATGGAAGACTTTGAAATCGACTAGTTCGGCCAGGTCGTACCTGTGCAGCCAAGTGGCACCGTGCGGCTTGTCTACCAGTGCTTTTTTACCTCATCGCCACGGGGACATGCGTGTCGAACCGAGAATCCCCCCTCCCTTTCATTAGACTCCGACTACGCTCCTAAGAATTGGATTTGGCAAGTTGATCCCAATAGTTCGAATCGATCCCCATTGCCATGC